>JBEKXJ010000022.1:0-46473 GCA_049512215.1 Solirubrobacteraceae bacterium
GGGAAGAACGAGTTCGAGCGCGCCCACGCCACGGCTTTCTCGAGGGTTGTGGTCATCAGGCGCTCCTCCACGTGACGCTCGAGGTCGCTGCCCTCGAGGTGCGCGGACGGTGTCGGGCCTTCGATGTCTGCGCCGCGCAGGAGCTGGCTTGCGTTGAGTCCGCGCACCCGCAGCGCGTCGCCGGCGCCCGCTGCGCCGGGCCCCGCCGGCGCGCCGTAGCCGGGGGTGGGGCCCAGGCGCTCGCGCTTCACCTCCACTCCAACGCCCCCCTGCGCCACACGTAGAGGAAGGCCACGAACAGCAGCATGACGAAGACGATCGTCTCGGCGAGCGCGTAGCCTCCGTAGGCGCGCAACTCGACCGCGATCGGGTAGAGGAAGACGACCTCGATGTCGAAGAGGATGAAGAGCATCGCGATCAGGTAGAAGCTGATCCCGAAGCGCATCTCGCGCTTGACCTCCGAGGGCAGGCCGCACTCGTAGGGGTCCTGCTTGTGCGGGGTCGGGCGGCGAGGGCCGATGTAGGAGTTCAGGACGCCGAAGGCGCCGCCGACGGCTCCGCCGAGAATGAGAAAGACGATCGCCGGAAGATAGCTACGCAGCACCGCGCGCTGTTATATCACCGCTTGTGGCAGAGTGTTACATAGTGGCAATCGGCTCGATATCTCTCCTATGACACAGGCCGTCGTGGCGGCTGCGCTCGCGGTCGCGCTCATCAATGTTCTCCCCGCAGTGCTGGGGGGCTGGATCTGGCATCGCGGCGGCCGGGGCGAGGGTGGATCGGGCCACCGCTTCTGGATCCTCTTGCGAGTCGGGCAGGGAGCGTGCCTGACGCTCGCGGTGGCCGTCGGCTCGCTGGCCGCGGCAGGCAAGTACTCAAGCGAACATCTCTTCTACCTCTACGCGCTGCTGCCGCTCGCGGTGGGGTTCGTCGCCGAGCAGCTCCGCGTCGCCGCGGCCCAGACGATCCTCGACCAGCGGGGCCTCCCCGATGCCCAGGCCGTCGCCGGCCTGCCCGAAGGCGAGCAGGAGGGCCTCGTCGCCCAGATCGTGCGCCGCGAGATCGGCGTGATGGCCCTCTCGGCGCTCGTGGTCGTCTTCCTCGCGCTGCGCGCGGCAGGCACGGCCCACGGGTTCTGAGCGGGGCTACAGGCACGGCCCACGGGTTCTGACCGGGGCTATAGGCGCGGCCCACGGGTTCTGAGCGGGGCTATATATTCCCCGCGCATGAAGCTCCTCGCCAGGACCGCGCTCCTGCTCGCCTGCTCAGCCGTCATTGGCGCGTGTGGATCGCAGGGGATACAGATCGCGAAGAACAGCCCCTATTACCGCGGGGCGGTCCTGTTCCGTGACCACTGCTCGGGCTGTCACTCGCTGGCCGTGGTCGGCGCCGAGGGGTCGGCCACGAGCATCCAGAACCGCGTGAGGACGAACGGGCCCAACTTCAACATCCGCAAGGAGAACGTGGAACAGGTCCTCTACGCGATCCGCAACGGCGGCTTCTCGGGCGCGATCATGCCGGAGAACATCGTTCTCGGTGACGATGCGCAGGCGCTCGCCGGCTTCCTCGCCCAGTACTCCGGGCTCCATGCGCAGAAGGTGCCCTCGGTGAACATCACGCTGTCGACGAAATAGGGCGCCCGCGGGCTCTCGGCAGGGGCGTGCTCGACCTCAAGCGCATCCGCGAGGACCCCGACGGCGTGCGCGCGGCCCTCGGAAGGCGCGACGACGCTCTGATCGCGATCGTCGAGCAGATCCTCGCCAAGGACGAGGAGTGGCGATCGGTCACCGCTCGGGCCGAGAGCCTCCGCGCCCGGCAACGGGCGGGCTCCGAGGAGATCGCTGAGGGCAAGCGTGCGGGGGCCGACGTCGGCGATCTGCTCGCCGCCATGAAGCAGATGAGCGGCGAGGTGAAGACGCTCACCGAGGGGGCGCGAATCGCTCAGGAGCAGTTGCAGGCCGAGCTTGCCCGGCTGCCCAACCTGCCCGATCCGACCGCGGCGCCCGGCCCCGGGGACGAGGTGCTCCGCGAGGTGGGCGAGGTCCCCGAGCCCGCTTTCAAGGTGCTCGATCACCTCGAGCTGGCAGGCGAGATGATCGACATGGATCGGGCGGCGAACCTCTCCGGCTCACGCTTTGCCTATCTGAGAGGCGAGCTCGTGATGCTCGAGCTCGCGCTCGTTCACTGGGCGCTCGAGAAGGCGCGCGCTCATGGCTTCGAACCCGTGATCCCGCCGGTGCTCGTGCGCGAACGGGCGCTCTACGGGACCGGCTTTCTGCCGGACACCGAGCAGCAGATCTACCATCTGCCCGAGGACGACCTCTACCTCCTCGGCACCTCCGAGGTGGCGCTCGCGTCGCTGCACGACGGGGAGATCATCGATGCGGAGCGGCTTCCGCTTCGCTACGCCGGGTTCTCGCCGTGCTTCCGCCGCGAGGCCGGGGCGGCGGGCAAGGACACGCGGGGGATCTTCCGCGTGCACCAGTTCGAGAAGGTCGAGATGTTCAGCTTCGTCTCCCCCGGGGACTCCGCTGAAGAGCACGAGCGCATCCTGGGCATCGAGGAGGAGATCCTCGGCGAGCTCGGGCTGCCCTACCGCGTGGTGAACATCGCGGTCGGCGAGCTCGGGAACTCGGCCGCCAAGAAGTACGACTGCGAGGCGTGGCTTCCGAGCCAGGCCCGCTACCGCGAGCTGACCTCGTGCTCGAACACGACCGACTACCAGGCTCGACGACTGAACATCCGCACGCGCCTGGACGGGCGCACGCTCACGCCGCACACGCTCAACGGAACCGCGGTCGCGGTCGGGCGCACGATCGTCGCGCTGCTCGAGAACGGTCAGCGCTCCGACGGCTGGGTCGAGCTGCCTGAGGCGCTTCTGCCCTACGGCGCGCCCGCCCGGCTGCGCGCTCCCTAAAGGCGCTCGCAGCGGGGTTTGCTGCACTACGCTGCAATGCGTGTCGCCCCCGTTCGGATTCCTGCTCGCGCGCGATCCGCCTCCCCGGCGCGTCGGCGCGATCGTCGCCCTGGCGGCGGTTGCGCTGTGCACGCTGATCATCTACCCGCTCAAGCACGTCGCGCCCGTGGTCTCGCTCAGCGTCGTATACATCCCGGCCGTGCTGCTCATCTCGGTCACGTGGGGCGCATGGATGGGGATCGCGACGGGGATCGTCAGCGCGGGTGCGTTCAACTTCTTCCACCTTCCGCCGGTCGGGCAGTTCACGATCAGGGACTCGAGCAACTGGGTGGCGCTGGCCGCGTTCCTGGTGGTGGCCGTTCTGGCGAGCTCCGTTGCGGAGGTGACGCGCGCGCGTACGCGCGACGCGGAGGAGCGCAGGCGGGAGGCCGACCTGGCCGCCGAGATGGCCCGGCTGCTGCTGCGCGGGAACAGCCTCTCAGAGGATCTACCGACGGCCGCGGCGCGGCTGGCGCACGCGCTGGAGCTGAGCTCGGCGGCGATCGAGATGGATGCGGTCGAGGGCGATGAGCGCCGCGTCGCGTTTCCCCTGCGTGAGGGCTCGAACCGAGTTGGAACGCTGCTCGTGGGGGCTGATGCCTCCGAGGCGAGCCTGCGCAGGCTGCAGGAGCGGGTCGTGCCGGCACTCGAGTCGCTGTTGAGCGCGGCGCTCGAGCGCGAGGGGCTCCTGGGCGGGGTGGTCGAGACGGCGGCGCTGCGCCGGGCGGACACGGTCAAGACCGCGCTCTTGCGTGCGGTCTCCCACGATCTGCGCTCGCCGTTGACGGCCATCTCCGCCGCCGCCGAGGCGCTCAGCTCCCGATCGCTGTCCCCGCAGGAGCGCGAGGAGATGGCTAGCGTCATCCAGGAGGAGGCGCGCAGGCTCTCGAGGCTGGTCGACAACCTGCTCGATCTCTCGCGACTGCAAGCGGGCGCGGCGGAGCCGCGCAGGGACTGGGCCTCGGCCGAGGAGCTGATCCGCTCCGCGCTGGGGGAGCTGGCCGCGGACCCGCAGGAGTTCAGCCTCTCGATCGACCGCGACCTGCCGCTGGTGCGCGTCGATCCGGTGCAGATGGAGCGCGCGTTCGTGAATGTGCTGGAGAACGCGCGGCGTCACTCCGGCGGGCACCCGGTTTCGGTGCGGGCGCGCGCCGTGCGCAGCCTGGCGCGGGCGCCGCGCCCCGTGGTGAGCGGCGATGGCGGTGGGGAGCACCTCGAAGGGCGCAGGCCGGCGGGCGACCGCGTGATCGTGCGCGTGGTGGATCGTGGGCCGGGCATTCCACCCGCTCAGCTGGAGCGGGTGTTCGAGCCTTTCTACCGTGCCGGCACGTCTGCCGGCGGGCACCGTGGCTCGGGTCTCGGCCTGGCCATCGCCCGGGGGTTCACCGAGGCTAACGCCGGGTCGCTGCACGTCGAGTCCCTCCCGGGGCAGGGGGCGACCTTCGTGTTCGAGCTGCCGCTCCAGGAGCCCGGCGAGGAGGGGGAGGATGGCGCCGAGCCCGCCACGCTCGCTCCTGCCCGCCCTCGAGAGCCGAGCGCTGCGCATCTGCGAGGAGAGCCGGCCAGGTGAGCACGCGGGCGCAGGGCGCCCCCGCCAAGCCGCCGCGCGTGCTCGTCGTCGACGACGAGCCGCAGATCGTGCGCGCCCTGAAAGTGGTGCTGCGCGAGGCGGGCTTCGAGATCGTTGCCGCCGGGACCGCATCGCAGGCGCTGGACCTTGCTGCGGTGCACCCGCCGGATGCGGCGATCATCGACCTCGTGCTGCCCGACGGCGACGGCGTGGAGGTCACGCGCAGCTTGCGCGAATGGAGCGAGATGCCGATCCTCGTGCTGTCGGCCGTCGGCGAGGAGGATCAGAAGGTCAGAGCGCTGGAGGCGGGGGCGGACGACTACATCACCAAGCCGTTCGGGACGCGCGAGCTCATAGCCCGCCTGCAGGCCGCCCTGCGCCGCGCGGTGCCCGCCGAAGAGGAGCCGAGCATCGTGGTGAGTGGTCTCGAGATAGACCTTGCCGCGCGGGTCGTGCGCCGTGACGCAGAGCCGATCCATCTCACCCCGATCGAGTTCGAGCTGCTGCGCGTGCTCGTGCGAAACCGCGGGCGGCTGATGACGCACAGGGCGCTGCTCGCGGAGGTCTGGGGACCGCAGTACGTCGAGGACATCCAGCCCCTGCGCACGCACATCGCGCGGTTGCGCGGCAAGATCGAGCCCGAGGGCGCCGGCTCGCCACGCTACATCGTGACCGACCCGGGCGTCGGCTACCGTTTCGCCTGCTGAGGCCCGGCGACGGCCGGCCGTCACTGGCGCCTCGGCTTCTCCGCAGCTTAACCTGAGTGGACTACCGATTGCGCACGTGCTCGCCCGGCATAGCCTCGCGCCATGCATCGTCACGAAATCGTCCCCGCAGCGTCACGAAATCGTTATACCGCTGGCCGCGATCGTCATGCGGGCGTGACGCGCAAGCGTCAATAGTGCTGCCCATGGACGTCGTAGCGATAGCCCTCGGGATCGTCATGTTCCTGATTCTGCTCGCGATCATCGAGGGGATCGAGCGGATATGAGCCTCTCGCTTCCCCTCGGCTTCTTCGTCGCGCACATGAGCGGCGCCGACTTCTTCGGCCTGGTCGTCTCGGTGCTGGTGATCGGATACCTCTTCTACGCGCTGATCCGCGGGGAGAAGCTCTAGGGCATGACATTCGCCGGCTGGTTCACGATCGTGCTGTTCGCGGTCATCCTGACCGCGCTCGCCTTCCCGTTCGGCAGCTACATGGCGAACGTCTACACGGGCAAGCGGGTCTTCCTCTCGCCCATATTCGCCGGGCCCGAGCGGTTCCTGTACAGCATCCTCAGGGTCAACCCGGAGCGCGAGCAGGACTGGAAGGCCTACGCAAAAAGCCTGATCATCTTCTCGCTCGCCGGCTGGCTGTTGCTGTACCTGATCCTGCGCACGCAGGACGCCTTCTTCGTTCCCCACGCGCTCAACCCGCTCGGCTACCACTCGGGCTCGTGGAACGTCACGTTCAACACCGTCTCGTCGTTCATGACGAACACGAACTGGCAGTTCTACAGCGGCGAGACGACGATGAGCTACTTCAGCCAGATGACCGGGCTGACGGTCCAGAACTGGCTGTCGGGCGGCGTTGGCATCGTCGTCGCGATCGCGCTGATCCGCGGGATCATCGGGCGCAGCGGCAAGAGCCTCGGCAACTTCTGGCAGGACATGGTGCGCACGATCCTCTACGTGCTGACGCCGATCTGCGTGATCGGCGCGCTCGTGCTCGTCTCCCAGGGTGTGCTCCAGAACCTGTCCAACTACCTGACCGTTCACACGATCACCGGCCTCACCCAGTCGATCGCGATGGGCCCGACCGCCTCGCAGGAGGTGATCAAGGAGCTCAACACCAACGGCGGCGGCTTCTTCAACGTCAACTCGGCCCATCCGTTCGAGAACCCCAACGGCTTCACCAACTTGTTCGAGATGCTGCTCGTGCTGATCATCCCGGCGGCGCTCATCTTCGCCTACGGGCGCATGACCGGCAATCGCCGCCAGGGCTACGCGATCTACGGGGCGGTGATGCTGATGTTCCTTGGCGCCGTGGCCGTGGCCTACATCGCCGAGGCGCATGGCTCGCCCGCCCAGCACGCGGCCGGCCTGCACACGGGCGTCATCTCCGGCTCCACCGGCGGCAACATGGAAGGCAAGGAGCAGCGCTTCGGGATCGCCGGCTCGGCGCTCTTCGACGTGGTAACGACGGTCACCTCGTGCGGCGCGGTCAACAGCGCGATCGAGTCGTTCACGGGCATCGGCGGGGCTGTTCCCTTCGCCAACCTGTCCGCCAGCGAGGTGATCTTCGGCGGTGTCGGCACGGGCCTGTACTCGATCCTGGAGTACGTCCTCCTGGCGGTGTTCATCGGTGGGCTGATGGTCGGGCGCACGCCGGAGTGGCTCGGCAAGAAGCTCGAGGCGAGGGAGATCAAGCTCGCGGGGCTGGGCATCCTGATCACGCCGCTGACGGCGCTCTTCTGCACGGCGCTGGCCACCGCCAGCAAGTCCGGGCGTGCATCGATCTCCGAAGTGGCGATCTCCAAGGCGGGCACCAATACGCCGCAGGGCTTCTCTGAGACCTTCTACGCCTATCTCTCCCAGGCGAACAACAACGGCTCGGCGTTCGCCGGCTACACCGGTTACGTCCAGCCGAACGCCGGCAGCCTCGGCGCTCACGGCATCACCTTCGCCGACATCCTCGGGGGCTTCGACATGATGTTCGCCCGCTACGCGCCGATCCTGTTCGCGCTCGCCATCGCCGGCGCGCTGGCCGGCAAGCGCATCACGCCCGCGGGCCTCGGCACGATGCGCACCGACAACGGCACGTTCGTCGTGCTGCTGATCGGCGTGATCATCCTCGTCGGCGCGCTCACCTTCTTCCCCGCCCTGCTGCTCGGCCCGATCGTCCAGGGCCTGACCGGACACCTCTACTGACATGAAACGCGACATCGTCACCTCGATCATCGGCATCATCGTCTTCACGGTCCTGCTCGGGCTCGTCTACCCGCTGTTCATCACCGGCGTCAGCCAGGTCGCGTTCCCGGGCGACGCCAACGGGCAGAAGGTCTACGTCGACGGCAAGCTGGTGGGCTCGAAGATCATCGGCCAGAGCTTCTCGACACCGGTGCTCGAAAAGAACGGCAAGCCCAAGGAAGTAAAGGGCGTGGTGGTGACCGAACCCGACCCGCGCTACTTCCAGACGCGCCCCTCGGCCACCGAAGGCGGGGCGGACAACGCCGCCGCGAGCACGTTCTCCAACCACGGGCCCAACAGCCAGAAGACGGAGGAAGCGGACGCCGAAAACGTCAAGGCCTATCTCGAACTGAACACGGCGCCGAACAAGCGGGCGTATGACCCCGGGCTGACCGTGGCGAAGATCCCGGTCGACGCGGTCAACACCTCCGCCTCCGGCGTAGACCCCGAAATCTCGCAGGCGAACGCCTGGATCCAGGCCTACCGCGTGGCGGCCGTGCGCCACCTCCCCCTGGCGACGGTCGACGGCCTGATCGCCAAGTACACCTCGGGCCGCGGGCTCGGCTTCTCCGGCGAGGAAGGCGTTAACGTCCTCGAGCTCAACCTCGCGCTCGACCGTCTGACAGGAGGGACGAGCTGATGTCCGCGCAGATTCCGGCGGCCCACGAACGGCGCGCGATCTCGCTGTTCCAGCGCGACATCGTCCGCCGCGCGCTGATCGACAGCTTCAAGAAGCTCGATCCGCGCGTGCAGATCCGCAACCCCGTGATGTTCGTGGTGGAGATCGGCTCGGTCATCACCACGGCCACCTGGCTGATCCAGGTCTTCGGCGGCAAGCCGCTCGGCGGCGGCCACGAGCCCGCCTGGTACACGTTCCTGATCGCATTCTGGCTGTGGCTGACGGTCGTGTTCGCGAACATGGCCGAGGCCTTCGCCGAGGGCCGCGGCCGTGCCCAGGCCGACACGCTGCGGTCGATGCGCAAGGAGACGGTCGCGAAGATGCGCGACGGCTCCACCAGGGCGGCCTCCGAGCTCACCCGCGGCGACGTCGTGGTGGTGACGGCGGGAGAGCTGATCCCCGGTGACGGCACCGTGATCGAGGGCATCGCGACCGTGGACGAGTCGGCGATCACGGGGGAGTCCGCGCCCGTGATCCGTGAGTCCGGCGGCGACCGCAGCGCGGTCACGGGTGGCACGCGCGTTACCTCTGATGAGATCGTCGTCGAAATAACCCAGGAGCCCGGCAAATCGTTCCTGGACCGCATGATCGCGCTGGTCGAGGGTGCCGAGCGGCGCAAGACGCCGAACGAGATCGCGCTGAACATCCTGCTCGCGGCGCTGACGCTGATCTTCGTGATCGTCGTGGCGACGCTTCGCCCCTTCGGCCTGTTCGCCGGGACCGCGATCTCCGAGACCACGCTGATCGCGCTGCTCATCGCTCTCATCCCGACGACGATCGGCGCGCTGCTGAGCGCGATCGGGATCGCCGGCATGGACCGCCTTGTGCGCCGCAACGTGCTCGCGCTCTCCGGGCGCGCCGTGGAGGCCTCGGGAGACATCGACGTGCTGCTGCTCGACAAGACCGGAACGATCACGATCGGAAACCGGCTCGCGTCGGAGTTCATCCCGATGCCCGGCGTGCCCGAGGCCGAACTCGCCGAGGTCGGGCAGCTTGCCTCGCTTGCGGACGAGACGCCCGAGGGCCGCTCGATCGTGGTGCTGGCCAAGCAGTACGGCATCCGCGAGCACGACATGGCGACGCTGCACGCCGAGTTCGTGCCGTTCACCGCGCAGACCAGGATGAGCGGCGTCGACATCGACGGCAGGCGGCTGCGCAAGGGCGCCGGCGACGCGATCATCGAGCTCGTCAGGAGCGAAGGCGGCTCGCCGCCGCCCGAGCTGCAGGCCGAGCTCGACCGCATCGGCCGCGAGGGCGGCACACCGCTGGCGGTCGCGCGCGACAGTCAGGTGCTCGGGGTCGTCTACCTGAAGGACACGATCAAGGAGGGAATGAAGGCGCGCTTCGACCAGCTGCGCGCGATGGGCATCAAGACCGTGATGGTCACCGGCGACAACCGCCTGACCGCGGCCAAGATCGCCGAGGAGTCGGGCGTCGACGACTTCCTCGCCGAAGCCACCCCCGAGCGCAAGCTCGCGCTGATCCGTGAGCAGCAGCAGGACGGGCGGCTGGTCGCGATGACCGGAGACGGCACCAACGACGCGCCGGCGCTGGCCCAGGCCGACGTGGGAGTGGCGATGAACACGGGCACCCAGGCGGCGCGTGAGGCTGGCAACATGGTCGACCTCGATTCCAACCCGACGAAGCTGATCGAGATCGTCGAGGTGGGCAAGCAGCTCTTGATCACACGCGGGGCGTTGACGACGTTCTCGATCGCCAACGACGTCGCCAAGTACTTCGCGATCCTGCCGGCCGTGTTCGTCGCCACCTATGCGACCAGTCCGGGCGGCAAGGGTCCCCTGCACGTGCTCAACATCATGGACCTGGGCACCCCGCGCTCGGCGATCGTCTCGGCGATCATCTTCAACGCGATCGTGATCCCGCTACTGATCCCGCTCTCGCTGCGCGGCGTTCGCTACCGTCCGATCGGGGCCAGCGCGCTGCTGCGGCGCAACCTCTGGATCTACGGCCTCGGCGGAATCATCGCGCCGTTCATCGGCATCAAGCTGATCGACCTGATCGTTCATAACCTACTTGGGGGATGAGCGCCAAGGCCCTCGCGAGTGAGATCCCACCCCCCGCGGGCGCAGCCAATGGCCACGCCCGCGGTCGCCTGAAGGTCTTCCTCGGGATGGCGGCAGGGGTTGGCAAGACCTACTTCATGCTGCTCGAGGGCCTCGCGGACCTCGAGGCGGGCCGGGACATCGTGATTGGCCTGCTCGAGACCCACGGTCGCGCCGAGACCGCCCGACTCGCCGAGGGCCTGCCGATGGTGCCCCGCCGGCGCGTGACCTATCGCGAGACCGCGCTCGAGGAGATGGACCTTCCCGCGATCCTGCGCCGGGCGCCCGAGCTCTGCCTGATCGACGAGCTCGCCCACACGAACGCCCCCGGCACCGAGCACGCCAAGCGCTACGAAGACGTCGAGGACGTCCTCGCGGCCGGCATCGATGTCCTCTCCACGCTCAACGTCCAGCACCTCGAGTCGCTCAACGACCGCATCACCGAGCTCAGCGGCATCCGCGTGCGAGAGACCATCCCTGATGACATCCTTGCGCACGCCGACGAGGTCGAGCTGATCGACCTCACCCCCGAGGCGCTGCTCGACCGCCTGCGCGCCGGAAAGGTCTACCCGCCCGCGCGGATCGATGCCGCTCTGAACAACTTCTTCCGCATCGAGAACCTCGGCGCGCTGCGCGAGGTCGCGCTGCGCGAGGTCGCCGAGAGGGTCGGCGTCAAGCGCCTGACCACCGAGCTCCTCGGCTCGCGCGAGGAGAGCCTTGCCGCGGATGCGCCGCAGGCCGTCGGCGAGCGTCTGCTCGCGCTCGTTGAGCCCTATCCCGGCGCCCAGCGCCTGGTGCGCCGCGCTTGGCGCTCGGCCCAACGCCTCGGCGCCGAGCTCGACCTGCTCTGGGTGCGCCGACCGGGGCAGCGCCTCTCAGATGATCATCAGCGCTCGCTCTCGGCTCTCAGGCAGCTCGCCTCGGTGCTCGGCGCGACGATGCTCGAGGAGGAATCTGATGACCTTGCGGCGGCTATCGTCGATGTCGCCTCACGGCGTGGGACCACCTACATCCTGTTGGGCCGCTCGCGCCCGGCGTACGGCCTCGCCCGCCTCCGCGTGCCCCTGCCCCAGCGGTTGATGCAGTTCCTCCCCGGCGTTGATGTGCGTATCGTCGCCGATCGCTCCCGGCGTCCGGGCGCCGAGAACCCATGAGCGCTCCAGCAGTAGTGGCCATCGCCGCCGGCGGCGTCCTGCTTGGGCTCCTCGCGGGCTACTGGCTGCCGCTGCACAGACGCCTCCCCGCGCGTGAGCGACCCCGGCCTGTGCGCCGCATCCTGCTCCCGTTCACCGGTGAGGAGATCTCTCGTCGTTCGTTTGAGGCCGCGGTTCGTCTCGCCCAGGCCGAGAACGCGATCATCATGCCCGCGTTCCTGACGCGCGTGCCGATGAACCTGCCCCTGGAGACGGCCCTGCCGGTGCAGTGTGGCCGCGGGATGCCGCTGCTCGAGGCGATCGAGCAGCGCGTCTCCTCGCAGGGGATCCCGGTCGAGTCGCGTGTCGGCCGCGGTCGATCCGCCCGTGATGCGCTGCGCAAACTGCTCGACGAGGAGCACTTCGACCGTATCATCGTCTCAGCCGACGAAGACCCACGGGCGGGGCTGAGCTATGACGATCTGAGATGGCTGCTCGAGCGCGTCCCCGCCGAGGTTCTCATTCTCCGTCCCGCCCCGGAGGACACCCGCCGGATCTCTGCCGACGCGCTGAGCGGGCATTTCTGACCGGGCCGGTCAGGGTGGTGGCGGACCTTCATGAAATCGTTATGGCTGGCAGGCCGTTCGTGATGCGGGCGTAATTGCGGTGGTGTGACACTCAGAGCATGTTCATCCGGGGCTGACTCGGAGGCGCTCCAGTATGAGTACTCAACATCGCCACGATGCGAGCCTCGACGGGATCGTGCGCCCGTCAAGATCGCTCGGCCTCTCCAACAGGGGCCAGTACTGCCCGCCCCACGACTGGTCCTGCCCGGTGCTGATGAAGCTCGATCCGCAGTCGGTCGCCTGGACGTGCAAAGGGTGCGGCGCGATTCTGAAGGCCCCGGTCGGAGAGCCTCGTCCGATTGGGTCCACCCCGTCGCGATCAGCATGAACGCTTTCGGAGCCATCCCCCTCCACCGTCGGGAGCGATCGGTCTCGGCGCATGCTGCATGGGCGCTTCGGCTGAGGGTGTACGCGACCCGGTGGAGGCTCGACCGGCGGATAGCGGCGGGGAGCGCGCAGGAATCGACTCCGGCGCTCTCGCTGCGTGCCCGCCAGCTGACCAGCCCACGTACGCGGCAGCAGATTGCTCGCGAGCTTCGTGGGATCGTCGACTACGTCGACCGCGCGGGGTCGGCTTGGATCTTCTCGGCGGTGGTCATCGAGCGTGCGGCGGTGAGGGCAGGTCGGCAGGCCATCCTCGGGCTGGCGGAACGACTCGAAGGGGCGGCTCCGGTGAGTCCCCGAGGCGTCGCCCGTGCCCAGGTCCTCCTTACCGACGGTCTCAGCCCGCTGTTCAATCGGTACTGCGAGCGAACGGTGATCCAGGCGATCTGGGAAGTGGAGGACGCGCTCCAGGCGAGTTGAGTTCGATCCCGTCGCCTTCTAGTCCTTCGAATTGCTCAACGCCGTAGCCGTCGCCGAACGCGCGCGCGGCGCAGTATCGTAGGCGGAGGTGAGCCGGGAAGACTGGTCGGCATAGTTTCGCGCTGCCCGAACCCGCCATGTACCGTCACATTTGCCTCCCGACCCGCCTCCTCGCAGGCCGCTCGCGCTCGCGTGTAGGAGCCGCGAAGCGATGAGAGGTTCCCTTCCGCTGCCGTCCGCGTGGCGGCGCGAGGCCCTGCGCACGAACCTGTGGCTGGTCCCGACGGTCGAGATCGTGCTCGCGGTCGCGCTGTTCGTCGGCACCTACGCGCTCGATCGGGCCGCCTACGACGGCTCGCTGCATCTCCCATCGTTCCTCAACAGTGGCACGGCGGACGCCGCACGGCAGATCCTGACCGCGGTTGCGGCGGCGGTGATCACGGTCGTGACGCTCGTCTTCTCGATCACGATCGTCACGCTGACGCTCGCCTCTACCCAGTTCGGGCCGCGCATGCTGCGCAACTTCATCCGCGACCGGATCACGCAGTTCACGCTCGGCAGCTTCGTGGCGACCTTCGTCTATGCGATCCTCACGCTCGTCTCGATTGGTTCGGCCGGTCACGGGGACTTCGTTCCGCATCTCTCGGTCACGGTGACGATGGCGCTCGTGGTCTTCGACGTGGCGATGCTGGTCGTATTCATAGATCACATCGCCAAGTCGATCCAGCTGCCGCAGGTGATCGCGAGCATCGCCCGCGATCTCTCGCGGGCGATCGAAGCGGAGGTCGCGCTGCCTGCGAGCTCCGCTCTGAAGGCAGGGCCGTCGCTGTCGGAGGTCCTCGTGCGCCTGGACGAGGACAGCGGCTTGGTCCGCGCGCCTCGTAGCGGCTACCTGCAGTACGTGAGCATGAGCACGCTGATCGACATCTCGTGCAGGAGCCAGGCGGTGATCCGCCTGTTGCATCGCCCGGGCCACTTCGTCGTCGAGGGCCAGCCCCTGGCTAACGTCTGGCCCGCCACTGCGGCGCCCGGCGTTGCGCGCGCGCTCGGCGGGGCGCACGCCACGGGCCCGCATCGAACGCTCACGCAGGATCTCTCCTTCGCGGTCGATCAGCTCGTGGAGATCGCCATCCGGGCGCTCTCCCCGGCCGTCAACGACACGTTCACCGCGCTGGCCTGCATCGACTGGCTGGGTGACGGGCTGTGCAAGATCGCCGATCGCTGGCGGCCGGCGACCGTGCATCGCGATGGCGTCGGCCGCGTCCGCGTGATCACGGTGACGGTCGGTTTTCGGCGCCTGGTCGAGCGCGCGCACGACAAGATACGTCAGGCTGGCCGGGGGATGCCGGCGGTGATGATCCGCCAGCTCGACGGGCTCGCCAAGGTCATGGCGCATGCGACCGGGCCGGGGCAGCGGGAGCTGCTGCTCGAGCAGGCGGCGATGATCCTGAGCGCGAGCGAGGAGTCGGTGCCCGAGGAGTCAGATCGCGCGGACGTGCGCAGCCGCTACGACGCCGTGCTGAGCGCCGGCTCTTCAAGGACAATGGCCCCATGGCCGAGCAGCGAGGGCACCTGAAGGTCTTCATCGGGATGGCTCCGGGGGTGGGCAAGACCTACCGCATGCTCCAGGAGGGAGCTTCAGAAGCCGAGAGCGGGCGCGATGTGGCGATCGGCTATCTGGAGCCCCACGGCCGCACCGAGACGGTCGCGCAGGCCGAGGGACTCGAGATCCTTCCGCGCCGGCGCGTGGAGTATCGCGGCACGCCGCTGCAGGAGATGGACCTGTCGGCGGTGCTCGCCCGCAAACCGGAGCTCTGCCTGATCGATGAGCTCGCGCACACCAACGCGCCGGGCGTCGAGCACGAGAAGCGCTACGAGGACGTGCGCGACGTGCTCGATGCCGGGATCGACGTGTTCTCGACCGTCAACGTCCAGCATCTCGAGAGCCTCAACGACCAGGTGACCCAGCTCACCGGCACGCGCGTGCGTGAGACGATCCCCGACGAGGTGCTCTCCTCGGCGGACGAGGTGGTGCTGATCGACCTCACTCCCGAGGCGCTGATCGGGCGGCTGCGCGCGGGCAAGGTCTACCGTCCAGAGCGGGTCCAGGCGGCCCTGAACAACTTCTTCAAGATCGAGAACCTCGCGGCGCTGCGCGAGACGGCGCTGCGCCAGGTGGCCGAGGACGTCGAGGTCAAGCGACTCGTCCGCGAGCCCAGCCCGATCGCGCGGCGCGACGAGGAGGGGCTGCTCGGGCCGCCCGAGGCGCCACCGCAGGCGATCGCCGAGCGGCTCTTGGCGCTGGCGACGCTGGAGCCGCACTCCGAGCAGGTCGTGCGGCGCGCGTGGCGTTCGGCCCAGCGCCTTGACGCCGAGCTCGACGTGCTCGTCGTGCGCCCGCCGGGGCGCCCCCCGAGCCCCGAGGACCGAAAGCGGCTGGAGTCCCTGCGGCGCCTGGTCGCGATGCTCGGTGCCCGTCTGCGCGTCGAGGAGGGGGAGGACGTCGCGGCGGTCGCGATTGCGCTCGCGCGCGAGCTGGGCAGCACCTACGTGCTGATGGGGACCCCCGCCCCCCGTCGCGGCATCCGCCGCCTGAGCAGTCCGATCGCCGACAATTCGCTGCTGGGCCGCCTGCTGCGGGGCCTGCCGGGCGTCGACGTGCGGATCGTCGCCGACCCCACCCTGCGCCTGCAGGCGGGCAGGGCCGAGGAGGGCTCGCCGGCCCGAGCGGGCAGGGCCGAGGAGGGCCCGGCAGCGAGGGAGGGCAGGGCCGAGGAGGGCCCGGCAGCGAGGGAGGGCAGGGCTGAGGAGGGCCCGGCAGCGCGAGGGGGCAGAGCCGAGCGAGGCTCGGCGGCGGAAGGACTCGCCCCGCATGACGTCGAAGCACCTCCCACCGGCACGTCTGTGCGGGCCCGCGACTAGGGTCCCAGCGCGCTTCCCCGGGGACTCTCCACGGTCCGGCTGCGCGCCGGCTCTGAGGAGCCGCCTTTCGCGGAAGTGGCGTGGACGGTCCGCAAACCCACTACGATCGGACAGCTCTTGCTTGAGGCACCCTTCGCAACCTTGACCCCTCGGCACCCGTTCTAAAGGACAGCGATGACACGACGATTCCCCCGACGCTCCAAGCTTTCCGCGCTCGCGCTCGCGCTGCTCGCCTGCCTGCTCGCGGCGCCCGGCGCCCTCAGCGAGGCCAGCTCCTCCAGGCTCGAGCCCAGTGCGCACGCGGCGTCCGCCTACCTGACGGGCATCGGGGACGAGCATCCCGAGATGTTCTCCAATCTGCTGTGGCGTCAGCTGCACACGAAAATCGTCCGCTACATAGCGCCTTATGACGCGTCCGTGCACTCCTATTCGCTCGACCAGGCGATCACCTGGATCAGCGCCGCCGAAGCGCAGCACCAGCAGGTGCTGGTCGCCTTCTACCACTCCGAGTACTCGCCGACCAGGCTCCCGAGCGTCGCCCAGTACCAGCACGACGTGCAGAAATTCATCAAGCGCTTCCCGCATGTGAAGCAGTACCAGTCCTGGGACGAGGCCAACCGGGGCAACGTGCCCCACGCCTGGTCGAGCCCTTCGGCGGAAGCTGCCGCGAAGTACTACCAGGCGCTGATCCGCGTGTGCAAGAGCTGCACCGTGATCGGGCTCGACGTGCTCGACCAGGCGAACATCTCTCCGACGCTGAACTACATCAGCAACTTCAAGCACGAGATCGGGCGCCTTAAGACGACCATGCCGAGGATCTGGGGCCTGCACAACTACTCTGATGTCAACCGCCTGGAAAGCTGGCGCACGCGCGAACTCGTGCGAGCGCTCGGCGGTCAAGTGTGGCTAACCGAGACGGGCGGGATCGTGCAGTTCGGAAACGCCTTCCCCAACAAGCACGGCTCGGGGCTGAAACGCGCTGCGAAGGTGATCACCTACATGTTCAAGGTCGCCGCCTCGGTGCCCCAGATCAAGCGCCTCTACATCTATGACTGGACCGGGGGGGTCAACTCGACGCGCTTCGACGCCGGGCTGATGAATGCCCGCGACCAGCCGCGCGCGGGCTACATCGTGGTCTGCCGCCACCTGTACACGGCGAAGTGCAACATGAAGACCGCCAGCAACTAAAGAACCCGCCCGCTCAGGGGGCCTCCCGAGCGCGCCTCCGGGGAGGGCCTCCCGAGCGCGCCCCTTTTCAGGCCGCGAGCGGCGCGTGCGCTGAGGAGGGATCGACCGCGCTCTCGTGGCGCCTGCCGGGCGGGCCGGTCTCGTTGCGCAGCAGGCGCATCGCGCCGAGCGCGAGCAGGCCGGCGACGGCCGCGATCGGGGCGAGCGTCTTCAGCGGGTAGGAGCCGAAGCCCTTGTGCAGCGCCGTGTGGTCACCGGCTTTGAAGATACTCAACAGGCCCTGGTGGTCGATTCCCAAAAGCGTGGGGGCGAGAGCCGCGAACAGCGCCCAGGCCAAGAGCGCGAGCAGGCCCCAGGCGAGCCCGCCGAACGTGAAGCGCAGGCGCGGGGTTGCCCATACCGCGAGCACGAGCCCACCCGCGGCGGCGAGCAGGAACGG
This sequence comes from Solirubrobacteraceae bacterium, assembly GCA_049512215.1. GTDB lineage: Bacteria > Actinomycetota > Thermoleophilia > Solirubrobacterales > Solirubrobacteraceae > Palsa-744. Next base: position 17,330 of record JBEKXJ010000022.1, read on the forward strand.
CCAGATGCCGCCCCAGCCGCGCCCGAGACCGTATGCGGCGGCGATCGTCGGCTGGAAGAGGCCCTCGCGCAGGTAGCGGGCCCAGACCACGGTCTCGGTCTCATAGCCCACGAGCGGATGCGTGATCGTGGCGATGACCGTCGTGGCGATCGAGACCGCCGCGAGCGCGATCGTCTGGGCGGGGAAGCGCTTGAAGGCGATCGCGAGCGGGACGGCGAGGAACGGCAGCATCGTGGTCAGGAAGCGCGGTCCCATGAAGCCGCCCCCGAAGGGCAGGTAATAGCCCGAGTTGTAGCCCACGTAGCAGATGCAGATGCCGGCGATCGTGAGCGCCTCCGCGCGCTGGCCCCGGCGGTAGAGCATGACCAGCCCGAGCACGCCCATCAGCAGCACCGGTGAGAGCGTGAACAGGCCGCGCGAGTCGAACAGCAGCGTGGCCAGGACCTTCAGGCTCGGTATGCCGATCCCGAAGAAACCCTTCTGCTGGCGGGGAACGTCGGAGTAGGCGAGATGCGTCCAGGAGCGGAAGGCGTAGTGGTTGTAGAGGAGCAGCGGCACGATGCCGATGATCCCGCCCGCGATGTAGGCGCCGGCCCGGCGAGCCACCGCGAGCGGGGTGAGCGCGTCGCGTCGCGAGAGCAGGTAGAGCCCGAGCACCACCGCGACGAAGAACAGCGGGTACTCCGAGGTGACCGCGTATCCCATCGCGAGCCCCGCGAGCCAGAGCAGCGAAGGGCTGGGCGGCCCGTCGCGCTCGCGCAGCATCAGGGTGAACGCGGCGAAGCCGAGGAGGGCCGTGAAGGCATGCGAGAACAGCAGCGTCGAGAGCGGGAGCACCATCGTGCCGAGGCCGAGCGCGACGGCCGCCGCCACGCCGAAGCCGGGCTCGAAGCGTTCGGCCACGCGCCAGACGAGCAGCAACAGCAGCAGGCCCGGCAGCACGTTTGCCCACAGCCCGATCAGGTAGACCATCTCGTCGTCGGAGCGCAGCGCTTGAGATTTGCGCGCCCAGGAGTCCGCGTTGACGAGGTTCAGCGCGTCGTAGAAGGGCAAGGCGAAGAGCGCGAGGCCGGGGGCACGGGCCGAGTAATAGTGGCCCTTGTAGAGGACCTTGTCGCCCGTGTTTTCCTGATAGGCGTCGATCGTCGTGCCGTCGTTGTTGAGCGAGCGGATCAGGTCATAGTGAGAGGTCTGGTTCCAGGAGAAGTTCTGGATCATCGTCGCGTAGGCGAGGCCCACGAGCAGGAGCGCCACGAGCGCGAGCCGCTTGGCGGGAATGTTCCCTCGCGCCGGACGCCGGGGGCGAGCGGCGGCGGCGCTCGCGAAGGCGGGGGCCGGGCGCCCCGGTCGCGAGGGCGAGCCGCTCATCAGTCGGTCCCGTGCAGGGCCGCGGGGCCCGGTCCGATTTCATAGATCACGATCGAGCCGATCCGGCGCCGCTTGACGCCGAGGCCGGCGATCGGCTTGGCCGCCGCGGCGCGCACGTTCGGTGGCTCGGCGATCGCGTAGCCGACGATCCCCGGGAGCTTCGGCATCTTCAGATGCAGGACCACCGTGCGGATGCGGTAGTAGCGCAGCTTCTCGATGCTCGCCCGGTCGGGAAAGCCGTTCATGCCCCCGCGCAGGTCGTCGACGGCGGGGATGTCGAAGGTGCTGTTGCCGATCGGGATCTTGTAGAAGCCGTCGGTCGAGAAGTACTGCCAGATCCGGTCGTCGGCCCCGTCGCTGGGCAGGTCAAGGAGCGGCCCGGGCAGCCCGATCTCGGCCCGCGCGGGCTGGGGCACGAGCGGATGGCCGAGGTGCCCGGCTCCTTCTCCGAGCAGGCCGACGAGCAGCGCCCCGCCGAGCAGGGCGGGCAGGGCGCTCAGCGCTTGGCGCCTGCTCCACGGGGCGATGCGCCGCACGAGCCACTGGGCGCCCGCGCCGGCGAGCAGCGCATAGAAGAGCGTTGCGAGCGTGAAGATCCGGCCCGGCACCCGCACCCCGTTCCAGCCCGGGGCGTAGTCGTAGAGCAGCCGATATGGATAGCCCGCGCCCGTCAGCCCCATGCCGAGGGCGAGGATCGAGCAGGTCAGGATCCCGATCGCCAGGCCGAGACGTAATCGGCGGGTGTAGAGCGGCGCGGCCAGTCCGGCCAGCGCGAGCAATAGGATCAAGCCCCCCGGGAAGAAGACGCTCTCGTTCTTGGAGTGCACTTTCGCACGCATTCCCGCGGTCGGGCTTCCCCAAACGCGGTTCTCCGAGGAGGCGGCCAGGAGCGCGGCCGGCCCGGCGGAGTAGTTCTTGACTTCCTTGATCGTGCGCTTGGCCTTCGGATAGTCGTGGGCGACCTGCAGATAGGGACGGGCTTGGTAGACGGTGACGAGGCCGAGTGCCGCGACCCCGATCACGCTCACCGCGAGAAGGCCCGCGGGGATCAGCGGCCCGCGTCCGCGACGAGCGTCCTTGGCGTGAGCGCTCGCCTCGGTCTGCGCGCTGCGCGCCGGGCCGCTCACGCCGGCGAAGTGCCCACGCCACCAGTACCAGAGGACGAGCAGCGCAAGCACGGCGAGCAGGTAGAAGTACTGCAGGCCGAGCGTGAAGCCGAGGCTGATCTGCCAGGCCGAGACCAGCCAGCCGGCGAGCACAAGCCACCGCGATCGCGCCGAGGTCGGCCGGCGGTAGCCGCGCAGGAGCAGGAACAGCGCCAGGGGGATGCCGCCCGAGGAGATCACGTGCAGGTGGCCGGCCTCCGTCACGCGGTAAGGCGCGTAGGCGAAGGCGATCCCGGCGCCCGCCCCTCCGAGCCGGCCCAGGCCGAGCTCGCGCGCGAGCAGGTAGGCGCCGAGGAAGCACAGCGACCAGGCGAAGAGGAACAGCAGGTTGTAGCGGACGAGCGCGGCGACGGTGCCCGAGCCAAAGAACCCCGCGGGGCCGTATCCGAGCAGCGAGTCCGAAAAGGCGAGGCTGAGCGGGTGCGGGTAGAACACGTTGGCGTCGAAGATGTGCAGCGGGTCGTGGAGCATCGCGTGCCCGACCCAGGCGATCTGCCAGGCGGTGCGCACGGGGTCGCCGAGATCCGGGGCGATCCGGCTCGGCAGGTGCAGCACAAGCGGCCAGCTCGTCAGCACGGCAAGCGCGACTCCCGCGAGGATCGCCCAGCAGATCTCGGCGCGCCCGAGCCGCGGCGACGGGGCCCACGCGCCGGCTCGCGCGCGCGAGCGAAGCCCGGCGGGCGCGTTGACGCGCGCCGCGGCGCGCGCGCCGTCGGGCTCGGGCGATCCGGCTGGCGTGCGCGGGGAGCTGGGTGCGCCGGTGCTCATCTGCTTGTGTTCAAAACCGCGCTGATCGGCGCAGCATACGGGAGCCGCCTGCGGCATAACGCAGCATCGCCGCCGTGCGCTTATGAGACTGGGAGATTGCGATTTGCGTCAGACTGCTCACCATGAGGGTGCTTGTGGTCGGAGCCGGAGGCGTGGGGGCCGCGTTTGCCGCGATCGCGCAGCGCCGCGATGGGTTCGAGCAGGTGGTCCTGGCCGATGTCGCGCTCGAGCGTGCGCGCGCGGTGGCCGAGCGGCTCGGGGAGCCCGACCGCTTCGGCGCCGAGCGCGTGGACGCCTCGAGCAGGCAGGAGCTCGTGAGCCTGATCGGCGGCGTGAAGCCCGATGCCGTTCTGAACGCATGCGATCCCCGCTTCAACGAGCCGATCTTCGGCGCTGCCTTCGACGCGAAGGTCACCTACCTGGACATGGCGATGACGCTCTCCCACCCCCATCCCGAGCGTCCCTACGAGCTTCCCGGCGAGATGCTGGGCGAGCTTCAGCTGGCCCAGCATGAGGAGTGGGAGCGGGCCGGCCTGCTCGCCCTCCTCGGCATCGGTGTCGAGCCCGGACTGTCTGACATCTTCGCGCGCTACGCTGCTGATGAGCTGTTCTCGAGCATCAAAGAAGTCGGGGTGCGCGACGGTGCCGACCTCGTGGTCGAGGGCTATGACTTCGCGCCGACCTTCTCGATCTGGACGACGATCGAGGAGTGCCTGAACCCGCCGCTGATCTGGGAGCGCGAGCGCGGCTTCTACACGACCGCTCCCTTCTCCGAGCCCGAGCTGTTCGACTTTCCCGAGGGGATCGGGCCCGTGGAATGCGTGAACGTCGAGCACGAGGAGGTCGTGCTGATACCGCGCTGGGTTGACTGCGAGCGCGTCACCTTCAAGTACGGGCTCGGGCAGGACTTCATCGATGTGCTTGCGACCCTGCACAAACTCGGCCTGGACTCAACAGAGCCGGTCTCAGTGCGCGGCACCAAGGTGGCCCCGCGCGATGTGCTCGCCGCCGCGCTGCCCGACCCGGCGACGCTCGGGGAGCGCATGACCGGGCGCACCTGCGCGGGCACATGGGTCACCGGCACCGGCAAGGAGGGCGAGCCGCGCTCAACCTACCTCTACCACCTCGTCGACAACGAGACGACGATGCGCGAGTACTCAAGTCAGGCGGTCGTGTGGCAGACGGCCATCAACCCGGTCGTCGCGCTCGAGCTGCTCGACCGCGGCGACTGGAAGGGCGTGGGCGTGCTCGGCCCAGAGGCCTTCCCACCCGCGCCGTTCCTCGAGCTGCTGAAGGACATGGGCTCACCAAGCGGCCGGCGGGAGCTGCCCGCCTAGGCTCACCAGCGCATCGCGCGAGTGCCCCGGTCTTTCAGAAGTCCACGGGTGCCGGCGCCACCGTCGCGGGCGGCCGTTCGAGCAGGCCGGCGGGCGCGGTTTCGAGCTTGCGCGAGAAGTACCCGCGGAAGAACGGCCGCGAGCCGAGCATGATCGCGCCACCGAGGATCATCCCGCCGATCCCCATCCACAAGGGCAGCGTGATGCCGAGGATTGGCGCGGAGGAGACGTTGGCGCTGTGGCCGTAATAGAACGCGGCCTTTATGCCCACGCCCCACAGCATCAGGCCGCCGATCAGCGGGCCGGCGCCCAGGAGCAGGAAGTTGCGCGCGCTCCTCATAAGCTCGCGGCGGTAGTAGACGGCGCAGGCGACGCCCGTCCAGCCGTAGTAGAAGCAGATCGGGAAGCCGATCGCGGTGATGGAGTCTTCAAGGACGCTTTCGGAGAGCAGCAGCAGGGGGACCGTGATCGCGATCGAGAGCGCGCCGAAGCCGAGCGTTGAGACGGTCGGTGTCAGGTAGCGTTTATGCACGCGCGCCAGCAGTGCCGTGACGGCTTTCCAGTGCGCCATCGATAGTGTCGTGCGGGCCGTCGGCAGGATCGTCGTCTGCGTCGATGCCGACGCGGAGGTGAGCACCGCGATGATCAGCAGCTTGTCGAGACCGCTCCCCAGCACGCCACTTCCGAGCGCGTTGAGCACATCTCCCTGGTTTTCTTTGTTGGTCAGGAACCCGGTTCCGTGAAAGGACTGGCCGGCCGCCGCCACGAGCACGTAGATGAGCACGAGCAGGAGCGTCGAGACGACCGCCGCCTTCCCCGGGCCCTCCGCTGGGTCTTCGGACTCCTCGTTGACCGCTACGCCCGAGTCCCAGCCCCAGTAGATGAACACCCCGAGCAGGACCGCGTCGAGCATGTCGCCGAACTTGATCTGCGTAGGGTCAAACCAGGACAGCGACGGTTTGATCGCGCCCGACGGGGGGTGGCTGCCGTAGACCTTCACGAACGCGACGACCGAGAAGAGCGCGAGGATGCAGACCTCGGCGCTGAGCAGGATCTGCTGGATGCGCGCGGAGAGCTCGATGCCGCGGTAGCAGATCCACGTCATCAGCAAGATCCACACGATCGCCCCGATGATGATCGCGGCTTTGGAGTTTGAAAGTTCGGTAAAGCCGAACAGCTTGAACGTGTACACGGCCGCGATGTCCGACAGCGAGGCCATCACGATGACGTCCGCGAGGAAGATCGCCCAGCCGTTCATCCAGCCTGTCATGGGGCCCATCGCGCGTGTGGTCCACGCGAACGTCGTGCCCGCGTCGGGGTCGGCGCGGTTGAAGTATTTGTAGGCCGCGGCGACGAGCAGCATCGGCACGAACGACACGATCATCACCGCCGGTGCGTGCACGCCCACGCCTTTGACCGCGACGACGAACCCGAGCGTCGCCGCCATCGAGTACGCGGGCGCGGTCGAGGCGACGCCGATGACGATGTTCGAGAGGTAGCCGATGGCGCCCCGCTTGAGCCCCTTGTCCACGACTTCCGAGGATGCCGGGGCTCCGGATCCGGCGACGCTATCGGTGGCCATCAGGGGTCCTCTCTGTCGGTTGCGGGCAAGGCAGCTGCATGTCGTGAGGAAAGTTACGTCCTCGACCGCCGCGCGCGCAAGGGGCGCGATTCCCAAAGCCTGATCGGCGAGTTGTACATCGCGTACAGTCGGTGGGAGACTTGTTGACCACGCGGCGCCTTGAGCTGCATATCTGGACGCAGTAGCGTTGTCCTTACTGTCTAGTCAGCTACGGGAGCCGGGTGTATAAGAGATGTCCAGCGAGCTTCAAGACCAGGCCAAGCGCCACCTGTGGATGCACTTCACGCGCATGGGCTCCTTCCAGCATGCTGAGGTGCCGATAATCGTGCGCGGTGAGGGGTGCTACGTCTACGACGAGCATGACAAGCGCTACCTCGACGGGCTCTCGGCGCTCTACTGCGTGAACATCGGCCACGGCCGCGCCGAGCTCGGGGAGGCCGCCGCGAGGCAGGCCAAGGAGCTTGGCTTCTACACCAACTGGAGCTATGCCCATCCGCGTTCGATCGAGCTCGCCGCGCGCATCGCCGAGCTCACGCCGGGCAACCTGAACCGCGTCTTCTTCACGTCCGGCGGCTCTGAGTCGGTCGAGTCGGCGTGGAAGCTCGCGAAGTCCTACTACGGGGCGCGAGGCGAACCCAAGCGTCACAAGATCATCTCCCGCTTCCTCGCTTACCACGGCACCTCGATGGGGGCGCTCACGGCCACCGGCCTGCCCGCCCTGCGCGAACCGTTCGAGCCGCTCACGCCCGGCGGCCGGCACGCGGCCAACACCAACTCCTACCGCTGGAGCGAAGAACGCGATCCCCTGTGGGCGGCGGAAGCGATCGAGGAGGCGATCCTGTTCGAGGGCCCGGCGACCGTCGCCGCCGTGATCCTCGAGCCGGTCCAGAACGGCGGCGGCTGCTTCGTGCCCCAGGACGGGTATTTCGCGCGCGTCAGAGAGATCTGCGACCACTACGGCGTCCTCTTGATCTCCGATGAGGTGATCTGCTCATGGGGGCGCCTCGGGTACATGTTCGGCTGCGAACGCTTCGGCTACCTGCCGGACATGATCACCACTGCGAAGGGCATCACCTCCGCATATGCCCCGATGGGGGCTGTGATCGCGGGCGACCACATCGCCGAGCCGTTCCTGCACGGGAAGGAGATCTTCAACCACGGATTCACCTTCGGCGGGCACCCGATCGCCTGCGCGACGGCGCTCGCGAACATAGACGTGATCGAGCGAGAGGGCCTGTGCGAGCGCGTGCTCGAGCACGAGGGTGCGCTGCGGGCGATGCTCGAGAGGCTGCGCGATCTGCCGATCGTCGGCGACGTGCGTGGCGCCGGCTATTTCCAGGCGATCGAGCTCGTCAAGGACCAGGACACCAAGAAGACGTTCAACCACGAGGAGGCCGAGCAGCTCCTGCGCGGCTTCCTCTCGCCCGAGCTCTACCGGCATGGGCTGATCTGCCGGACCGACGATCGCGGCGACCCGATCGTGCAGCTCTCGCCGCCGCTAATCGCCGGGGTGGAGCAGTTCGAGGAGATCGAGGCGGTCCTGCGCCCGGTCTTGAGTGAGGCCTCCGAGCGGGTGGGGAGTTGGAGCTCACTGTCGAGAGCCTGATCGCCGAGCTCGGCCTGGAGCTCGCAAGCGGCCACGAATCGGCGAAGGCCCACGTTCGCTGGGTGCACTCCACCGAGCTGCCCGACCCGACCCCGTGGCTGCGGGGTGGCGAGCTGCTGTTGACGACGGGCGTCCAGCTCGATGGGCCGAAGCTGCAGCGCGAGTTCGTCGAGCGGCTGGCCGACCACGAGATCGCCGGGCTCGGCTTCGGCACGGGTTTCACGCACAAGCGCCTGCCGGCGGCGCTGCTGACGGCGGCGCGCAAGCGCTCGTTCCCGCTGTTTGAGGTCCCCTACGAGCTGCCCTTCATCGCGATCACCGAGCGCGCCTTCGCGCAGCTGGTGAACGAGCGCTACGAACTGCTCCAGCGCAACATGGCGGGCGACGTGCTGGCCGAGGCGCTGACCGGGCGCCTCTACCCGGAGGACCTGCAGGCGCGCCTGCGCCCGTTCGGGATCGGCGAGCAGGTGGCCGTGCTGGCCTTCTCGCTCGCAGACCCGTCCGCCGCGGCGGCGCCACTCGAACGGATCCTCGAGCGCGAGGGAGCGCATAACCTCGTGGCCATCCGCGGGGGGCTGTTGTGCGCGGTCATCGACGCGGACGGCTTTGACCCGGTCGAGCTGGCACGGAAGATCCGCGGCGAGCTGGGCGCGCGGTTCGGCCCGGTGCGCGCGGCCGCGAGCCGCGCGGGCGCCACGCACTCCCTGCGGCTGAGCTTCCACGAGGCGCGCTGCGCGCTTGAGGCCGTGCGGCTTCTGAACGGTGAGGCGCCGGAGGTGGCCTCCTACGCCGATCTAGGCGCCTTTCAGCTGCTGCTGTCGCTGCAGGACGACGACGCGCTCATCTCCTACTGCCGCGGCGTGCTCGGCCCGGTCGAACAGGGTGAGGGCGACTACGGCGATGAGCTCCTGCGCTCGCTGGACGTGTTCATCGAACACAACGGGCACTGGGAGAAGGCCGCCAACGCCCTCTACTGCCACCGGCACACGCTGCGCTACCGCATCCGCCGGGTCGAGCAGCTGACCGGGCGCGACTTCTCACACGCGCGTGATCGCATCGAGTTCTGGCTCGCCCTGCGCGGCAGGGAGCTCGCGCGGTGAGGATCCCTTCTGAGGGCTCCCGGCGGGAGCCCTGTTCGGAGCCGGCGAAGCTGGAAGGGGCGCTCAGCGGATGAGAATCGGAGTCCCGACGGAGATAAAGCCGGACGAGTACCGCATCGCGATCACACCCGCCGGGGTGAGGGAGCTGAGTGCGCGCGGGCATGAGGTGCTCGTGCAGGCGGGCGCGGGGGAGGGCAGCGCGATGGCCGATGGGCAGTTCCGCGCCCAGGGCGCTCGGATCGTAGAGGACGCCGAGATGCTGTTCGCTGAGTCCGAGCTCGTCTTGAAGGTGAAGGAGCCCCAGCCCGAGGAGGTCGGCAAGCTGCGCGAGGGCCAGACGCTCTTTACCTACCTGCACCTCGCGGCCGAGCCCGAGCTCGCGCGCGGGCTGCAGCAGTCCGGGGCGACATGCATCGCTTATGAGACCGTCGAGGACGCAGAGGGACGCCTGCCCCTGCTGGCGCCGATGAGCGAGGTCGCGGGGAAGATCGCCACCCAGGCCGGGGCGTTCATGCTCGAGAAGCCGCTCGGGGGCCGGGGCATCCTGCTCGGGGGCGTACCCGGCGTGGCGGCCGCGACGGTGCTCGTGATCGGCGGGGGAGTAGTCGGGATGAACGCGGCGTTCATCGCGATCGGGATGCAGGCCGACGTGTTCGTGTTCGACCGCTCGATCGACCGGCTGCGCGATCTCGAGGTGGCGTTCGCGGGACGCGCCTCGACGGTGTTCTCATCGACGCTGGCGATCGAGGAGATGCTGCCGCTCGCCGATCTCGTCATCGGGGCGGTCCTCGTTCACGGCGGGCGCGCCCCGCAGGTCGTCACGCGCGAGCAGCTGAAGCTGATGAAGCGCCATGCCGTGCTGGTCGACGTCTCGATCGACCAGGGCGGGTGCTTTGAGACCTCGCGCCCGACCACTCATTCCGAGCCGACCTTCGAGGTGGAGGAGATCACCCACTACTGCGTGACGAACATGCCGGGGGCGGTGCCGATCACCTCGACCTACGCGCTGACGAACGCGACGCTCCCTTACGTGATCGCCTTGGCGGGGCATGGGGTCGCGCAGGCGCTCGCGCGCGATCGCGCCCTGCGGCTGGGTTTGAACGTCCAGGACGGCGAGATCAGGCACCCTGCCGTAGCCGAGGCCCTCGGCGCCCCCGCGCCCGTATAGGTCTTTAGCCTTGAAACCCAGACATCCCAGCGGCTTTACGAGGAGGAGATCCCCATGGCGGCCCAGCTAGGCGCTCTGAGCAACATCATCGACGGCGAGGCGGTCGCCTCGGAAGGGAAGAGCGAGGCGGTGCTGAACCCCGCCACGGGCGAGGAGCTCGCGCGCGTCGCGAAGTCGACCGTCGAGGATGTCGACCGGGCGGTGAAGGCCGCGCGCAGGGCGTTCGCCGGCTGGTCGCAGACGACACCCGCCCAGCGCTCCCAGGCGCTTCTCGCGCTCGCCGACATGCTCGAGGAGCACGCCGGGGAGCTCGCGCGCTCAGAGGCGCTGAACGCGGGCAAGCCGATCTCGGCGGTCGAGAGCGATGAGATGCCGGTGATGGCCGACAACCTGCGCTTCTTCGCGGGGGCGGCGCGCTGTCTCGAGGGGAGGGCGGCGGGCGAGTACATGGAGGGCTACACCTCTTTCACCCGTCGCGAGGCGGTCGGGGTGATCGGGCAGATCACGCCCTGGAACTACCCGCTGATGATGGCCATCTGGAAGATCGGCCCGGCGCTCGCCGCGGGGAACACGATCGTCCTGAAGCCCGCCGAGACGACGCCGGTCACCACGCTCAGGTTCGCCGAGCTGGCCAGCGAGATCCTGCCGAAGGGAGTCCTGAACGTCCTCAGCGGCCACGGCGAGCCGACCGGGCAGGCGCTGATAAGCCACCCGGAGGTGGACATGGTGTCCCTGACGGGATCGGTGGCGACGGGCAAGCACATCGCGAGGACCGCGGCCGAGAGCCTCAAGCGGGTGCATCTCGAGCTGGGTGGGAAGGCGCCCGTGGTGGTCTTCGACGACGTGAGCCTCCAGGGCGCGCTCGAGACGATCGCCGGCACCGGCTTCTACAACGCAGGGCAGGACTGCACGGCGGCCACGCGTGTGCTCGCCGCCCAGGGCGTCTACGACGAGGTCGTCTCGGGCCTGGCCGATCAGGCCAGGGGGCTCGTGATCGGGGACACGCTCGCCCCCGAGACGACGCTCGGGCCGGTCAACTCAGCCCGTCAGCGCGATCGCGTGGAGGGTTTCCTCGAGCGCAAGCCCGAGCGGGCGGAGATCGTGACGGGCGGGCGCGAGCCCGAACGGCCCGGCTTCTATCTCGAGCCCACGGTGGTGGCGGGGCTCGAGCAACAAGACGAGATGATTCAGCACGAGATCTTCGGTCCGGTGATCACCGTCCAGCGCTTCGCTGACGAGCAGCAGGCGATCGAGTGGGCGAACGCCACCCGCTACGGGCTCGCCTCCTCGGTCTGGACACGCGATGTCGCCCGCGCCCTGCGCGTCTCCAAGGCCCTGCGCTTCGGCTGCGTCTGGATCAACGACCACATCCCGCTCGTCTCCGAGATGCCCCACGGCGGCTTCAAGGAGTCTGGCTACGGCAAGGACCTGAGCGTCTACTCGCTGGAGGACTACACGGTCGTCAAGCACGTGATGGCGAGCCTGCAGTAGGCAAGAGCGCCCCGCGCGGCGGCGCTCCTGCGGGATCCGGGCGAGCGGGCTGCTACGGTCCCACTACGGGCGGCGAAGTCGTCCGTGAGGTTCTTTGTCTTTGTTGGCGCTCTTCTTGAAAGCGCGGATGGGGTCAGTCGAATCTCCATCTGCAGCGGCGGCCGGAGAGGCCGCCAGAAGGAGCATCAACACATGAAGCATGAAACTTTCGCCGATCTCGGCGTGTCCGAGGTCGTCGTGGATGAGCTCGCCAAGCGCGGGATCGCCACGCCGTTCGCCGTCCAGAGCATGGTCATCCCCGACGTGCTCGCGGGCCGCGACGTGCTCGCGCAGTCGCCGACCGGCTCGGGCAAGACGCTCGCGTTCGGGGTGCCGCTGGTCGAGCTGCTCAAGGACTCAGACGCGCGACCCTCGGCGCTCGTCCTCGCTCCCACCAGGGAGCTCGCGATCCAGATCGTCGACGACATGCGCCCGATCGCCCATGCCCGGGCGCTTTCGATCGCCGCCGTCTACGGGGGTGCCGGGATCCTCAAGCAGGCGCGGCTCGCCGCGCGCGCACACATCCTCGTCGCGACGCCGGGTCGGCTGCTCGACCTTATCGAGCGCAGGGAGGTCTCGCTCGAACGCATCCGGCTGCTCGTCCTCGACGAGGCCGACAGGATGCTCGACATGGGCTTCCGCCCGGTCGTCGACAGGCTCGTGAAGATGACCGCCGCCAAGCGCCAGACGCTGCTCTTCTCCGCCACCCTGGAGGGCGAGGTGGGACGGATCGCCAAGGCCTACACCTCCGATCCGCACCGTCACGAGCATGCGCACCCGCTCGAGCGCAAGGCGGACGTGGAGCACCGCTTCGTCACTGTCACGCACGAGGGCAAGGTCGCGCAGCTGGTCTCTGAGCTGGGCGAGCCCGAGCGGGGGCTGACGCTCGTGTTCGTGCGCACCAAGCGCGGGGCCGACCGACTCGTCAAGCGACTTGCGTCAAGCAGCGTGCAGGCCGTGGCGATGCACGGCGACAAGTCCCAGGGCCAGCGCCAGCGAGCCCTCGCGAACTTCGAGGCCGGGGTCATAGACACGCTCGTCGCCACCGACGTCGCCGCGCGCGGTATCGACGTCGCGGGGATAACGCACGTCATCAACTACGACATTCCCGCCACGCGTGACGACTACGTGCACCGGATCGGGCGGACCGCCCGCGCGGGGGCGACTGGCGTCGGGGTGACGCTCGTGGCACACGACCAGACGCGCGAGCTCGCGGGCATGGTCCGCGAGCTCGGCCTCGAGCGAGAGCTCGAGCTAGCGGGCATGCCCGCCCGCCGCTCGCGCCCGGGCGCCGGGCGTCCCTCCGATGAGCGCCAGCGCGCGGGCGCTCGCCGCTCGAGCCGCCCCAGAGACCTCTCCGAGCGCCCCGGCGGCGGCCCGCGCAAGGGCGCCGGACGCGGCGGGCAAGCGGCCGGCCGTGCGAGGTAGGCGCCGCGAGAGCCCATCGGGTCGCGGTCTAAGCTAACGTCGCGCCATGGACAGCTCGCCGGCGCGAGGGGCCGAAGCCGCCGCAGGGGCCGGCGGACCCGACGTCGGGTCCGCCGAGGAGCACCCTGAGGCGGAACTGCTGAGGGGCTATGACATCCTGCGCCTGCGCGCGCCGAACCCCGGGCCGCTGACGCTCTCGGGGACCAACGCCTGGCTGGTCGGGCGGAACCCCACCTGGGTGGTCGACCCGGGCCCGCTGATCGACACGCACCTCGAGCGCCTTTTCGCCGCGATCACCGACAGGGGTGGGCTCGGAGGGGTCGTCCTCACCCACGACCACCATGACCACGCGGAGTCGGTGGATGCGCTGCGAGCGCGCCACCCGGCGCCGCTGGCGGCCGCTCGCGGCGCCGTCGAGGTAACGCTCAGCGAGGGCGAGCACTTCGGGCCGTTCGAGGCGGTCTCCACGCCCGGGCACGCGGTTGACCACTTCGCGCTCGTGGCAGCCGGCGCCTGCTTCACCGGGGACGCCGTGCTCGGGGAGGGGAGCGTCTTCATCAACCCCTACAGCGGCGCGCTGGCCGGCTATCTAGACGCCCTCGGGCGTCTGCGCATACGCCAGGACTTCAACGTCATCTGCCCCGGTCACGGGCCGCCGGTGTGGGACACGCACGCCAAGCTCGAGGAGTATGTCGAGCACCGGGTCGAGAGGGAGCGCTCCCTGATCGCCGCGCTCGCGCAGGGTCGGCGCACGATTCGGGAGCTGCTCGACGCCGCCTGGTCGGACGTGCCCGAGCGGCTGCGCCCGCTGGCCACGATCACGCTTTCCGCGCATCTCGACAAGCTCAAGGACGAGGGGATGCTGCCCGAGGACGTCGAACAGCCGAAGTTCGAGCGCGCCGAATGGTGAACGGGCCCCAGTACCCGCCGAGCACAGAGCCAGGGCCTGCGTCGGGCCGCTCGCCGCTCGCGCTCGGCGGCCTGAAGGTGACGTCGCTCGACTCGCCGTTTCCGCCGATCGCCGACTACGGCTTTCTCTCGGACTGCCACACCGGCGCGCTGCTCGCCTCGGACGGGTCGATCGAGTGGATGTGCCTGCCCCACTTCGACTCGCCCTCGGTGTTCGGGGCACTGCTCGATCGCGGCGCCGGGAGCTGGCGTGTCGGCCCCTACGGCGTCTATGTCCCCGCGGGGCGCCGCTACATCCCGGGCACGAACATAATCGAGACGACCTGGATGACCCCGCAGGGATGGCTGCGCGTCGTCGACGCGCTCACGATCGGCCCGTGGCACGAGAACGAGCGTGGATCGAGCCACACGCGGCCGCCCACCGACTTCGACGCCGACCACCTGCTGGTGCGGATGGTCGAGTGCGTGCAGGGGCAGGTGCCGGTCGAGATCGTCTGCGAGCCGATGCTCGACTACGGCGCCACACCGGCCAGCTGGAGCGTCGTCGAGGGTGGCGCGGAGGGCACGAGCGCGATGGACGCAACCGACGGTGTCACCGCCTTCAGGCTGTTCAGCGACATCCGGCTGGGCATCGAGGGCAACCGCGTCCACGGGCGTCACACGATGAGCGAGGGCGAGAAGCGCTTCTGTGCGCTCTCCTTCACAGAGGCGCGCGGAGGCCCGCGCACGGTCGAGCAGGCCGAGGAGTACCTCGAGCGCACCGGCCACTTCTGGCGCGGCTGGCTCGCGGAAGGCACCTATCCCGACCATCCCTGGCGCTTTCATCTGCAGCGCTCCGCGCTCGCGCTCAAGGGCCTCACGTTCATGCCGACCGGCGCGCTCGTCGCGGCTCCGACGACCTCGCTGCCCGAGACCCCGGGCGGCGAACGTAACTGGGACTACCGCTACTGCTGGATGCGCGATGCCTCCTTCACGCTGTGGGCGCTCCACGCGCTCGGCCTCGACTGGGAGGCTGACGACTTCGTCCAGTACGTCGCCGACGTTCCCCGCAACGAGGACGGGTCGCTGCAGATCATGTACGGGATCAGCGGCAACAAGGACCTCGCCGAGTCCACGCTCGAGCATCTGAAGGGCTACGAGGGCGCGCGGCCGGTGCGGATCGGCAACGGCGCTTATGACCAGCGCCAGAACGACGTCTTCGGGGCGGTGCTCGATTCGGTCTACCTGCATTCCAAGAAGCGCGACCACATCCCCGAGCGGCTGTGGCCGGTGCTGACCGACCAGGTGCGCTGCGCCTCGAAAGCGTGGAGGGAGCCCGACCACGGAATCTGGGAGGCGCGGGGCGAGCCCCGCCACTACGTCTCCTCCAAGCTGATGTGCTGGGTCGCGATGGACCGGGGGGCGCGGCTCGCCGAAAGGCGCGAGCACTCCGAGGACGCCGTGGAGTGGCAGGCGCTCGCCGATGAGATCCGAGACGAGATCCTTGAGCACGGCGTGGATGGGCGGGGGGTCTTCCGCCAGCACTACGACACCGACGCGCTCGACGCCTCGAACCTGCTCGTGCCGCTGCTGCGATTTCTCCCCCCTGAGGACGAGCGCGTGCGCGCGACCGTGACGGCGATCCGCGACGAGCTCACCGAGGGTGGGCTGGTGCTGCGCTACCGCACCGAGGAGACCGACGACGGCCTCAGCGGTGCGGAGGGAACCTTCCTTATCTGCTCCTTCTGGCTCGTCTCGGCGCTGAGCGAGATCGGCGAAGACCGCGAGGCCGAGCACCTCTGCGAGCGGCTGCTCGGCTACGCCTCGCCGCTGGGGCTCTACGCGGAGGAGCTCGAGGCCTCCTCGGGCCGCCACCTCGGCAACTACCCCCAGGCCTTCACCCACCTGGCGCTGATCAACGCGGTCACCCACGTGATCGCCACCCAGCAGGGCTGAGCGCGGCCGCGCCCCGGCCTGACGCCCGCCGCGGCCTGACGCCCGCCGCCCGGCCAGGCCCGCGCGCCCCGGCCGGCCCGCGATCAGTAGCCCGGATCGCCGGGGAGAAGGATCCGGGCGACCTCCCCGTCGAGCACGACCCGCGGCTGAATGGGGTGCACATCGCGTCCGCTCGCGTGGGCCAGCAGGGACTCGACCGAGGAGAACTCGCTGAGCTGCTCGAGATGCCTGATCGTTGGAAAGACCAGCTCGATCTCTCCCCGCGCGTTGGCGTCCAGGGCGGCCTGCGGCGTGAACCAGCGGAGATCGACGCACTCCTGGCCGTCGATCCGCGGCTCCTGCCCCGCGGGCAGGGGGGCGAGGAAGAAGTGCGTGTCGAAACGGATCTGCACCTCCGCGGGAGTGATCCAGCGCGAGAACTTCACGAGCGCCTGGGGGTCCTCGAGCACGATCCCAGCCTCCTCGCGGAGCTCGCGGATCGCCGCGGCTCGGTGGGCGTCGTCGCCGTCGCCCTCGCCGGCGTCGACCGCGCCGCCCGGGAACACCCACATGCCGCCCATGAACCGCGCACCGGGAGTGCGCCGGACGAGCAGCACCTCGAGCTCCTCGGCGCCGCCGCACAAGAGGATCACCGTCGCCGCCTGACGCGCGCGCGTGGGCGGGCCGGTGTTGAGCGTCTCGCCGGGCCCCGGTCGCTCGCTCTGTTTGGGTGTGCCCATTTGCTGACCTTACCGGCCGCTAAGCTTGTTCGCATGAGCACCGTCACCGAGACCCTTCAGCGCTGGATCTGCGAGTCCTGCGGCTACATCTATGACCCCGAGGAGGGCGACCCGGACGGGGGCATCCCTGCGGGGACGGCCTTCGAGGCCATTCCGGACACCTGGTTCTGCCCGGTGTGCGGAGCGCGCAAGCGAGACTTCGTCCTCTACGAGGACTAGAGCCGGCCTGGCTGACTGGGACGCACTGCTCGCTCTCGACCGGGAGCGTGTGTGGCACCCCTACGGCGCGCTGCCGGCGGCTCTGGCGCCGCTCCCCGTCGTCTCGGCCACGGGAGTCCGCCTGAAGCTCGCAGACGGCCGCGAGCTGATCGACGGGATGGCCTCGTGGTGGTGCGCGATCCACGGCTACGCCCACCCGGCGCTCGACGCGGCCGTGAGGGCTCAGCTCGAGCGGATGGCCCACGTCATGTTCGGCGGTCTCACGCACGAGCCGGCCGTGCGCCTCGCCGAGCGGCTCACAGAGCTGGCTCCGGCGGGCCTGGAGCGTGTGTTCTTCGCCGACTCCGGGTCGGTGTCGGTGGAGGTCGCCATCAAGATGTGCCTCCAGTTCCAGCGCGCGTGCGGACACACCGAGCGCACGCGCCTGCTGACGGTCAGGGGCGGCTATCACGGCGACACGTTCGGCGCGATGGCGGTGTGCGACCCGGTCGGGGGAATGCACAGCCTGTTCGCGGGCGTGCTCACGGAGAACGTCTTCGCCGAGCGTCCGCCTGACGGGTTCGGCGCGGGCCTGGACGAGCACTGGGCGCAGCGGGTGAGCGATCTCGTGGCCGCGCACGCGCACGAGCTGGCCGCCGTGATCGTCGAGCCCGTCGTGCAGGGCGCGGGGGGCATGCGCTTTCACTCCCCGGCCTGCGTCGCCCTGCTGAGGAGGCTGTGCGACGAGCACGATCTGCTGCTGGTGCTCGACGAGATAGCCACGGGCTTCGGACGCACCGGCGCGATGTTCGCCTGCGAGCATGCGGGGGTGAGCCCTGATGTGATGTGCGTGGGCAAGGCGCTCACGGGCGGGTACATGACGCTCGCCGCGACCCTCTGCACGGCCGCGGTTGCCGACGCGGTCTCCGGCGGGGAGGGCGGGGGGCTGATGCATGGGCCGACGTTCATGGCCAATCCGCTCGCCTGCTCGGTGGCGCTCGCCTCGCTCGAGCTGCTCACGCGCGGCGACGGCCGGGGCGGGGCCGCTGCGGACGCCGGGGCGGGCAGCTGGCGCGGGCGGGTCGGCGCGATCGAAGCCGGATTGCGGCTGGGCCTCGAGCCGGCGCGCGAGCTGCCCGGCGTTGCCGACGTGCGCGTGCTCGGTGCGATCGGCGTGGTGCAGATGGAGCAGCAGGTGAACCTGCCCGCGGCGAGCGGGGCGGCGGTCAAGCGAGGCGTGTGGCTGCGCCCCTTCCGGGATCTCATCTACACGATGCCGGCCTACGTGATCGAGGACGAGGACCTCGCGAGCGTCAGCGCGGCGGTTCTCGACGCGGCGCGCGCTGCCCCGGGCTAGGGGCGCCGCCGGCTTTGCTCGTTGGCGTCGAGCCAGCTCCGCCACGCCAGCCCCGCCCCGGCGCGGGCGAGCTCGGCCGGGTCGGGGCCGCTCACGCTTGCGAGCCCCGCGACCTCGACCGCGCCGAGGCGCGCGATCGTCTCGCGGTTTGAGTGTTCGAGCCGCGACGGTTTCTGCGACCACGGCGTGAGCACGACCGCGCGCACGTCGAGCCCGGCGGCGCGGGCCGCCTGCAGGGTGAGCAGCGTGTGGTTGATCGTGCCGAGTCCCGGAGCGGCGGCGATCAGCAGCCCCAGCCCCAGGTCGATCGCGAGCTCGCGGATGGTGTAGTCCTCAGCGAGCGGCACGAGCAGGCCGCCGACGCCCTCGACGATGAGCGTCTCGGCCTCCCCGTCGCCGCCACGATCGCCGCGTGCGGCGTCGAGCAGCCGCGCCGGGTCGATCCGCTCCCCCGCGAGCTCCGCCGCCAGCTGAGGGGATACCGCGGGGCCATAACGGAGCGGCGAGACGTGCTCGGGGTTCATGCCCGCGGCGGCTGCGAGCAGCTCGTGGTCGGGCGGCCAGTCGCCGGGCGTCCCGCTCTCGGCTCGCTCGTCGAGGCCGGTCACGACGGGCTTGTACGCGCGAACGCGCTCACCCTCGGCGGACATCGCCGCGAGCAGGGCCCCACTGAGGATCGTCTTGCCGACGCCGGTTCCGGTTGCGCTGACGAAGAGCCCCCGCATCACCTTGCCCCTCGGAGCGGCTGGCGGCTAGGCCGCGCGAACGATCGCCGTGTCGCGCTCGGCGTCGAAGGGACCTCTCGGCGCCCCTGAGCCGCCGGCCCGCTCGACGCCGAACGGAGCCAGCGCGCCCTCGCGCAGCGGCGCGGGCGCTCGTGCCTCGCGCTCGCCGGTGCTCGCAACGGGGTGGCGCTCGAGCACGAGCTCACCGAGCTCTTTCGGATCGAGCCCGATCGCGCGCGCGGATTCGCCGAGTACGCCCGCCGCCATGCACAACTCCGAAGGAGTGTGTGAGGCGATCGCCGTCAAGCGCAGGCGCGATGTCCCCGCGGGGACCGTGGGCGGGCGGATGGCCTGCGCGAACACTCCCCGCTCGATCGCCGCCTGGCACAGGCGCATCGCCGCGTCCTCATCGCCGACGACGAGCGGCACGATGTGCATCTCGGCGTCCGTGACCCGGAAGCCCTCGGCGGCCAAGGCGCGGCGCAGGACGCGGGCGTTCGAACGCAGCCGCTGCACCCGCTGCGGGCGCTGGTCGAGAAGCTCGAGCGCGGCCAGCGCCCCGGCGACGGCCGGAGGTGAGGGCGCGGTCGAGAAGATCAGCGGGCGGGCGGTGTTGATCAGCAGGCGGATCATCTCCTCGTTGGCGCAGACGTAGGCGCCATAGGAGCCGAGCGCCTTGCCGAGCGTGCCGACGAGCACGTCGATCTCGTGCTCGAGGCCCGCCTGCGCGACCGCCCCCCGCCCGTGCGGGCCGAGGTTGCCGGTGGCATGCGCCTCGTCGACCACCACGCGCGCGTCGTGGATGTTCGCGAGCTCGACTATCTCCTCGAGCGGCGCGAGGTCCCCGTCCATCGAGAACACCGAGTCGGTGACGATCAGCCGCCCGCCATGTCCGTTGCGAGAGCCGGACTGGCGCTGCAGGCACCAGTCGAGGTGCTCGACGTCCTTGTGGCGGTAAACGACGACCTCGGCGCGTGAGAGCCGGCAGCCGTCGATGATCGAGGCATGGTTCAGCTCGTCGGAGAACACGCTGTCCCCGCGTGAGGCCAGCGCGCCGATCACACCTATGTTTGCGAGGTAGCCGGACCCGAACAGCAGGCACGCCTCGCGGCGCTCGAACGCCGCCAGGCGCTCCTCCAGGCGCCGATGGATGGTCATCGTCCCGGACACCAGTCGCGAGGCGCCCGCGCCCACTCCCCAGCGCATGGCCGCCTCGGCGGCGGCCTCGCGCACGCGTGGATGGTCGGCGAGCCCGAGGTAGTTGTTCGAGCACAGCAGCAGCACGGGGCTGCCGTCGAGCAGGACTGATGGCCCTTGCGGCCCGCTCACCAGGCGCAGTCGGCGCGCGAGACCGAGCTGCTCGAGCTCAGCCAGGCGCTCTTCGATCTCGCTCATCGTCCTGTCTCCGAGCCGATCGGCACCCGCTTCGACGCTCCGCCTGGGCGCTCGGGAGCCGAGCGCTTGGCGCGATAGCGCAGCTGGGTCGATGGATCCCACAGACGCACACCCAGATCGATCGGCTCGGCGGCCGGGGTGGCGTCGAGCAGCTCATCGACGAGATCCGGGGTCTCTCCCGAGAGCCAGCCCGAGCGATTATCAGGTCGCGGCTTCGCGGCGTTATCAGGCTGGCGGGCCACGTTCAGCCCGAGCTCCTCGAACATCGCGCGATCCTCCTCGGGGTCGTTGCCGAGAGTGGTCAGGAAGTTGCCCATCATCACGCCGTTGATCCCGGCCCGCACGGCGAGCCGCTGGAGCTCGGCGAGGTTCTCGACGCGCCCGCCGCAGAGTCTGAAGAGTGCCGTGGGCAGGATCAGACGGAAGATCGCGATCCACTTCACCGCCTCCCAGGGATCCATGTACTCGCGATCACCGAACTTCGTGCCGGGCCGCGGGTTCAGCATGTTGATGGGCACGCTCGTGGGGTCGATCGCAGCGAGCTCGAAGGCCATCTCGACGCGCTGCTCCCTGGTCTCGCCGAGGTTCAGGATGCCCCCCACGCATGTCTCCAGCCCCGCCTCGCGCACGGCCTGGATGGTCCGCAGGCGGCCCTCGTAGCGGACGGTGCTGGTGACCTCCTCGTAATAGCTCAAGGACGTCTCGACGTTGTGATGCACGCGCTGGATCCCCGCCTGCCGCAGGGCCGTCGCGCGGGCGAGCGAGATGTGGCCGACCGAGGCGCAGCGCTTGAGGTTCGTGTGCTCGGCCACCATGCGCACGCCCTCGAGGTACTTCTCGAAGTCGCGCTTGGAAAGCCCCTGTCCCTGGGTGACCATGCAGAAGCGGTGCGCCCCGGCGGCCTCAGCCGCACGTGCGTGTTCGAGGATCTGCTCGGGCTCCATCAGCGCGTGCATGGGCGTCTCGGCCTCGGCGAACCGCGATTGGGCGCAGAAGCCGCAGTCCTCGGCGCAGCCGCCCGACTTCGCGTTGACCAGCGAGCACATGTCGGTCGAGTCGCCGAAGCGCTCCACGCGCGCCTGCCAGGCCCGCTGCACGAGCGCCTCGATCTGCTCGTGATCCTCGATCTCGCCGAGTTGCAGAGCTTCCTCGCGGGTGATCAGCGGCGCCATCTGAGGACACCGTATGTGGCGTGGCGGACGGTTGATCGCAAGGCCCGCCACGGGCCCCTCACGCCACTGCGCGGGCCCTCCCGCAGAGCCTCACTCCCCGCGCCAACGCGGGGGGCGTTTCTCCGCGAAGGCGCGCATCCCTTCGCGCATGTCCGCCGAGGCAAACGAGTCGCGCCGAAGCTCGATCAGCTCCGCCTCGACGTCCTTCTGCAGCACAGCACCGGCGCGCAAGAGCTCGGCGATCACGCGCTTGTTGCCGGTCTGCGACAGTGGCGCGTTGCCGGCCAGCTCGCTCGCCAGCTCGAGCGCGGCATCATCGAGCCGCTCGGCGGGCGTGACCCTATTGAGGAGTCCCCAGGCGAGCGCCGTGGGCGCGTCGATGTAGCTGCCGAGCAGGAACAGCTCGCGGGTGCGGCTGGCGCCGATCGCGTCGAGGAAGCGCCGCAGCCCGGTGTGCGAGTAGACGAGCCCCAGCTTCGCCGGCGGCATCCCCAGCTTGATCGAGTCCGCGGCCAGCCGCAGGTCGCAGGCGAGCGCGAGCTCGAGGCCGCCGCCGATCGTGTGGCCCGGAAGCACGGCCAGGGTGGGGTAGGCAAACGCCTCGAGCGCGTCGATCGCTTCGGTGAAGGGGTGCGCGACCAGGCGCTCGGCGCGCTCTTCGAATTCCTCCTCGGCGATCTCCCCGATGTCATAGCCGGCCGAGAACATGCCGTGCGCACCCGTGATGAGGAGGCAGCGGGCCTGCGACCCCGGCTCGCCGAGCTCGCCAAGCGTCGCCGTGATCGCGTCGAGGATCGGATGGTCGAGCGCGTTGCGCTTGGCCGGATTGGAGATCGTCAGGCGGACGACGCCCGCGGCCGGCTCATCGACGAGCAGCTTGCCGTCGGCGAGCTCGCGTGGGGGAGCGCTGAAGGACACCGCGCCGACAGGCTAGCCGAGCGCCCGCATCCGCGCCGGTATGGGCGCGAGCGGCTTACTCGAGCACGACGAGGATGTCACCCTCGTTGACCGACTGGCCCTCCTCGCAGCGGATCTCGGCGACCGTCCCGGAGTCCTCGGCCTCGACGGGCATCTCCATCTTCATCGACTCGAGGATCGCGACGGTGTCGCCCTCCTGGATCGTGTCGCCGACAGCGCACTCGATTTTCCATACCGTGCCGGTGATATGGGCCTCCACCTCCGCCATCTGCACCTCCAGGCTCCGTACGCCAGTGACGGCTGCGCGAGACAGTCCCGCGCGCCGAACGATCGATGTCGACAATAGCCCCCCCCGCCGACCGATCGATGTCGGGCGACACCCTCGTAATCGTCGCCGCATACAACGAGGCCGAGCGCATCGGCGAGACGCTCGCCGCGCTCGCGCTCGCCTTTCCCGGCGCGCCGATCTGGGTCGCCGACGACGGCTCGAGCGACCGGACACCCGAGATCGCCCGCCTGGCCGGCGCCGGCGTGGTGAGAAGCACGCGGGTGATCGGCAAGGGGGCCGCCGTGACCGCGGCCGCCCGGGAGGCGCTGCGTCATGCCGCGGCGGACGAGGCGGCCGGGGGGCGAGAAGCGGTCTTCGTCCTCTGCGACGGCGATCTAGCCGGGTCGGCTCGCGAGCTCGGCCCGCTCGCCACAATGGTCCGGGACGGAGATGCCGATCTCGCAGTTGCCGCCTTCGCCAGGCGGGTCGGCGGTGGGCTGGGACTCGCGGTCGCGTTCGCCCGCTGGGCGATCCGCCGCCGCTGCGGCCTCCAGACGGGCGCTCCGGTCTCCGGACAGCGGGCGTTGCGCACGCGGGTGCTCGAGGATGTGCTGCCGTTCGCCCCGGGCTTCGGTATGGAGATGGGGATGACGATCGACGCGGTCCGAGCCGGGTATCGCGTCGGCAAGCTCGAGTTGGACCTCTCCCACCGCGCGAGCGCTCGCACGCTCAGGGGCTTCGCCCACCGCGCCCGCCAGCTCGTGGACTTCGTGCGTGTCTACCTCGCCCGGCGTTAGCGTCCACCTCGCCCGGCGTTGATCACGCCGGGCGGGCACCCGCCGGGCCCGCGGCGTGGTCTGCCCGAAGCGTAACTTTGCGCCCGCGCCGAGGTAGAGCGCTTTAGATGAGCGATCTGGCCCCAATGCGCGAGCAGGTCTACACCGACCCCCGCCCGAAGGAGCACTTCGACCGTTTTCACGAGCGCGCGCGCACGCGCGAACCGGACTGGGCGTATGAGCTGACGCGGGTGCTCACCTCGCTCTACGCCTACACGTTCCTGCGCGCCCGGGCGATCTCCGCGGAGAAGGTCCCGGGCAGCGGGGCCGTGATACTCGCGCCCAACCACTTCTCCTTCATGGATCACTTCCTGATGGGCTGCTGCATCCGGCGCAAGGTCCGCTTCATGGCCAAGTCACAGCTCTTCAAATTACCGATGCAGTTCATCTACACCCATGGTGGCGTCTTCCCCGTGCGCCGCGGCGAGCGTGACGACGAGACGTTCATCACGGCGAAGAGGATCCTCGCGAGGAGCGGAGCGATCACGATGTACTGCGAGGGCGGCCGCTCGCGGACGGGCAATCTCGCAGAACAGGCAAAGCGCGGGATCGGGCGCCTCGCGCTCGAGTCGGGCGCGCCGGTCGTGCCGATAGCGATCCACGGCTCCTCGCGCATCCGCAACTGGAAGCGCCTGCAGTTCCCGAAGGTCACGATCCTCTACGGCGACCCGATCCGCTGGGAGCCGATCGAGAACCCCACGCGCGAGCAGCAGCAGGCCGTGGCCGATGAGGTCCTTCGCGAAATCCGGCGCCTCTACGCGGCCCTCGAGGAGCACGGCCGCAAGGGGGTCCTGCGGAGCGTGCGCGAGCAGCGCCGCTCCGAGCGGCGCGCGCCGAAGGGGGCGGCCGTCGCCTAGCGCGCCCGGGGCGTCGGGGTCGTGCCCTAGCGTTAGGCGGGCTTCACCGACAACGCCAGGCTTGGAGGCAAGATGAAAGGCTCGCTCGACGTCGGCGGCGTCATACGCCGCGTGTTCGTCATCTATGCAGACCAGGCGCCGGTGTTGATGCCCGCCGCCGCGGTCGTCTTCGTCGTCACCGGGATCCTGACCGCGGTGCTCGTCGCCGCCTCTCCGGCGCTCGCGCTCGTCGCCATCGTCATCAGCCTCGTGGCCACGACGCTCTTCACCGGCATGGTCGTCGAGCTCGTCGCAGACGTCCAGGATGGCCGGCGCGACGCCACCGCCGGGCAGCTGCTCAAGGCCGTGACGCCCGTGCTCGGGCAGCTCATCGTGGTGGGTCTGCTCGCGGGCATCGGGGTCGTCGTCGGCTTCATCCTGCTGATCATCCCCGGCCTCATCCTGATCACGATCTGGTCGGTGGCGGCGCCCGTCGTCGTGCTCGAGCGACCGGGCGCCGTGCGTGCGCTCAGACGCAGCCGCGAGCTGGTGCGCGGGAACGGCTGGCAGGTGTTCGGGGTGATCCTCGTGCTCGACATCCTCGTCGTCATCCTGGGCTCTGCGATCGAGCTTCTCGCCGACTCGGCCGGTTCGGGCGTCGGCATCGTCGCGCGCGTGATCGTCGGGATCCTCTCGGCGCCGCTCTCGGCGCTGGCGGCCTCGGTGCTGTACTTCGAGCTCCGCGGCGCCCCCGCGGGGCAAGCCGTCGCCGGCGCCCTTCCGGATGACGCCGGCCCGAGCGACGCGCTCTGAAAAGTGCGGGGCCCGCCCCGGGGCTCGGCTGCGTCTAGGGTGCGGCTCTCGCCATGGACTCGATCCAAGCGTCTGAGCTGCTCCGGCCCGGGCTCCTCGATGGAGTCTCGATGCTCATCGCCGGCGCCCCGGCCGCGGTGGAGCCCGCGCTCTCGCCGTGGGCGTCCGTCGGCAGGGCGTGCGCGGATCTCGGTGCGCGCCTGAGCTCCCCGGCGCTGATTGCCGATCCCTCGCGGGCCGTCGGGGAAGCGGAGATGGACGAGGCTGTTCGCGGAGCCCTGGCCGAGCCCGGGAGCCTCGAGGTGCTCGTCGTCGACGCCGCGGGCGTCTTCGCGGCAGCGGCGGCTGGCGCGCAGGGACCCAGCGGAGCGCCTGGGGACGGCGCCAGGGGGGCGCTGCGCGCGTGCCTTGACTTCAGCTGGAACGTGACCCGTGCGGTCGTCAACCTGGGCTTCCTACCCGCAGGGCGGGGCGGGCGGATCGTCTACCTCGCGCCCGTCCCCGGCGCCGGCGAGCACGCCGGGGCGGCCGCGGCGGGCCTTGAGAACCTCGCGCGGACGCTCTCGATCGAGTGGGCTCGTCACGCGATCACGCTGGTGGCGGTCGTTCCCGGCGCCGGCACCTCCGCGGGGGAGGTGGCCGCGCTCACGGCCTACCTCGCCTCGCCGGCGGGCGCGTACTTCTCCGGCTGCGTGTTGGAGCTCTGGGCTCTCAGCCCGACATCCCGCCGAAGAGGCCGCCGGTGACGTGCAGGGTCTGCCCGTGGACGTAGTTCGACCAGGGTGAGCAGAGGAAGAAGATGCCCCCCGCCGCCTCTGCGGGCGTGGCGGGGCGGCCCAGCGGGATCAGCATCGAGGCCATCTGTCGCATCTGCTCGGGGATGCCGAGCTGGATCGTCTGGCCGTCCTTCTCCATCGTGTTCTCGTCCTCCTTGGCCTGCGTCAGGCGCGTCTCGATGAAGCCGAACGCGACCGCGTTCACGTTGACCTTGAACTGGCCCCACTCCTTGGCGACCGTTTTGGTCAGCCCCACTACGGCTGCCTTGCCCGAGGAGTAGTTGGCCTGGCCGGCGTTGCCGAAGGTGCCCGAGGTGGAGGACACGTTGACGATCTTGCGGAAGACCTCGCGGCCTTCCTCGCGCTCTTTCTTGGCGGGCTCGCGCAGGTGCGGGGCGGCGGCGCGAATCACGCGGAAGGGCACCACGGAGTGGATGTCGAGCATCGCCTGGAAGTGCTCGTCGGACATCTTGTGGATCGGGGCGTCGAGCGTGTAGCCGGCGTTGTTGACGATGATGTCGATCTTCCCGAAGGAGTCGAGCGCCTTCTGGACGAGCTGATCGGGAACCCCCGGCTTGGTCAGGTCGCCGGCGAAGATCGCGGTTTCCCCAGCGATCTCCGAGGCCGTCTGCTCGGCGACGTCGCCGTCGAGGTCGTTGATGAGAACCTGAGCGCCCTGTCCCACGAGCAGCTCCGCGGTGGCGCGGCCGATCCCGCGCGCCGAGCCCGTGACGATCGCCGATTTGCCGTCGAGTACTCCCATAGCTCTTACGTCTCCTTGTCGCGTTGATGTGCGCGGAGACTATCCGAGAGCAGAGCGCTCACCCGGTGATGATCACGCCGAAGTCCTGCGTGTAGACAGCCCCCTGCTGGCCCCCAGCGAGCGAGCTCGGGGGGTGCGCGCAGACGCCGATGGCGGTGTCCTTGAAGCTGGCGTCGAGGATGTTCGCGCGATGGCCCGGCGAGGCCATCCAGGCGGCCACGACGGCCCGGGGGCTGGCTTCCCAGAGGGTGCCGAAGCCGATGTTCTCACCGATTTCATAACCGATCCGCGAGCTGTAGATGTAGCCGGCTGCACGCATGCGATCAAGCGGCGTGTCGCCCCCTGGGCCGACGTGTTCGAAGTAGTCCCCGGAGCCCATGCTTTCGCTGTGCGCCTGGGCGGCCTGCTCGAGCCGCGCGTTGAGCTGCAGGGGATTCTCGCCGTTGGCGGTCCGTTCCCTGTTGACGAGGCAGAGCGTGGCCTCGCGGACCCTTTCGAGGTTTTCGGCGCTGGGAATCAGGTCGATGTCCGGGCAGGAGGCGGCGTTGGCGGCACCCGAGCGGCGAGGGCTGAGGTTCGCGGGGCTCAGCAGCGTGCGCTTGGCATGGGTGCGCTCGGCATGGGTGCGCTTGGCATGGCTGCGCTCGGGCCGGATGCGCTTGGGCTGGGCGCGCTTGGGCCGGATGCGCTTGGGCTGGGCGCGCTTGGGCCGCGACGGCGACCGCCTCTGATGCGTGCGCCGATGGGACTCCGAGCGGCGCGTCCTGCCATGGCCGCGGCGGGCCGCCGAGCGGTGGCGTGCCCCGGAAGGGGGCTTTGGGCAGCTCAGGAGACCTCGCCGGTGGCGTACGTGGGCGCCGCTCGGCCGGCGGCGGACTTGGCCGCCCCTCAGATGGAAGCTGCTCGCCTTGGCACAGCGCCCGGCGCGCTTTGAAGGTGCGTGGCCGGGGCTCGTCTTCGTGTGGAGCCGCGAGCGAACGACGGGCGCGGCAAGCGCCTGGGAGAGGGAGATCGCCGCGCAGAGGCAGACGCAGAGCGCAAGGGGCCCAGCTACGGAAACGACGCGGAGACGAGCCACGTCTGCTGTATCGGCTGGCCCGTCCCGGTCCATGAGCGCCGCCGGGCGCTTGCAGACGAGCTTTCAGCGGCTGCGCCCGCGGCATCCGCCCGCGGCATCCGCAGGCGCCCGTGGCGCAGCGGGAGCTAGAGCGCGAGGACGCGACCGAGGATTTCGCGCATGATCTCGTCGCTGCCTCCGCCGATCGGGCCGAGGCGAGCGTCGCGGGCCGCACGCTCGATCCAGTACTCGCGCATGTAGCCGGCGCCGCCGTGGATCTGCAGGCAGGCGTCCATCAGCTCGAAGCAGGCGCGCTGGCTGAGGAGCTTCGCCATCGTCACCTCGCGCAATGGGTCCTCGCCGGAGACGAAGCGCCGCAGCGCGTCATAGGTGACGCAGCGGCACGTGTGAGCGGAGGTCGCGAGGTCGACGAGCTTGTGGCGGATCACCTGATGGCCGCTGAGCGGACGGCCGAAGCTCTTGCGCTCGCGCGCGAACTCGGCCGTGCGTTCCCAGGCGAGCTGCATCGCCCCGACCGCCCCGAGGGCCATCGCCAGGCGCTCCCACTGGAAGTTGGCCATGATCAGGGCGAAGCCCTCGTTGAGGCCGCCGAGCAGGTTCTCCTCGCCCACGAAGACGTCCTGGAAGCTGATCGTGGCGGTGTCGGAGGCATGCCAGCCGAGCTTCTCGAGCTTCGAGGAGCCGACGCCCTCGCCGCGGTCGATGATCAGGAAGGAGATGCCGTGATGGCCTCCCTGCGTGGTGGTCTTCACGGCCGTGACGATGAAGTGGGCGCGGACGCCGTTCGTGATGTAGGTCTTCTCGCCGTTCACCAGCCAGCCTCCGTCGACGGGCTCGGCACGGGTGCTGATCGCGGCTACGTCCGAGCCGGTGCCGGGCTCGGTGATCCCGAGCGCGCCGATCTTCTCCCCGCGGATGGCCGGGACCAGGTAGCGGCGCTTCTGCTCCTCGGAACCGAACTTCCAGATCGGCGGCGTGGCGATCGAGATGTGGGCGCCGATCCCCGCCGCCGTGCCCCCCGAGCCGGTCCGCGCGAGCTCCTCGGCGAGCACGGCCTCGTGCAGGTAGTCGCCGCCCTGGCCCCCGTAGCGCTCGGGGTACTTCAGCCCGAGCAGGCCCTGCTCGGCGAGCTTTCCGAAGACCTCATCAGGGAACCAGCGGTCCTGCTCCCAAGCCTCCGCGTGGGGCGTGAGCTCGCGTTCGATGAAGCCGCGGACAGAGGCCCGCAGCTCCTCGTGCTCCTCGGTGAAGGGGGGCGTCGGCGCCAAGGATTAGAGGTTGTAGGAGCGGCCGATCACCTCGAGCATGATCTCGTCGGTGCCTGCGCCGATGCGGTTTAGGCGCATGTCGCGCCAGATTCGCTCGACGCCGTACTCGCGCATGTAGCCGGCGC
>JBEKXJ010000023.1:0-45642 GCA_049512215.1 Solirubrobacteraceae bacterium
GCCGGCCGCATCAGGATCAACGGATGCAAACAGCAGCGGCCGGCCGAGCGCGAGGAGTGCCGCGAGCGTTAGCGCGGCGACCGCGGCCAGCACCAGCACCTGACCATCAGAGATCCCCAGCAGGTCTCCGAAGAGCAGGCTCTCCAGATCGCCGAGAACGCCACCGTAGAGGCTGACGAAGAGGAAGCCCGCCGCCAGCGCGGTCGCCTGCACGGCGCCGATGCTCGCGGACTGCTCGCTGAAGGAGCGGCGCTCACCCCCGCCGGAGAGCCACCCGATCGCCAGCGCCGCCCCACCGCAGACGACGAAGTAGCCGAGCGCGGCCGGAAGCCCGAGGAGTGCCGCGCCGCTCGCTCCCGGGAAGGCCATCATGGAGAGCGTGTGCCCTGCGAACGCCTCGCGCCGCAGGACCATCACCCACCCCACCAGGCCCGCCATCACCGCCACGATGCTGCCGGCGATCAGCGCGTTGACCATGAAATGGAATTCGAGCACCTCGCTGAGGTCCCGTGCCAGGTTCCAGCCGAGCTGAGGTTCAGTGATCTGCGCCGGCATGGACACGGCCGTGGGCGTCGAGCAGGGGGGCGGGCTCGACATGGGGGTCTGGCTGCAAGGGAGAGCCTGCCTGCACGTGCGCATCGACGTGGCTGTGGCGGTCGTGATGGTGCGCGGGTGCCTCGGGCTGCCCGACGACGACGAGGCGCCCATCAGAGGCCTTCAGCACCTCGACCGGAAGCCCGTAGAGCCCCGTCAGCGTCTCGCTCGTGATCACCTGCTCCACCGGGCCCTCGACGGCCCGGCCACCGGCTAGGTAGACGACCCCGTCCAGATAGCCGAGCAGGGGGTTGACGTCGTGGGCGACGAGCAGCACCCCGACCCCGGCCCGGCGGCAGATCTCATGGACGAGTGACGCGACCGCGGCCTGGTTGGGCAAATCGAGGCCGTCGAGCGGCTCGTCGAGCAAGAGCAGCTTGGGTCGGCTGACGAGAGCCTGTGCGATCAGCAGCCGCTGCTGCTCGCCTCCCGAGCACTCGCCGATCGGGCGGCCCGCATAGGAACCGGCGCCGACCATCTCGATCACCTCTGCGAGCCGCTCGGCCACGTTGCGCCTGCGTGAAGCCGCCCGACCCCACGCGAGCGGGAGCGGAAGCGGCAGGCCCCAGCGGTCGCCGTCGAGCCCGAGGCGCACGATGTCGCTGCCGCGTAGGCGCATGCCCTGATCGAAGGATTGCCGTTGCGGCAGGTATCCGATTTCGCGGTTCGCCCCGCCGGGCGAACGCCCGAGGACGCTGATCGCGCCGCCGGCCAGTGGAAGCGATCCGAGCACCGCCTTCAGGAGCGTCGACTTGCCCGAGCCGTTGGCGCCGAGGAGCGCTACGAACTCTCCGCGTGCCATCCGCATCGAGACCTCGCTCCAGATCGTTCTCCCTCCGATCCGCACGCTCGCGCGATCGAGCTCGATCACCGGTGCGTCTGCGGCGGGAGGGTTTCTCGCTGCCATCTACGCCGACAAACATATCATGAGACTGAGTCTTGTTCTTAGATGGAGCTGGAGCGGGCTGCTCCGCCCCGCAGCCCGCCATTATCTCCTCACGGACGAATCCCGATCTCCGGGCAGCCCGGCAGCGCACGTCCCGATAGACGAACACAGATCGCTCATACGGCGAGGCCGTCCGGCACGCCGCCACCACGCAAGAGGAGGGCACCCCGTGCACAAGCTGAACGTCGACTCCGAGGACCTCGTCTCCCCCACCTACGCGGGGCGCTCGTTCTCGCATGACATTCCCAAGTTCAGGCTGCCCGCCGAGGGCATGAACGCGGAAGCCGCCTATCAGCTCGTGCACGACGAGCTCAACCTCGACGGCAACCCGGCGCTCAACCTCGCGTCGTTCGTCACGACCTGGATGGGTCCCCAGGCCGACCTTCTCGCCGCCGAGACGCTCGCGAAGAACCTGATTGATCAGGACGAGTACCCCCAGACCGAGGCCGTCCACCGCCGCGTCGTCTCGATGATCGGGCGCCTCTTCAACGCCCCGGCCCACCAGCAGCCCACCGGCACAGCGACAATCGGCTCCTCCGAGGCGATCTTGCTCGCGATGCTCGCCCACAAGCGCTCCTGGCAACTGAGGCGCCGGGCGGCCGGTGAGCCCACGGACAGCCCGAACATGGTGATGGGCGCCGACGTCCACACCTGCTGGGAGAAGTTCGCCCGCTACTTCGAGGTCGAGGCACGGGTGATACCGATGGAGGAGGGCCGCTACACGATCGGCGCCTCCGAGGTGGAGCCGCTGCTGGACGAGAACACGATCGCGGTCGCCGGCCTTCTCGGCACGACCTTCACCGGCCAGATGGACGACTTGCGCTCGATCGACGCCCTGCTCAACCGCGTGGAGTCCGAGCGGGGCTGGCGGATCCCGATGCACATCGACGCTGCCTCGGGGGGGTTCATCGTGCCCTTTGCCCGCCCGCAGGAGGCATGGGACTTCCGGCTGGCATCCGTGCGCTCGATCAACGTCTCAAATCACAAGTTCGGCCTCGTCTATCCGGGGATGGGGACGGTCGTCTTCCGCGATGCCTCCGACCTACCCGAGGAGCTCGTGTTCCACATCAACTACCTGGGCGGCGACATGCCCAACTACTCGCTCAACTTCTCACGCCCCTCCTCCTCGGTGGTGCTCCAGTACTTCGCGTTCCTGCGCCTCGGGCACTCGGGCTTCAAGGAGGTCGTCGCGAACATGCTCGCAAACGCCCAGGCCCTCGCCGCCAAGCTGGGGGCGATCGAGGGCCTCGAGCTGCTCACCGACGGCAGCGCCTTCCCGATCGTGGCCCTGCGCGCAGCGGGCAGCACGGACGCCGGCGGGAGCGTCGATCTGGTCGCGCTCTCTCACCTGCTGCGCGAGCGCGGCTGGATCGTCCCGGCCTACACGCTTCCGCCCAATGCAGAGCACATCACCGTGCTGCGGATGGTCGTCAAGGAGAACTTCTCCCGCGACATGGTCGACATGCTCGCCCACGACGTGAGCCTGTCGATGCACGCACTCGCGAGCGGCACGACCGCCCACCCGCACCGCCCACGGCGAAGGCTTCACTGCTAGAAGCCCCCGCACGGCTTCAGAGCCCGCCAGGGGCAGGGCAGCGGGCCCGCCCGCGCGACGCGCGACGCTCAGCCGCGCTGGAGCCGGCGGCGACGGTAGAAGTAGAGGACGGCCCCGACCACGATTATCACGACCAGGAGGATTCCGCCCGCGATGTAGCGCAGTTTGTGGTGGACGGGTTTTGGCTTCGTGGCTTCCTGTACCGCCAGCGTTTTGCTCAGAACCGTCACCGCCACGCCCTTGGCTTTCAGGTTGGCGGCGACCTGTGGCTCTTGATGAGCGGCGTATTTCGCAAGCACGTGTCGCCCGTCCTTGAGCGTCAGCCGCAGCGAGCGTAGCCGCTTGTTGATCGTAACGGCCTGGACCTGGCCGCTGCTCAGCTGCTGTTCGTATTGCTTGAGGCTCTCTTTCTTGTAGACGACGGTGCCTTCTTCGGCTAGCGCGCCCGCGACCGGCCCCAGGAGGGAGCCGAGCAGACAGACGAGCAGCAGGGCTATCTTGCTGGGCGAGGTTGCTCTTCTCAGTTGGATCATGGGCGGTACCTTAGCGTCAGCGGCGCCGGCGGGCTCAGCGCTTGCGCGCGGTGCGGACGGCCTTCAGGCGCTCCACCTTCGCGAGAACGAGCTTGCGCATGCGCACCGACACGGGCGTGACCTCGACGCACTCGTCCTCACGCACGAACTCCAATGCCTGATCGAGCGTGAGCTTGCGATGGGGTTCCAGGCGCACGAGCACCTCGGAGGTCGAAGATCGGATGTTCGTGAGGTGCTTCTCCTTGCACGGGTTTACATCGAGGTCCTCAGAGCGAGCGTTCTCGCCGACGATCATCCCCTCGTAGACCTCCTCCCCCGGCCCGACGAAGAGAACGCCGCGCTCCTGCAGGGTCATCAGCGAATAGGTGGCGGTCTGACCGCGCCTGTCGGCCACGAGCGCGCCGCTCGTGCGCGTCAAGAGCTCACCCGCCCAGGGCTCCCAGCAGTCGAACACATGGTGCATGATCCCCGTGCCCCGCGTCTCGGTGAGGAACTCGGTGCGAAACCCGATCAGCCCGCGGGCCGGCACCAGATAGTCCATCCGCACCCAGCCGGTGCCGTGGTTGGTCATGTGCTCCATCCTGCCCTTGCGCGCCGCGAGCAGCTGGGTGACCGTGCCGACATGCTCCTCGGGCACGTCGATCGAGAGGCGCTCGACGGGCTCATGGCGCTTGCCGCCGATCTGGCGCTCGACCACATGCGGCTGGCCCACGGTCATCTCGAACCCCTCTCTGCGCATCATCTCGACAAGCACGGCGAGCTGCAGCTCGCCGCGGCCTTGGACCTCGTAGGTGTCGGGCCGCTCGGTGTCGCGCACGCGCAGCGAGACGTTGCCGACGAGCTCCTGTGCGAGGCGACCCTCGATCTGCCTGGCGGTCAGCTTGTCGCCGTCTTTGCCCGCGAGCGGCGAGCTGTTGACGCCCATCGTGATCGACATAGCCGGCTCATCGACGGTGATGACAGCGAGCGGGCGGGGGTCTCCGGAGTCGGCGAGCGTCTCGCCGATCGTCACCTCGGCGATCCCCGCCACAGCGATTATTTCCCCGGGACCCGCTTCGGCCGCCTCAACGCGGTCGAGCGCGTCGGTGACGTACAGCTCTGCCACCTGCACGCGCTTGATCGAGCCATCAGCGCGGCACCAGGCGACCTGCTGGCCCTTGCGGATGCTGCCGTGGCGCACGCGGCAGATCGCCAGACGACCCACGTAGGGCGAGGCATCGAGGTTCGTCACGAGCGCCTGCAGCGGGTGATCGGTGTCATAGGTCGGCGCCGGGATGCGCTCGAGCAGCAGGTCGAGCAGCGGCGCGAGGTCGCGCTCGGCGATCGGATGGCCCGGGTCGTAGGTCAGGGACGCAACGCCGGCCTTGGCGTTGCAGTAGACGATCGGAAACTCGATCTGCTTCTCGTCGGCGTCGAGGTCAAGGAACAGCTCATAGACCTCGTCCACGACTTCCGCCACGCGGGCGTCGGGGCGGTCGACCTTGTTGACGACGAGGATCACCGGCAGCTTGGCCTCCAGGGCCTTGCGCAGGACGAACCGCGTCTGGGGCAGCGGTCCCTCGGAGGCATCGACGAGCAGGAGCACGCCGTCGACCATCGTCAGCCCACGCTCGACCTCGCCCCCGAAGTCGGCGTGGCCCGGGGTGTCAATGATGTTGAGCTTGACGCCCTTGTAACGCAAGGACGTGTTCTTGGCGAGGATCGTTATCCCCTTCTCGCGCTCAAGATCCATCGAGTCGAGCACCCGTGTGGCCACCTCCTGCCCGACGCGGAACGCGCCCGACTGCCACAGCATCGCGTCGACCAGGGTCGTCTTGCCGTGATCGACGTGCGCGACGATCGCGACGTTTCGTATGTCCTCTCTGCGGGCGAGCATTCCGGCGACAGGCTAGCGGCGCAGGCGCGCGGCCCTGAGGCCGGTGCGCAGGCCGAAGCGAGCCAGAGCCGACGGGTAGCGCTCTGCCACTGAGATCGTCTGCTCCAGAGCCGCCGCGAAACGCCTGACCTCCGACTCCTCGATCGTGAGCGCCGGCAATGCCTTGATGACGTTCACGTGATGCCCGGCGACCTGGCAGAAGATGCGATGCTCGTGGAACAGCGGCACCGTTACGAGCTGGGAGAAGAGGCCCGGCTGACGACGCTCGACCGACTCCCATAGCCTGCGCCCGGCGAGGCCCGAGGGGGCGCCGAACTCGATCGCCCACATCAGACCGAGGCCACGCACCGCCTTGACGACCTCAAAGCGCTCCACCAAGGGGCTCGTCAGCTCGAGCAGCAGCGAGCCCATGCGCTCGGCGCGCCCGATCAGGCCCTCGCGCTCCAGCACTGCGAGCGTGGCCAGCGCGGCCGCCGCGGCAAGGTCGTTGCCGCCGAAGGTCGACCCGTGGCGCACAGCGCGCTCCATGCCGTCGAAGACCTTCTCGAACGCCGCCCGCGAGACGAGCACGGCGCCGATCGGCACGAATCCGCCGGAGAGGGCCTTTGCGAGGCAGATCATGTCGGGCTCAAGGGCCCAGTGCTCCAGGGCGAGGAAGCGTCCGGTGCGCCCGATGCCGGTCTGGACCTCGTCGCAGACGAACAGCGTGCCCGCATCGCGGCAGCGCGCCTGGGCTTGGGCCAAGTAGTTCTCGGGAGGCAGGTTCACGCCCTTGCCCTGAACCGGCTCGAGGAAGAACGCCGCGACGTCCCCGCTCGCCAGCTCCCGCTCGAGTGCCTCCAGGTCGCCGAACCCGACGCGCTCGCAGCCCGCCAGCAGCGGTCCGAAGCCGTCCCTGAACTCGGCGTTTCCGTTGAGCGAGAGGGCGCCGAGCGTCAACCCGTGGAAAGCGTGCTCGGCATAGAGCACGCGCGGGCGGCC
Source organism: Solirubrobacteraceae bacterium (assembly GCA_049512215.1). GTDB lineage: Bacteria > Actinomycetota > Thermoleophilia > Solirubrobacterales > Solirubrobacteraceae > Palsa-744. The sequence continues at coordinate 6,486 of JBEKXJ010000023.1, forward strand.
GGTCGCGGCACGCGCGATCTTGATCGCCGCCTCGACCGCCTCGGTGCCGGTGTTGGCCGGAACCATCGCGGCTACGCTCCCGGGCGAGCGCGCGAGCAGCTGCTCCGCGAGCACCCCACCGAGCAGCGTGACCCCCAGCTGCGGCATGTTCGCGGTGCGGGCCGCCATCACTTCCTCGATCGCCGCGATCACGTCGGGATGGTTGCGCCCCACGGCGAACACGCCGTAGCCGCCGAAGAGGTCGAGGTAGCGCTTGCCGTCTGAGTCGATCAGGTGAGCCCCCTCTCCGCCCGTCCAGACCTTGTCGAAGCCGAGCGTCCGCAGGATCCTCCCCATCTGCGGGTTCAAGAAGCGATCGTTGAGGGACATCTCCTCGCCGGTCCTGGCGCTGAGGATCTCCCCTACTGTGGGCGGAGTCGTGCTCGACATGCGCTAAGCGTACGCAGCGCGGGGACGCTCGCCGGATCGAAGCCGCCTTTCAGCCGCGCTCCAGATCGATTTCGGGGTTTGCCTCGCCGTCGAGCTCGGGCGAACCCGCCTCCGTCCGCACGATCCGCGTTTCAATCCGGACCGCACCTTGCCCTGAGCGGCCCAACCTAAACGCACGTCTATTCAGTCTACCCTCTGCACCGTCTCGGCCAACCGGCGTACAAGCGACGGAATCGCGCTCGCTGAGGCGGGGCTTGCGCGCCCGGGCAGCTCTGCCCAGGCGAGACTGAGAGGCAGGCGTGAGGAGTGAAACCTCGAGCCTGCTCGCTCGGGTGAACGGCACGCAGCGTCCGGCCTGACTGGCTCGGCGTCAACCTCACAGCTCGAGCCGCGACGTACGATCACGACCGTGGCCCTCGAACGAAGCAACCCGGCCCACACGTCGAGCCCTCCGGCGGCGCTCAGCGATGTGGTCGAATTCCTGCGCGCGCACCCGCCGTTCGACGCATTGCAAGCAGCCGACGTGGAGCGCGTCGCAGCCTCCGCCGAGGTCGAGTTCTTCCTCGCCGGCTCGACGATCTTCTCGCAGAGCAAGCAGCCGGTCGAGCACCTGCGGGTCGTCCGCACCGGCGCCGTCGAGATCGTGCTCGACGGCCGCGTGCTCGACATGCTCGGCGCCGGTGAGCTGTTCGGACATGCATCGATGCTGTCAGGGCTGCCTCCCGGTTTCGCCGCGCGCGCTCAGGAGGACACGCTCTGCTACCGCATCCCGGAGGCGGTCGCGCGAGCCGTACTGGCGCGACCGGAGAGCGTCGGCTTCGTCGCGCGCTCGCTGCTCGCGATGCACGCGCCGGTGTCCGCCGCACTTGCTCCGCGAAAGCCGGCGCCCGACCCCGCGAACCAGCCGGTGGCGGCGCTGATCCGCGACCCGCCGGTGCTGTGCTCGCCCGATACGACGATCCGCGAGGCGGCGAGGAGGATGACCGCCGCCGGCGCCACGTCGATCGTGATCGAGCTCGGCGACTCCCTCGGCATCCTGACCGATCGCGACCTGCGCGCGCGCGTGATCGCGGACGGTCTTCCCTACGACGCCCCGGTGTCCTCGGCGATGAGTGCCCCCGCCTACACCGTCGAACCGGACCGACTCGGGGGAGACGTCCTGCTCGAGATGCTCGACCGCGGGATCCGCAGCTTCCCGGTGCTCACCGCGAGCCGCGAGGTCATCGGTGTCGTCGAGGCCGTCGACCTCCTCGCCGTCGAGACGCTGTCCTCGTTCTATCTGCGCCGGGCGATCTCGCACGCCGGCAACGTCGGCGAGCTCGCCCGCGCGGCCCAGGCCCTGCGGCCGTCCGTCATCGCCCTGCACGAAGCGCGCGTAGCCGCGTCGAGCATCGCCACGATCTACTCCGTCGTCCTCGACGCGCTGACGCGCCGGCTGATCGAGCTCGCGCTCGCTTCAGCCGGCGAGCCGCCGGGAGAGTTCTCATGGCTCGCGCTCGGCAGTCAATCGCGACGTGAGGCGACGCCGGGCTCAGATGCCGACAGCGCGATCGTCTGGTACGGCGACGTCCAGGAGGACGCCATCCGGCCCTACCTGCACGCGCTTGCCAGAAACGTCGTCGCGGGCCTGGGCGAGTGCCTGATCCGCGTCGACAGCCACGGCGCCACCGCCTCTGAGGTGCTGTTCGTGCGCTCGATCGAGTCTTGGCAGCGAGTCGCGCGCAGCTGGATCGAGCACCCCACCCGCGAGCAGGCGCTGATCCTCGTCTCGGTGCTCGTCGACAGCCGGCCGGTGTGGGGCATACATAAGGGCAGCCCACTCTCAGACACGTTCCGCTCGGCAACGGCGCGACCCGAGCTGCTGCACCTGCTCGGGCGGTTCGCGCTCTCGCATCGGCCGCCGACGGGCTTCCTGCGCGGACTCGTCGTCGAGCACGACGGCGAGCATCACGGGCGGCTGGACCTCAAGAACGGCGGCTTGCTCCCGATCGTCGATCTCGCGCGCTGGGCTGGCATGGCTGCAGGCGTGACGAGTGCCTCGACGACCGAGCGGCTGCGCGCGGCCGGCGACGCAGGCACGCTACCGGCAGCCGACGTGGATACGCTCGAGGACGCGTTCGAGCTGTTCAGCGAGTTGCGCATGGAGCATCAGGTCGAGCAGCTCCGCGCAGGGCTGGAGCCTGATGGCTATCTGAACCCAGACGACCTCAGTGCACTGACGCGCAGCCATCTCAAGGAGGCCTTTCGGGCGGTGGCGTCGGTTCAGAAGAGCATCGCTGCCGAGCTGAAGCTCGGCGTGCGATGAGAGTCCGCCGCGCGGCGCGCGGCGCGGGGGCCGCCGCGTACAAGCGCGCACGCATGCCCCCGGGACGGACGCCGTGGCGCGCTGGGAGCTACTGCGCGGTCGACCTCGAGCTGAGCGGCCTCGACCCCAAGCAGCACGAGATCATCTCGTTCGGCGCTATCCCGATCGAGGACGGACACGTCCGGCTGAGCGCCGCCGTTGAAGGCCGAGTCCGTCCGCTGCGCTTGATGAGCGAGGCCTCGATTCGCGTGCACGGGCTGCGTGCCGCCGACCTCGCCTGCGCGCCGCCGCTCGACATGGCGATCGACCCGCTGCTCGCCGTGATGGCGGGCCGGATTCCCGTCGTCCACGTAGCCGCGGTCGAGCGCAGCTTCCTGCGCCCCGCCCTGCGCCGTCAGGGCCTGCGCTTGCGTAGACCGATGATCGACACCAGCGTGCTCGGGCTCGTCTGGCTGCACGAGCGCGATGGCGAAGGCCCGCGGCGCACGTCGCTCACCGATCTCGCCGTGGCGCTCGGCCTGCCGTCGCACCACCCGCACGATGCGATCGGCGACGCACTGACGACGGCCCAAGCGTTCATCGCGCTCGCGGCGCACCTAGACGCAATTCGACCGGAGACGGTGCGAAGCCTCACGCAGGCGGGCCGGCGGCTGGAGTCGCTGCTCGCCTACCCCTCGCGCTAGCGGCGATCGGTCACAGGCTGGCGCGTGCCCTCAAGCCAACCTGGCCCGCCTGGCTCACCAACTCAGAAGCGCCGCAACCTGACCGTGCGCGCCAAGCGCATCGGCCTCGTGACGAACCACCACGATCTCAGTCGAGTGCCGAGCCGCCAGTGCGACGATGTGCTCGATCGCGTCGACCGAGACGAGCGGTGCATCGTCCAGCCGGCAACGCCCTTCGCTCGAGGCCGACAGACGGCCGCAACGCGAGCACAACCCAGCCGTCAGGGTCGCCCGATCAGCGAGCAGCAGCGTCTTCACCCGCTCTTGCTCGAACATCGTGAGCACCTCGTCCAGCCCCGCTACAGCGGCACCGCCGGTTCCCAGCGCTTCCTCCAAGCGCGACACCAGAGCACGCTCACGGTCACGATCGACCTGGTCGAAGACCGGCGTGAGGGCGCGCATGATCTCCTCTACCGACGCATGCTCCAGGTCGCGCTCGACCACTCCGGCGAGACGATCAAGCAGATCACGATGCAGGCTGGCCTCGATGAGGGGCCGGAGCTCGGTGGACGCGACGATCACGAGCTCCTCGAAAGGACGGCGCCGATGCGCGCGCAGCAGCAGCGCGGCAGCGTGGCGCACGTGCTCGGCGACCTGCTGCTCGATCCCGCGCTGAAAGCGCGCCTGCGACCAGCCGCCCTGCGAATGGCGCCCCTCCAGCTCGTCCTGCACGGCCGCGAACAGGGCGAGCCCCTCCCGGCCACCGCGGAACAGGCGCGCGGCCCGTCGACTGATCACGGCGACGCCCGAATCGTCCGTCGTGAGCATCGCCGCAAGGGGCTCGAGCCACGGCACCGCATCGACGACCGCCAGCGGCTCGACCGGCTCGGGCAGTGCGAGGACCTCGAGCGCTCCGGTCTCGGCGCACGAAAAGATCGCAACCCCCTGGGCACCGGGGACCAGCTCGGGGTGGGCGCGTACGACGTCACGCACGCGACCGGAGTCGACGTCGCGCGCACCGGCACCAGACAGCAGCGCCGAGAGCTCCTCGTCACGCGCGGTAGGGGTCGGGAAGCGGCTGGGGTCCAGATCCCAATACACGCTCAGCACGGGATGCCCGTCATTCTCGAATCGGCCGAGCCGCTCCAGTACGTCTGGCCCAATGGCGGTGCCTGCCATACGGTGCAGCCTAGATCTCGACTCGCCCGCCCCCATCGTTGGGTTCCCGCGAGCTGGAGCGGGTTTTCTACGCGTTGCCCATACGCGTTCAGCGCTCGACGGGTCAATCGCTGCCGGGCGAGGGCACAGTCGCTGCGGGAGAGGCCGAGCCAGCGCGACCTGGCGGCTGGCGACCTGACCCGCGTACGGGCGCTCACGCAGTAGGAAGGTCACGCGGGAGCAAGATCACGCGCGAGTAGATCACGCGGGGGCAAGTTCACGCGGGAGGCCCCACCGGGCGGGAACTCGGGCTCGCGTGGGGTGCGAGCGCCGGCCCAAGAGCGCGCTCAGTGCCCCTCCGGGCGTCCACGATGCGTGTAGCCTGCCTGCTGGCGTCACATCCCCGCCAACGACCGGAGGGACTCCATGTCAGATCGTCTGAGTCGCCTTGCGCCGCTGACAGGCGTCGTCTTTGCCGTGCTGACCGTCGTTGCCATCCTTACGGAAGGCGAAACACCGAAGCGAACGCGCGCCCAGCGAAGGTGATCGCGTACTACACAGCCCATCGCTCAAGCGCGGAGACCTCGAGCATCCTGTTTGCCATCGCCTTCCTGTTCGTGTTGCCTGTTCGCAGCGTCGCTGCGCTCCTACATGCGCCGCACGCCGGCAGCAGAGGGGCTTGGCGCGCTTGTGCTGGCCGGCGGCGTGCTGATGGCGGCCGGCGCCGTCTCGGCCTCCGCCGCCGAATACGGGCTCGCCCACAACCTGCGCGATCTGGGCCCGCAGGCGGCGCAGGTGCTCAATCTCCTCAGCAAAGAACTCGTCCTGACGCTCGTGGCCGGCGCCTTCGTGTTGAACATCGCAATCGGTCTTGGGATCCTGCGCGGAGCGCAACTGCCGAAGTGGCTGGGCTGGGTGGCAGTAGTGCTGGCAATCGCCGTACTGATCCCGCCGGCTGCCCTGCCTGCCCTGTTCGTGTTCGTGGTCTGGTCGGTGATAGTGAGCGTCCTGATCTATCTTCGCACCGGTCCGGCCGCATCGGCCCCATAGCGGATGTCCCCGGCGCGTCGACGCGATCAGGCGGTTGAACCCGCCGCGAGGGCCACCACGTGGCTCGCGGAGGCCCTCGACCGACTGAACATCAGTTTCTCGGGTAACTTAGTGCTAGAAGCTTGCTCAAACCCACCCAGGATCCGAGCCACGTGGCTCGGATCCAGATCAAGCTCTTGGCTTGAGAAAGGAGCAGAGGTCCATGGCGCTGCAACTTGGCGACGTAGCACCCGATTTCGAGGCGGAGACCACCGAGGGCCACATCAAATTCCACGATTGGATCGGCGACTCCTGGGCGGTGCTGTTCTCGCACCCGAAGGACTTCACGCCGGTCTGCACCACCGAGCTCGGATACATGGCGAAAGTCAAGCCGGATTTCGACAGCCGCAATGTGAAGATCATCGGCCTCTCCATCGACCCCCTCGACAACCACGAGGCGTGGGCGAAGGACATCGAGGAGACGCAGGGCACAGCCCCGAACTACCCGATCGTCAGCGACAGCGACTTCAACGTCGCGAAGCTCTACGGGATGCTGCCGGCCTCGATCTCGGGCGACCCGCTCCTGCGCACGCCGGCCGACAATCAGACGGTCCGCAACGTGTTCGTGATCGGGCCCGACAAGAAGATCAAGCTGATCCTCATCTACCCGATGACGACCGGCCGCAACTTCGACGAGGTGCTGCGGGTCATCGACTCGCTCCAGCTGACCGCCAAGCACAAGGTCGCAACCCCCGTGAACTGGCACCCCGGCGAGCAGGTGATCATCGCGGGATCCGTCTCCAACGACGAGGCCAAAGAGACCTACCCGGACGGCTGGGAGGAGCCCCGCCCCTATATCCGTATCGTGCCGCAGCCGAAGTAGCCGGCATCGGCGCCCGGCGATATGCGCCCCCGGCAGGCAGGGGCGCAGCAGTATCAGCCCGGCTCGGAGGGTGCCTCGCCGGTAGCGCCTCGATCAGGCGGTGCAGATTCGCTCGAGCGTCAAGGTTCTGTGGCTAGCGGCAGGGCAGGGAGCCCTCGGCATGGGGCTCCCTGTCTTTGCCGCCCCACGGGAGCCACAGGAGCAGTCCTCCCGCGCTCTCAATCGAGCGACTGGACGCTCGACCCGCCACACCCGCTACGAACCCGCGAAGTTCGGGCAATGCGCCACCTGGGCAGTCGTCACGCAGCCGGCGTTGCACTCAGCGACGATGCAATCGCGCTGAACTCGTCCAAGGCCGCCTGAAGTCTTCGACGATCTCCGCTGCGATCACCTCGGGAGCCGAAAGATGATCCGTGTCCTCCAACGACTCGTCGCGCAGCCACAAGATCTCGAGAGATGCCCTGTCCCGTGCGAGTAGCTGCTCGTAAGTGAACGGGCGAAACTGCTTCAACCAGCCCGCCAAGCCTGCCCAGATCGCGCTGCGTAGTCGAACACTCCGATACGCCGATTTCCCCGGATCCGGGTCCGTGTTTAGGGCCTAGTGTGAGGGCGCCGCTGGAGCTACAGATGCTCCGGCTCTATGGACGGAACGGAGACAGACATGACTGGAAGGATTCCAATGAGGGCCGCCAGGCTGGCTGCAGCGGTCCTCGCGGCAACCGCCATCGTGGCGATCGCGGCTGGGACGGCGAGTGCGGCGCTGGTCTTCAACAACAACCCGAGCCCGAAACCCGGAGACGTGCCCTCGACTAAACTTCGCGAACGGGATCTCGGAATTCGGCGGCCTGGTCAAATTGAGCATTACATCACCGGCCACCATAACCCCTAAGAAGGTCAGTCCTGATGAGCAGTTGGATGTGTGAAAACGGCCTAGTTGGCGGCGAAGCTGGAACCGTCACATGCAAAACAACGCCGAAAGCAAGCTTCCCGTGGCCGATCACGCTCAACATCTACAACGTGGAACCGGCGACCAACGAGCCCGGCCCACTAATCGCGACCGCGACCCAGACGGTCAACGTTCCCTATCGGCCATCGGCAAGCAAGAAATGCCCCACTTCGGGTCCACAACCAGAAGTAGAAGCCGTAGGTGGGTGGCGCCACAATGGACAGTGCCTCAACGGCATGGCGTTCGAGGTCAACTATTCAGGGACAGAACTCACACCGGTTTCGCCAGCGACCAGCGTAAAGCTGCCCGAAGAGGTAATCATCGCCGTCACCTATAAACCGGAAGGAAAAGCAGAGCCCCTGAACGTGGGGCTCACCGAAGCGTCCTTTGCGACGCCCACGGTGGGCGGGAGTCCGCTGCTGGCCGCGGGAGAGGCCTATATGACCTCGCCCGTGTGCGAATGGTACGGCACGGCATTCGAAGCAAACTGTGGCAAATTCGGCCTCTCGGAAGGATGGGCAACCTACCAGCCGGTGCTCAAGGTGACTGGCAGGCACGACCGCTAGAGGAAGGCCGGATGTCTTCTAAGAAGAGATGTTCAATGGGCAGCGCGACTGCCTGAGCTAGCCCGCCATCGGCGGGCGCCAGGCAGGAGTCAACCGGCCGCAGCGCACAGAAGGCCCCGCCACTGGCGGGGCCTTCTTCGTAGTACGCCCGGCATGAGCGGTGCTCGGGTGCAGCGCCGGTCACGCCGTGCCTGCTAAGTGGCCCAGAGCGAACGGCATAAGCCCTCCGGCTGCCGTTTCGACAACCTCGCCAACTGCACGGTGCCTCCGGGGGGAACTTCACGACTTCATCGTCCCAGGACCCCCGTCTGCACGCCCAGGCCCCGAGACAATGAGCGCGCAGACGGAATTGAAAGGATCAGCCGATCGGAACCTTCAGGTGACGCCGCTGCTCGATCTTGAGCCGGGGGGGCGACCTGTGCCTGTTTGACCGAGAGTCGACCGGGCGGTTCAGCCGCCAGGTGACGGGCACGATCTCCTCGGCATCGAGAACCGCCCACGCCAGGCGCTCGATGACCTGGTGACTTGAGTGCTCGTCTTCGAGATGGACAGGATCGACCCGCTCATCCATGAGGAGGTGACCGTCGATGTCAACGTCCTGCGAGTGATTTGGCATAACGATGACTCGCGCCATTGAGATACCTCCTGTTGAACTTCTCTTGCGTAGGATTAGAGAGCCATCGATGTTTTCTATACCGCGTCGGTGGCGGTCTGTCAACGGGCATTTCTTCCCAAATTGCGGGGTCGGTGCCAAGCTCTGAGTCCGCGTCGCTGCTAAAGCACGCCATCGGACGCCGATACCCGGGCCTTTTCCGATCGCTATTTCCGCAATGCGATAATCGCGGTACTACCCTACGGCCGCCAATCGGCGCTATCGCAATCCTCTTGACGGACGTCTCCCGATCATGGGTCGTGGCCGTCGCTTGGCGAGGCATATCCGATCTCTCGGCGACCCGTAGGGTTCACAAACTCGGCGCTCTGCACTCACGCCGCCCACGCGTACTCATGAACGAGCCCTCCGAGCCGGTCGCGGCGTCGAACCACGGTCTGGGGTCGCGGGCGCAGCGGAATCACCTTTGGCGAGGGCTCGGGGGCGCGCAGTTCGAGCGCTCGGTGTGGGCGCTCGCGATTGTAATGGTCGACGTACTCGCGTAGTACACGCTCGAGGTGACGCCGGCCTAGGATGAGCGCCCAGTCGAGGCACACCTCGCGCAGCGTGCGGACGAAGCGCTCGGCGTGCGCGTTAGCGTTCGGCGCCCTGATCGGCGTGCGAATCACCTGTATCCCCTCGGTCCGGAGGACCTCGTCGAACGCTGCGCTGAACTTCGCATCGCGATCGTGGATCAGGAAACGCACCGGCCACGTCGGACCGCAGCTGTCGATCATGAGGTTGCGTGCCTGCTGGGTGGTCCAAATCCCGCTCGGGTTCTCCGTTACGCCGGCGAGATGGACCCGGCGCGTTCCGACCTCGATGAAGAACAGCACGTAGAAGCGCCGCAGCCACACGGTGTCCACGGGCAAGAAGTCGCACGCGATGACGCCCTGCGCCTGCGAACGCAGGAATGTCCGCCACGAAGGGCCAGAGCGCCGCGGCGCCGGCGGGACCTCGTACTGCTTTAGCAGCGAGCGCACCGACGTCGCCGAAACCCGCAGCCCGAGCTTGGCGAGCTTTCCCCGGGCACGCGAAGGGCTTCCTGGGATACTCCGACTCGATCACCGCGATCTCGCGGCCAACCGATCTGATTCTTGGGGCAACCGATTTGAGCAAGCATGTGTTCCACCTGGGTGAGACCGCGCCGCAGGTCTCGACTCCCTACGGGGCTCGTGCGGCCGTCCGCAGCGACGACTTCCCGATCCTAGAGCGCATGTCGCTGGCCCGACTGACGCTGGAGGCGGGTGGGTTTCGCGAGCCACATTGGCACGCAAACGCCAACGAGCTGGGCTACTGCTTGGGCGGCGAACTCCTAGTGACCGTCTTCGCCGACTCCAACCAGCACTCGAGCTTCACGATCTCGGCGGGGCAGATGTTCTTCGTTCCCTCCGGCGCACTTCACGCCCTCGAGAACATCGGCGACGCACAGGCCGAGCTGATCGTTGTCTTCTCGCACGAGGAGCCCCAGGACTTCGGCCTCTCGGGCTCGGTCGGCATGCTGACAGCCAACGTGATGGGCAACGCCTGGGGATTGTCTGCCGATGCACTCGCCGGCCTGCCCAATGGGCCCGAGGACATGTTCGCCGGCAGGGTCGATGGGACGCTGGAGCTCGCGAAATCGGCGAGCTACCCGAATGAGCTCAAGCTCGATCTCGAGGGAATGTCACCGCGGGTCGACAACGGGTTCGGCAAGCTCAAGACCGCGCGGCTCGACACCTGGCCCGTCCTCGACGAGTTGGCCATGTACTCGTTGCGGATCGAGGGCGCCGGGATGCGAGAGCCCCATTGGCACCCGATCACGGCCGAGCTCGGGTTCGTGCACACTGGGCGTGCGCGCATGACCGTCAAGAGCGCCGACGGGTCGGTCGACACGTACAAGCTCGCGCCGGGCGACGTCTACTTCATCCCGCGGGCCTTTCCGCATCACATTGAGAACCTCGGAGACGAGGAGGCCCATTTCCTGGTCTTCTTCGACCAAGCCGAGGTGCGCGATATCGGCTACACGGGCAGCGCCGACGCCTATCCGCGCCGGATCCTCGCGCCGACGCTCGGCATGCCGGCCGCAGCGCTCCCATTGTTGCCACCGATGCCGAGCGATCTGCTAATCGTGGAGAAGCGCAATCCGGTTGATCAGTGATCTGGCTAATCGGGGCGAACTGTTCGAGTTGGCTTTCCTGAGCCGCTTTTCGGCGTTCTGCGGTCCTTTTGCGGTCCCAAATCACGGCCATCCCAGGCAGTAAGAGCTTGACGTTATCCGGCCTCGCCGTGGGCCGCCGTTCGGCGCCCCAGTGCCTTGGCCGCCTACCGTCCGTTCGACGGCCGATGCTCTAGTCCGCGTGGATGGCGGCAGCGGCCGCAGCGAGACTCGGGGCACCGAGATGAATGCGGTCGACCCGAGTGTTTGCTCGAGCTGTGGCGCAGGTCGCGGGCATGGGGACCGTCGGGCTCATCTCCACCGGGAGTACCATCCCCGGTGTTGCTCTCAGCCTCGCCGAGCAGATCACTGGCGCTGAAACGGAGACCACGCATGACCAGCCCAACGCGTGCCCATGACGATCGGCACACCACCGTCTCCATACCCGACCTGCGAGACCGTGTCAGCTCGCTCATGCCTCAAGCCCACGACGACCTGGCTGCGCTCGTTGCCTGCAAGTCGGTGGCCGACCCACGTCAGTTCCCGGCCGCCGAGTGCGCAAAGGCAGCTCAGCTAGTTATCGACAAGTTCACCGAGGTCGGGCTGCGCGACACGCGGCTCGAGGAAACGCCCGACGGCCATCCGGCCGTCTACGGCCACATCCCGGCTCCCGATGGTGCTCCCACCATCCTGCTCTATTGCCACTACGACGTGCAGCCTCCCTTGGATCCGACCGGCACGGCGTGGAAGACACCGGCCTTTGAGCTGACAGAGCGCGACGGACGCTGGTACGGACGAGGTGCCGCCGACTGCAAGGGCAACATCGTCATGCATCTCACGGCCCTGCGCGCCCTAGAAGGCGACCTTCCTGTCGGCATCAAGCTGATTGCCGAGGGCTCAGAGGAGCTGGGCAGCGGTTGCATGGAGAGATTCGTTCCCTCCCGCGCCGATCTCCTGCGGGCCGACACGATCGTGGTGGCGGACACGGGCAACTTCGCCGTGGGCATCCCGACGCTCACGACCACCCTGCGCGGAGTGGCCAACGTCATCGTCACTGTGAGCTGTTTGGAGAGCGCAATGCATTCGGGCATGTTCGGTGGTCCCGCGCCGGACGCCTTGCTGGCCCTCATCAGCATGCTGGCCACCCTCCGCGACGCACGCGGTAACACGACGATCCAAGGCCTCGAGTGTCAGGCAAGATGGCAGGGCGTCGAGTACCCCCCTGAGCAATTCCGAGCCGATGCACACGTGCTCGATGGCGTCGATCTACTCGGCGAGGGGCGTGTCGAGGACATGCTCTGGTCCCGCCCGGCAGTAACCGTGCTCGGCATCGATTGCCCACCGGTAGTGGGATCAGCGCCAGCGGTGCCAGCGCAAGCCCGCGCCCGCGTGAGCCTCCGGATCCCCCCCGGCATCGACGCCCACCACGCACAGGACGCACTCATCGCGCACCTCGGGGCGGTCACCCCGTGGCATGCCAAGGTGGAGATCGAGCGTGAGGTCGACGGCCAGGCATTCGTCGCCCGAACCGACGGACCTGCCTACGCCGTGATGAGCCGTTCGCTCGAACAGGCCTTCGGCCAGCCCATCACGACCGAGGGACAAGGTGGATCGATCCCCGTCTGCAACGTCCTGCACGACACATTCCCCGACGCTGAGATCATGCTCTTGGGCGTCGAGGAGCCACGCTGTCTCATCCATGCGCCCAACGAGAGCGTCGATCCCGCCGAGATCGAACGCATGGCGCTCGCGGAGGCACTGTTCCTCACCAGCTATTCGGCTGCGCGCTAGCCGTGGCGATCACGACGCCACTCGGCGTGCGCCGGACTAGCCAGCGCAGCCGACCTGTCGCACGAGCAGCCACGAACACGAGCGACCGGCATTCCGCGAAGCTCCGCGTTTTCGGGGATTCTCGCCCGTCTTCGCTGGCCTTCGCGGTTCACTAACAATCGGGGCGCCCGGATTCGAACCGGTAGAAGGCGCGTTTGCTAGGTGATATAGCCCGCGCTCAGTGCTCTCAGGCGCTCTCAGGTGATGCCAGATTCTCTCCAGACTGCACCTGAACTGCACCCGGTTGCGTAATCGACGGGTCCACGCGGGCGAAGGCCTGCCCGATCATCTCGGCCTCGTGGGCGCCTGGGGCATAGTCGGCGTAGATCTGAGTCGTCTGAATGTCGACGTGGCCCATCCACTCCTGCAGCGTGCGCATCGGGACGCCGGCGCCCGCGGCGCGCGTCCCGAACGTGTGGCGCAGGTCATGGAAACGGTGCTCCTCCAGGCCGGCGGCCTTCAACGCCACAGCCATCCGGCGGCTGATGTTCGACTTCGCCCGCCCGCCCCCGGTCGCTGGGTGCGCAAACACGAGGTCCCCGTCGGCCTGCCAGCGTGATCGTTGGTGGAGACGGTCAAGCGCACCGGCAACCTCATCGGCCATCGGCACCGCCCGCGTCGAGCGGCGGGACTTCGGAGTGCCAAACGCGCCCCTGGTGTAGTTCTGCCGGACACGGATGCGCTGGGCCTGCCAGTCCACGTCCTGCCACCTGAGAGCCACGAGCTCGCCCTTGCGCAGGCCTGTGAGCGCGGCCGTCAGGAACAGCACACGGTCGATCTCCAGGAACGGGCTCGCGGGCAGGTTGGCGATCAGCGCGTCGAGCTCCTCGAGCGTCAGGAACCGCGGCTCGGTGGCCTGCTGCGTGGCCGGTCGTTCGATCCCCTCGCACGGGTTGGCGCTGGCCCACGGCGGATCAGCCGCCCGCCCAAGGTTGAAGATCGCCGAGAGCGTGTTGATGATGTTCTTGATCGTCTTCGGGGAGAGCCCTTAGGCTTCCAGGCTGCTCATCAGGTCGAGCACGTCCTTCTTCTCGATGCCGTCGATCGTCTTCCCGGCGAAGAACGGCGCCAGGTGCACGCGTACCTCGCTCTCGATGTTCGCGCAGGTGGAGGGCTTGCGGCCCTTGCGTTTGGCGACCACCACGTAGAGGCGAGCGGCCTCCTCTACGGTCAGGCGGTCGCCCACCATTGTCGACGGCTTGACATCGCCGATAAGCAGGCGCAGCCGTTGCTCGGCCTGCCTGAGCGTCAACCCTTCACGGCCGCCAGGGCTGCGCTTGACGCCCAGCCGCCGGTTCATGTGCCGGCCGTTGGCCGACCATGAGCCATAGAAGGCCTCGACGCCGGCGGCGTTGGTGCGCACGTAGATGGAGCCACAGCCGTAGGAGCGCTTCGCGGCCATCACGCATCGCCCCCGATCTGATCCGCCCCGGGGGCCGACCCTTTTCCGTGCCTGGTGTGTGGCCCGTGCCCGTAGGCACGGGCCACACCCTCCAGGCGTGCGTGGGTACCGCGCCCGTTCCCAAAGGAGAGAACCCCCGGGGCCGCTCCCGCAAACGGATGGACGAGAAACGAGCGGGACCCGATCCCACGTAGGCGGCGAGCGACGGCATCATCCCGCCGGCCTCACGATCCCCGCCAGCTCCCCATGCAGCCGCCGAGTCGCCGGCAGCCCACGGACGCCGAGAGACAGCTCCGCGGTCGCAACGATCACGCGACCTCCACCCTCGCGAGCTCCCCTCGGCGGAGCCTTTCGATCCTGCAGCCTCGGACTGGAGCTGGTCGGCGTCGCCCTGCAACATTGGAGCACGTCGCCGTTCTCGCCCCGGGGATTCGCTCGATGCGGTTCTGACCGACCGGCCTGCTTAGGTTCTCGGCACACGGAGGTCTCCAGTCCCCTCCCTGGAGCGAGAGCGCCCTTGCCCAGGGGCGCTCTCGTCGCTCTAGTGGCACCGATCACGCGAGCTCGAGCCTCGAGAGCTCCTCGGCGAGCCGTTCGGCCTTGAGCGCCTGATCCTGCAGGAGATCAGCAGCAGCCTCGCCGAGCAGCCCCCCATCACGGCGTGTGCGCGCGGGGCCACCACGGGACTTGAGTTTCGGAAGGTCCGAAACCCAGACCCGCACAGACTGCACCCGAACTGTCCCTAGAAGCCTCTCTGGAAGCACGAAAACCCTGCGATTTGCAGGGCTTTCATGAAATCGGGGCGCCCGGATTCGAACCGGGGACCTCACCGACCCGAACGGTGCGCGCTACCAGGCTGCGCCACGCCCCGACGCGCCCGGCAGTATCTCATAGCCGGAGCGCCGCTAACCTCGCCGCATGACAGCCGCCCTTTCAGAGCTCATCGCAGAGCTCGACCGCTTGCTCGAACCGGCGCGCTTTCAGGATCACTGTCCCAATGGCCTGCAGGTTCCCGGTCCCGAGCGCGTGGGCACCGTGGCCAGCGGCGTCTCGGCCCATGTCGAGCTGTTCGAGCGGGCGGCGGCCGAGCGGGCCGACCTGCTGATCGTCCACCACGGGCTCTTCTGGGGCGCCGGCCCAGGTCCGATCGATGCCCTGCTCAAGCGCCGCCTTCAGATCCTCTTCGATGCCGAGATCGGCCTGGCCGCCTACCACCTGCCGCTCGACGCGCATCCGGAGATCGGCAACAACGCGCTGCTCGCCAGGGCTCTCGGCGCGGAGAAGCTAGAGCCTTTCGCCCGCCACCACGGCGAGACGATCGGCTTTATCGCGTGCCTCCCCGGCGAGGGCCTGGCAGCGGGCGAGCTGTTCAGGCGCGTCGCCGAGCTCACCTCGCGCGAGCCGCTCCTGTTCGAATCAGGCCCAGCCAGGGTCCGCCGCGTCGCGATCGTCTCGGGCGCGGGAGCCGACTTCATCGCCGAGGCGGCGGCGGCGGGAGCTGAGGCGCTCCTCACGGGCGAGCCCGCAGAGCGGGTGATGGCCCAGGCCGGAGAGTCCGGTCTTCACTTCATCGCCGCCGGTCACTACGCCACGGAGACCTTTGGCGTGCGTCGCCTGGGCGAATATCTCGCCGAGCGCTACGGGCTTCGACACGTCTTCCTGGACGTTCCCAACCCCGTGTGAGCTGCTCGCGCCGCGGCGCACCTTCGAGGCCCTCCGAGCACCATCGCCGCAGGAGTCTCCAGCGTCTAAGATCCAGTGTCCGTTAGCTTTTTGATCGAGGAGGAGAGTCCTGATGGAGGTCACGGCCGCGGCTTCGACCACGGGGTCACAGACGATCGCTGATCTGGTCCCGCGCTCGGCCGCCGAGCACGCAGAGCGCATCGCCGTGCGCTACAAGCGTGACGGCGCCTGGCACGACGTGAGCTATGCCCAGCTAGCTGAGACGGTGCAGGAGATCGCGCTCGGCCTGATCGCGCTCGGCATCGAGCCGGGCGAGCGTCTCTGCATCCTCGCCAACACGCGCCCCGAGTGGTCCTACGTCGACATGGCCGCAACCTCCGCGGGGACCGTGGTCGTGCCGATCTACCAGACAAACTCGCCCGAGGAGTGCCTCTGGGTGATCTCCGACTCAGACGCCCGCGCGATCGTGTGCGAGAACGAGGAACAGCTCGCGAAGATCGCCGCCATCCGCGAGCAGCTCCCACACCTGCGCACGATCATCGTGATCGACCCTCCAGTCAAGGACGCGCCATCGAACGGCTCCTCCTCCGCCGGTGCCGGCTCGCTCGAGGCGGTCACGCTCGAGGAGGTGCGCGAGCGGGGGCGCTCGCGCACTGTTGAGGAGCTCGAGGCGCGCCGCGCCGCCGTGCGCCCCGAGGATCCCTTCACGTTCATCTACACCTCCGGGACGACGGGGCCGCCCAAGGGCTGCGTCCTGACCCACGGCAACTATCGCGCGATCATCGACATGATCCGCGAGAGCGGCGAGATCGAGGCCGATGAGCTCACGTACCTCTATCTCCCGCTCGCTCACTCCTTCGCCCTGCTCATCCAGCTCGCGGTCTTCGACCTCGGCAGCACGCTGGCCTACTTCGGCGGCGACACCAAGCAGATCGTGCCCGAGCTGATGGAGGTCAAACCGACCTACCTGCCCTCGGTGCCGCGTATCTTTGAGAAGATCTACACGCTCGCCCACGGCGCCCTGGAGAGCCAGCCGGCCGAGCAGCGCCGACGCGCTCAGGCCGCGATCGAGCTCGGCGTGAAGGTGCGCGAAATGATGAACCGCGGCGAGTCGGTGCCCGAGGCGCTGCAGAAGCCCTTCGATGAAGCCGACGAGCAGATCTTCAAGAACGTGCGGGCGATCTTCGGCGGCCGGGTGCGCCACGCCACGAGCGGCGCCGCGCCGATCGCGCGTGAGATCCTCGAGTTCTTCTGGGCTTGTGGGGTCCCCGTCCTGGAGGGCTACGGCATGACCGAGACCGCCACCGCGGCGACCGTCTCCACAGTTGAGAACCATCGCTTCGGCACGGTAGGCCGCGCGCTGCCTGGGGTGGAGCTGAAGATTGCCGAGGACCGAGAGATCCTGATCAAGGGGCCGAACATCTTCCGCGGCTACCACAACAACGCCGACGCGAGCTTCGGCGCGGTCGAGGACGGCTGGCTCCACACGGGGGACCTCGGTTCGATCGACGAGGACGGCTACCTCTCGATCACCGGGCGCAAGAAGGACATCATCATCACGGCCGGCGGCAAGAACCTCACGCCCGCGAACATCGAGAACGGCCTCAAGCAGAGCCGCTGGATCTCACAGGCGGTGATGCACGGCGACAAGCGCCCCTATCCCGTCGTGCTGATCACGCTGGACGAGGAGGAGATGCCCTCCTTCGCGAGCGAGCACGGCCTTCCCCAGGACATCGCCTCGCTCGCGCACTCCGAGGAGGTACACGCGCTGATCCAGGCCGAGGTCGACCGGGTCAACGCGAAATACGCCCAGGTCGAGCAGGTCAAGAAGTTCGTGATCCTCGATCACGACCTTTCCCAGGCGACCGGCGAGCTGACGCCGACGTTGAAGGTCAAGCGGAATGTCGTCAACGAGAAATACGCGGAGCTGCTCGACACGCTCTATGCGGGCCGCTAGCCCGCGCTCGGCCAGCCAGCTGCGATCATGAGGGGATGCGCAGTGACCCATCCGACACCGGCGGGCTCTTCGTCGGGCGCCGACCCGGCACCGCCCCGGTTCGCTTCCGCGCGTTGCCGCGGCGCGGCAGCGCTCTGCGCCGGCGCGTGGACGGTTCGCTGGCGGGAATACTTCTCGCCGCGATAACGCTCGTCAGCCTGCTCTGCTGGGGTCCGATCCCGCTCGCCTGCCTGTGGCTGGGCTCCCAGGCCGACTACCTCTCCGGGAGTGTCAGCTTCGGCCTGTTGGTCTCGTTCGCGGGCCTCTTCATCCTGCTCCTCGGGGCGCTCTCGATCCTGCGCCGCTTCGACCAGGCCTGGATCCTCGTGCGCCGTGCCGCCGGTCATGACCAGCGCACCGGAGCACTCGGTCGTATCTTCGCGATCACCGCGGTCATTGGCGCGGCGATCTTCGCGTTCTGGTTTCTCGTCATCCACGGACCCGGCTCCAGCGCCTTCTCGGGCAACGGCGGCATTTGAGCGAGACCCGATCGCTGGCCCGCTCGCTGCACGGGCTGCGGGGGAGGATCGCTGCTAGAACAACACTCCTAACGTGGGCCTGCTCGACTATTACCGTCAGTTCGAAGGGATGTCCGAGGAGGAGGTCAACGAGGAGCTACGCGAGCAGGCCGCCGAGCGCAAGCGCAAGGCGCTCACGCGCGTGGAGACGCTCGACCTCTCCCAGACCACCTGGCCGGAGCTCCCCCACCCGCGGATCGTCAACGCGATCACCTTCGTCGCCCGTCGCGGCCTGAAGGACTACCCCCACCTGCACGGCTCGGAACTGCGCAACGAGCTGGCCCGCCACCACGGGGTGCCAGCGGAGCGCCTGATCCTGGGCAACGGCGCCGCCGAGCTGCTCAGCTCGGCCACCCGTGCCCTGATCGCCCCCGGTCAGCAGCTGCTGAGCCCCTGGCCGTCCTATCCGCTCTACCCGATCATGGCTCGTCGCGCCCACGGGCACGCCGTGCCGGTCTCCGGCGGAGTGGACGCGCTTCTCGAAGCCGCGAAAGAGCCCGGCACGCGTGTCGTGGTGCTCGCCAGCCCGAACGATCCCACCGGCGAGCTGCTCTCGAGCGCCGCCCTTGAGAGGCTGCTAGACGGGTTGCCCGAAGGGGTCGCCGTCCTGCTCGACGAGGCGCTCGTGGAGTTCGCGGACGCCCAGCCGACGAACGCCTCGCTGACGCTGCTGGAGCGCCACCCGCGCCTGCTCGTCTTCCGCAGTTTCTCCAAGGCGTGGGGCCTGCCCGGGCTGCGCGTCGGCTACGCGCTGGGCGGACCCGGCTCTGAGGATCTCCTGGCCGAGCTCGAGCCCGATCTGGGCGTCTCGGAGCTCTCCCAGGCGGGTGCCCTGGAGGCGCTGCGCAGCTGCTCGGAGCTGCTCGCGCGGCGAGTGCGGGCGATCAGCGAGGAGCGCGCGCACCTGACGGGGGCCCTGCGTGAACGTGGTTTTGAGGTCTCCGAGAGTCAGGCCAACTTCGTCTGGGCCGCGCACCCGGTCCTCGACGGCAGCGAGCTCGCGGCTCGCCTTGCACGGGCCGGTGTGCTCGTGGCCACGGGAGACGCGCTCGACGAGCCCCGCCACGTGCGTATCGGCATACGCAGCGCGATCGCCTCGCGCCGCGCTCTTGCTCATCTGGTGGGGCCCCGCCAGCGACTGCTCTCTGCTATCGACCAAGCGACGTGAGGCCTCTATCAGGCTGAACCGGCCTGGCGTAGCAGCGCGCCGGTCGTCCCCTCGAGGATTTTGCGCCAGGCGCTCACCTCTTCGGGCTCGGCGTCGAAATGGCGCACGACGTTCCGCAGCCGCTTGCCGGAGATCGTGATCCCGTGGCGTGCAGCGATGTCGTGATAGTGCTCGTACTCGCCGGCGAGGTGTTTGGTCACCGACTCAAACCCGTGCCGGGCGATCTCGACGCGCGAGGTGAAGCTCATCATCGAGGTCTGGAACATCAGTTCGTCCGCCGGCTCGGGCTCGATCAGCACGATGTCAACGCCCGGATAGCGCTCCTTCCACTGCCTGGCGATCTCGTGTAGCCGCTGGTGGGCGACGAGCTTGAACGCCTGGTAGCCGATCTGGGCAAAGCCCATGTCGGTGACGCGGCGCGGGCGGGTTCCGCGCAGGGTCCTCACCGTTCCGGAGAAGTCGTTGATGAAGGGCACGATCGGGTTGATCACGACGACGAACTTCGCTCCCGCCTCAACGGCGATGTCGAGGTTCGTGGTCGAGACGATCCCGCCGTCGATCAGCTCACGATCCTTGATCCGTACAGGCGCGTAGACCATCGGCAGCGCCCCCGATGCGCGCACCGCGGTGGAGATGGGGACGTCCTCAGAGCCATCCACGCCGAAGACGACCCGCTCGCACGTGTCGAGGTCGGTCGCCGTCAGGTAGAGCTCGCAGGCCAACAGCCCGAAGTCATCCGTGCGGCCGGGCTCGCTGAGCACCTTGTGCAGATAGTCCTCGATACCCGCTCCGGTGTAGGCGCCCGAGGGCAGCCCGTCCGCGAGCCCCATGACGACGTCCATGATCGACACGCCGCCACGCTGAGAGGCTATCTGGCGAGCGAGCGCGAGCATCCGCAGCGGCAGCAGCGCGCCCTTGCGCGCGAACTCGAGCAGGTTGGGGCGCAGCAGGTCGCTGATATCGATGTCTTTGAAGGGCGGCTTGCCCTGACGGGTCACGACCCGCATCATCTCCTCGGGGGTCACGCCGTTCGCGCACAACGCGGCGATGAATGAACCCGCGGAGGTCCCGACGTAGACGTCGAACCCGTTGACCGTGCTGTTGACGGCGAGCAGATCAAGCGCGCGCAGAGCGCCGATCTCATAGACTCCGCCGGTGAAGCCGCCCCCGCCGAGCACGAGCGCGGTCTTATCACGCCGGGGTCGGCGCCGGCGGTCGGTCGATGCCGGCTGTCCGACGCCCCGCGGAGCTACGCGGGCGTCCCGGCGCTTGGCTGCGCGCTCTTTGGCCCCCGTATCTGCCTTCGCAGTCGGTTCCAGCTTGACAACATTGCCCATGCCATCCACATTCTAGGGCCGCGTGACTTCAAAACGCCTTGCGAGCATCCTGATCGTCCTCTGCGGGCTCTCTCCGGCCGCTGCCTTCTCGCCCGCCGCGGCGGGCGCGACGGGCGACGGATTGGCCGAAATGCAGGCCGATATCGCCCATCAGCTCGCGCTCGCGGGCCCGTTCGACGGCGCCTATGTCTACGACCTGACGGCAAAGCAGGTACTCGTTTCCAAGCGCGCTAGCGTGCTGCGCCCGCCGGCCTCTGTGGAGAAGCTCTTTACGGCCACCACGGTCCTCGCGCGGATGGGGCCCTCGGCACGCCTGCCGACAAGCGTGCTCGGCGTCGGGCACATCGGCGCTCCGGGAGTGTGGGAAGGCAGCCTCTACCTCCACGGCGAAGGCGACCCGACCTTCGGAAGCACCGGCTTCATCCGCGAACACTACGGCGGCCTCGGCGCGAGCGTCTCGACGCTCGTCGACCAGCTCGTGCGCGTCGACGGGATCCACCGGATCACCGGCTCGATTGAGGGTGACGAGTCGTTCTTTGACTCGCTGCGCGGCGAGCCCTCGAGCGGCTACGCGAGCGACCCCTTCCTGGAAGGCACGCTGAGCGGGCTCGCCTTCAACCGCGGCGCCACCGGCTCGGCCACCGGAAGCCACGCACCCGCCGCCTATGCGGCGCGCGAGCTGTGGGCCGCGCTGAAGGACGACGGCGTCTCGATCCGCGGCTCGAGCGGCGCTGGGAGCACGCCCACCGGCGCGGCGCCGCTCGCGCAGGTGCTCTCCCCGAGCGTAGCCCAGTTGCTCGGCCTGACGCTTCCGCCCTCGGACAACTTCTTCGCGGAGACGCTCCTGAAGGATCTCGGCGCCCGCTTCGGGGGTGCGGGGACGACGGCCGCGGGGGCTTCCGTCGTCGCCCAGACGATCAACCAGCTGCTCGGCTTCACACCCCGCGTCCTCGACGGCTCGGGCCTCTCCCCGGCCGACCGCACGTCTCCCTATGAGGTCGCCGAGCTGCTCGTGGGTCTTGCCGGCACGCCGATCGGGACGGTGCTGCGCGAAGACCTCGCCGTCGCCGGGCGAACGGGCACGCTCGCGCTGCGCATGCGCAACACGCGGGCGGCGGGCCGCTGCGAGGGTAAGACGGGCACGCTCACGGGCGTCTCGAACCTCGTCGGCTACTGCCAGGCCGCGAACGGGCACCTGCTCGCCTTCGCGATCTTCACCGACGGGATCGCCACCGAATCCGCGCACGTCTACCAGGACCACATCGCGGTCACGCTCGCCGACTCATCGACCGGCCTGCCCGCGCTCGCCCCCGCCGCGCTGCTCCCCTCCCTCACCGCGCTGCTCCCCTCCTTCAATAACCGGCCCTAGACACGGACATTCGTCGAGCACCGTTCAAGGCTGCTTGCGCCGGGGCCGATCACCTGGGTATGCGGAACATCCTCATCAGTGGCATCGTCGCGTTGGCCGGAGCTGTGCTCCTGCTCGCCTACGTGGCGGTCAGCCTGGCGGCGCGAACCGCCCTGGCGATCGCGCCGAATTCCTAGCGGCCGCGCTCCCGCGCTCTAAGCGCGACCGAGCAGCTCGAGCAGGCCGGCTTCGTCGATCACCGGGACCCCGAGCCGCTCGGCCTTCTGGAGCTTCGAGCCGGCGCTCTCGCCGGCGACCACGTGGTCGGTCTTGCTCGATACCGATCCGCTCACCCGTCCGCCGGCGGCCATGATCAACTCACTCGCCCGCTCGCGTGAGAGCTCCGGGAGGCTGCCGGTGAGCACGAGCGTCTTGCCCGCGAGCGCACCCTGCGACGGCGGGGGCCCCTCTTCGTGCATGCACAGCCCGAGCTCGGTGAGCTCGGCGATCAGCCGGCGCATGCGCTCCTGCTCGAGCTGTGCGTGGATCGACCCAGCCATCTTCATCCCCACCCCAGGCGTCTCTGCTATCTCCTCGACCGTCGCGGAGAGCAGAGCATCGATGTCGCCGAAGCGCTGTGCGAGGTTGCGCGCGGTGACCTCGCCGACCTCCTCGATTCCGAGCGCGAACAGCACGCGCGCGAAAGGCCGCGCCTTCGACGCCTCGATCGCCTCGATCAGCTGCTTCGCCGAGCGCTCGGCGAAGCCCTCGAGCCCGAGGAGCTGCTCCTCTGTGAGCCTGTAGAAGTCCGAGGCGCTGCTCAGGAGCCCGTGCTCCTGCAGCAGGGCAACCTGCTTCTCGCCCAGGCTGTCGATGTCCATCGCGCCGCGCGAGACGAAGTGCTTGAGCAGCTGCCAGCCCCGCCCGGGACAGTCCGGGTTGGGGCACTTCGTGAAGACCCCCTCGGTCGGCTTGACCGTCGGGGTCGCGCAGAAGGGACAGCTCTTCGGCGGCGCCGGCCTCGGCGGCCGGTTCTTCTTCTCCACCATATGCGGCGCGGGTGAGACGACCTGGGGGATCACGTCGCCTGCGCGCACCACGATCACCTCCTCGCCCGCGCGGATGTCCTTGCGCACGATGTCCTGCTCGTTGTGCAGGGTCGCGAGCTTGATCCTGACGCCGCCGACCGCGACCGGCTCGAGTACCGCATAGGGGCGCAGGTCGCCGAACTTGCCGACGTTCCACATCACCTTCAGAAGCCTGGTCACGGCGGTCGTCGGGGGGAACTTCCAGGCGACCGCCCAGCGCGGGTCGCGCCCCACCGAGCCGAGCCTGCGCTGCAGCTCGAGATCGTCGATCTTCACGACCGCCCCGTCGATCTCGAAATCGAGCTCTCCCCTTCGTTCTTGCCACTGCAGGCACTGCTCGATCACCTCGTCCTCGCTGCCCAGCAGCCTGATGCCGCGATTGACACGAAACCCGTGCTCGCCCAGCCATGCCAACGCCTGGGAGTGCGTCTGGAAGGACAGCCCCTCGGTCACCCCCACCTGGTAACACCAGATCGAAAGGGGCCTCTGCGCGGCGTCGGCCGGGTCGAGCTGGCGGATCGTGCCCGCAGCCGAGTTGCGGGGGTTCATAAAGGTCGACTCGCCCGCTTCTGCCCGGCGCTCGTTCAGCGCCGTGAAGTCCCTCAGCGACATGTAGACCTCGCCGCGCACCTCAAGCAGCGGGGGGGCGTCTTTCACGTGCAGGGGTATCGCCCCGATCGTGCGCAGATTGTGCGTGACGTCCTCGCCGATCTCACCGTTTCCCCGCGTCGCGCCGCGAAACAGCACGCCCTCGCGATATACGAGGCTGATCGCCAGCCCGTCGATCTTCGGCTCCACCACGAACTGAAAGAGCGGGTTCGCGATCCCCTCGCGGCCGAGGTGGTTGCGCATGCGCTCGACCCACGCGCGCAGCTCCTGCTCTGAGCGCACGTTGCCCAGAGACAGCATCGCCTCGAGATGCTCGACCTTCTCAAGGCGCCCCACCGGCTCGCCGCCCACCCTCTGCGTGGGCGAGTCCGGCGTTGCGAGCTCGGGATGCTGCGCCTCGATCTCGCGCAGCTCGTCAAGGAGTCGGTCGTACTCATCGTCGCCGATCTCAGGATCGTCGAGCACGTAGTAGCGGTAGGCGTGATACTCGAGCGCCTCGCGCAGCTCAGCGGCGCGCACCTGCAGGTCTCTTCTTGACTTCGCGGCGTCGCTGCGCGCAGCTCCCTTCGCGCTTGCCGCCGCTTTGGTGCCTGAGGCGGACCCCTTCACGGCCCTCACGAGGCGTCGCGCGCGACCGGGGCCAGCAACTCCTCCAGGTCGAAGCGACGGAGCGCCTGCAGGCCGGGGCGGTCGGTGAGATCGAAATGGATTGGCGTGACCGCTATACGCCCCGCTGCGACAGCAGCCAGATCGGTCCCGGGCTCGTCATGGAACCCGGGGTCCGAGCCGTAGATCCAGTAGCGCCGACGATGCTCCTCCTCACGCTCGAGCTTCAGCTCGTCGCGGTAGATGCGCTTGCCCAGGCTCGTGACCTCGACGCCGTCCGGCTTGCCGGCTGGAACGTTCACGTTCAGCAGCGTCGTGGCCGGCAGCGGCACATCCTCGATGCGCTCGACCAGACGCGCGACGAAGGCGGCCGCGACCTCGAAGCCGAAGCCGCCGTCGAAGCGGTAGTCGAGGGCCCGCGCGCCCGACTGCTGGGAGACGGCGATCGCCGGCAGCCCCAGGATCACGCCCTCGAGCGCCGCGGCGACGGTGCCCGAGTAGGTGATGTCATCGCCGAGGTTCGCTCCGTGGTTGATCCCCGAGACGACGAGCTCGGCCTGGAAGCCCTCGACCAGGCCGAGGCTCGCGAGCCGCACGCAGTCGACCGGGGTGCCGTCGGTCGCGTAGCCGACAGTGCCGTCGGAGAACGGCACCTCGGCCACCCACAGGGGCCTGCGCGTCGTGATCGAACGCGCCATCGCCGAGCGGTTGCCGTCGGGGGCGATCACGGCGAGGCGAACCCCCTCCACGTCCATCAGCGCGCGCCGCATCGACTGCAGGCCCTCGGCCTCGATCCCGTCGTCGTTGGTCAGCAGAACGTTGAGCATCCATGTCCAGCATAGGGGCCGCTGCGGTCCCTTCGGTGACCGAGCCGTTATGCCCCGGGGCCTGCTCGCGAGGCCCGTGCGCAGGGGGCCGCTCGAAGCTCTAAAGCCGGCTCTCGCGGTAGGAAACGCAGGCGAGCGCGAGGCCGTGCGCGGGGGCCGTTCTCCCAGCCTCAGAGCGCACCTGGCCCTCGAGCAGGCCCATGAAGTCCTCGAGCGTGCGGCGGCCGCTCGCGACTTCGAGCATCGTCCCCACGAGCACACGGTTCATGTGGCGCAGGAAGGTACGCGCCTCGATCCAGAACTCGAGCAGCTGCCCCTGCGCATGCCACTCGGCTTTGAGCACGTCACAGTGAAACCGCGAGTGCTCGGTTCCGGTCGGCGTGAAAGCCGTGAAGTCGTGGCCGCCCACGAGCGCCGCCGCGCATCTCGCGAGCGCCTCGCGGTCGATCTCGGAGGTCCACCAGAAGGCGCGCCCGCGCTCGAACGCGCTGCGGGTGCGTCTGGCGAGCACGCGGTAGCAATAGGTCCTGCTGCTCGCGTCCCTGCGGGCATCGAAGCCCACGGCGGCGGGTTCTGCCGCGAGCACCGCCAGGTCCTCGGGCAGGAGCCCGTTCAAGCGCAGCGGATCGACCGCCTCATGGACGTAGCTCGCGACCTGCCCCCAGGCGTGGACCCCCCGGTCCGTGCGCCCGGCAACCGTCAGCTTCAGCGGCTCGCCATCGGCGCCCCTCTCGCCGAGCACGATTCGCAGCGCCCGCTCGAGCTCCTCCTGAACCGTGCGCTCGCCCGGCTGGCGCGCCCAGCCCGCGAAGCCGGCCCCGTCGTACTCGATGGTGAGCTTGGTGATCATCACGGCCCGGCGTCCCGCCGCGAGCGCAAGGCCCCTTAGACGAGCTCGATGAAGACCATCTCGGTCGCGTCGCTGCGGCGGGGACCGAGCTTCAGGATGCGCGTGTAGCCGCCCGGGCGCTCGGCGTAGCGGGGCGCGAGGTCCTCGAAGAGCTTGTGCACCGCGAACTTGTCCTGTGAGAGGGTCGAAAGCGCCTGACGGCGGGCGTGCAGGTCTCCCCGCTTGCCCAGCGTGATCAGCTTCTCGATCTCGGGCTTGACTGCCTTGGCCTTGGCCGCGCTCGTCTTTACGCGCTCGTGCTCGATGATCTCCTTGCTCAGGTTCATCAGCAGCGACTTGCGGTGCGCCGAGTCCCGGCTGAGCTTGTTTCGCGTTCGCTGATGGCGCATGACGGCGTCCAGTCTAGTCCTGTCGGAGATCGAGCCCGCGCGCGTGAAGCGTTTCGATGACCTCGTCAATCGACTTTTTGCCGAAGTTCGGGATCGCGTTCAGCTCCGCCTCGGACTTTGAGATCAGATCGCCCACGGTCTGGATGCCGGCCCGCTTCAGGCAGTTATACGAGCGCACCCCGAGCTCGAGCTCCTCGATCAGGATGCCCCACTCCTCGCCCTGCAGGGCCGCGGGAGCGCCGCCGCCGACCGCGAGACCGTGACCGTCGAGCTGCCCGCCCGGTGTCGCCCTGAGCTCCTGGATGCGGTCGGCGTCGGTGAAGATCGCGAGCTGTGAGATCAAGAGCTCGGCGGCCTCCCGCAGCGCCGCCTGCGGGTCGATCGAGCCATCGGTCTCGATGTCGAGCGTGAGCTTGTCGAAGTCCGTCTTCTGCCCGACCCGCGCCTGCTCGACCGCGTAGGCGACACGCCTGACCGGTGAGAAGATCGAGTCGATCGGGATCACCCCGATCGGCTGATCGGCCGACTTGTTCTCCTCGGCCGGCCGGTAGCCGCGGCCGCGGCCGATCGTCATGTAGAGCTCGAGTTTCGTTTTCTTCTCGAGCGTGGCGATGTGCAGGTCGGGGTTGAGGATCTCGACACCCGCCGGCAGGTCGATGTCCTTCGCCGTGATCTCACCCGGGCCGGTGACGACCAGCGGGGCCTCGACCTCGCTCGCGTCAGAGTGCATCCGGCAGACGACGCCCTTCAGGTTCAGCACGATGTCCGTGACGTCCTCCTTGACGCCCTGGACGGTCGAGAACTCGTGCGCGACGCCCTCGATGCGCACGCTCGTGACGGCGGCGCCGGCCAGAGAGGAGAGCAGCACGCGCCGCAGCGAGTTCCCGAATGTGTAGCCGAAGCCGCGATCGAGCGGCTCGATGGTGAACGTGCCACGGTTCTGCTCCACCGACTCGCTTGTGATCCGGGGGATTTGGAAGTCGAGCATCAGAGTCCTAACGTCGTTTTGGTCTCGCACCGGCGTCGGGAGGACTCCGGCTCAAAGCGCCGCCGCCTTATAGATGGGCGCCGGCGCGGGGAAAGGTCCTTCTACTTCGAGTACAGCTCGACTATGAGCTGCTCCTGCACCGGGGCGGCGACCTCGCGTCGCTCCGGCTTGCGCAGCACCTTGGCCGTGAGCGACTCGTGATCGGCCTGCAGCCACGCGGGAATCTGTCCTGTCAGCTCGGTGGCGTCCCTGACCACCTGCATGGCCGGAGTCTGGGCCTTGATGGCGATCACCTCGCCGGGGCGCACTTGATAGCTCGGGATGTTCACCCGCCGCCCGTTGACCGTCCAGTGGCCATGGCGGATGAGCTGACGCGCCTGGCGCCGCGAGGCGGCGAAGCCGAGGCGCACGAGAACGTTGTCCAGCCGGCACTCGAGCAGCGCGAGCAGGTTCTCGCCGGTGATGCCCGGCTGGCGCGAGGCCTTTTCGTAGTAGCCGTGGAACTGGCGCTCGAGCACCCCGTAGTAACGGCGGGCCTTCTGCTTCTCGCGCAGCTGCACCCGGTACTCGCTCTGTTTCATGCGCCCACGCCCGTGCTCACCCGGCGGATAGGAGCGTCGCTCCACCCCGCACTTGTCGGTAAGGCAGCGCTCGCCCTTGAGGAACAGCTTCTGTCCCTCGCGGCGGCATTGCTTGCATTGTGGGCCTGTGTCTCGTGCCATTCTTCGTTGTCTTCTCGTGCTCGTAACTGGATGGAAGGGAGCTACACGCGCCGGCGCTTGCGCGGGCGGCAGCCGTTGTGGGCCTGTGGGGTCACGTCCTTGACCCCGGTGACCTCAAGGCCGGCGGCCTGAAGCGAGCGGATCGCCGTCTCGCGCCCGGAGCCCGGGCCCTTGACGTAGACCTCGACCTTCTGCAGGCCCTGCTCGAGGCCCTTGCGGGCGGCCGCGTCGGCTGTGACCTGGGCTGCGAACGGGGTCGACTTGCGCGAGCCCTTGAAGCCCGCGCCCCCCGCGGACTCCCAGGCGATCACGTTGCCCTGGACGTCGGTCAGCGAGACGATCGTGTTGTTGAAAGAGGTCTTGATGTGAGCCTGTCCGATTGGGATGTTCTTTTTTGGCTTGCGCCGCCCGCGGGCGCGTTTGGGGGCGGGGGGCACTACTTCTTACCGGCTTTCTTCTTGCCCGCGACCTGCATCCGCTTGGGTCCCTTGCGCGTGCGCGCGTTGGTCTTCGTCTTCTGCCCGCGCACCGGCAGGCCGCGACGATGGCGCAGGCCGCGATAGCAGGCGATCTCCTGGAGCCGTTTGATGTCCTGGGAGCGCTCGCGACGCAGGTCTCCCTCGACCGGCTGGCCATCGTCGATCGCGTCGCGCAGCTTGGCGACCTCGTCCTCGGTGAGGTCGCGTACGTAGGTGTCGGGGCTCACCCCGACCTGCGCGAGGATCTTGTTCGAGGTCGAGCGGCCGATCCCATAGATGTAGGTCAGCCCGATCTCCGAGCGCTTGTTCAGGGGCAGGTTGACGCCCGCAATGCGTGCCATCTAGCGGTTCACCCCTGACGCTGCTTGTGACGCTTGTTCTGGCAGATCACGAGCACCACTCCGTTACGGCGGATGACCTTGCACTTCTCGCACATCGGCTTGACCGACGGTCTTACCTTCATGATCCCTTTCGGCGGCTGGGTACCCACGGCTCGGCTCTGGCTGCCGTTGCGGCCGCCGCTACCAGGTCGTGGAGATGCTCTCGTGCGGGCGAAGCGCCTCGCATTCGAGCAGGGCTCCGGATGGTAGCAACTCCGCGCCGCCCAGGAGGCGCCGGGGCTCAGCCCGTGCGCCTCTTTCAGCCCGCGCTCGCGACGCTCTCGCCCACGAGCGTCTCGGCGTCCGGCGGCGGAAGATGCCAGGGGGTGAGGATCCTCGGGCCCTGGCCGGTGATCGCGACGGTGAACTCGAAGTGCGCGGCCGGCGAGCCGTCCTGGGCGAAGATCGCCCAGCCGTCCCCGCCGACGCGGACGTCCGGGCGCCCGGCGCACGTCATCGGCTCGACCGCGAGCACCATGCCCTCCTCGAGCAGCGGGCCCTTGCCCGGCTTGCCGTAGTTGGGCACCTGCGGATCCTCGTGCATGCTCCGCCCGACGCCGTGCCCGACGAGCGAGCGCACGACCGAGAGCCCGGCGCGCTCTGCGACCTGCTGGATCGCGCTCGAGACGTCGCCCATGCGGTTGCCCCCACGGCACTGGGCGGCGCCGGCGAGCAGCGACTGCTCTGTCGCGGCGAGGAGGTTCTGAGCCGCCTCGCTGACCTGCCCCACGGGAAAGGTTCGCGCGGCGTCGGCCACCCAGCCGTCGAGCGTGACGCCCACGTCGATCGAGATGATGTCGCCGCCCTTCAGTCGGTAGCGCCCGGGAATCCCGTGCACGATCATCTCGTTGGGAGAGGCACAGATCGACCCGGGAAAGCCGCGGTAGCCCTTGAAGGTCGGGGTCGCGCCCCGCGAGCGGATGAAGCGCTCGGCGATCCGGTCGAGCTCGGCCGTGCTCACGCCCGCACGGATCTTGCGCTGAAGCTGCTCGAGCGTCGCGACGAGGATCGCGCCCGCCTGCGCCATCTTCTCGATCTCCTCGGGCGACTTCTTGATGATCACTGCCCTGAGCTTAGCTTGCCGGCTTAGAGCTTCTCCTCCAGGCGGAGGGTCGCCACCGTGGCCCTGATGTGGGCGTGCACCTCATCGGCGTCACGGCTCCCGTCGAAGCGCCGGAGCAGCCCGGCACGGTCGTAGTGGGCACTCAGCGGCTCGGTCTGCGCGTGATAGACCTCGAGCCGGCGACGGATCGTCTCCTCCCTGTCGTCCTCGCGCTGGAGCAGGCGCGAGCCGTCCTGGTCGCAGATGCCCTCGTGCTTGGGCGGATCAAAATCGAGGTGGTAGATGTGACTTGGATTCTTCACGCACACCCGGCGCCCGGTCAGGCGGCGGACCACCTCCTCGTCGGGCACCTCGATCAGGAGCGCCGCCGTCAGCCGCCGTTCGAGCCCCCCGAGCGCCCG
This sequence comes from Solirubrobacteraceae bacterium, assembly GCA_049512215.1. Lineage (GTDB taxonomy): Bacteria > Actinomycetota > Thermoleophilia > Solirubrobacterales > Solirubrobacteraceae > Palsa-744. The sequence goes on from JBEKXJ010000023.1 coordinate 36,934, forward strand.
CTCCAGCGCCTCGGACTGCTCCTCGTTGCGGGGGAAGCCGTCGAGCAGGAACCCGTCGCGCGCGTCCCCGCCGTTGATGCGGTCGGTGATCATCCCGACGATCACCTCGTCGGGCACGAGCTCGCCCGCATCCATGTAGCGCTTGGCCTGCGTCCCCAGCTCGCTGCCCGCCTCGACCTGGGCACGCAGGATGTCGCCTGTCGAGATGTGGGGCATCCCGAAGTCATCGCGCAGGCGATCGGCCTGCGTCCCCTTCCCTGCACCCGGCGGACCGAGCAATATCAGGTTCAACTCGGACAAGTCCCGGGCAGCCTATCCGCTTGCGCGCGGCTTGTATCGACGGGTCGATCAGGACGGCCGCGCGAGCGCCGCGCCTGCCCCACGAGTGCGGCTTCTACTTCAGGAAGCCCTCGTAACTTCGCATCATCAGCTGCGCCTCAAGCTGCTTCATCGTTTCCAGCGCCACGCCGATGACGATCAGGATCGAGGTCCCCCCGAGAGGGATGTTCTGGTGCGTGCGTGCGATCAGGATCGTCGGCAGCGCCGCGACCGCGGCGAGGAAGAGCGCGCCGGGGAAGGTCAGGCGCGCGAGGATCCGGTCGAGGAATTCCGCGGTCGGGCGTCCGGGCCTCACACCCGGGATGAAACCGCCGTACTTCTTCAGGTTGTCCGCCTGGTCGACCGGGTTGAAGGTGACCGCCGTATAGAAGTAGGTGAAGATGATGATGAAGAGTGACTCACCCACGACGTAGTGCCAGCCGTTGGGCGAGAAGAAATCCGAGACCTGCTGGCCCCAGTGGGTTTTCACGAGCTGGCCGACCGTCGGCGGGAAGGCCATGATGCTCGCGGCGAAGATCACCGGGATCACGCCCGCCATGTTCACGCGCAGCGGCAGGTAGGTCTGGCCGCCCTCGGTCATGCGCCGGCCGATCACGCGCTTGGCGTACTGCACGGGGATGCGCCGCTGGCCTTCCTGCACGAACACGATCCCGGCCACGACGGCGAGCACGAGGAACGGCATCATCACCTTGAAGACCTGGTCTTGCGTCGTCCACCAGGCCTGGATTCCCGACGGCAGGCGCGAGACGATCGAGGCGAAGATCAAGAGCGATATGCCGTTGCCGATCCCCCGCTGGGTGATGAGCTCGCCGATCCACATCAGGATCACGCAGCCCGTCGTCAGGCAGACGACGATCAGGAAGATGTGGGGGGCGTCGAAGTGGGTCACGACCGATTCCCCGGCTTTGGCCTGAAGCGTGTGGAACAGGAAGACGTAGCCGATCGACTGCGCGAAGGCCAAGCCCACGGTGAGATAGCGCGTGTACTGGGTTATCCGCGCCTGGCCGACCTCACCTTCCTTGGAGAGCTTCTCCAGCGACGGCACGGCCACCTGCAGGAGCTGCAGGATGATCGAGGAGGTGATATAGGGCATGATGCCCAGCGCGAAGAGCGCGATCCGCGACAGCCCGCCGCCCGAGAAGAGGTTCAGGAGCCCGAGGATGTTCGATCCACCGAACTGCTTCTGGATGCTGTTGACCGCCGAGAGGTTGACGCCCGGCACCGGGATGTGCGAGCCGAGGCGGTAGATCAGCAGCATCGCCGCGGTGAAAGCGATCTTCTTGCGGATGTCCGCAACCTGGAAGGCGTTCAGGATGGTCGAGAGCATGCGATCTCTTGGTTTCTAGCCACCCGCGGGCGGGGCCCGCGGGTGCGCGGGGAACGGCCGATTCTAGTCGATGCGCCCCTCGGTACCGCCCGTTGCACGGCTGCGGACGCCGCTAACCGTCGATCAGCTTGCAGGCGCCGCCGGCTGCCTCGATGCGCTCGCGCGCGCCGGCGCTGAATGCGTGGGCGTGCACGGTCAGCGCCTTGCTGAGCTCACCCTTGGCAAGCACCTTCACCGGGACGTCCTTGCGTGTGGCGAGGCCACTGGCCTTCATCAGCTCGATCGTGACCTCGCTGCCCGCGTCGAAGCGACTCTCGAGGGCGTCGATGTTCACGGGCTGGGTGTGGGTGCGGAAGGGCTCGAAGGGCATCGACTTCTTCATGTGCGGCCCGCGCAGCTTTCGCATGCGCATGTGGATCGGCATCTGCCCGCCCTCGAAGCGGGCCCGGCGCTTTGAGCCCGAACGCGAGCCGGCGCCCTTCTGCCCACGGCCTGAGGTCTTGCCCGTTCCCGAGCCTTCACCGCGGCCGATGCGCTTGCGCGGACGCCTGCTCTTGGGCGCGGGCGCGAGGTTGTGCAGCCCGATGCGCTCCTCTGGCTTCGGCTCGGCGGGGCTCACTTGCCCTCCTCGACCTCGACCAGGTGGCGCACCGCTTGCAGCATGCCGCGAGCCTGCTCAGAGTCCTCGACCTGGACGGTGTGCCCGATCCGGCGCAGGCCGAGCGAGCGCAGCGTGTCGAGCTGTTTCTTGTTCGCTCCGTTGCGCGATCGGCGCTGGGTGACGCTCAGCGCGCCCATCAGGCCGGGGCCTCCTCGACGGCCAAACCGGCCTCGGCGGCGGCCGGCTGGGGCTCTGCCACGGACGCCGCCCCGCCCGCGTCCTTGCCGGCGAGGCCGAGAACGCGGTTGATCGAAATGCCGCGCAGCTTGCCGACCTCCTCAGGCGTGCGCAGACCGCGCAGGCCGACGACCGTCGCCTTCACGAGGTTTATGGGGTTCTGCGTTCCAAGGCTCTTTGAGAGGATGTCGTGGATACCCGCCAACTCGAGCACCGCGCGCACGCCTCCCCCCGCGATCACCCCGGTACCGGGAGACGCCGGCTTCAGCAGCACGCGCCCGGCGCCGAAGACGCCCGTGGTCTGATGGGTGATCGTGCTGCCGTGCTTGGGCACGCGGAAGAGATCCTTCTTCGCCCGCTCGACGCCCTTCTGGATCGCGAGCGGCACCTCGTTGGCCTTGCCGTAGCCGACGCCCACGACTTCGCGTTCGTCACCGACCACGACGAGAGCCGTGAACGAGAAGCGCCGGCCGCCCTTGACGACCTTGGCGACGCGGTTGATCTCGACCACGCGCTCCTGGAGGTCCAGGCCGGCTGGGTTGACTGATCGATCTAGGACGATGGACATGGGCAGGAGCAGAGAGGGTAGCGGTAGCGTCTTGGCGGGGCCGCTAGACGGAGATGCCCGCCTCGCGGATGGCTTCGGCGAAGGCGCGAACGTGGCCGTGATAGCGGTACCCGCCGCGATCGAACACGGCCTCGGAGACGCCGGCGGCCTTCGCGCGCTCGGCGAGCGCCTCGCCGGCGCGCTTGGTGCGCTCGGCTTTCGCGATCGCGCGCAGGTCGGGCTCGAACCAGTTGACCGCCGCGAGCGTGCGGCCCGATACATCGTCGATCAGCTGGGCGGAGAGCCCCTGGTTTGAGCGGAACACCGATATCCGCGGACGTGCCGCGGTGCCCGAGACCTTCGCGCGCACCCGCCTGCGGCGCTTCAGCCGCCGCTCGCCCTTCGTCAGGACGCTCATGCGCGCTTGCCCACCTTGCGCTGGACGTACTCGCCCTCGTAGCGGATGCCCTTGCCCTTGTAGGGCTCCGGCGGCCGCTGCTTGCGGATGATCGCGGCTGTCTCCCCGACGAGCTGCTTTGAGATCCCCTTCACGACCACGCGCGTCGGCTGGGGAACTTCGAACTCGATCCCCTCGGGCGCGCGAATCGGCACCGGGTGCGAGTATCCGACGGCGAGCTCGAGGTCCTTGCCCTTCAGCTGCGCGCGGTAGCCGACCCCCTGGATCTCCAGGCGCTTCTCATAGCCCGTGGTGACCCCCTGGACCATGTTCGCCACGAGCGTGCGCGTGAGTCCGTGCAGGGCACGGTGTTCGCCACGGTCGGTCGGCCGCGTGACGAGCAGCTGCTCTCCGTCCTGGGTGACTTCTATGTCCCGGTGCACATGCTCGGAGAGTTCGCCTTTCGGCCCGTTCACGCGAACGGACTCGGGCTCGATCGCGATCGTGACGCCTGCTGGCACCGGGATGGGTTTTCTACCGATTCTCGACATCTCTCAAAGACTCACCAGACCTGCGCGAGAACCTCGCCGCCGACGCCCGCCGCGCGAGCGTCGTGGCCTGTCATCACGCCGTGAGAGGTCGACACGATCGAGGTGCCCATGCCACCAAGCACCTTCGGTATGTGCTTGGCGTCGACGTAGGTCCGCCGTCCGGGACGTGAGATGCGGCGCAGCCCTGTGATCGCAGAGCGCCGGTCCTCGGTGTACTTCAGCCGGATCTCGATCAGCTGCCCCGCCGCCCCCTCAGGCGCCGCGACGACCGACCAGGACTCGATGTACCCCTGCTCGGCGAGGATGCGCGCGAGCTCGCTCTTGAGTTTCGAGGCGGGGATCTCCACGGTCTCATGCGCGGCGTGAATCGCGTTGCGCACCCGCGTGAGGAAGTCGGCTATGGGATCGGTCATGGACATTGTCTGCTCTGATGCTCGTCGTTCTCTAGTTGATGATTCGCGGGGCAGCTTCTACCAAGATGACTTGGTCATCCCCGGGATCTGCCCGTTGTGTGCAAGCTCGCGCAGGCAGATGCGGCACACACCGAACTTGCGATATACCGCGCGCGGACGTCCGCAGCGGGTGCAACGAGTATATGCACGTGTCTTGAACTTCGGGGTTCGCGCCTGCTTGACGCGCAGGGATGTCTTGGCCATCAGTCGGTGCTCTCTTTCTCGGCGCTGTCTGTGTCCTTCCGATCGGGACTGTCGCTCTGCTCCTGGCTGGATGCGTCTGTCTGCTCCTCGCTGGATGCCTCTGCCGTGCGGCTCTCGCCGGCCTCGCTCGCTGCGGTCGCCTCGGGCTGCTCGCCCTCATCGCCCGCTCCGCTCGGCTCGCCTTGGGGCTGCTCGCCCTCATCGCCCTCTCCGCTCGCCAGGACCTGGGGCTGCTCGCCCTCATCGCCCTCTCCGCCCGGCATGACCTGGGGCTGCTCGCCCGCTCCGTTCTCGGGGGCGTTCCCGGCGGACGGCGCCTCGCCGGAGTCCCCGGCCGCCTGGGCTGCCGCGGCGTCCTGGAAGGCGGCGGGTCGGCCCTGGGTGGCGAAGGGCATACCCAAGGCCAAGAGCAGCGCGAATGCCTCGACGTCGGTCGAGGCGCTGGTCGTGATCGTGATGTCCAGCCCGCGAACCTGATCGATGGCGTCGTAGTCGATCTCGGGGAAGATGATCTGCTCGCGCACTCCCATCGAGTAGTTGCCGCGGCCGTCGAACGAGCGGGGGTTCAGGCCACGAAAGTCACGGATCCGCGGGATCGCGATCGATATGAGGCGATCGAGGAACTCGTAGCTGCGCTCGGCTCGGAGCGTGACGGCCACCCCGACAGGCATGCCCTCGCGAAGTTTGAAGGCTGCGATCGACTTACGTGCGCGCCGCACGCTCGGCTGCTGGCCGGCGATCGTCGCGAGCTGGTCGCGCGCGGCCTTGAGCGCTTTGGCGTCCTGCTTGGCGAGGCCGACCCCCATGTTCAGGGTGATCTTCTCGAGCTTCGGCGCCTGCATCACCGAGGAGTAGCCGAAGCGGCTGATCAGCTCAGGACGGATCTCCTCGAGATAGCGGGTCTTCATGCGGGCCGGCGGGGCGCTTGCGATCATGCTCGTCACTCGATCAATCCAGCCTCGCGCCGGAGGTCTTGGCGACGCGGAAGCGTCTCCCGTCCTCGCGCTCGATGCGCACGCGGGTGGGCTGCCCCTTGGCGTCCAGGAGCATCACGTTGGAGATGTGGATCGGGCCCTCGCGCTCGATCACGCCGCCCAGCGCCGCGGCGGTCCGGGCGCCCGAGACCTGTTGGGGGCGGGTGTGGCGCTTGACCATGTTCAGCCCCTCGACGAAGAGCCGCTCCTTCTTCGGCTCCACCCTCAGCACACGGCCGCTCTTGCCGCGGTCCTTGCCCGCGATCACGCGCACGTGGTCGCCTGAGCGGATGTTCAGCACGCGGCGCTTGGCGATGACCCCGGCGCGACCCATCAGAGCACCTCCGGGGCCAGCGAGACGATCCTCATGAAGTTGCGATCGCGCAGTTCGCGCGCCACGGGGCCGAAGACGCGCGTGCCGCGGGGGTTGTTCTGATCGTCGATGATGACCGCAGCGTTCTCGTCGAACGCGATGTAGGTGCCGTCCTCGCGGCCGATCGGCTTCTTGGTGCGCACGACCACGGCCGTCACGACCTCGCCCTTTTTCACTGTGCCCTGGGGATTGGCCTGCTTGACGGTCGCAGTTATGACGTCGCCGACGAACGCATACCGGCGCCTGGAGCCGCCCTTGACGCGGATGCACAGGATCTCGCGCGCGCCCGAGTTATCAGCGACCCGAAGCCTTGTCTCGTTCTGGATCATCGCGCGCGCTCCAGCACGTCGACGAGCGCCCAGCGCTTGGTGGCGGAGAGCGGCCTGCTCTCGATCACTCGCACCACGTCGCCCTCGTGGGCGTCGTTGTTCTCATCGTGTGCATGCAGCGTGCCCGAGCTGCGCACGATCTTCTCGTAGCGGCGGTGACGGCGGGCAACGTCGATTCGCACCGTGATCGTCTTCTCGGCCTTGTCGGAGACAACGATGCCCTGGCGCACCCTGCGGGTGCCCTCGACCGTGGCGTGCACGGGCGCCAACGGCTCGGGCGCTGGGCTGCTCGCCCGGCGCTCGGCGGCTTTGGCGCGTTCCTGCAGGCGCCGTGCGCGGCGACGCAGCGCCTTGCTGCGCCGGTCTGCGACGCGTTCGGCGTGGCGCTCCTCGGGAGTGCGCGGCGGCCGAGGCTCACCCACGCGCTTGGAGCGCGCTCTGCGGCGACGCTCCTTGGGCGCTAGCTGCTCCGCGGGCTCGACCGCGGCGGCGTGCGCCGCGGGGGCCTCGGCGGCGGGAGCCTCGGCAACGGGGACCTCCGCATCCGGGGACTGGGCCTCATCGGCGGCCGGGACCGCTGACTCGGGGGCCTGCGCCTCGACGACCTCGGGGGTCTCTGCTGTCTCGTTGTCTTTCTGGTCAGCCATTTCTCTGCGTCTCGCCTTCTCTCTAATGCCTGGAGTTGGTCCGCTCGCGCCCGATGGCGAGCGCCCGCTCGCCGGCTACGGTCAGCGCCCGCGCGAGGTCGCGCCTGGCGCGACTCAGTCCCGCGGTGTCATCGAGTTCTCCGGTCGCGTTCGCAAAGCGCAGACCGAACACCTCCTTGCGAAGCTCGGCCACCCGCTTGACGAGTTCGCCGTCCTCCATGTCGCGCATCTCCTTGGCCTGCATCGCGTCCCCGCCCTCAGTCCTCGCGCATCACGAACTTGGATTTCACCGGGAGCTTGTGCGCGGCCAGTCGGATCGCGTCGCGCGCAAGCGGCTCGGAGACGCCGGCGAGCTCGAACATCACCCGTCCCGGCTTGACCACCGCGACCCAACCTTCGGGCGAGCCCTTGCCGGAGCCCATGCGCGTCTCGGCCGGCTTCTTGGTGACCGGCTTGTCGGGGAAGACGTTGATCCAGACCTTGCCGCCACGCTTGATCTTGCGGGTCATAGCGACTCGCGCAGCCTCGATCTGGCGGTTGGTGAGCCAACCGCCCTCGAGCGCCTTGAGCCCGTACTCGCCGAACTGGACACGCAGCTGCCCGCGCGAGGTGCCGCGCCGGCGTCCACGGTGCTGCTTGCGGTGCTTGACACGCTTGGGAGAGAGCATCAGCGCCCACCCGTCTGATCTGCGGGTCCACCACCGCCCGGCCGAGGACCGCGCGAGCCGCGCCCGCCGCCTGGAGCACCTGAGCCGCGCCCGCCGCCTGGAGCACCTGAGCCGCGCCCGCCGCCTGGAGCACCTGGGCCGCGCCCGCCGCCTGGAGCACCTGGGCCGCGCCCGCCGCCTGGAGCACCTGGGCCGCGCCCGCGTCCACCTCCGCCGCCGGGGCCTCCGCCGCGACCGCGACCCTCGCGGCCGTCGCGACCGCCGCGACCGTCTCGGTCGCTGCTGGGCGTGGCCGGAGCGGTCATGTCGGTGAGGTCCGCGCCGGTGTAGCCTTCGGGCATGATCTCGCCCTTGTTCACCCAGCACTTCACGCCGATCCTACCGAAGGTCGTGCGCGCCTCATAGAAGCCGTAGTCGATGTCCGCGCGCATCGTGTGCAGCGGCACACGACCGTCGGAGTAGCTTTCGGTGCGAGCCATCTCCGCGCCGCCGAGCCTCCCCGCGACCTGCACCTTCACGCCCTTGGCTCCCGAGCGCATCGCGCTCGTGAGCGCTCTCTTCATCGCGCGGCGGAAGGCCACCCGGTTCTGCAGCTGCTCGGCGATTGACTGTGCCACCAGCGAGGCATCGAGCTCGGGACGCTTGATCTCGAGAATGTTCACCTTGATCTGCTTGTTGGTCATGCGATGCAGGTCTCGCCGCAGTGCGTCCACTTCGCTTCCGGACTTCCCGATCACGATGCCGGGCCGGGCGGTGTGAATATTGACCTCGAGTTCGTTTGCGTCCTTGCGGATCGTGATATCCGAGAGCCCGGCGTGGGAGAGCTTGCGCGTGATGTGCTCGCGGATGCGGACGTCCTCGGCGAGATACTCCGCGAAGTTCCTCTCGTTGAACCAGTTCGACTTCCAGTCGTGGATGTAACCCACGCGCATGGCCTCTGGATGAACCTTCTGTCCCATATCTCTTCTCTTTAGCCGCGTTTCTTTGTCGTCCGGGGCTCGGGCCCCGGGGTCAGCGTGATCGTCAGGTGACTGGTGCGCTTGCGGATCGGCGTCGCGCGTCC
>JBEKXJ010000024.1:0-74552 GCA_049512215.1 Solirubrobacteraceae bacterium
TTCCTGACGATCTGCTCCGGCGTGTGTCGTCTGCGCTTCACGTGAACGGTCCTCCTCTCGCCCATTTTCCATGAGCAGAAGGACTCTCACACCAGGCGGACCGAATCCAAGGGGTCGGGCCAGGCCCGCAAGGCCCATCCCCTGCTGGGCGCGTTCCCGCTCGCGGTGATGACGCTCGCAACGTTGCTGGTGCTCTTCACGCTGACGATTGCGCGGCTCAAAGCCGGCGCCGACCCGGACCTGCGTGCGAGCACGAGCACCTCGCTCGTGGCGAGAAGCTCCGGCGCGGGCGCCGTGACGACGCGCACAAGCGTCGGAGGCGAATCGGCTGCCGTCGCGACGCAGGCCGCGGCGTCGGAGGAATCCTCGTCGGAGGAATCCTCGGACGCGCCGCCTGTCGCGGTTTCGCCCTGACAGCAGTCCGCGGTGAGCACGCGGGCTCACGTGGCCGGGACTGCGTCTGTCGGTTGCGCGGGTGGGCTCGCTGCAGGTGCGGTGATCGAGACGTTCGCTGCGACGTGCAGCGGGTCCGAGACGCACGCGCCGAACCCGGGACCGCCAGAGCAGAGAGCCCGCAGCCACATCCCGCCGGCGGCCGGACTGACCGGCGTCGCGTCAACCGCCCACGTCCCTGCCGAATCGGTTGTCGTTTCGGCGAGCGTCCGCTCGCTCACGACTTCTCCCCTCCGGCTCACCGTCCGCACCTGAATCAGGACGGGCGCACCGGTGACCGGGGTGCCGTCAAGGAGCTCGAGGACACCCGAGAGCGCCTGCAGCTGGCCGGTTGCGGAACTGCCGGTCCCGGCGCCGCCGACGGTTTCCGGTGTGGTCTGCGTGCCTGGCACGACCGATGGCGCAGTGAGCGCGAGCGTCGCCCTCGTTGGATTTGGTGCCAATCGCTGCACGCCCGTGCGGATCGCGGGCAGCTCTCCATAGAGCACGTTGCCGGGGCAGTCGGTGGCGTCGCCATCGCGGTGACCGGCGATTCGCGGCAGGCGCACGCTGGCATTCGCCGGGAAGCGGCTGTAGGAGGCCCCGGCCGGGTTCACGCTCACGGTCACGCTGCCCTGCGCCGGAACTCCATGCAGCGAGAGCTTCCACGCAAGCAGGGCTTTCAGCGCGCCGCGGGCCGCCGTCGAGATGGGCACCGCCATGAACGAACCCAGCACGGCGACACCTGTGGAGACCAGGTTGTAGCCGCCCGCCTGTGCTCCGACCACCGGCTCGTCGATGCCTCCGGCGCGCGCCTCGAAGATCCGTCCGTACAGGTCGACGACAAAGTTGTAGCCGATGTCGTCCCAGCCGTTGACATAGCGGTGAAACACGTAGATCGCTCGCAGCATCGCCGGCACTTCGCTGGCTGCGTAGCCGTTGGGGTTCTCGGTGTGGTGGACGAAGGCCATCCGCACCGCTCCGTATTCGGGCCCCACCTTGGGCACCGCCACTCCCTGGGCCCACGCCCGCCGGGCGATGATCGGTGGCTGGCCCGGTCCCGCCGCCAAGGTTGGCGTGGCCAGCGGCAGGCCCCCTGACAACGCCGCTCGCGCGGCGCTGTGTACGTGCCGTGTGGCTCCCTCGCCACCGCTGACGTTGACCAGGTGCAGCTGTACGCCGCTCAGCGTGCGCGTGGCGCGAACCTGCACCGATGTGGTTCCTCCGGTCCATATGGGCTCTCCCACTTGCCGGTCTGCCGCGGGGCGCACTTCCGGTCCGTGACCGTTCGTCCCCGCTGAGACCCAGCTGCTCCACCGGCCGTCTTGGCCACGGAAGCGCAGCCACACAGCGGCTTGGGCGGGTGCCCGCCATTCGAGACCCACGAGATCCGCAGGGTGCCCGAGCTCGATGGTCGCGCCCTCGGGGGTGAGTAGTCCAAGCCAGCGCTGCGCGAGGGTCGGGGCCTGGGGCCAGGCGAGTAGCGCGAGCGCCGCGCGGGGCAGCAGCAACCCGCTGACCATCGCGCCGGCGGAGGCCGCTAGCAGCGATCTGCGCGTTATCCGGCGCGCGCTCATCATCGTCCATAACACCACGACACCGGCGCAGGCTGCGGGTTCAATTTATGAGAATCCACTCAGTCGCGACAGTGTGAGCAGCATGCGCTCGCCCGACCTGACAGGCACCAGGTGGCGGGCGCGCTCTCACTTGGCGAGAATCGTCAGGAAGTCGCGACTGTACGGTTCGACTAGCTCGCCGGCGATCCCGAGCTGACCGGGCACGACCGGCAGGGGGAAGGGACCGCCGGAATGATGGATGTAAAGGTAGCCCGCCACCCAATCGGGGTTGATGTCGAGCTCGATCGCGCGCACCGCGCCGGCACCGACAAGTGCAGAGCCGAGTTCGCCGGGGAGCAGCTGCTCGCCGGCGGCCCACACCAACTGTCCGCTTGAGGTTATCCCGAGACCGGAGCGAGCCACGGCCGTGCGCCGTTCGACGGTTTCCCCCCAGCACGTGATGACGCAGCCTGCCGTGTTCGCAGCCACCGCGCCATGATCGACGAGCAGCTGCTGGTTCTGCAGTACCGAGAAGACCGCCTCATGAGCGCTCGGCACGCCCGCCCCCCACGCCCCGATGTCAGTGGCGCCGTCGGCGTAGGTAACGATCGACGCCAGTCCCGACTTGAGTGGCACCGCGACGTGACCACCCGAGCTGAACCCCACGTTGGGGTAGCTGAGCTTGAAGCCGCCGTTGAACGCAGCCACAACCAGGTGAATCTCTCGCGGCGTGATCTGGTCCCCATACGTCCAGCCAGCTACTCCACCGTCGCTTGAGCCGGCGTGGAGGTTGAGGTGAAGGAGCCTCTGGTCAAAGCGCATGAGGGTGACACCGGAGCGCTGGGCGAGCCACGCCGCGGGCTGCCCGTGAACCCTCGCGACGGTCGTCCAGTCTGCCGTCGTGTGCGCCGGCAGACTCACCACCAGCGGTGGTACCGGGCGCGCGGGCACCGAGCGCGGGGGGTCGGGCGTCGAGACTTGCCCAAGCGCGTGAGCGGCGGTGCTCACGAAGTGCGCTCCGCTTCGTCCAGATCGACCGAGGCTTGGGCCGAGGACGGCTGCTGCCACGACGAGCACGGCGACGAGAACGAGCGCTCCCAGCCGCCTGTGCAGATACACGCCTTCGCGCATCCAGAACGCCGCGCCTCAGGACGAGGGTGTCAGGAAGGACACCCGTGCCGGTGGGACAGGCTCCCACGAGAAGACCGACCATGAGCGCCCGCCGTATCTCACAATCCCGCGACGAGGGATCCGCGCGGGCGCTGCGCCTCCCGCGATTCGCCTCGAGCCGGGCATCGCGATGCTGCCCCACGCCGCGAGCCGCACGGACGGACAGCTCGCGGCGGAAACGGTGGGCGAGGGAGTAGGGCGAGCAACGCGACACGGAGGGTGCCGCTTGGAAATGCACGGGCGCTCAAGAGCTCGGCCTGATAGGAAGCGCCGCTGACGCTGACCGACGCGCCGGCGCTCACCGTGGACGGTGCGGGCTGGACGCGCAGGCTGAGCACGGGGCGGCGGTGGCGCATTCGCGCGGAGGCGTAAGCACCGCGCGACTTCATCAGCCAGCCGAGACTCGTCGCGGCCGCCGCAACCCAGCTCAGGCCGAGTCCGATCGCCACTGAAGCGCTCATCGCACGAGCCTCAGTCCGGTCAGAGCATTGTCGTCGGCGCAGATGCCCAACTCGCAGTCGAGCGCTTCGTTCAGCATTTCGCGCACTTCGGCGTGGAGCAGCGCCGCCTGGTTGTTGGGCCTCCTCTCCGCCGCGCTTTGATCTTTCGGCCGTGCAGTGATCAAGCGGCTTCGCCGCGCCCGACGCAACCTAGATAATCTCGTTACCCTCGAGGCTTCCAACTCCATCAACTCACCCTTCCACCAGCCTCAGTGTGCACGATGGGAGGCATCACGTGGGTGAGCAAGTACTTAGAAATCCCGACAGCACCGCCATCTAGGCTGCGCGTCCGATGCGCTCAACGTATGGCGACACTGGGCCCGAACTCGCACTCGCGGCTTACCTCAACGCTTTGTGCCACCAAGCGGCGTGTGGCGGGATACCTCCAGCCGATCGCCACTCGCGCCGCGTTCCTCAGCAAGAACCAAATGTCAGGGAGTCCTCTCCCGGCGAGCGTGTACCGCGCCACGCCCGTGCGTACTCGACTATGATCCTCTCGATCAATCGGGCGGGGGCGCGGTCGTCGCTGAACTCTTGCGCCCCGCTCACCCAGCCACATCGGCGCATCGGCTCGTTGGCTCTGCTTGCTTGCAACGATGAGTCGGCTCATGAGATCGATCTCCCTTATTGATGTTGCGGTGGTATTCGATCCCCCGACAAGGAAGGCTCCCCCGTCTGCCTGACGGCGGCGTAAAGAGCGCATGAGATCCTCCTCACGATGGTGCCCACTCGCGAGGCGACTGCTAGCGATCGGCGCTCAGTAGCTTGCTGCGCACGCGTAACGTGACGATCGGCTTTATAGGTTACCCGCCTCGCTTCCCCCGAATCAGCGGTTTTCCCTACCGCGCGAGAGCACACATCCGCGCACTACTGGTGCAAGAACTGGCGCGCACCGGCCCGACTTGCAGTGTCTTCGCGCACTCCGGGACAGGGACTCGAACCCCAAATTCGTGCTCCAGAGGCACGCGTGTTGCCAATTACACCATCCCGGAAGGAACGCCCAAGGATACCGTCCGCCGCCTGCCCGCCACCGGGTGAAGCGCTCCGGCGCCAAGCCCACGCACGCGGGCACGGGATGCCCGGCCGCTCACGTGCTCGCGGGCTGGCCGGCCGAGGCGAAGTAAGCCGTGATCGCCTCCTCGAGGCCCGGATCGAGCACCAAGAGGACCTCGTCGCCGGCCTGGAGCACCGTGTCCGGCTTCGGCACGAAGCCCGCCCCATCGCGCAGCACCGAGATGATCAGGCTGCCCTCGGGCAGCCTGATCTCGGACACCCGCTCACCGACCGTCGGTGCGTCCTCGCTCACCTCGAGCTCGATGATCTCCAGACGCTCCTCTTCGAGGGCGAGCAGATGCACAAGACCATAGCGGGGGACCTCATGCTCGATCAAGCGCAGGATCAGATCGGTCGCCGAGACCGCGGGCTGGATCCCCAGCAGCCTGAAGTGGTCGTGGTTGCGGGGGTTGTTCACGCGGGCGATAATCCGATCGCAGAGGTACTTCTCCTTCGCCACCTGGCAGACGAGCATGTTGTCCTCGTCGTCGCCGGTGACGGCGACCACGAGATCGGCGCGCTGGATGCCCGAGCGCTCGAGCACCCACAGCTCGGTTGCGTCGCCGTAGTGGACGGCGTGCTCGAATTCTTCCTCGATCGCCAGGTAGCGCGCACGCGAGGACTCGATCAGCGTGACCTCGTGCCCCCTGGCGATCAGCTCGCGGGCGAGGTTGCGCCCGACCTTTCCCGCACCTACGACGATCGCATACATGCCGCTAGTCCTCCTCGGGCGAGAGCGCGCGCTCGAACATCTCAATAGCGTGCCTGGTGGGCGAGATCGTCTGCAGGCCGTGTTCGCCGTACCAGCTGGCGCGGGCGGGGTCCATCACGCGAACGATCGCCTTCTCTACACCGAAGCGCTTCTGGGCGATCTGGGCGATGACCAGGTTCGTGTTGTCCCCGGCGGTCGATGCGATGAAGACGTCGGCGCGTTCGATCCCGGCCTGGATGAGTGCATCGGTCTCCAGCGCCGTGCCCACCGTGAACTGGCCCTGGGCGTCCTCCCAGCTCTTGCTCTGTCCCGCGTCCAGGCGCTCGTGCGAGAGCGGGTCCTCGTCGAGCACCGAGACTTCATGACCGGCCGCGAGCGCGGACTTGGCCACTGCGGAGCCGACCCGCCCGGCTCCAACGATCAGGACGAACATATCTGCTGAGATTAGACGATGGGGACGTCGGCTCGAGCGACCGGGCGCGACGCCTCGGGCGCCGACTCCCCGGCGGGCGGCGCGGTCAGGATCACGCGGCAGTCCGCCTTGCTCACCACGTACTTCGCGATGTCGCCGACGGGGCCTTCGAGCGGCCCGCCACGGCCACCCAAACGCGCGCCGCCACGGATCCGCGACGGCTCCTCGGCGGCGAGCACGATCGCCTCCACCCCGCGCCGCCGCGCCTCGTCGACGATCGCGTAGCCCGCTCGTCGGGTCCGCACGGTGGCGGTCGCCACGTGCACCCCGGTGTACTCCTCGCCGACCGCCTTGGCCCGCGCGAGGACCTGTCGGGCGTGCTTGATCTGCGCCTCGGGCAGGCTCGCGTCCAGCGGCAGGGACATCGGGATCACGAAGATCCAGATCGCCTCGATCGTGGCCCTGTCGATCGCCGCCTCGTCGGTCGGCTCGCCCGAGACGAGCAGCCCCGCTGTCTGCACGATGTCATCGTCCAGGTCGGTGCCGAAGAGCGGCACCAGAATCGAGCCGTAGTCGCGCTCCTGGGGACGCTCGGCGCGCAGGATCTGCGGCGAAACCGTCACGCGCCGAAACAGCGAGGTCTCATCCGCACGGCGATAGACGACGTAGAGCGCCATCCCGACCGCCATCCATCCCAGGCCGACGTAGCGGGCCGGCTCGTGCACGACCATCACGGCGACCCAGCCCGCGGCCGACACGAGCGCCCCGAAGGCCGCGGGCAGCGGCAGCGCACCGCCGCGGAAGTTGACCGACAGCGGCACCCTATAGGGACGGTCTCGCTCGGCCTCCGTGTAGCGCAGGCGGCAGATCGACAGATGCGCGATCGTGAAGGCCAGCATCGCCCCGAAGGCGTAGATCCCGACGAGGAAGTCGAGATCCTCGGGCACAACCAGCCCGGCGGAGATCAGACCGGCGATGATGATTAGCACGTAGGGAGTCGAGCGCTCGGGATGCAGCCGCCCGAGGCCACTCGGAATCTGCCGGTTCGTCGACAGCGAATAGGCGAGCCTCGAGAGGCCGAGCATCGAGGCGTTCGCCGCCGCCACCAACGTGACCGTCGCCAGAGCGCCTACCAGATACTTCAGCACCTGCTCCAGCCAGTGCGGGTGAACGTGCTCGACGACCCCGATCATCGGCGCGTTCAGGTAACGGGTGGCGAGTTCAGTGTGGCCCCCGTGCACGGGCAGCGCCGTCACCGCCACGAGGGCGATGCCCACATAGAGGAAGATGACCGTCGCGGTGCCGCTCGCGACCATCCGCTTCAGGCCCCGGCGGCTGATCCTCACCTCCCCCGCCAGGCCCGAGGCCGACTCCAAGCTCGTGAACGAGATCGCGGCGACCGTCAGCGCGAAGATCAGGTCAGACCACTTCGGCGAGCTCCCCAGATGGATCGGCCCAAGCAGCGTGTGTGGGCTGAAGAAGAGCACGAGGCCCAGCACGACGATGAAGCTCTGCAGAGCGAGGTCGCCCGCGACCAGCATCCCGATCCGCCTGGCGCTGCGCCCTCCGAAGCCGCGGATGTTGCTCAGGACCACGAGCGCGATGAACGCCAGCGAGAGCCCGAGCGCCTCCTGATGATGCCCGAGCGGGCTCCAGAAGACCCGCAGGTACTGGGTCGCCGAGTAAGTGGTTACGGCGATCAGGATGACGTAGTCGAGCAGTATCGCCCAGCCTGCGATGAAGCTCACCAGCTCGTTGAACGCGTAGCGCGCGAACACCGTCGAGCCGCCCCGCTCCTGGTGCAGCGAGGCGCCCTCCACGTAGGTCATCGAGGTCAGCGCGAAGAGCAGCGCGGCGATCAGGAAAACGAGCGGCGTTAGCCCGAGCGCGTGCCCCGCGATCACCCCGAGCGAGAAGTAGATCGCGCTGGCAAGCGAGGAGTAGACGACCGTGAAGAGCATCGGCGAGCCGATGCTCCGGCGCACGATCACCCGCGAGCGCGCGGCGAACTCGGAGGTGCCCCGCTCCAGCTCGCCCGAGACCCGCTCGACCTCCGCGCCGGGCGCTCCACCCGGCGACCCCTCGCCCTGCGCCGGCTCACCGACAGACCCATCGGCAGCTCGCCCTTCGCCGTCAGCATCCTTCCCTGTGCTCATCGCCCCCGGCTTCTCCTTGCCTCCAGGTACAGTCTCGCCGCCCCCGCCGCGATGAACAGCACGCCCAGCAGCAAGCGTGCCGAGATAGCGCTGCCGTGCCCGGCCACGGCCTCGACGATCAGCGCCACGCCGATCGCGGCCATCAGCAGTGAGAGCACGAAGGTTCCGGTGCGGTGCGCCTGGCGGCCGATCATCTCGAGCTGAGCTTAGGTCCTAACGCCCGGGGTTGGCTTGGATGGGTAGCTCATCGAGAATCGCGGCTATCTCGCACCGGCGCCGGCGGCGCACCGGGCGCGAGGTACTCCCTCGCCCGAGCCCTCAGGTGATCAGCGGGATGATCAGGATCGCCACGATGTTCGCGACCTTGATCATCGGGTTGATCGCAGGCCCGGCGGTGTCCTTGAACGGGTCACCGACCGTGTCCCCGGTCACCGAGGCGGCATGCGCGTCTGAGCCCTTGCCGCCATAGGCGCCGTCCTCGATCAACTTCTTCGCGTTGTCCCATGCCCCGCCGCCCGCGGTCATCAGGACCGCGAAGAAGAAACCCACCACGATCACCCCGATCAGCATCCCGCCGAGCGCCTGCTGGTCGATCAGCCCGACGATCACGGTCAGCCCGATCGGCAGCAGCGACGGCAGGATCATCTCGCGCTGGGCGGTCTTTGTCACGATGTCCACGCACACCGCATAGTCGGGGTCTTCGGTGCCCTCCATGATGCCCGGATGCTCGCGAAACTGACGCCGCACCTCCTCGACCACGGCGCCGCCGGCTCGGCCGACAGCCTCGATCGCCAGCGAGGTGAACAGGCACACCATCATCCCTCCGAGCAACAGGCCGATCAGCACCGGCGGTTCGTTGATGCCGAAGAGGATGTGATTGCCGTTGCTGTGATTCGCCAGTTCCTGCTGGAAGCCCGAGAAGAGCACGATCGCGGCAAGCACGGCGGACCCGATCGCATATCCCTTGGTGACCGCCTTGGTGGTGTTGCCGACCGCGTCGAGCGGATCGGTGACGTTGCGCACCTCCTCGGGCAGATCGGCCATCTCGGCGATCCCGCCCGCGTTGTCGGTGATCGGGCCGAAGGCGTCGAGGGCCACGATCAGCCCCGTCAGCGACAGCTGGCCCATGACGGCCACGCCGATCCCGTAGATGCCGGCGAGCTTCCACGCGCCCAGGATCCCCGCCACGAGCACAAGCGCCGGGAGAGCTGTGGCCTGCAGGCCCGAGCCAAACCCTTGGATGATGTTCGTGGCGTGGCCGGTGATCGACGCCTTTGCCGTCTTCTTCACCGGCGAGAAGCGGGTCGAGGTGTAGTAGTCGGTGAGCACGAACAGCAACGCCGTCACCCCGATCCCGATGATCGAGCAGAGGTAGAACTTCCCCCAGGCCGGCGTGTTGACGGCATTGCCCACGTGGCTGAAGCTCAGGTTGCGCATGAGCCAGTAGGTGATCGGGGCGAACACCCCGGCGGCGATCGCGCCGGAGAGGATCAGCCCCTGATAGAGGGCGCGCTCGACGTTGCCGGCCTTGGAGCGCACTGCGAACGTGCCTATGACTGACGCGATGATCGCCGCGCCGCCGAGCACCAGCGGGTAGAGCACCACGCGTGTGGCCTCGTGGAACGTCAGCACCCCCAGCAGCATCACCGCGACCGCCGTGACCGCGTAGGTCTCGAACAGGTCGGCCGCCATCCCGGCGCAGTCGCCGACGTTGTCGCCGACGTTGTCGGCGATAGTCGCCGGGTTGCGGGGATCGTCCTCGGGGATCCCCGCCTCGACCTTGCCAACGAGGTCCGCTCCGACGTCGGCCGCCTTGGTGAAGATGCCGCCGCCCAGACGAGCGAACACCGAGATCAGCGAGCCACCGAAGCCAAGCCCGATCAGCGCGTCGACCGCGGCCTTCTGGCTGTCGTTGAAGACGGCCGTGAGCAGCCCGTAGTAACCCGAGACGCCGAGCAGCGCGAGCCCGACGACGAGCATCCCCGTGATCGCCCCGCCCCTGAAGGCCACGCGCAGCGCCGGCGAGACGCCGCCACGGGCTGCCTCGGCAACACGCGCATTGGCCCGCACGGATACGTTCATGCCGATGTAGCCGGCCGAGCCGGACAGCATGCCCCCGATCGCAAACCCGCAGGCGACAGCGATGTTCTGGATGAAGATCAGCGCGACGAACAGCACGACCCCGACGATCGCGATCGTCGTGTACTGGCGGTTCAGGTAGGCGCGCGCGCCCTGTTGAACGGCCAGCGAGATGCTCTGCATCCGTTCGTTGCCGGGCGAGAGCACGAGCAGCGATCGCGTGGTAAACACCCCGTAGAGCACGGCACAGGCGGCACAAACGAGGGCGACGACGACCCCATGGTTCGTCAGAAAGCTGCTCAACTGAAAAATCCTCCGCGGTCTGATTGGCGTGCCGCGCGAGGATCATCGCGCGCACATTTGACGCCCGGATCGCTCGACGCGAGCGCTCACCCGGTGCAAACGCGCGCGCAGTCTATCGTGCCGGCCAAAATGACGGCGGCTCGGGGGCCCTCAGCGGCCGGGCAGCCACAGCCTGCCGCTTGACTCGGCCGGCCCCGGGCCATCCGGCCGCTCCCCGCCGGCGGGCGCATCCCCCGGCTGGGCGCTCGGCTCGCGCGCGGGCGCTCCCGTGGACGAGCCGGCCGGCCGCGCGCCCGTGCCGGCGCCCGCCTCACCCGGCGCCTCGGGGCCCGCCGCCTGCGCCTCGGGGACCGCCGCCTGCGCCTCGGGGCCCGCCGCCTGCGCCTCGCGCGCGTATGCGATCTGCAGCTGGGCAAGCGCATCACGCAGCGGGCGCAGCTCGCCGGGAACCCTCCGCTCGAGGATCCCAAGAAGCGCGCGCACGGCGTCGATCGCGTCGCGGACCTGCTCGAGATCGCGCTCGGACCCCGGCCCGGCACCCCCTGCGCCTGCGCCCGCGGGCTGTGCGCGATCCTTCGCCTCCGCCGTGCTCTCAGCCGGCCCTCCGAGCCGCCGAGCTCCGATGTTGAGCAGCGACACTGCTGCCTGGGCGATCATGTCGGCACTGGTGATACGGCTCAGTTCAGCCTCATAGGCGGCGCGGAGCTCCTCTTCGGTCGGCGCCCCGGCCGCATCGGCCGCGCCCACTCCGGGCGCCGGGGCCCGGCTCTCCTGATCTGCGCTCATACAGCCACCTCCTCTGAATAGGTCTGTCGGGTCTCGTTGACCGATGCCGCGAAGATCGCCTCGCGCGTCGCGCCCGCCTCGATCATCCGCCGCTGGCGCTGTGCTCCGTTCAGCTCTGGAAACGCGAGCTCGATGGCGAGCTCCGCGCGGATCGGGGCGGTCCAGGCGGCGAGCCGCTCGCTCGCCTCGCGGGCCGGATACTGCTCGGCTCGCTCGAGATCTATCAGCCGGCCATCGAGCCCGAAGCGGATGGCCCGCCACGTGTTCTCCTCGATCAGGCGGGGAGGTGGATCCACGAACGGCACGCCCTCGTCCACGTCGCGCGCCGCCTGAGCGATGCACGCGACCATCAGCCCGGCGAGTGCGTCGGACTCCTGGGCGGTGCTCTGCACGTCGCAGATACGCACCTCGACGGTGCCGAAGCTGAAGTGCGGTCTGACCGACCACCACACCTGGGTGAACTCGACGATCGAGCCCGTACGCATGAGAAACTCGATGTACTGCCGGTAGGCCGCCCAGCCGCCGAAGGCGTCCGGAACGCCGCAGCGGGGGAAGCTCTTCGTAAAGCTCTGGCTTCGCGTTGAATGCAGGCCGCTATCGCGGCCGTCGAGGAACGGCGAGTTCGCCGAGATCGCAAGCAGCAAGGGCAGCAGCGGCCTCAGCCTGTCGCACACACGCACCGCGCGATCGATGTCGCGGATGCCCAGGTGCACGTGGAGGCTGAACGTGTTGTTGCGCCAGGCCACGTATTTCAAGCCCTCCTCGACGCGCCGGTAATGATCGGTGTCGATGATCGGCTGCTCGCGGTAGTCGGCCCACGGATGCGTTCCCGTGGCACCGAGCGCCGCACCGTGGCCGTCCGCGAGCGCGAACAGCGCCCGGCGACGCTCGCGCTGGCGTGAGAGAGCGTCTTGCAGATCTGACCCTGTACCGGAGATGATCTCGACCTCCGAGGCGATCAGCTCGCCGGCGAGACCATCGCGAAGCACTCGGTCCCCGGCGGCGGCCGCCCGCAGCTCCTCGAAGCGCGGGACAAGATCGAGCGTCTGCGGGTGGAGGATCGAGAACTCCTCCTCAAGGCCAACCGTGAAGTCGGCCGCCTCCGCGAAAGTCTCGACGGCTCGGTCTAGGTCCAGGCTGTTCATTGCTTGAGTCTCTGGTGCGGTTTTGCACGCCAGCGTGCCCGCCGGCCGCGGCGGTGAGAGTGAGTGCATCGCCCTTAGGTCAGGTAGAAGTACAGCGCGTAGAGCAAATCCACGGCCGGGCTCGAGGTGTGGACGGTCACCTCCGGCGGCACGTCCAGAAGCGATTCCGAGTAATTGAAGATGATCTTCACGCCGGCCTCGACAAGCTCGTCCGCGAGCCCTTGGGCCGCGGCTGTGGGCACCGCGAGCACCCCCACCACGATGTCCTCGTCCTGCACGACCTGACGCAGCTCGCCGATGTGGCGCACCGCCTGGTTGCCGACATCAGAGCCCACCTTGGCGTCGTCGACGTCGAAGATGGCGACGACGCGGAAGCCGTGGTCGGCGAAGATATCCGAGGAGGCGATCGCCTTGCCGAGATGCCCGGCCCCGATCAGGGCGATGTTGTGCTGGCCGGCCGTGCGCAGGATCTTGCGGATCTGGGAAACGAGCGCCTCGACGTTGTAGCCGACCCCGCGCTTGCCGAACTTGCCGAAGCCCGACAGATCGCGACGGATCTGGGTCGAGTTCACATGCGTGTAGTCGGAGAGCTCCTGTGAGGAGATCGTCTCCTTGCCCATCTTCTTGGCCTGCGTCAACACCTGCAGGTAGCGGGACAGCCGCGCCGCGACGCCCAGCGAGAGCCGCTCGCTGGATGAACTCGCACCGTCGCGCTCCGCCTCCGCCGGGCTCGTCGGTTCTCTGTAACTCATCGTCGTGACTCTAGACGCTCGCGCACCGCCGCCACATCGACGAAGTACTCGCACAGCTCCTCCCCGTCTAGGGCAATGACCGGGATGCGCTCGAAATAGTCGCGGTGGAGAGACTCCTCGGCCGTGATGTCCCGCTCCTGTAGCGCGAATCCCAGCTCAGCCTGAAGTCCGCGGAGCGTCCTCATCGCCTGCTCGCAGAGGTGACAGTCGGGCTTGGAGTAGACAGTGAGAAGCCTCACCTCAGGCCTTCTCCGGTGGCGTAGGCGTCGAGCGCGAGATACTCCGGATACGGCAAGTGCCGGGAGAAACGTGCGGCGCTCGCGATCATCGCGGCGTTGTCGGTACAGAGCACCCGCGGGGGGACATGCAGCGTCACCCCGAGTCCGTTCAGCCGCGTGCGGAGCTCCCCGTTCGCCGCAACGCCCCCGCCGACCGCCAGCCTCCCGATCCCGGTCCGCTCCAGGGCCCGCTCGACACGCAGCACGAGGCTGTTGACGATCGCGGCCTGGTAGGAGGCGGCGAGATCGGCCGCCCGCGCCCTCGCCTGCCCCTCTCCCAGCTCACGCAGCCTGTAGAGCAACGCCGTCTTCAGACCCGCGAACGAGAAGTCCAGGCCCTCGGCGAAGGCGGCCCGCCGTCCACCGCGCGGGCGCTCAGCGCCCGAGCCGGGGAACGCGTAGGCCTCGGGGTCGCCCTCGGCGGCGAGCCGCTCGAGCGCCGCGCCCCCAGGGTAGCCCAGTCCGAGCATCCTCGCCCCCTTGTCGAACGCCTCGCCCGCGGCGTCGTCCAGCGTGCGACCGATGATCTCAAACCCGTCGCGGGCTCTCACGTGGGCGAGCAGCGTGTGACCCCCGCTCGCGATCAGGCAGAGGAAGGGCGGCTCGAACGCACGCTCTCCGATCTCCGATCCTTCGCCGGCGCCCGTGGCGGTGAGGAAGTTCGACGCGACATGCCCCTGCAGGTGATCGACAGCCGCGAACGGCAACTCGCGCGCGGCGGCCAGGGCCTTCGCCGTGGAGAGGCCGACGAGCAGCGCGCCCACCAGCCCGGGACCCTGGGTCGCGGCCACGAGCGCGATCTGCCCGAGCGTAACATCCGCTTCCTCGAGCGCCTGAGCGACGACGAGGTTCACGAGCTGCAGGTGCTGGCGTGAGGCGATCTCAGGGACGACACCCCCGAACCTGTCGTGAACGCCCTGCGAGGAGATCACGTTCGAGTGGGCCCGCCCGGCCTCGTCCACGACCGCAGCGCAGGTGTCGTCACAGCTCGTCTCGAGCGCGAGGATCCTCATACCGGGCGCGCGTTGGGGATGTCGCTCAGCGAGCCCTCCAGAGTGGCCGGCGTACGCCACATCACCAGCGCGTCCTCGCCGTTGTCCTGGTAGTAGCGCCGGCGAGTGCCGGCGGCGCGAAAGCCCTCACGCTCATAGAGGTGGATCGCGACGCTGTTTGAGCGGCGCACCTCGAGCGTGAAGCGTGCCTGCTCGTCCTCGACACTCGCATACAGCTCGGCGAGCAGGGCCGAGGCCAGGCCCAGGCGCTGACGATCGACATCCACCGCCACGTTCATCACGTGCCAGACGGTGTCGTAGCGCGAGCAGATCAGATAGCCGACGAGCCGCCGCTCGCACAGCGCGGCCAGGCAGACCCCCGACTGCTTGGAGAGCTCGAGCACGAACATCGCCAGCGACCAGGGGGTCGGGAAGACGCGGCGCTCGATCGCCATCACCTGCGGAAGATCGGTATAGACGAGCCTGCGGATTTCGACGAGCGGCGAGTTCTCTGCTCGGGGCTCCACGGCAGACGATCGTGTCACGGCTGTAGGCCCTTCCCGGCCGCGGCCCCCTCGAGCGCGATCTCGGCGTCTGGACGGCGACCGTAATCCGGGACGAGCTCCTCGCAGCAGGACAGCGCCGCTGCGCGCGCCCCCAGCTCGCAGATCGCCTCGCCGCTCACGATGTGCTGAGGCGAGGAGTCAGGCGGCACGCGCAGCCTCGGGATCTGAAGATACTCGCGAAAGCGCGTCGCTCCGTCACCGAGCGCAAGCCAACGCTGCCCCCCGCAGGCCAGATGCTCCTCGGCGAGGGCCACGAAGCTGCTGAGATCCTGCGGCGCGAGCGCCCGCGGCGAAAGCAGCTCGCTCGCGAGCTCGTTCGCCGCAGTCCCCTCACCCGGAGCGTAAGCCGCGGCGAAGACCTCCCCACGGCGAGCATCGATCACGGCGATCACCGCCTCCACCTCACCATCATCCTCGCGGGTGCGCGCATCGAAAGCCGCTGCCGCGAGGGCCCGCAGACTCGACACCCCGGCCAGCTCCGCCGAGAGCGACTGTGCAAGGCCGCGCGCCGTGGAGACCCCGACGCGCAGGCCGGTGAAGGTACCCGGTCCGACTCCCGCCGCGATCCGCTCGAGCTCGCCCCAGCGCAGGCCGGCCTCCTCCAGCAGCTCGCCCGCCATCGCCAGTAGCCGCGTGGCGTGACCGGGGTGCTCACCGGGCTGGGGATCGTCGCGCGCCGCCAACACGCTCCCATCGGCGAGCAGCAGCCCGACGGCCGTTGAGGGCGTGGCGGTGTCGAAGCCGAGCAGGATCACCCCTCGACCACCTCGATCAGCCGCCTGTCGGCCCCGCGGTGGATCAGCCTGACCCGCAGGCGTGCGCCCGAGAGCTCTGCTTGCGGCTCTCCCGGCCACTCGACGAAGGCGATCCGACCCGGGCCGAGATAGTCCGCGAGCAGCGCCGGATCCTCCTGCGCGAGAGGACCGAGCCGGTAGAGATCCAGGTGGGAGACCGTGATGTCGGCGGCCTTGTAGCGATGACCGATGCTGAAGGTCGGGCTCGTCACGGGATCGGTGACCCCGAGCGCGCACGCGGCACCGCGCACGAGCGTGGTCTTTCCCGAGCCGAGCTCTCCCTGCACGAGGACGACCTCGCCATCGCTTAGTCCGGCTGCGAGCTCAGCGCCCAGGGATTCTGTCTCTGAAGGATCTGCGGTTTCGACGCTGCGCAGGGCCACGACGAGACTCTAGAGCGAACTGGGCCGATCCCCGTAGGTGATTAAAAAGACCGACCCGCGGGAGAATGGAAACGCGGGCCGGTCGTTACTCCTGGAGGGATGGAGACAATCTCTACATCGGCAACCGTGTGAGGTTGCTTTAGCGCTTCGCCAAAGAAATTCGACGTTTCTCCCCGAATCCCTCTTTTGCAGGGAAAAGGCTTCGGATCGCGTCCAGATCGCGTCCAGATCGCGTCCAGAAGCCGGCCTCGAGCCTGTCCACTTCCTCTAGAACAAGCCGAGCTGGTCGGCCTCGAGGGGCTGCCCCCCGGGGCTCGTGGAGCTCGCTTCGGCGGGCGGCTGCGCCGCCCGCCCCGGCTCGTTCGGCTCCCCGAGCTCGGCCGGCGGCGGGAGCGAGGGCTGCGCGGGTTCACCGAGCGCGATCAGCTCGGGCAGCCGCGCGAAGTCCTCCCGCAACGTCTCGAGCATGCGTGGTGTATAGAGGGCCGCCGCCGGATGGTAGATCGGATAGAGCCGCACCACGCGCCTGCCGAGCGTGAGCAGCTCCGCCTGTCCGTGCACGCGCGTGATACCGGCCGGATCGCCGCGGAGCAGCTTCGTCGAGAAGTTGCCGAGCGTGCATATCACCGACGGCTGGATCAGCTCGACCTGGCGCAGCAGGTAGTCGTGGCAGTTCTCGATCTCGATCGGCAGCGGATCGCGGTTGCCAGGTGGGCGGCACTTCAGGACATTTGCGATGAACACGCCCGAGCGCGCGATCCCGATCTCGCCCAGGAGCTGCTCGAGCAGCTTGCCCGCGCGCCCCACGAACGGCACGCCCTGCTCGTCCTCGCTGGCCCCGGGCGCCTCCCCGACGAACATCAGCTCTGCGTCCGCGTTCCCCGCCCCGAAGACGACCGTCCTGCGCGTGGCGGCGAGCTCGGGGCAGCGAAGGCAGCCGCGCGCCTGCACGAACAGCTCCTTCAGGGCCTCGCGCCGCTCGGAGGCCGTCGGCTCGCTCTCCCCGTGGGACACGATCGGATGGTAGTTATTCCCCGGCCGAGCGCGCGAGATGCGAAAAGCGCGCCTCGGCGCAGGTCCCGTCCCCGGCGACCGGCAGGGGCGCGGCGCCGGGTCCAGCCACCGGCGCTGCGCTTGAGCGATGATCTCGTGATGGCGTCCACTTCCGAGGTGGCCGTGACCGCGCCCTTCGCAGGCGTCGTGGTCACGGTTGCCCAGAAAGCCGAAGAGCGGGTGGGTGCGGGCACGGCGATGATCGTGCTCGAAGCGATGAAGATGGAGCACGAGATCCTCGCGCAGATCGACGCTGTTGTGCGCCGTGTCGAGGTCACCGTGGGCGACGCGGTGGCGGAGGGCCAGCTGCTGCTCGTGCTGGCGCCGGCGTCCGGCGCCGATGCCCGCTCCAGCGCGGAGGCCGGTAGCTCAACCTCACCGGCCCAGGCGCAGCGAACGGGCGCCTTGCGCGCGGACCTGCTCGAAGTTCGCGCCCGCCACGAGATCGGCTTGGACGCGGCAAGGCCGGACGCCGTTGCGCGACGCCGCGAGCGCGGCCAGCGGACTGCACGCGAGAACGTCGCCGACCTCGTGGACGAGGGCACCTTCGTCGAGTACGCCCCCCTGGTCTTCGCCGCCCAGGAGCGGCGCCGCGCGCGCGAGGAGCTGATCGAGCGCACCCCGGCGGACGGGCTCATCGCCGGGGTCGGCGAGGTGGACGGCCGGCCATGTGTGGCCATGTCATACGACTACACCGTGCTGGCGGGAACCCAGGGCATGCGCAACCATCTCAAGAAGGACCGCCTGTTCGAGATCGCCGAGCGGCGAAGGCTCCCCGTGGTGCTGTTCGCGGAGGGTGGCGGCGGACGGCCCGGCGACGTCGACGCACCGGTCGTGGCCGGCCTTGACTGCCGCGCCTTTAACCTCTTCGCGCGGCTCAGCGGCCTCGTTCCGCTCGTCGGGATCGCCTCCGGCTACTGCTTCGCTGGCAATGCCGCGCTGCTCGGATGCTGCGACGTCGTGATCGCGACCGAGGACTCGAGCATCGGCATGGGTGGCCCGGCGATGATCGAGGGGGGCGGGCTGGGTGTACACGAGCCCGAGGAGGTCGGGCCGATCGATGTGCAGGACGCAAACGGAGTGGTCGACCTGCGCGTCGGCGGTGAGCACGAGGCCGTCGCACAGGCCAAGCGCTACCTGTCCTACTTCCACGGACCCTGCCAGGCGGGCAGCGTGCCCGATCAGCGCCTCCTGCGCGAGCTGATCCCCGAGCAGCGCAAGCGAATCTACGACGTGCGTCGAATCGTCGAGACGCTGTTCGATCAGGACTCCGTGCTCGAGCTGCGGCACGGCTTCGGGCCGGGCATGGTGACCGCTCTGGCACGCCTCGACGGGCGGCCCCTAGGTCTGGTCGCGAACGATCCGAGTCACCTCGGGGGCGCGATCGACGCGGATGGCGCCGACAAGGCCGCGCGCTTCCTGGCGCTCTGCGACACGTTCGAGCTCCCCGTGCTGTTTCTCTGCGACACGCCGGGCTTCATGGTCGGGCCGGCCGCCGAGCGCGACGCGACGGTTCGTCACTTCGCGCGAATGTTTCTCACCGGTGCGAACCTGACCGTGGCTTTCGGGACAATCGTGCTGCGCAAGGGCTACGGGCTGGGAGCTCAGGCGATGGCCGGCGGGGGCTTCAAGGCGCCCTTGTTCACGATCGCATGGCCGACCTCGGAGTTCGGTGGCATGAACCTCGAGGGCGCCGTGCGCCTGGGCATGCGGCGCGAACTCGAGGCGATCGAGGACCTGGAGGAGCGCGAGCGGGTCTTCCAGGCGGCTGTGGAGGGCGCCTATGAGCACGGCCGCGGGCTGAACATGGCTGCCTATGGCGAGATCGACGACGTGATCGATCCCGTCGACTCCCGCCGCTGGATAGCCACCCTCTTCGGCGAGAGCACCCCTGACTGGCGGCTGCGTGCCGGCAAGAAGCGCCCATACCTCGACGCCTGGTGAACCCCCGAATGGCGATCTGTGCATATGAGCACACAGCCTCCCCGCGCTTCCGGGGACCCGCAAACGGTTGTATGATCATTGACTGAGGGCCGTCATCGACCTGCTCGGGATGGACCCCCACGCATCATCCGTTTTGACAGCTGCTCGCGCCGGTATCCACAGGAACTGGACCGAAATCGATGAACCCCGACCGATCCTCGCTCAGCGCATGATCACCGTGCGCACGGTCGCTGAGCTGCGCGCGGCGCTCGCGCCCGCGAGGCGCGAGCGACTGACGATCGGCCTGGTCCCGACGATGGGAGCCCTGCACGAGGGCCATCTCTCGCTGATCCGCGGGGCGCGCACAGAGTGCGATCGGGTCGTCGTCTCGCTGTTCGTCAACCCGGCCCAGTTCCACGAGACTGCCGATCTCGAGCACTACCCGCGCCGCGAGGAGCAAGACGCCGCCCTGGCCGCCGAGACCGGCGCCGACGTGCTCTTCGCGCCGTCGGTCGAGGAGGTCTACCCGCGCGGCTTCGCGACGGCCGTAGAGGTGTACGGGCTCACCGACAGGCTCGAGGGCGCGGCCCGCGGTCCCGAGCACTTCCGGGGCGTCACGACGGTGGTGAGCAAGCTGCTCTGCATGGCGATGCCCGACGTCGCCTACTTCGGCCAGAAGGACGCCCAGCAGGTCCTCGTCATCCGGCGTCTGGTCGAGGACCTGAACCTGCCGGTTCGGATCGAGGCGCGAGCGACCGTGCGCGAGCCCGATGGACTCGCGATGTCCAGCCGCAACGTCCTGCTGAGCGCGCGTGAGCGCAAGGCCGCGCTGGCGCTGCCCGCGGCGCTCGATGCCGCGCGCGAGTACGCCGCGGGCGGCGAGCGCTCCGCCGAACTGCTGCTTCAGGCGGCGCGCACCGCGATGATCGGCTTCGGCGTGGAGCCCGAATACCTGACACTCGTCGATCCCGACACGCTCGAGCCCGTCGAGACGCTTGCGCATGAGGCCCTGCTGGCGCTCGCCGCACGCATCGGCGAGGTTCGCCTCATCGACAACGCGCTCCTGCTTGCGGCCACGGAGCCTCTGAGCAACCAACGGTTTGACGGGGAGGCGGCCACCGCATGCAGCGTGTGATGCTGAAGTCGAAGATCCACCGGGCGACGGTGACCGATTGTGACCTGCATTACGTTGGGTCGATTACGATCGACAGCGAGCTCCTGCGTGCCGCCGACATCCTCGAGCATGAGCAGGTCCAAGTGCTCGACGTCGACAACGGCGCTCGTTTCGAGACCTACACGATCGCCGGCGAGCCGGCTTCGGGAACGATGCAGGTCAACGGCGCCGCGGCCCGCCTCGTTCAGCGGGGGGACACGATCATCGTGATCTCCTACGGCCACTATGAGCAGGCCGAGCTGGAGCACTACGAGCCGCGCGTGGTCCACGTCGAGGCTCTCACCAATCGCATCGTCACGATCGACGAGGAGGTGGCGACCCTGCTCTCCTAGCGGAGCGGGGCGTCAACCGACTTCTTCAGAGAGGAGCACCATGTCGAGCCAACCCCATATCCAGGCACCCTCCGACCCCGGGCGCCTGCCGATGACCTTGCCGCTGCTGATGGAGAAGAAGCGGCTCGGCGAGCCGATCGTGATGGTCACCGCCTACGACTATCCGAGCGCCCGCGCCGCCGAGGCCGCCGGGGTCGACCTCGTGCTCGTCGGCGACTCGGCCGCCACCACCGTGCTCGGCTACAACGCGACGACACCCGTCGGGCTCGACGACATGCTGGTTCTCGCTCGCGCCGTGCGCCGCGGTCTGCACACGCCCCTGCTCATCGGCGACCTTCCGTTCGGCTCTTATGAGGTATCAGACGAGCAGGCGATCCTCACCGCCATACGCATGGTCAAGGAAGCCGGTTGCGAGATGGTGAAGCTCGAGGGTGGCGGGGAGGCATCGGTGCACCGTGCGCGCGCGATCATCGGCGCAGGCATCCCGGTGATGGGACATGTGGGCCTCACGCCCCAGACGTCGACCGCCCTCGGCGGCTGGAAGGCTCAGGGTCGTACCGCGCATGCGGCGGCGCGGATCGCTGCCGAAGCGCTCGCCCTGCAGCAAGCGGGTTGCTTCGCGATCGTCTTCGAGGCGATCCCGAGCGCGGTCACCGAGGAGCTGATGGGACATCTGGAGATTCCCGTGATCGGGATCGGCGCCGGCCCAGCAACCGACGGTCAGGTGCTCGTCTTCCACGATCTTCTCGGCATCCGCGATGGCCTCGGCCCGCGCTTCGTCAAGCGCTACGCGAACCTCCAGCGGGAGATGAACGAGGGAGTCGCCGCCTACGCCGAGGATGTCCGCTCGCGCCGCTACCCCGGCCCAGAGCACACCTACTCGATCGATCCCGGCGAGCTGGCCGAGTTGCAGGCGCGTCTGGCCTAGTCGCCCCCCGGGAAGGCCTCTCCATAGCGCTCGCAGAACGCGAACTCCTCGACCGGACGCCGCGACAGGCGCGCCGGCCAGGGCTCGGCGCGCCTGCCGACGAGCACATACGCGGCGAGCGCGACGTCCTGCGGGATCGCGAGCAGACGCTTGACCTCCGGCTCGGCGGGCGTCAGCAGCGTCGTGAGGGCGGCACCGAGGCCCTCCGCGCGCAGCCCCAGCAGGATGTTCTGGACGAACGGATAGATCGATGCGCCGGCGACGATGCTCGGGCGTCCCAGCCCGGTGTCGACGATCGCGAGCTCGGTCAGGCGCACGCAGACGAGCAAGTGCAGGGGCACCTCGTGCAGGCGCTCGGCGAACTCGTCAGCGCGCCGCAGCATCCGCACGCGCGTCGGGTCGGAGGCGCCCGGGGCCGCGAGGATCGCGCCGCCGCCGGTGCGCTCCATGTAGTCGCGCCAGTGCGGTAGGTAGAGGTCACGCAGCGCTCGCCGTGTCTCAGCGCGCTCGATCGCGATCACACGCCAGCCCTGGCGGTTGCCGCCGCTGGGCGCGAAGCGCGCGTTCTCGAGCACCCGGCGCAGGGCCCCGTGCGGGACCCGCTCGGGGCTGAAGCGCCGGGTCGTGGGAGCGTTGCGGATTGCTTCATAGAGCTCCACAGCGGCCACCCTAGCGGTACTCGACCCGCCTGATCACCCTGGCGGGAAGGCCGGCTGCGATCGAGAACGGCTCCAGATCGCCCGTCACGACGCTGTTCGCCCCTATCACGCAGCGCTCGCCGATCGTCACTCCGCTCGTGACGACCACGTTCGCTCCGAGCCAGCAGTTCTCTGCGATCCGCGTCGGCCCCTTGCTCTCGAAACCCTGCCACGTGATGGGCTTCACCGGATCGTCGTAGCGATGGTTTGCGTCCGTCACGAAGCACCCGTTCGCGAGCATGCAGTTCGCGCCTATCTCCACGAGCCGCTCGGCGGCGACCATCACGCCGAGGTTCAGGAACGTGCCCGCGCCGATGCGCACGCGCGCGGCTCCAGGGGCGGTGATCCACACGCCCGGCTCGAGCAGGGCCCCCGATCCGACCTCCAGGCGCCCCTCGCGTAGCGCCTCGAGCACGTTGCCGTGCACCGGCCAGCGCACGAAAGCATCACGGCGCAGGAACTCCCAGTGGATCCGCGCGCGGTTCCAGGGCAGCGAGTTGCGCTCATACCAGCGCCACTTCTGCGACCACAAGCGAGCCTGGCGTGCAAGCTCCCGCGCCTCGTCGATCGCCTTGTCCCTCGCGCCTGAGCGCCGATTCACGCGGCGACCTTGGGCCGCCGTTTGCGTTGGCTGGCCCTGGGCTTCGCGCCGTTGGGCTTCGCTGTCTGAGCAAAGATTTCCGCCAGGAAGTGCCCGGTGTGAGAGGCGGGCTCCGAGGCGACCTCCTCGGGGGTGCCGACCGCGATCGCCATCCCCCCCTCCTCGCCCCCCTCGGGACCCATGTCTATGAGCCGGTCTGCGGACTTGATGATGTCGAGGTTGTGCTCGATCACGACCACGCTGTTACCGGCGTCCACGAGCCGCTGCAACACCTCGAGCAGGCGCTGCACGTCGGCGAAGTGGAGCCCGGTCGTCGGCTCGTCGAGTATGTAGAGCGTCCTTCCCGTGGCGATCTTCGAGAGCTCTGTCGCGAGCTTCACGCGCTGGGCCTCCCCGCCGGAGAGCGTCGTCGCGGGCTGGCCGAGTCGCACGTAGCCGAGCCCGACCGCATCGAGGGTCTCCAGACGCCGGCGGACCTTGGGGATGTGCTCAAAGAAGCTCAGAGCCTCCTCGACGGGCATGTCGAGCACATCGGCGATGCTCTTGCCCTTGAAGCGAACTTCCAGCGTCTCGCGGTTGTAGCGCTTGCCATGACACTGCTCGCATGGCACGTAGACATCGGGCAGGAAATGCATCTCGATCTTGATCTGACCATCCCCGCGGCAGACCTCGCAGCGTCCCCCCTTCACGTTGAAGCTGAACCGCCCGGGCTTGTAACCTCGGGCACGCGCCTCCTGGGTCTTTGAGAAGAGATCGCGGATCACGTCGAACAGGCCCGTGTAGGTGGCGGGGTTCGACCGCGGCGTGCGCCCGATCGGAGACTGGTCGACCGCGATGATCTTGTCCAGCTGCTCCAGGCCATGGACGGCGCGGTGGGCGCCGGGACGCTTGCGCGCGCGATGCAGCCGGTTCGCCACCGCCTTGAACAGCACGTCGTTCACGAGTGTCGACTTGCCCGACCCGGACACCCCGGTCACGCAGGCGAGGACCCCGAGGGGAACATGCAAGTCGATGTCGCGCAGGTTGTGCTCGCTCGCGCCGAGGATCTCGACGTAGCCGCTCGGGGTGCGCCGGCGCCCTGGGGTCTCGATCGTGCGCGCGCCCGAGAGGAACTGCCCCGTCAGCGACTCCTCGACCCGCTGCACCTCTGCTGCGGTTCCCTGAGCCACGATCCGACCGCCGTGCTCGCCCGCCCCGGGGCCGAGGTCGACGAGGTGGTCGGCGGCCCTCATCGTCTGCTCGTCGTGCTCGACCACGATCACCGTGTTACCGAGATCACGCAACCGCTCCAGGGTCCCGATCAGCTTGGAGTTGTCGCGCTGGTGCAGCCCGATCGAGGGCTCGTCCAGTATGTAGAGCACGCCCACCAGCGAAGAGCCAATCTGTGTCGCCAACCGGATCCGCTGGGCCTCGCCGCCGGAGAGGGTCGCGGCTGCCCGATCCATCGACAGGTAGCCGATACCGACGTTCTCAAGGAAGCGCAGACGCTCTGATATCTCGCGCAGGATCAGCCTCGCGACGTGCCGGTCGGTCTCTGGGAGCTCAACCTGCTCGAGCCAGTCGAGCGCCCGCCGCGCCGAAATGGCGCAGAAGTCCTCGATCCGCGTCCCCCCAACGAGCACCGCGCGGGACTCGGCGCGTAACCGCGCCCCGCCGCAAACCGGGCAGGCCCGCAGCGACATGAACTCCTCAATCTTCTCACGCGTCCACTCCGAATCGGTCTCCCTGTAGCGACGCTGAAGGTTCTTCACGATCCCCTCGAACCTCGTCGCATAGGAGCGCCGCCGCCCGTAGCGGTTACGGTAGGTGACCTGCACCGGCTCGCCGTTCGTTCCCTCCAGGAACAGGCTCCGCTGCTCCTCGGGCAGTTCCTCCCAGGAGGCTTCCAGGTCCACGCCGTAGCGCTCGGCAATCGCCTCGGTGACCTGCTCGTAGTAGTTAGAGGTGCTGTTCGCCCAGGGTGCGAGCGCCCCTTCAGCGATCGACAGCGCCGGGTTGGGGACAACGAGCTCGGGATCGATCTCCATCTGCGAGCCCAGTCCCGTGCAGTGATCGCATGCTCCATGCGGCGAGTTGAACGAGAAGATCCTCGGCTCGAGCTCCACTAGCGAGGGCCCGTGCTCAGGACATGCGAAGCGCTCTGAGAAGGTGAACACGGTTCCCGGCTCCGGCGCGACCCCCGGGACGATCTGCACCGCGGCGGCGCGCACGCCCTTGGCGCCGGTGGCATGCGCGGGCTCGGGCTCGGCCCGTGACGAACGGACGATCTCGAGCTCGACGAGCCCGTCGGCGAGGCTGACCGCCGTCTCGATCGAGTCGGCGAGCCGCTTGCGGACGTCGTGGCGCATGATGAGCCGGTCGACCACGACCGAGATGTCGTGCTTGTAGCGCTTGTCGAGCACGATCGACTCCTCCAGCATCCGCACCCGATCGTCGATCTTCACGCGCGCGAAGCCGTCGCTGCGGAGCTCCTCGAGTAGCTTGCCGTACTCGCCCTTGCGCCCACGCACCACCGGCGCGAGCACCATGAATCGTGTCCCCTCGGCCAGCTCCATCGCCTGGTCGATGATCTGCTCGGCAGACTGCCCCACGATCGGCCGGCCACAGATGGGGCAATGCGGCTTGCCCACCCGCGACCACAGCAGTCGCAGGTAGTCGTAGATCTCGGTCACCGTGCCCACCGTCGAGCGGGGGTTCCGCGAAGTCGTCTTCTGGTCGATCGAGATCGCCGGCGACAGACCCTCAATCGAGTCCACGTCGGGCTTGTCCATCTGCCCGAGGAACTGCCTGGCATAGGCCGAGAGCGACTCGACGTATCGACGCTGCCCCTCGGCGTAGATCGTGTCGAACGCGAGCGAGCTCTTGCCCGAGCCGGACAGGCCGGTGATGACCACGAGCGCATCCCGCGGCAGCGACAGGGAGATGTCCTTGAGGTTGTGCTCTCGCGCGCCGGAGACGACTATCTGGTTGCCGGGAGGCATCCCGGCCCATTCTATGACCACGAACAGATGTTCGTGTGGGCTCGTCCCGTCGTCCTTGCCCGAGACTTGGGCGGGAGACGTTTCGGCGTGCCTGCCGGGGCCTCTGAACCTGCCGGGAGCCGGCTCGCGACGACCACCGTGACAGCCGCCCCGATCAGATGTGTCCCGTCGGGCACGCCGGGCGTGCGCCATTGCTATACGCGGCCGCCAGGCTCGATACACGTCCGGGTGCTCGCGTGCGCCATTGCTATACGCGGCCGCCAGACTCGATACAGGTCCGGGTGCTCGCGTGCGCCATTGCTATACGCCACCAGCCAGGCTCGATACAGGTCCGGGTGCTCGCGTGCGCCATTGCGATACCCCGCCTGCGCGCTCAACTAATCAGTTTGCATCGGCGTGAGCTGCTCGCGTCCGCGCACCGGCTCTTGAGCTTGCTCGCCGGCGGTTTCAATCAAAGCGAGCGGCGATCCCCGCAGGGCCGTGCGGGGCCGCCTCGGAGGCGGATCAGCCCTCGATCGCGGCGTACACTTCGTCGATGAGCTTCTGCCTGTCGGTTAGCTTGAAGTTCTCGGCGAGATAGCGCTCGGCGTCGGCACGCGACTCGCCGTTGAGGGCCATGTTGAGCGCGATCAGGCGGGCGCCGTCGACATCGCCGTTCTCGGCGCCGGCCGGGGTTGTCTCGGAGGCCGGTGCAGCTGCGGCGTCGGGTCGCGGCGACCGAGCGCTCACAGCGGGGGCCGACGGCGCAGGTGCGAGCGTGGACCCAGGAACCTCGGTGAGCGCGGACACAGGCGCGGGCGCCGATTCAGGCGCGGGCGCCGATGCGGAGCGATCGGCCGGGAATGCCGGGCCGACGCTCGCGGACGCGCGGCCGGCACCAGCGTCATCCTGCGAAGGCGCCGGCTGTCGCTGCTCGGCGCTCTGCGCGCGTCCGGCGGCGGCGTCGTAGAGCTCGCCCATGTTTGCCTCGACCGCCGCCAGGTCGGTCGCCAGACGGGTTGCGCCGGCGCGCAGACTCTCCAGCAGCGCGTTCACCTCGCTGTCCATCGAGGCGACACGCTCCAACAGCACCGAGGTCGCCTGGGCCACGGCGGCAACATACCCCTGGGCCTGCTTGACGGCGTCCTCGCGCGTGCGGGCGGCGTCGCGGGAGGCCTCCTCTCGCAGGTTGCTCGCGCTCTGGAGCGCCTGGCGCTCGATGTCGGCGGCCGCCGTCTCGGCGGCCGCGAGAATGCTCTGCACCTGCGTGCTCGCTGTGAACGCCAGGGAGGGTTCCGTCCCCGGCCCGCTCGCCGCACGCTGGAGCTCCTCGATCTCCGTGGCGAGCGCCCGCAGGTGGGCGTCCACGGCCGCGGGATCATAGCCCCGCCGGCCGATGGGGAAGTCCCGCTTCTCGATGGCCTGGCGGTCGAGCTCCACGGCGGCCATCCTAGGCGATGTCGCGAGCCGGGGCTTTGCTTGCCGCGGCCTCGACCACCGGAGCGCCGGACGGCCCTTGCTCTCCGCCCGGAGCCTCGCCGGCCTGGATCTCCCGCAGGTCGCGGCGCAGCTCGCGCAGCTCATCGCGCAGTTGTGCGGCGTACTCGAAACGCAACTCCTCTGCGGCGGCGATCATCTCCTCCTCCAGCTCGACCACCATGCGCTCGAGCTCGTGCTTGGGCATCTCGTTGACCGAGCTCCGCCTGCCCGTGCGCCGTTTGCGGCCCCGTGGGAGCTTGGACTCCGCCTGCAGGAACTCGGCGATGTCGGAGATGCCCTTGACGATCGTCGCGGCGGTGATCCCGTGCTGCTCGTTGTAGGCGAGCTGGATCTCGCGGCGGCGGTCGGTCTCTGAGATCGCCGCCTGCATCGCCCGCGTCTGTTTGTCGGCGTACATGAGCACCGTGCCGTTGATGTTGCGCGCGGCGCGCCCGATCGTCTGAATCAGCGAGGTCTCCCCGCGCAGGAAGCCCTCCTTGTCGGCATCGAGGATCGCCACGAGCGTGACCTCCGGCAGATCCAGACCCTCGCGCAGGAGGTTGACACCCACTAGCACGTCGTACTCCCCGAGACGCAGGTCGCGGATGATCTGGATGCGTTCAAGCGTGTCGATCTCCGAGTGCAGGTAGCGCGTCTTAAACCCCATCTCGAGGAGATACTGCGAGAGGTCCTCGCTCATCTTCTTGGTCAGCGTCGTCACGAGGATGCGCTCATCGCGATCAACGCGGGCGCGGACCTCGTTCATGAGGTCGTCTATCTGGTTGCGCGTCTCGCGCACCTCGACGACGGGGTCGACGATCCCCGTCGGGCGGACGATCTGCTCGACGATGCGCGTCGAGCGAGTCCTCTCGAACTCGCCGGGCGTCGCCGAGACGAACATCAGCTGGGGGGTGATCGACAAGAACTCCTCGAATGTCTGGGGCCTGTTGTCCAGCGCGCTCGGCAGGCGGAAGCCATAGTCCACCAGTGTCTGCTTGCGCGATCTGTCCCCCACGTGCATGCCGCCGATCTGGGGCACGGTCTGGTGGGACTCGTCGATGAAGCAGATGAAATCCTTCGGGAAGTAGTCGATCAGGCAGTACGGCCGCGCGCCCGGCAGGCGACCGTCGAGGATGCGCGAGTAGTTCTCGATGCCCGAGCAGAAGCCCATCTCGCGCAGCATCTCCATGTCGTACTGGGTGCGCTGGCGCAGGCGGTGGGACTCCAGCTGCTTTCCCTCCGACTCGAGCTGCTCGCAGCGCTCGTTGAGCTCCCGTCCGATCTCCGCGACGGCAGCCTCGATCGTTCCCTCCCTGACGTTGTAGTGCGTCGCCGGCCAGATCGCCACGTGCTCGAGGTCGTCGGCTATCAGCTCGCCCGTGAGCGGGTCGAAGTGCTGCAGGCGTTCGACTTCGTCGCCGAACATCGTCGCCCGGAAGGCTGTCTCAGCATAGGCGGGGAACACCTCGAGCGTCTCTCCGCGCACGCGAAAGGTCCCGCGCGAGAGGACGGTGTCGTTGCGCGTGTACTGGATCGAGACGAGTTTCCGCAGCAGCCTGTCGCGGTCGATCTCCTCTCCCCGCCGGAGGATCTGCATGTTCATCTCGTAGGTCTCCGGCGAGCCGAGCCCGTAGATGCACGAAACGGAGGCGACGACGATGACATCCCTACGGGCGAACACGGCGGCCGTCGCTGCGTGACGCAGGCGGTCGACCTCCTGGTTTATGGCCGAGTCCTTCTCGATGTAGAGGTCCCTGCTCGGAACGTAGGCCTCCGGCTGGTAGTAGTCGTAGTAGGAGACGAAGTACTCGACCGCGTTGTCGGGAAAGAACGTGCGGAACTCATTGCAGAGCTGGGCCGCGAGCGTCTTGTTGTGCGCCATCACGAGCGTCGGACGCTGCACCGCCTCGATCACGCCAGCCATCGTCATCGTCTTGCCGGTACCGGTCGCGCCGAGCAGCGTCTGGAAGCGCTCTCCCCGCTCGATGCCCTCGGCGAGGGCCTCGATTGCCTTTGGCTGATCAGCTGCCGGCGTGAAGATGGAGTCGAGCTTGAATTGGGGCATCGTCCACTTACCGTAGCGAGCCCCCGGTCGCTTGCTAGCGCAGGCCGAGCTCGTAGGGGTACGTCGCACGGTAGGCCGTCTGGGCGGCGAGCACGCGGCGCACGTAGTCGCGGGTTTCTCCGAACGGGATCGCTTCCACGGTGAGCTCGCGTCCCCCCGCTCGCGCCTGTTCGACCCAGTTATCCACGTTCGCGATGCCGCCGTTGTAGGCGGCCACGGTGAGCATCTCGTTGCCGTCGTAGTGATTGAGCAGGTACCTCAGGTAGTAGCTGCCGTAGGCGAGGTTGACGCGCGGCGTCGCCAGATCGCCTGCCGTGAACCTGCTTCCCCCGGAGAGGCGCGCCAGGTAGTAGGCGGTTGCCGGAAGGATCTGCATGAGCCCCTGAGCCCCGGCGGAGGAGGGGCGCGGTTCGAACTTGGTCTCGGCGTAGATGACCGCCGCGATCAGCGCAGGATCAAGGTGCTTTTCGGCCGCCTGTTCTCGGATGATGGCGGCGTCGCTCAGCGGCAGGCGGTTGCGCACGGCATGCTCGAGCTCTGAGAAAACGAGCCCAACCGAGAGCGCGGCGAGTGCGATTGCCGCGATCGTCGCGAGCTTGTGCGGGCTCATCTCGCAAGCTTCTCAAGCACGAATGACAGCCTCATCTGTTTGGCTCTTGAGCATCAACGACGCCCTCATCTACCGAGCCTTCCGAGCACCAGCGAGAGCTCCCGCTCGAGATCCTCCTCCGTCCCGTCGTTTCGTACAACGAAGGTCGCCCGTTTCGCCTTCTCCTGCTGGGAGAGCTGGCGCGCCGCCCGCTCCTCTGCGAGGGCGTGCCCGCGGCCGGCCGCCCTGTGAGCGCGCACGCGCTCATCGCCGATCACGGCGATCGTTGCGTCGTAGAGGTTCTCCAGGCCGGCCTCGGGCCACAGCAGGCCCTCGAGCCAGGAGCGGTCCTCGTCTCGCGCGAACGCGTGCTCGGCGACAGCGGCGCGGTCCACGACACCGCCCGGCGCGACCTCCGGGCCCCAACGGGCCACCAGAGCCGCCCGGAGTTGCTCGCCCTCATAGAGCTCATGCACGACCGCATCGCTCGAGAGGACCGCGGCGCCCAGACGCTCGAGCGCGGCCAGGGCCGTCGACTTTCCCGAGCCCATGCCCCCCGTCAGCCCGATGAAGGGCACAGCCGGCTCCACCCGCTCCGCGTCGCTCAGACGGCGTTACTCCTGCGAAGGCTCGGCGGCCGTCGCCTCGTCCTCGAGCGCGGGTGCCCCCTCGGTGCTCGCGGGCTCGTCCGGCTCGCCCGCGTGCGGGGTCTCGGGCGCGAGCGCGGCCGGCGCGAGCGCGGCCGGCGCGAGCGCGGCCGGCGCGGCCTCGGGGGCGAGCGGGGCCTCGGCGGACTCGACGGTCGCGGTGACGGTCGCCGCCTCTGGGAACTCGGGAGTCGCGGAAGCATCGGCGGCGTCGGCGCTCGCTGAGTCCTGCCGTTCGCCGTCGGCCGTGGCGGGGGCCTGCGCTGCTACGTGCTCGGGCGTGGCTGCATCCTGATATGCGGCCCCAGCCTCGGGTGCCAGCGCGTTCTCCGCCGCGGGTGCATCCTCGGCGCGGGGCTCATGCTCCGCCTCGCCGGGGCGGGAGACGGGCAGGATCTGGTCCTCCACGCGCTTGGCCGAGAGAGACAGTCGCCTGCGCTCGGAGTCGATCTCGAGGATTCTCACGCGGATCTCATCGCCCGGATGGACGATCTCGCGGGGATTCTCCACGTGATGGGGAGCGAGCTCTGAGATGTGCACGAGACCCTCGACCCCGTCGAGGATCTCGACGAAGGCGCCGAAGGTGACGACCTTCGTGACCTTGCCCGCGAGCTCGTCGTTCACGTTGTAGGTGTCGACGATCCGCTGCCAGGGATCCTCCTGGGTCTGCTTGAGCCCGAGGGAGATGCGCTGGCGCTCGCGGTCTATGTCCAGCACCTTGACCTTGACCGTGTCGCCGATCGCGAGGATCTCGCTCGGGTGGTTGACATGCGACCACGAGAGCTCAGAGATGTGGATGAGGCCGTCGATGCCGTCGAGGTCGACGAAAGCGCCGAAGTCGACGATGTTGGAGATCTGCCCCTCGACCACCAGCCCCGGCTGGAGGCGATCGAGGATCTGCTGGCGAACCTCCTTGCGCTCCTCCTCGAGGACCGCGCGGCGGGAGAGGACCACGTTGTTGCGCGAGCGGTTGAGCTCGATCACCTTCGTCTCGATCTTCGTACCCATGTACTCGTCGAGGTTGGGCACGCGCCGGATGTCCACAAGGGAGGCAGGCAGGAAGCCGCGCACACCGAGATCGATGATCAGCCCGCCCTTGACCACCTCGATGACC
The DNA here is from genome assembly GCA_049512215.1 of Solirubrobacteraceae bacterium. Taxonomy (GTDB): domain Bacteria; phylum Actinomycetota; class Thermoleophilia; order Solirubrobacterales; family Solirubrobacteraceae; genus Palsa-744. Next base: position 31,633 of record JBEKXJ010000024.1, read on the forward strand.
GACCCCTCGACCGGCTCGCCCGACTCCGCGGCCGTTTCGATGCGCCGCCACGCCTTCTCGAAGCGCGCACGCTTCTTGGACATGATCAGCCGGCCGTCCTGATCCTCCTTCGTGAGGACGATCGCGTCGACCTCCTCGCCGAGGTGGACCTCCTCGCTCGGATCAACCGACTTGCGGATCGAGAGCTCGTTCGCGGGGATGACGCCCTCGGACTTGTAGCCGATGTCTACGAGGACCTCGTCCTTGTCGATCCGCACGACGTGGCCGGTGACGACCTCGCCCTCCTCGATCGTCCGGAAGGTGGCGTCGTAGTTGGGGACGATCTGCCCGTCGATCTCGAGCAGCAGCCCGTTCGACCCCTCCACCACGCTGGCTTGAGGATTATCCATCAGTGTTTGCACCGGCGAAGGGTAGCGCAGGCGTATCATTGCCGGCCACATGCCTGTGCGAGCGACGAAGCGCGGGGACCAGCGTACACGCGTGGATCGCGACTGCGACGCTCTCGTATGCGGTGCAAGCTTCGCCGGCCTGGCGGTCGCGCGCGAGCTGGCCGGCTCGGGCGCGCGGGTGCTGGTGATCGACCGCTACGAGCTGGGCGAGCGCCAGACGTCGGCCTGCGCGATGCCGACCGTTTGGCTCGAGGCCATGGATCTGGAGGGCTCGCTGCGCCAGAGCTTCGACGAGTTGGTCGTACATACGCCGTTTCGCACCTCATGCTGGCAGCTGCCCTGGTCCTTCTCGACGTTCGACTACGCCGAGCTGTGTGCGCTGCTCTGGCAGCAGGCCGCCTCACCCGAGCCGGACTTCGAGACGGCTACGGTCACGGGCCGGGAGGGGTTCACCGTCCACACCGACCGCGGCGATCTGAGGGCCCCTCTGATCGTCGACGCGCTTGGCTGGCGGCGGGTGCTCTCGAACGGGCCGACTATCCAGCCGCCGAACGCCCGCCTCTCGCGCGGTCTCGAGGTGCACCCCGAGGGGCGCGGTGAGGAGATGGAGCTCTGGATAGACAACCGCTATGTCCGCGCCGGCTATTCCTGGAGCTTTCCCGCTCGCGAGGAGCTGCGTGTCGGTGTCGGCTCCTTCTGGCCCGCCCTGCATATCAAGGAGCCCACTGTCAGGCTCGCGCACGACCTCGGCCTGCCCGCCCGCGGCTACCAGGGAAACTGGATCCCACATCAGCTGCGCTCGGCGGTCGAGGACGGGGTCTTCTTTGTGGGGGATTCGGCCGGCCACTGTCTCCCGCTGACAGCGGAGGGCATCCGCACCGCCCTCTATTTCGGTCTGGCCTGCGGGCGCGAGCTGCGCGCCGTGCTCGAGGGGCGGCGCACGCGCGAGCATGCGCTGCGCCGCTACGGCGCCTTCTCGGACTCCCACGCGCGCCAGTACCGCTGGCTGCTGAGGGCCCAGCAGGCGGTCGGTCGCATGACCCCAAGTCGCGCGCTCAGCGCAGTCGTCGGCGCGATGGAGCACGGACGCCTCGCCGGCTTCATCTTCGAGCACTACCTCGATATCGCCCCGCCCTCGTTCGTGGGCGCCGGGCCGGGAGATTCCTCGAGCGCCGCCGCCAGCCGACGAATTCCCTCCTCGATTCGCAGGCTCGGCGAGGTTGGTCTAGCCCAGCCGGGCACAGGCCGTCTGGACGGGTCTGCGTGATGCCCGAGGGCCCACCCAAGCCGCTCACGACGGCATGAGAGTCTTCCTGGCCGGTGCCACCGGTGTGATCGGCCGGCGGCTCGTGCCGATGCTGGTGGCTGAGGGCCATGAGGTCACGGGCATGACCAGATCGCCCGAGAAGGCCGACGCGCTTAAGGCGATGGGCGCCGAGCCGGTCGTCGCCGACGCGCTCGCCGCCGAGGCGGTGCTTGCGGCGATGCTCGAGGCCCGCCCCGATGCCGTCGTCCATGAGCTCACCTCGCTCCCACCCAGGCTCGTTCCCCGCAGGATCGGGCGGGACCTCGCGGCCACCGACCGGCTGCGTAGCGAGGGCACGCGACATCTGCTCGCGGCCGCTCAGGCGGCCGGGGTCAAGCGGGTACTCGCGCAAGGCGTCGCCTTCACATACGCGCCGGGGCCCACCGGTACCGTCCACGGCGAGGATGATCCGCTGAACGTGGACCACGCCGGACCGTTCAAGCGCTCGGCCCTAGCCTTGGCCGAGCTCGAGCGCACGGTTCGCGCCGCCGGTGGGCTGGTCCTGCGCTACGGCTACTTCTACGGCCCTCACAGCTCGATCTCGTCGACTGGCTCGATCGGCCGCGACGTCCTGCGACGTCGCCTTCCGATCATCGGCAAGGGACACGGCGTGTGGTCGTTCATCCAAATCGAGGACGCCGCGCGCGCTACCGTCGCTGCCCTCGCCCGCGGTGCCACGGGCGCCTATAACGTCGTCGACGACGAGCCCGCGCCCGTATCTGAATGGCTGCCGGAACTCGCCGCAGCGCTCGGAGCGCCAAGCCCCTACCGGGTGTCCGCGTTCATCGCACGGCCGCTGGCGGGCGCCTACGGAATCGCGACGATGACCCGAGCGCAGGGCGCTTGCAACGAGCGCGCCAAGATGGTGCTCGGCTGGGCGCCAAAGTACCCAAGCTGGCGAGAGGGTTTTCGCGAAGCCCTCGGATGAGCTACTTGCGTACGACCAACACCACCCCGGCGACGAGCAGCGCGAGGCCCGCAACGCGGTGCATGCCCACCGGCTGACGCGCCACCCCGAGCAGGCCGAAGCGGTCTATCGCCACCGATATTGCCAGCTGACCGGTGATGACGACGGCGGTCAAGCCGCTCGCGCCCAGTGTTCGCACAGCGATGAGGGCCACCGTCACGTAGACGGCCCCGAGCAGCCCGCCGACGAGCGCCCACCAGGGCGCGCGACCGGCGTGGGCGAGGTTTCCCAGTCCGCCGTTCACGACAGCAGCGATCAACAGCAAGACGACGGTGCCGGCCAGAAACGAGAAGCCGGCCGCCTGCACGCTTCCGACGGCTTTGCCCAGACGCGAGTTGATCGGCGCCTGCATCCCAACCAGCGCGCCGGCGCCCACCCCCACGAGCACCGCGAGCCCGCGGCTCATGCTGCGTGACCCTCCGCCTCGCTCACTTCGCCTCCAGCCAGTTCTTCCCCACGCCGACGTCAACAGCCATGGGCGGTTCGCGATCCTCCCAGACGCCGCACATCTCCCGCTCGATCAGATCACGGGCGGCAGGTGTCTCGGTGGGTGGGCCTTCGAAGAGAAGCTCATCGTGGATCGTCAGCAGCAGGCGCGTCTTGAGCGCGGACTCCTCGAGCGCCCGCCGGCAGCGGACCATCGCGAGCTTGATGATGTCCGCCGCGGTTCCCTGGATCACCGTGTTGACCGCAAGGCGCTCGCCGGACGTGCGTACCTGATAGTTGCGGGCGCGCAGCTCGGGTATCTGCCTTCGCCTGCCCCACAGGGTCTTTACGTAGCCCTCCTCCCTGGCCTGCTCGATCGTGGCGGCCATGAACGCCGCCACGCGCGGAAAACGGTCGAGATAGGCATCGATGAACTCCTTGGCCTCCTCGCGCGGGATGTTCAGGCGATCGGCGAGGCCAAAGTCCGAAAGGCCGTAGACGATGCCGTAGTTGATCATCTTCGCCTTCGAGCGCATGCCGTGGTCGATGTCCTGCGGGGCCACCTCGAAGACCTGCGAGGCGGTCGCCGTGTGCACGTCTTCGCCCCGCTTGAAGATCTCCTTCAGCACCGGCTCCTCAGCCGCGTGGGCCAGCACCCTCAGCTCGATCTGGGAGTAGTCGGCAGATATCAGCACGGCGCCGGGCTCGGCCTCGAAGCAGCCGCGGATCTCCTGCCCGAGCGGGGTGCGGATCGGTACGTTCTGCATGTTCGGGTTGATGCTCGAGAGGCGGCCGGTCTGCGCCACAGACTGCAGGAAGGTCGTGTGGATCCGCGAGCGCTCGTCGACGAGCTCCGGGAGGACATCGAGGTAGGTCTTGATCAGCGTGCTCAGCTCGCGCCAGCGCTCTATCTTCGTGATGATCTCGTGCTCGGAGCGGATCGCCTGCAGCACTCGAGCGTCGGTGGAGAAGCCCGTCTTGCCACGGCGCTTTCGCGGGAGACCGAGCTTCTCGAAGAGGACCTCCCCGAGCTGCTGAGGGGAAGCGATAAGGAATTCCTCGCCGGCGAGGTCGAAGATCTCTCGTTCCAGGCCAGAGATCTCCGCACGCACCCGCTCGGTGATCTTCGCGAGGCGCTCGAGGTTGAGCCGTACCCCGAGGAGCTCCATCTCGCGCAGGACCGCCACGAGCGGGAGCTCGATGTACTGCATCACCCCATCGAGGCCCCGCTCTGAGATCTCTTCGCGCTGCCAGTCGGCCAGCGCCCCGAGCAGAAGCGCGTCAGCCGCCACGGTGTCCTCGATGTCGCTGGCCAGCCCGCGCTCCTCACAGAGCTCGGCGAAGGGATAACCACGCCTGGCCGGGTCCAGAAGGTAGGCGCCGAGCAGCGTGTCGTGCGACAGCGCTTCGGGCACGAGGCCGAGCGCTTTGGCGTCGTGGACCACGACGGGATGATCCGCGCAGGCCGTGACGATCTCCTCGGGCCCCCCGCAATCTCCGGCGAGCACCTCCGAGGCGCTCCCCGCCTGCTCGCGCGGGGAACCCTGCTCGTCCTCGTGCAATGGCGCGAGGGCGACGGCGAAACGCCAGGGCGCGCCCTCGGCGAAGAGGGCGCCCTCCGGCGGTTTCACCGCGCTCACGACCACACGCAGCTCTCCGCTCGGGAGGCGTCCGATGTCCGCCGGGGTGCCCGCGCGCACAAGCGCGCTGAGCGTGACCTCGGCTGCCGGCGAGGGCGCGGCGAGATCAGCGTCGCCGAGCGCCTCCTCCAGGCGGCGCAATGGATCGCGCAGCTCGTACTCGCGAAAGAACTCGCGCACCCGCGCGCGATCGGGCTCGCGGACCGCCTCGGCTGCCAAGTCGAAGTCGACCGCCAGATCGCGCTGGACGGTCGCGAGGCTCTTCGATATGCGCGCGTCATCGGCGTGCTCGAGCAGGTTCTGTTTGCGCTTTGGCCCGCTTATGTAATCGATGTGCGACAGCACGCCCTCGAGCGAGCCGTAGCTCTGGATCAGCTCGCTCGCGGTCTTGTCGCCGATCCCGGGGACACCGGGGATGTTGTCGGAGGTGTCCCCCTTCAAGCCGTAGAAGTCGGGGATCAAAGCCGGCGGGATTCCGTAGCGATCAAGCACAGCCTGGTGGTCGTAGATCTTCGTGTCGGTGATCCCGCGGGAAGTGGCCATCACCTTGACGAGCCCCTGCTGATCGATCAGCTGAAAGACGTCGCGGTCGCCGGTCACGATCATCACCGGCACGGGCGGGTCGGCCGCCAGCGCTCGAGCGGTGAGCGAGGCGATGACGTCGTCGGCCTCATAGCCCTCGATCCGCACGTTGCGATAGCCGAAGGCCTCCACCAGCGGTTCCATCGCCGGCCACTGCTGCTTGAGCAGGTCCGGTCGCGCGCGGCGCTGGGACTTGTAATCGGCGAACAGCTCAACCCGCCCGGAGGAGCCCGCGTCCCAGGCGACGAGGGTCGGGCACACGCCGTACTCGCTCACGATCTTTACGAGCATCGAGGCGAACCCGAAGATCGCGTTCGTCGGCACGCCCGTCGAGGTCGCGATCGACTCGGGCAGCGCATAGAAGGCGCGATAGACGAGGCTCGGCCCGTCGATCAGGAACAGGCGTCGGTGCCCATCGCCCGCATCGAGCGAGGATGCGCTCGGGCCCAATGTGCTCTTCACCGCCATCGATCGATCACTCTACGAGGACATCCCCGACAGCGACGGCTTGAATCGCTCGACAGGGGCATAGGGCCTTTGCTCGAACGGGCCCCTAAGATCCCGTGCCGCCAACGATCGAGGAGCCAGTCCCAGTGAGCGTCACCCCCAGCGCGCAGTACCGTCTCACGATTCGCGTCAAGCTCGACGAAGCCCGGGGCACGCTGGGAGCAGTGACGAACGCGATCGGTGAGGCCGGAGGCGTCGTCGCAGCCGTGGACCTCGTCGAGGTGGACGGGCACCAGAGCCTGCGTGACATCGTTGTGGACGCCTCCGGAAGGGAGCACTGGACGCGGATCATCGCCGCGATCGAGGCCTCCGCGGGTGCGCAGGTAATCGACACCACAGACCGCACCTTCCTGCTGCACGTGGGGGGCAAGATCGAGCAGCACAACAAGCACCCGCTGAGGACGCGTGACGACCTCTCGATGGTCTACACGCCGGGCGTGGCGCGCGTGTGCCTGGCGATCGCCGAGGACGCGGACAAGGCCTTCCAGTACACGATCAAGCGCAACACGGTCGCTGTCGTCTCCGACGGCAGCGCGGTGCTCGGGCTCGGCAGGATCGGGCCCCGCGCGGCGATGCCCGTGATGGAGGGGAAGTGCTGCCTGTTCAAGGAGTTCGCCGGGGTCGACGCCTTCCCGATCTGCCTGGACACGACCGACGCCGAGGAGATCACGCGGACCGTCGAGCTGATCGCCCCTGCGTTCGGGGGGATCAACCTTGAGGATATCTCCGCCCCCCGCTGCTTCGAGATCGAGGAGCGTCTGAAGGAACGGCTCGACATCCCGGTATTCCACGACGATCAGCACGGGACGGCGGTCGTGGTGATGGCGGCTCTCCTGAACGCCGTGAAGCTGACCGGCAGGCGCGTAGAGGATCTGAACGTGCTCATCATCGGCTTGGGGGCGGCCGGGATCGCCGTCACGAAGATCCTGCTCGCGGCCGGGGTACAGCGGATCGTCGGCGCCGACTCGCGCGGGGCGTTGCACATCCAACGCGAGGACTACCTGGACGGGTCGATGAACACGGTCAAGCGCTGGTTCGCCGAAGTGACGAACCCCGAGTGCCGCTCGGGCGCGCCGGCCGACGTTATCGACGGGGCGGATCTGCTGGTCGGGGTCTCCGGGGAGAGAGCGATCCCGCCGGAGGCGCTGTCACGGATGAACGATGATGCGATGGTGTTCGCGATGGCCAACCCCAACCCCGAGGTCAAACCCGAGGAGGCGGCGCCGTACGCGCGGATCGTGGCGACGGGTAGATCCGACTACCCGAACCAGATCAACAACGTGCTCTGCTTCCCGGGTATGTTCCGCGGCGCTCTGGATGTGCGCGCGCCCGCGATCACCGAGGAGATGAAGATGGCCGCCGCCCGTGCGATCGCCGCAATCGTCGACGAGAAGGAGCTGCGCGAGGACTACATCATCCCGTCGGTCTTCAACCGCGACGTCGCCCCAGCTGTCGCCGCGGCGGTGGCTGAGGTGGCCCGCGCCGCGGGCACAGCGCGGGCGGGACAACAGGTCGGGTTCGCCCAGGGCGACACGATGACGGGCAGCCCTTCGGCCGGCCATCTGGTCGACGGACGATGACCCTGCGCGTGACCGTGACGGGGGCCACGGGGCTGATCGGCCCGGCGCTCCTCGCTGCGCTGCAGGCGGACGGCGCGGAGGTCACGGTGCTCTCGCGCAACCCCGACCGTGCCCGGGCGGCACTCGATGCCACCGGGCCGCCCACACCGGTCGAGGTGCTGCGATGGGACCTGATGAACGAGCCGGCCCCCGCCGCGACACTTGCCGGGCGCGACGCCGTGGTGCACCTCGCCGGCGAGAACGTCGCGCAGCGATGGACGACGAGCGCCAAGGAGGCGATCCGCGAGAGCCGCGTGAGGGGTACTGGCCATCTGCTCGACGGACTCAGAGAGTCACAGCCCCGCCCGCGCGCGCTCATCAGCGCATCGGCGATCGGCTACTACGGTCCGCACGGCGAGGAGCCGCTCGACGAGGACGCGCCTCCCGGCCGCGACTTCCTGGCGGAGGTCTGCGCGGCATGGGAGGCGCAGGCCGGCAGAGCATCCGAGCTGGGGATGCGTGTCGTCCAGGTGCGCACGGGGGTGGTGCTCGATCGCAATGGCGGCGCGCTCGGAAAGATGCTGGCGCCGTTCCGCCTCGGCCTGGGCGGCCCGGTCGCGGGTGGACGCCAGTACATGTCATGGATCCACCGCGAGGATGAGATCGGCATGATCCTCGCGGCCATCAAGAACGAGCGCTGGGCGGGGCCGATCAACGCGACCGCTCCCGAGCCGGTCTCAAACCGCGACTTCTCGCGGGCTCTCGGGCGGGCGCTCGGACGTCCGGCGCTGCTGCCTGTGCCCGGGCTGGCCCTGCGCATGCTGTATGGCGAGATGGCCGAGATCGTCACGACGGGCGCACGCGTGGTGCCCGCGAAGCCACTCGTGCTCGGCTTTGAGTTCCGTCATCCGGAGCTGCAGGAGGCACTCAGCTCCGCGCTCGCGCCCGGCTAGACCCGGCCCGTGGTGGCCTGGAGCCCGGCGGGGGCGCTCAGACGGTCGCGAGTGGGCCGGCGTCGACGGGGGCGCCTGCGAGCCGGACGGGGCGGTTCTCGGTCTCGATGATAACCCGGCATGGGCGCTTGCTCAGCAGGTAGGCGGCTGTCGGCCCGATCTGCTGCTCGCCCGCGGGGGCGTGGATGGTCGACCAGTAGATGACGTCCGAGCCGACACGCTCGGCTTCCTCGACCAGCGCCGCGCCGGGGTTGCGGGTGCGGATCAGACCGGTATGGATCTTGATTCCAGCCCGTCGCGCCTGGATGCGAGCGCTCTCGAGCACCGAGCGCCCCTGGGCCTCCTCGTCCTCCAGGCCCGCCTCCAGCGAGAGCTGGCTGGGAACAGGTAGGACGAAGATCGCATAGACCACGCCGTCTTCGCCGATCAGCTTGGCGGCGCTGGAGAGAGCGGTGGCGCTGACGTCGTCGCCGAAAATCGGGACGAGCGCCGTGCGGTACTCGAGCTCCTCGAAGTCCGCGGGGCGCTCGGGGCGAGGGATGCGGTAGTGCTTGCGCGGGTCAAGGCCCTGACGGCGGCGATAGTAGAGGTAGCCGGCCATCCCCACGATCATCCACGGGATGCCGACGATCCGCGCCTCGCTGTGCAGGGCGACCACCGCCACCCAGGCGGCGGCGGTGCCGATGCCGCCGATTACGGCGGTCATCGGGATGTCTGATCCGCGGAAGCGGACGCTCCAGGGCATCCGATAGGGCCGCTCGCGGTCGGGATCCTTGACGCGGAGCGAGACGACCGCGGCGTGAGCGATCGTGAAGGACAGCATCGCGCCGAAGGAGTAGAGGTTGCCGAGCACGTTCGTGTTGCCGTACAGAATCAACAGGCCTGCCAGCCCGGAGAAGAACACGAGCGTGAACCAGGGGGTGCGAAACTTGGAGTGCAGCTGCGAGAAGAGACTTGGCAGCTGCCGGTGCTCGGCCAGCGACCAGGACAGGCGCGAGATCCCGATCATCCCGGCGTTGGTCGCGATGAACAGGATCGTCGCGGCGAGGATCCCGACGTAGTACTGGGCCAGATGCAGGACGGTGCCGTGCAGGCCGAGCCGGGAGATGATCCCGAGCACCGGGTCGTTTTGGAACAGGCCACCGAGCCCGGTGGCAAAGCCGGCGTGCCTGAAATGTTCGCCGAGGGCCGCACTGTAGCCGGCCCCGTGGTGCACGACGGGCAGGGCCGAGAGGGCGACCACCGAGATGCCGGCGTAGACGCCGAGCACGGCCAGGACCACGAGGTTGACGGCCTTCGGGACCTCGATGCCGGGATCGCGCGACTCCTCGGCCATGTTCGCGACCGTCTCGATGCCCGTGTAGGCGAGCATCGCCAGCGAGAGCGCGAAGATCAGTTCCTGCCAGCTCGGCACGCTGCCCAGGTGCACCTGGTGTACCAGCAGCGAAGGGTTGAAGACAAGCACCAGGCCAACCCCGACGAGCAGGGTCTGCGTGCTCAGGTCGAGGATGGCAAGGACGAAGTTGAGCCTCGCCGACTCGCCGAGGCCGCGGATGTTCAGAGCCGCAAGCACAGCGACGACGATCAGCCCCCCGAAGATGTCATCGGGGTTGTGGTTGAGCGCGTGCAGCCCCGGGAAGGCGCTCAGGTAGTGGGGTACGAAGAACGCCGAGATGGCGATCGTGAGGATGTAGTCGAGGCTCAACGCCCAGCCGGCGAAGAACGAGACGACGTCATCGAACGCGTGCCGAGCGAACGAGGAGGAGCCGCCGGCTTCGGGGAACATGGCGGCGCCCTCGGCGTAGCTTTTGGCGGTCAGCGCGAAGAGGCCACCGGCGAACACGAACACCAGCGGGGTGAGCCCGAGAGCGTGGGCCGCGACGAGCCCGAGCGCGTAGTAGATTGAGGAGCCCACGTTGCCGTAGGCGGTCGCGAAAAGGCCGGGGACACCGACCGATCGGCGCAGTCCATGCTCGCTCAGGCGTGCCATCGGCCGGGAGCGTACACGCGTATGCAAAATCCCATGCAGCACAGCCCCGAAGGCAGGAACCCCACGTATGATCCCGACGACCCGGGTCCCAGCGATTCCCGGCTCAAGATATGGGAACGGAGATATGGGAACGGCGCGACGCGGAAACTACGACTCGGGAGAGGACTTCGTCCTCGAATACGGCGAGCTGCGGTTCACGTTCAACGAGGAGGATTTCAGCGAGCGCTGCGAGCAGGCGGCTCTCAAGCTGGGCTTCGTCGGGGGGCGCCTCGGCGAGGAGGAGCTCGAAGACCTTGTCAACCTCGCCGTCAACGGCGAGATCTTCGATCCCGCGTCGAAACTTGGTGAGCATGTCAACGACTGCTGGCCGGAGCTCGTCGGCCCGGCCGAGAGCTCGCTGGTTCACTGGCTGCGCCGCCTGGTGTTCCGCGGGGCGTGGCTGGATCAGCGCGTCAACGAGGGTGAGCTGGCCGTCGCGTTCGACGAGCGGACGGGCGGCTTTGCCTACGTCCAGCCAGCCGACAGCCGGTCGGCCGGCAGGGCCGAGCCGATCGAACTGGCACCCGAGCCATCGTGGTGCCGCGTGGCCTACCGCCGCTGAGCTCGACCCTGCCCAGATGAGCAGCGCGCTCGGGGAGGGCCACTGCTGCTAGCCGGCGGCCTCCAGGGCCGCAGCCCGCGCCTTGGTGATCGCCTTGGCCCCATCCTCCCCGACCAGGAGCTCGGGCCTCAGGGTGCCGCTGTTGATCAAGTCGAGTATGGGCTGACGCCCGGTGGAGGTGAGCGCGACGTCAAGCGCGATCACGGTCGTCTCACCGCCGAACGCCCGCGTGGCGGTGGCAATCACGGTGAGCGAGCCGCCTTCGCGCAGGTTTCGCGCGGCCACGAGTGCCTTGCGGGCGGCATGCGGGTGCAGGCCGTCGAGGCCGTCGATCAAGACGAGTGCGTCCTTACCACGAGCTGCCACGCGCTTGGCGGTATCGATGGCACGCTCGACCGCCTGGCCCTGGAGATCGGCCGAGGCGGCGAAGTTGAGCGCCGTCACCGGCGCCACGGGCCCCTCCTGCCACTCCGCGATCTCCTCGGGCCGGGCGCCGAGGAGCACGAGCGTCAGCTCGAGATCCTCACGAGTGCTGAGCGCCGCCAGCAGCTTGCGCAGCGTCTCGGTCTTGCCTGCACGCGGGGCGCCCACGATCACGGCTCGCGAGCCGCGCCCCAGCGGCGTCAGCCACTCGATCGCCTCGAGTGTCGGATCCTCGGACTCGAGCGCCAGCCGCTGGCTGGGGTAGCTCACCGGCAGGTCCTCGTAGCGAGCACCGTCGGAGACGGCCCCGGCGGAGGCGCCGTTGATGCTGTCGATGCGCACGAGCGACGGATAGCGCTCTGAGCGGCGCGGCGTCCGCACCGGCCCGCTCACCTGGTCGCCGGAGACGAGCTCGCAGCGGCGCACTTGAGCCGCCGAGATGTAGATGTCCTCATCGGAGGGCTCGGGCGGCGCGACGCGCAGGAAGGCCGAGCCGTTGCCGAGCAACTCGACCACGCCCTCCACCACACGAGCGCCTTCCTCGTCCCCGGCGTCTGCCGACGCCGACGCAGAACGTGGAGAGGGTGCCTCGCCCGCATCCTCGCTCGCGGCGGAGGTGGATCGGCGCGAGCGCTGTGAACGACGCCTGCGAGGCCGCGGAGCGCGCTCCTCCTCGACGTCCGCCTCCCCTTCACCGTCCTTGGCAGGCGTCGTGGCGGGCTGCCCGGAGGCGCTCGCCGCATCCGCCGGCTCACCGAGGATCGCACTGATCAGCTCGGCCTTCCGCAACCTCCGAAAGCCGTCGAGCCCAAGCTGATCGGCGATCGCGTGCAAATCGGCCAGAGGACTCGCCTCCAGCTCGGAGCGCTCGAGTACTGCCATGTGAGGTGCCCTTCTTTCGTCGTGGATGGGGCGGTTGGCGTCCCGGCGCGTTGGACAGCGCCGGGCACCCGTGGATGCGATTCAGCCTAGCGGCTCGCCGGACGAACCACGGTGATCCGCAGGGGCCGGACGCTCGTGGCGCAGTTCCTCGGCGAGCGCCAGATCCCTGCTCGGCTCGAGTTCGCCCGAGAGCGCCGCACGCACGATGAGGAAGTCCGCGGCGGGCGACACGTCGTGGATGCGGAAGATGTGCGCGCCGATCTCCACGCCGTGAGCGAGTGCCGCGAGCGTGCCCCCGAGTCGCTCACGCGGGGAGCGCCCGGTCAGCGCCCCGATGAAGTCCTTGCGCGAGATGGCCATCAACAGCGGGCGGCCAAGCTCGTGCAGGCGCGCTCCTTCGGCCAGCAGGCGGATCGTCTGCGCTGGCGTCTTTGCGAAGTCCGGGCCAGGGTCGACGATCAGCTGCTCCGTGGATACCCCTGCGGCGAGGGCTATGGAGATGCGCTCGCGCAGGAAGCCGAGCACGTCCTCCATGACGTCGTCATACAGATCGGGATCCTGCAACCGCTGGCGCGGCACGGCGCGGGTGTGCATCAGGACGAGCGCCGCTCCCGTCTGCGCGCACAGCTCGGCAAGGCCGGGGTCGCGCAGGCCGCTGACGTCGTTGACGATGCACGCGCCAGCCGCGATCGCTTCACGTGCGACCGCCGGCTTGTAGGTGTCGACCGAAACGATCGCCCCGAGCTCGCCCGCCACACGCTCGACGAGCGGCGTCACACGCTCGATCTCCTCTTGCACGTCCACCGGCCGACGACCCGTGCTCGCCGACTCTCCCCCGATGTCCACGATGTCGGCTCCCGCCACGAGCAGTTCCCGCGCAAGGTCCACCTGCTCGCCGAGCGTTCGATGGCGACCGCCGTCGCTGAAGGAGTCCGGAGAGGCGTTGACGATGCCCATCAGCCACGGTCGCTCGCCCAGATCGAGCAGGCGATCGGCGGCACGGAGGCGATAGCAGGGCGCCCTCATCGGCTGGGCCCCGCAGCTGGGTCCGAGCGCGCAGCCGCGAGCCCCTGCGCGCGCCTGTCCGCGACGGTCCCCTGCGCCCGGCGTCGGCGGTCCGCCACGATGCCCTCGGCCTGGGCCTCCTCGGCGAAGCGACCTAGCTCGAGAGCGAGCCGCTCGTTGTTCCAGTCGAGCTCGCGTGCGAGCACGTCACCGACGCGTTCGACCGCAACGCCGATGCCGGGGGAGCCGCCGTCCGCTCGCCCCGTGACGAGCTCGCGCGCGGCGAGCAAGCCCAAGCGGGTGCGTCTCAGCAGCACGTCGCCGATGCTCCGCGCCTGCTCGCGGCGGGCCGCCAGGGCGACCTCGGCGAGCAGGTCGGGCAGACCCTCCACAATCGGCTGAGCGAGCTCGCTGCGCTCACTCGCCAGCGCGAGCGCCTCGTGCGCGGCGTGGCCGTAACGTGAAGCGAGCGCCGCGTAGGCCTCAGGGGGGACGCCCTCGACCCGCGGGAGCTCCTCCACGGCGATGGCCTGGCCAAGGGGTATCTCGTGGGTCCGGCAGGGAGCTTCGCGCGCTTCACGCTCGACGAGGCGGTCGACCGCCATCTTGGCCATGCGCCGCCAGGTGGTGAGCTTGCCGCCGGTGATCGTGATCATTCCGGAGGACGTCTCGTAAAGCTCGGCCTTGCGCGATATGTCCACAGACTTCTTCGGATCGCCGGTCGAGATCAGCGGCCGCACCCCCGCGAAAGCGCCCGTGAGGTCGGCCGGCTCAAACGCCGAGCCGAAGAAATCGTTGATCGCATCGAGCAGATAGTCGATGTCGGCCTCGGAGGGCTCGATGTGATCAAGTGGGCCCTCGTAGTCGTTGTCGGTCGTGCCCACGAGCGTGTGCCCGAGCCATGGCAGCGCGAAGATCGAGCGTCCCGCACCGGCGGGCACGATCGCGCCGCCGACGAGCGGCAGATCCTCGTGGTGGAGCGTGATGTGGGTGCCGCGGCTGGGCCTGATGCGGGGGAGCTCGGCCTCATCATGGAGCTCCTGCGGACGCAGCTCGTCGGCCCAGACGCCGGTCGCATTGATCACGTTCGCGGCGTGCACGTCGAAGCATCCGCCGCTCTCGACATCCAGCACGCGGACGCCCCGCGCACGACCCTCATGCTCGAGCAGGCCCTTGACGTCGACACGGTTGGCGCAGACCGCCCCAAAGCGCTCAGCCTCGCCGAGCACGGTCAGCACGAGGCGCACATCGTCGGCCTGGCAGTCATAGAAGAGATATCCGCTCGTCGGGGCCCGTGCGGCGAGCGCCGGGAGCAGCTCGAGCACCTCCTCGCCGGAGATGACCCTGTGGCGCTCGGGGCTCCACGACTCGGCCTCCCCCACGGGCCTGCCGACCCGACTCGGCTGCGCACCCACGACTGAAGGGCGGCTCTGGGCTCGCTCCGCACGCACCCGCCTGCCCCGGCGCGCGCGCAGGCGGACGCGGTCGACGGCCATCACGTCGTAGAGGTTCAAGCCCACGCCGACGAGCCGGTCAGGGCGAGCGCCATCGAAGGCGGGCACCACCAGCGGCAGGGGCTTGACGAGATGCGGTGCGAGCGTGACCATCAGCTGACGCTCGAGGAGCGCCTCGCGCACGAGACCGAGGTCGAAGTTCTGCAGATAGCGGAGGCCTCCGTGGATGAGCTTGCTCGAGCGGCTGGATGTGCCGGAGGCGAAGTCGGCGCGCTCGAGCAGGGCCACGCTGTAACCACGCGTCGCCGCGTCCAGCGCCACGCCGGCGCCGGTGATGCCGCCGCCGACGACGAGGACGTCGAACTCGTCCTCGGCCAGCGCTGAGAGGGCCTGGCTGCGCTTGATCATGCCGCGAAGTCTCTCAAGCTCCGTGGATATCCTCCCGGCTTCTCGCTGCTCGGGATCATGATCGCGGTCCTCTTCGTCGGTGGGCGCAACAGATCCCTCAGGCCGCCGGGGGGCCGGAAGGCCGCAACCGCTGCAGACGCCTCGCCTGCGGGCCCCCGCGAGCGAGGCGCCTCAGAGCTGAGCCAGCTCGGCGGTGATTTCGCTCACGGCCGACTTCGCGTCGCCGAAGAGCATCGCCGTCTTGGGATCGTAGTAGAGCTCGTTTTCGATGCCCGCGAAGCCGGGGTTCATCGAGCGCTTGATCACGATAACCGAGCGGCTGTCTGAGACCTCGAGGATCGGCATGCCGTAGATCGGGGAGGACGGCGTGTTCTTGGCGGCCGGGTTGGTCACGTCGTTGGCGCCGATCACGAGCGAAACGTCGGTGCGCGCGAACTCGGGATTGGCGTCGTCCATCTCCTTGAGCTGGTCGTAGGGCACGTCGGCCTCGGCGAGAAGCACGTTCATGTGCCCCGGCATGCGCCCAGCTACAGGGTGAATCGCGTAGCTGACTTCCACACCGTGCTTCTCGAGCTCCTTGGTCAGCTCGCGCACGGCGTGCTGGGCCTGGGCGACAGCCATGCCGTAGCCCGGGACGATCACAACACGGTTGGCGTAGGCGAGCTGGATCGCGGCGTCGGCGGCGCTCGTGGAACGGACCGTACCCGCATGCTCGCCCGCCCCGCTCGCGCCCTCGACCGCCCCGCTGCCACCGAAGCCGCCGGCCACGATCGCGGGAATCGAGCGATTCATCGCGGTGGCCATCAGATTCGTGAGGATCGAGCCGGACGCGCCCACGATCATGCCGGCGACGATCAGCGCGGGGTTGTTCAGTACGATCCCGGTTGCCGCTGCCGAGAGACCGGTGCAGGCGTTCAGCATCGAGATCACGACCGGCATGTCCGCGCCCCCGATCGGCAGGACGACTGCGTTGCCAAGCAGCGCAGCGCACACGAGCATGCCGATGAATATGGCCTGGGATTGAGCGCCGGCCACTAGGTCGACGCCGGCGGCGAGTGCAAGTATGAGCAGCACGAGATTGACGATCTGCTGAGCGGAGCCGAGCGTGATCGGCCGTCCGGGGAGGATTTCCTGGAGCTTGCCGAACGCGATGTTCGAGCCCCAGAAGGACACTGACCCGACGATCGCGGCAAAGACCGAGAAGACCGCCACGTAGGTGGGCACCCCCCCGACCTGAACGCCGATGCCGCCCAGTTCGCCGCTCAGATGGACCGTGTGAGAGCTGTAGGTCGAGCCATAGCGGCGGAACTCCGACCAGGAGATCAGGAACACCGCACCGCCGCCCACACCGTTGAACAGGGCCACCATCTGCGGCATCGCGGTCATCTTCACCTGGCGCGCGGCGGGCACGCCAACAGCCGTGCCGAGCGCGATGCCGAGGGCGATCAGACCCCAGTTGCCCTCGTTGTGGTTGAGCAGTGTGGCAATCACGGCGATGGCCATGCCGACCGCGGCTATGCGGTTGCCGCGCACCGCGGTCGTGGGCCCTGCGAGGCCCCTCAACCCCTGGATGAACAGCGCGAAGGCGATGATGTAGAGCACGTCGAGGAAGCTCGTGTCCTGCACGAACGAGGTGGCCATCGGCGCTCCGGTCACGAGCCGCCGCCTTTTGGAGCGTCCGCGCCGCCCTCGCGCTCCGAGTCCTGCGCGCTCGGCTTCGGCTTGGACTTGAACATCTCGAGCATGCGATCGGTGACCAGGAAGCCGCCGACGATGTTGATCGTGCCAAACATGATCGCGATCACGAGGATGACCTTGTTGAAGGTGCCATTGCCCGAGAGCCCGACGATCAGGAGGCCGCCGAGTAGAACGATCCCGTGTATCGCGTTCGTGCCGGACATCAGCGGCGTGTGGAGGGTGTTTGGAACCTTCGAGATCACGACGAACCCGATGAAGCCCGCGAGCACGAGAATGGCGACGTTGGTCGTGAGCGTGCTCGCGAAGATCATCGGGATGCCTCCAGCGCCGCCTTCGCTCCGGGGTGGACGATCTCGCCGTCGCGCACGATGCAGGCGCCCTTGACGATCTCGTCATCAAAGTCCAGACGCAGGGTGCCGTCCTCCCCCACGAACAGATCGAGCAAGGCGAGCACGTTTCGCGCGAACAGCTGCGAGGCGTGCTCGGCCATCGTCGCTGGCAGATTAAGCGGCGAGACGATCTTCACATCGTGGCGGATGACCGTGTGACCGGGCTCTGTCAGCTCGCAGTTGCCACCCGCCTCGCCGGCGAGGTCGACGATCACCGACCCGGGCTTCATTCCCTCGACAGCCTCGGCAGTCACGAGCTTCGGCGCTGGCCTGCCGGGTACGAGAGCCGTCGTGATGACCACATCGAAGCCCTTGATCGCGTCGGTGAGAGCCTGCTGCTGGCGAGCGCGCTCCTCGTCCGTGAGCTCGCGGGCGTATCCGCCCTCGCCGCTCGCCTCGAGGCCGAGGTCGAGCCACTGGGCGCCCAGCGACTGCACCTGCTCGGCGACCTCCGGGCGAACGTCATAGCCGGTGGTGCGCGCGCCTAGGCGCTTGGCCGTCGCGAGCGCCTGCAACCCGGCGACCCCGACCCCGAGCACGAGCACCTTGGCGGGCGGGATCGTCCCGGCGGCCGTCATCAGCATCGGGTAGAAGCGCCCCATCTCCTCCGCGCCCAGAAGCGCGGCCCGGTAGCCGGCGACGTTGCTCTGCGAGGACAGCGCATCCATCGACTGGGCCCGGGAGATCCGGGGGATAGCCTCCATCGCGAAGGCGGTCGCCTTCGCATCGGCGAGCGCACGCGTGGTTTGGGGGCTCGACAACGGCGCGAGGAAGCCGATCAGGATCGAGCCGGAGCCGAGCCCGCGGATCTGCTGGGCGTCCGGGGGGGCGATCGTGACGACCACCTCGGAGCGCCACACCTCGTGCGCATCGTCGGTCACGCTCGCTCCAGCCTCGGCAAAAGCGGCGTCGGTGAGCAGCGCATCCGCGCCCGCCCCACTCTGAACGACCACATCGAGGCCCTTGGCCTTGAGCTTGCTCACGACCTCCGGAACGAGCGCCACCCGATGCTCGCCCGCCGCAGTCTCCTTCGGAACTCCGATCCGCATGAAGTGCGGGAACGTACCCCATCCGATCGACAAGCGGTCTCCCGGGTATGCCAGACTTAAGTTTCATGACCGTGAACCTGACCCGCATCTACACGAAGATGGGCGACGGCGGCGAGACGCATCTCGGCGACATGAGCCGAGTGTCCAAGCACGATCCACGAGTTGAGGCCTACGGGACGGTCGACGAGCTGAACGCGACGGTCGGCGTGGCGCTGCTTGCCCCTGGCCTGCCGGAGGCCTTCGCGGGCTGGCTGCGCCGCGTTCAGAACAACCTGCTCGATCTCGGGGCCGACCTCTGCGTGCCTCCCGCGGTCCCCGGTTCGCAGTCCAGCGCCGAGCCCGTGCGCCTGCGCCTCGGGCCCTCCTACACCGAATGGCTCGAGCAGGTCTGCGACAGGGTCAACCGCGAGCTTCCCCCGCTGCGTTCGTTCGTGATCCCGGGCGGGAGCCCCGCGGCGGCTCACCTGCACATCTGCCGAACCGTCTGCCGGCGGGCCGAGCGCCGGACGGTAGCCGTCGGCGCCGATGTCAACCCCGAGGTCTTGCGCTACCTGAACCGGCTCTCGGACTTCCTCTTCATCCTCAGCCGCGCCGCGAACGCGCAGAGCGGCCAGGATGAGAGGTCAGAGCCGCTGTGGAACCCAGGTGCGCCCGAACCCGGCTCCGCGCCCGCAGGCCGCTAGCCTGTAGCGCCCTGCCTGCCGGGGGGCCAGCGCCGATTAGCGGCTCGTAGTGCGGCCACCGCGAGCGCCGCCCAGAACGTCGCCACCAGGTAGCCGCCGAGCACATCGCTCGGCATGTGCCATGCGAGGATCAGCAGCGAGCAGCCGACGGCCGCGGTGAAGATCGCGGCGAGGACCACCGCGAGCGCGCGCAGGCGCACGGGCGCCACAAGCACAACGCAGAGCGCGAGCGCGGCGGCGGCTGTCGCGTGGCCGCTCGGCCATGATGCAGGACCGATGTGGACCCCGGCCACCTGCGCGTGGGGATGGGCGAGCAGCGGCTTGAGCGTCTCTGAGGTCAGGGGAGCGAGCCCCATCACGGCCACGACCGCCAGCGCGACCCGCGGACGGCCGCCTGCAATTGCGCCGGCGACGAGCGCCGTGCCCCACAGGACGAAGAGGAGCGGATCGAGCAGATGGATCAGGAAGCTCGCCACCACTTCCACTCGAGGCTGGCTCAGCAGGGTGAAGTCGTGGAGCAACAGTGCATCCCTGATCTGGATCGCGGGCACGAGCTCGGCGAGCACCCAGACCAGGGCCAGGCCGAGGACGCACAGCCCGGCGATGCCCAGCGCGCCGAGCGCGCGCGGGCGCTCGGAGGGGGTCCTCAAGTTCCGCGCCGGCACAGCCGCGGCCGCGTAAGTGTGTCCTTGCATGCTCCAAACAGGTTATGACGGTCGCTAAAGCGCGGCTGAACAGGGGCTGTGCGTTCTGATCCGCTAGCGAATAACGGGCGTGAGCGCCACACCGACGAGCGCGCCCATCGCACGCGCCAACGCGTCGAGACCGCGGCTTTGAGCTTTAGAGGTCCCCGCCCCCGCCGCGTCCGGGCCGGCTGCGCGTGCGTGCGCGCCCGCCCCCGACGCAGAACGCCCGGCGCGGCCTGCGCCGCGCGGGCGACCCGCGGGCAAGGCGGCGGGGTGAGCGCTCGCTCGCGGCGCTGAAGCTCGCTCGGGGCCGATCGGGAATGGTCTTTCAGCGAGCGCAATCAGGGCCTGCGCGGTCACCCATACCGGTGTCTGCGTTCCCGTCCGGGAGTAGCGGACGCTTCCATCGCCCGCAACCAGGCTCTCCAGGTAGGCGAGCGGTGAGCGGCTGCCCGCGCGGGTGACCGTTCTCGGGTTGCGCCCCGCGGCTACGAGGCCCTGGATCGCCCATGCCGTCGACTGCGCGTTGGATTCGCCGCCGTGTTCCTGGGGGTAGCCGCCGTCGAGGTTCTGGGCGCGAACCAGGAACCCGGCCGCGCGGGCGACCGACGCGCTCGAGCGCATGCCCGCGTCCGCGAGACCCTGCAACGCCGCAGCTGTGTCATCGACGTCGCTGCCCCCACCGCGGGGGCCGAAGCCGAAGCCGCCGTCGGCATCCTGCTGCCTCGCCAGCCACCG
Source organism: Solirubrobacteraceae bacterium (assembly GCA_049512215.1). Taxonomy (GTDB): domain Bacteria; phylum Actinomycetota; class Thermoleophilia; order Solirubrobacterales; family Solirubrobacteraceae; genus Palsa-744. The sequence continues at coordinate 51,968 of JBEKXJ010000024.1, forward strand.
GCCGGCTGCGCTGAGGATCGGGTTCGCGGCTTGATATCCGGCCGCGCGCAGGGCGAAGATCGCAAACGCCGTGATGTTGCTGAGATCGCCGAACGAGCCGTCTCGCGCCCGGTAGCGCAGCAGCTCGGCCACCGGGTCGGCACCCGCAAGAGAATGGACTGACGCGCCGCAGGCGTGGAGCGCGAGGATCGTACGCTCCAGATCGCCCGCGCCCTGCAGGCTCGAGGCTTCGCCGCGCAGGGCGTCCAGGATCGTGTGTCCGCCGCGTCTGAGGCTCAGCGGATCATGTCCGACCGCCGCGAGGCCCATCGCCACCCAGCCCGAGTACAGCTCGCTGCTCGACTGCCCGCGGGCAGCGCCGAAGCCGCCGTCGGCGTTCTGGGCGCCGGCGAGGAAGGAGACCTCACGGGACACCGCGACCCCGGCCTCGGCAGCTCGGGGACCGGCGAGGCCCGCCCTCGGGCCAGCCGGCGCTCCTCGCGCGCGCACGGGGCCGCTGCGGGCACCCGCAGCACGCGGGCCACCGAGCAGCAACGCGCCGGCGAGCAGAGCGATCCCGAACGATGCGGCAGGACCGAGCGATCGCCTGCCCACGTTCCCCGCTGCAGGCCGGTCGGCCCGCGCCGGCGGCTCTGCCGGCTCCCAGCTCACGTGCATGCGCGCGCGCATGCGCGCGAGCAGCCGCGCCAGCTCGGGACCGAAGGCGAAGCCGAAGAGCAGGCTCGCGATCGCGTCGGTCAGGTCGAAGGGCAGGGCCGAGCCCGCGACGGCGAGGAAGGCCGCAGGCGTATGACTAGCTCCCAGCGTCCACGTGTACAGGTTCATCACCTCCTTCGCAGCGAACGCAGCCAGGGCGCATGCAACGGCCAGAGGCAGGCGTCCGAGTCGTCGCCCGCTGAGCCGGCCGAGAGCTGCGCCGGCGAGACCGACGCTCCCCCACGCCGCCATCTGCCACGGGGTGTAGGGACCCTGTCCCAGCAGGACGTTCGAGGCGAGCATTCCCAATGCACCGACGGTGAAGCCGGGCAGCGGGCCGAGCGCATAACCGACGACGAGAGTCATCGCGGTGATCGGCTTGACGTCAGGCAACGCCACAAAGGCGTCGCGTCCGAGCGCGGCGACCGCCGCCAGGGTGCCCACCACCGCCACCATCCGGGCCGAGGGGCGGGCGCGCTCATAGGCGAGCCAGCCGATGGCCAGTGTCAGCCCGACAACGAGGAACGAGCCCAGCGGCCAGCTCACCGTCTGACTCCTTCGGCGATCTCGGGCTTCGGGTGCGAGTGCTCGAGGACGCCGTCGCTGTCGACGTCGCCGGCCACGATGGACGCAAGGGTCCCGCATGAGAGCGTCCCCTTGAGCGCGGCCCTGCGCAAGAGCTCAACACCCTGCTCGGGGAGCAGCGCGCCGCCTGCGCCCCCGAGGATGCGGGCGGTCTCGGTGGCGAAGTACCAGCCGCCCGCCAGCAGCTCTGAAGCCGGCCCGTCGGAGATGACGCGCCCATCGGCGAGCAGGATCGCGCGTTCGGCGCAGGCCGCGGCGAACTCGGGGTCATGCGTCGCAACGATCACCGCCTGGCCCGAGGCCGAGCGGCGGCGCAGTTCCTCGGCGAGCAGGGCCTTGGCTTCGCGATCCATGCCGCGGGTCGGCTCGTCGAGCGCGAGCAGCGCCGGCGCGGCGGCGCAAGGCGGCGAGTCGCCGCCCGTGACGATCGCGAGCGCGAGGCGCTGGCGCTCTCCGCCGGAGAGATCACGCGGGTTGCGCTCCCCCAGATGCTCAAGCCCGACCGCCACGAGGGCCTGCGGGGGCGCCTCATCGGCGACGCGCTCATGAATGAAGTAGTCGCCCGGGTTCTGTAGCAGCAGAGCGACCCTTCCCGCGCGCTCGATCCGGCCTCGTGTCGGCTCGAGCAGTCCGGCCGCGTGCCTGAGCAGCGTCGACTTGCCCGCGCCGTTGCGTCCCATCAGCGCGACGCTCTCACCGGGCTCCACGCTCAGCGTGACCCCCCGCAGGATCGCGGCCCCGTTATGGAGCTCATGCCAGACGTCGCGCATGCGCAGCGCGGCCCGGGGGCTGTGGGGGCGGCGTCCCTTGATCTTCAGGCGGCGAGGCTCCACGCCGGCGGGCTCCCCGGGCTGCCGGTCCTCGGCCAGCAGGCCGTTTGCGCGCAGTGTGGCGCGCGCCTGGCGCACTCCCGCCGGGGCGGGGCCCAGTCCTGCCAGGGTGAAGAGCTTCGCGGCGGGTGTCTGCAGCGCCGGCGCACTGCGGGCAGCCCACTCGAGGAACGCACCCGGGCCGCCGTCGCAGGCGACGGCTCCACGCTCGAGCGCGATCACGCGGTCGGCCGCGGCCAGGCAGCGCTCCAGGCGGTGCTCAGCGAGCAGGATCGTCGTCTCCCACTCCTGGTTGAGCCTCCTCAGTAGCCCGATCAGCTCGTCGCCCGCGACCGGGTCCAGCTGAGAGGTGGGCTCATCGAGCAGGACCACTCGTGGCCTGCCGGCGAGCGCCGCACCGAGTGCGACCCGCTGCTTCTCGCCGCCGGAGAGATCATGGCTTGAGCGATCGAGCAACTGATCGATGCCGAGCGCGAGCGCGACCTCCTCCACCCCCCGCGCGACGGCAGTCGCTCCGTGGCCACGGCTCTCCAGAGCGAGCGCCAGCTCGGCCCGGACCGAGCCCATCACGAGCTGGGTCTCAGGGTCTCCGAACAGGACGCCCACGAAGGCCCCGAGCTGTGCGGGGCCATGTTCGCGCGTGTCCAACCCTGCGAGCGTGACCTGACCGGCGAAGCGTCCGCCGTGGAAGTGCGGCGCGAGACCGCAGGCTGCGCGCAGCAGGGTCGACTTGCCGTGCCCTGAGAGCCCGGCGAGCAGGCAGAACTCGCCTGGCTGGATGTCGAGGCTGACACGATCCAGGGCGGGACGATCCGTACCCGGGTAGTGGTAGCTGACGCGATCGAACGACAGCAGGGGCATGCTCATGGGCCGATTCCCCGCCTGCTGGTAAAGGGGAGCAACAGCGCCAAGATCAGCGCCAGGCAAAGCAGCAGCGTGCCGGCCCTTACGGGCATGTGGATGAGCGGGTAGGCGTGGAAGGAGCCCGCTCCCGACACCATTGCAAGGACGCCGAGAGCAAGGATGGCTGCCGCGGAGGCGCTGAACGCGACGTCGTGGCGCGACCATGGGCGTGAGAGCCGGGGCGCGCGGGTGGCGGTTGCAAACCCCCGCACCTCGAGCGTCGCGGCAACGTCCATCGCGCGGTCCAGGGAGCCACCGATCACGGCACTGAACAGAGCCATCCGGCTGCGCCCGCCGCGCGTGGCACCCTCAGGCCTTGTCCTCTGCGCCTCGGTCAGTCGCTGGGCGTCGGCCGCGAGCAGTGGAATCATCCGCGTCGCCAGGGACGCCGTGAGAGCCGAACGGAAGGACAGACGACGCCAAAGCCGCAGCATCTCATCGGGATCGACGGCGAGCCCGGCGAGCGTGCTGATGAGGATCAGCAACATGACCTTCAAAGCGATCACCGCTCCGTAGAGGACGGCCTCCACCGTCAGGTCGCCCTGACCGAAGGGCCCAAGATCGCCGAGCCGGGCGAACACGGTCAGCCCCTGACGTGAGACGAGCACGTTCACGAACACGATCGGAAGCGCCACGATCAGCCCTGTCCGCAGACCGCGCAGTAGCACGCTGCCGACCCCGGCCCCCGCCCCGGCGCCGAGAACACCAGCCAGCAGAGCGAGCAGGGCGAGCGGCTCGTTGAGGGCCAGCGTCACCGCAATCAACGCGAGAGCCCACAGAGCCCCCACCCCGGCGCGCGCCGCGTGCAGGGGGCTGGCGATCCTGCGATAGAACAGGAGCGTCCCGATCGTTGGCCTCATCGGCTCAACTCGGGCACCGGGAGAGCGCCGGTCGAGGTGAATGCGACCGCGAAGCGACTCCCCAGCGTGTTCGTGTCAAAGCCCCGCGCGGCGAGGTCTACGCCGGTCGCGTCGGTGCCGGTGACCAGCCACACTGGTGCGTCCTTGCCTTGGCGGGTGGCCGCGACGAGGCCGGCGCCTGCGCCGAGGCCACGCACCCGTCGGCCGTTCTCATCGAGCAGGGTGAGGGTGCGACCCTCAGCGGAGAAGAGCGCGTAGACACCACTCGCGGCCGGTCCGAGCTCGAGGGTCCGCAGCGCAAGGTCCCCCCGCACCGCCGCCCAAGGAGCCACGATCACCCGGAGCGTTTCCGGCTCACCGCTGCTGCCGATCGCTGCGATCGCCGCCGGGACACCGAGCGCGCGCAGCCGTGCCGTGACCGTACGACAGGCATAACCACCTACGGACAGGCATTCGATTCGGACAGGCAGCCGCTCACCGTCCATCCCGTTGAGGAACGGCTCGGGGAACGACCCGACGACGGCCGGCACGTCCTCGGTCTGGCTCCAGTCGTGCAGGTCCCACCATATGTGGTCTCCCGGGTAGACAGTCGTGGCTGCCGCGCCCTGTTCGGCCTCGACGCCGTTGACGTAGTAGAACCAGTCGAACGGCTGACCGGCTTCCCGTCCCCCCGAGACGCCGTCGATGCTCTCCACGAAGCCCCCGCCGTAGCGGGTCGTGACCGCGTCGTTGCGCATCAGGAGGCTCATCGCTGTCTCCTGTCCCTTCACCTTCGGAGCGTCCGTGCGCCGCACCATATGCGCGCCGAAGTCGCGCGTGACGAGGAGCTGGACGGCGGTTGGCGCCGGCCCGGCGCCCAGGCCGCAGCCTGTCAGCGCGACGGCCGTCAGCAGGGCGATGGCACCCGCAGCGACGATCCGTGGCGCGCCTGCCAGCAACCCTGCGGCGCCGGCTGTGCGGCTGCGTGAGCGTCCGCATCGGCCCGGGAATTCCACCTCTCTGAGCATCGCCCTCACCTCACCACGATCGTCTCCGGGAACGAGGGCACGAGCCCCACGCGGACGACGCTCACGCGGTAGCGGCCGGGAGCCAACGGCGCGATAAGCGTGGCCCGCCCGCCGCTGCCGGTCGAGGCGAAGTCGGCGCCGAGCGTGACGATCGCGCCCGCGACAGGCGTGCCGCGACCTTCGTTGTCATAGCCGGTGACCGTTACGGTGAAGGAGCCCCCGCGCGCCACGGTCGACACCGCAGGGGCGACTTCGAGGGTGCGCTCGCAGCCCCCGCCTGCCGCCTGACACCAGAACCAGAGCAGGCGCTCGCCCGCGCGCAGGCGGCGGCCGTCGCCCCTCGGCCCGCCCGGATCCCCTGCTCCAGTGGTGCCCGAGGCGCCGTCGACCTTGTACTCCCAGCCGTCCTGTCCCCGGTTCATCTCACCGGCGAGCGAGTAGACGAACAGCTGGCCGGAGTTACGCGGCGATGGGCCACAGTTTCCGTAATCGCGCAGCGCGAATCCCGGCCCGCCCCCGCGACGCAGGGCGACGAGTGCGGCGAGCGGCGTGCCCGCCGCCACCGCACAGGTCTTCTTAGCGACCCTCACGGTGGTTTCGCCGGCGGTCACCGTGCGGGCGGGCGAAAGGATCGTCCCACCCGTGCCGACGACCATGATCTGGACGCCCGGTCCCGCACCCGGGACGCCCCCGGCGGGCAGCGCATCGACTCTCACGGCCGCCGCGACCGCGAGGAAGAGGACAGCCGCTGGCAACGACGCAGCGAGGCGCCTAGCGGACATAGAACACGATTCTCGAGGTGCCCCGGGCGAGCGTCGTGCGATTGCCCGCGACATCCGTCCCCCGGATGTCGAGCACGTAGCGCCCGGGGCCCGGCTCGGACGGCAGTAGATAGCTGAACGTGCCATCGCTTGAGACCTTGAAGAAGCTGCCTGCACCACAGCGCGCGGACTCAAAGCGCTCCCTGGTCCCGTCAAACGCGTAGCAGCGACCCTTGTACTCCCGGCGCAACTTCAGGCTGATCGAGGAGACCGCACTGTGCGCAACCACCGTCCCGGCGAGCACCCGCGGTGCGTTCCGCCGCCCGTATACGTGACCGTCGATCAAGCCCGTCGGCTTTGCCACCAGCGCGTATGGGCCGGTGTAGGGGGCGTTGGCCGCAACGCTGGCGCCGGATGTGACGGCGCCAGCGCTCGTAGAGGAGCCGGAGCCCGAGACGGCCGTGGTGCCACAGGTGCCGTCATTACCCGCATGCACGGAGATGCTGGCCTCGGTGCGGATCGATTCGGGCGCCGTTACGTGCAACGTGTACTCGCCCGGCGCGGAGAAGCACAGCGTCGCGTGCCCGCTGGAGTCGGTGCTCGCAACAGCGGCTGCACCGGTGATGCTCGCATCAGCTGCCGGCGAGGCTTCTCCACCCGCCCCGTATCTGTGGACCGTGACAAGGACTCGTTCACCGACATCGGCGCCGGCTGACGCTTCGATGCCGAGGGGCAGCGGGGGATTGGCAGGGCATCCTGTGCCATTACAGGAAGGGAAGAACAACACCCGATCGCCCGGTTGCAGTTCTGCTTCGCAGGCTCCCACGGTGGCTTCCTGTTCGTCGAGCCAGAACGACCAGTAGTAGTTGGTTTCGAAGGAATGGCTCTCGCCCTCGATCGAATAGATTTCGTACTGCTTGAACTTGCTGCTCCACGGCCCGCTCCAGTTGCCGCCAGTGGCCAGCTGTAGCGCGCCGAGGGCGCTGGTCCCGGGGCAGGAGTCTTCGGGTTTGCCGTCCTTATCGACCGGCGTCGTCGTGGTCATCACCTGAGTCGATGGGAGCAGTGTTTCGTTCAGTCCCTCCACCCTGACCGTGACGGTCGCAGGTCCGGCCGCCAGGGCCACCGATGCAGACATGAAGAGCAAAAGACCAACGGCGCAGAGCACTATTGACATTCGACGAGGGACGCGCATCGAGCCAACCCCTTTCCACGAGGGCTTGTGGGCTTTGGTCGGAGGCTGGTCTCCTGGCTCCCGGGCCCACCCCTCCGCGCCTTCCCGTCCCGCCGCAGGCGGATCGGTGGCTGCGCGCGTTTAGCAGCGCGCCGCGGTGGGCCTCCCCGGTCACAGTGGCGGGTCCGCGCCGGAATCCCACCGGCTTCCCTTCACCACCGACCGTATGAACTGGAGGCATGTTACTCCACCCTCGCCTGCTCCCGTTCGCGCGGGAAAGGGCCGGGCGCACGAAGCCCAAGGGCCCCCCTTGAGGCGCCCCACCAGTCCTCGCCCGGCGCTACCGCCTCGCCGGCGGCCCACAGCGCCGGCAACGCCTCCCGGCACGCGGGGGCTCGCCTAGATGCCGATGGTCTCCAGAGCCGTGCCGAGATCACTGAGCGCCACCCGCTGGTCCTCGTCCAGCACGGGCGCCTCGACGATCAGCCGCCTGGCCTGGTCGAGATCATCGGAGCGGCCGAACGTGAGGGCGGCCTTGACCGCGCCGTCCAACAGATACCAGTTGGTGAACTTCCCGCCGTCGATCGTCCCGCGAATGATCTCCTGATCCCAATCGTGCGCCGGTCCGACGTACTCGAGCTCCCCCCAGTCGCCAAGCACCGAGAAGAAGTAAGGCACCTCCCCGTGAGGCACGTCCCTGCCGAGCATGTTCAGCGCCGCGGTCTTGCCGTGATTGAAGGCGACATCCCAGTGCTCGATCCGCATCGCCGCGCCCCCGTGGACGACGGAGTCGTACTCGCAGATGTCCCCGGCGGCGAACACCCCTGAGGCCGAGCTCTCAAGACGCGACGAGCAGCGCACCCCGCCGCGCTCGCCGATCTCCAGACCGGCCCGCCGGGCGAGCTGGACGTCGGGCGTCACTCCCGCACCGATCACCACCGAGTCGGCCGCCAGCTCCAGGCCGGCTCTCGTGAACACCTTGGCGACCCGGCCGTCGCCCTCGAAGCGCTCGAGCTCATCGCCGCCGTGGACACTCACGCCGTGCGATTCGAGCAGCTCCTGGAAGAAGCGCCCGACGCGCGCGCCGAAGCCCCGTTCGAGCGTGCTCTGCTCCTGCATTACGATCGTGCAGCGCTTTCCCATCAACATCAGCGACGCGGCGACCTCGCATCCGATGTAGGAGCCGCCGATCAGCACGACATCCTCGGCGTCCTCGATGCCCTCGCGTATCGCGTCGGCGTTGCCGAGCGTGCGCAGGTAGTGGATCTGCTCGAGCTCGCATCCCTCCACGTTGAGCCGGCGCACGTTCGCGCCCGTGCCAATCAGTGCCTTGCCGAACTCGATCTCCTCCTTGTTGGAAAGCTTCGCCGTGCGCGACTCGAGGTCAAGCGCGGTCACGCTCGTGCGCGTGAGCAGCTCGATGTCCTGCTCGGTCCACCACTCGTTCGGCCGGAAGAACGTCTCCTCGCGGCTCTCGGCGCCTCTCAGATAGCCCTTGGAGCAGTTGGGGCGGTTGTAAGGCGGATCGGGCTCGCGCCCAACCAGCAGCACCTTCCCGTCGGCGCCTTCCTCGCGCAGCCAGCGCGCGCAGTTCGCCGAGGCCAAACCTCCGCCGATCAGCAGGTAGTCGACCTTGCGGGCGCTCATCGCATCGGCACCTTACAGCCCCGGCGGGTGGCGCACAGACCAGCGCGCCCAGGTCGGGATATGGTCGAGGATGCGCCAGCGCGGGCCGTCTTCATCGCGGTTGGGCCCAACATCGGTGCCGTTGTGGCTCGTATCCAAGCGAAGGCCCGCGATCACCACGAAGACATGATTGGTCGGGGTCGTCGTCGCGTAGATGCTGACCCACCGCCCGGGCCCCGGCAGCCCCCAATGCACGTAGTCCTGCGCGAGTGGGTTGGCTCTGACGATTTCGGCGATCGGGCGTACTCCGGAGCGATAGAGGCTGGAGTAGGCGGCCCCCCTTCGCGACGCCGCCAGCAGCTCGAACGTCGCCTGGCTGTAGCAGTCCTCGAGATCCTCGGCGCGCAATCGATGACGGTGCACCCGCAGCAGAAGCTCACGCCGCGATCGGGCTACCAGCGCCACCTCTTCGGCCGGATCTGGGCCTCTTGCAGCCGGCGCCGAGAAGACCCGCCGCGCGCCCAGTGATCCTCTTTCGTGCCCAGATCGGGTAGACACATGAGCATGTCGATCCCAATGGGCCGCAGACCCCCCTCCCAATCGCAGGCCGCTCCGGCGGTAAGCTGGCCCGTCTTCCCCTCGAGCCACGTCCTATGAGCTTCACGGACCGCCTGCACGCCCTCGACCGCCGCCAGCAGCAGAGTCCCCGGCTGAGCTTCATCGCCGCGGTCGTCAAGAAGTTCGGCGACGACCAGGCCGGGCAGCTCGCGGCGCTGATCGCCTACTACGGCTTCGTCTCCCTCTTCCCGCTGCTGCTCGTGCTCGTCACCGTGCTCGGCTTCGTGCTCCAGGGCAACCCCGGCGAGCAGAAGCGGATTCTCGACGGCGCTTTGGGCCAGTTCCCAATCGTCAGCGACCAGCTCAAGCTCCACTCGCTCACCGGTAGCAGCGTGGGGCTCGCCATCGGCGTGATCGGCTCACTGCTCGCCGGGATGGGCATCACCGGCGCCACCCAGAACGCCTTCAATCGCATCTGGAGCGTGCCCTTCAAGCACCGCCCCAACTTCCTGCACGCGCGCCTGCGCGGCCTTGGCATGCTCGCGATCCTCGGGACGCTTTCGATCGTCTCCACGACAGCCGCGGGCTTCGTCGGCTCGAGCTCCCATGCCGCCCCCGCCGTCATCGCCGCGATCGTCGTCGCGTTCGCCTTCAACCTGGCCCTCTTCATGATCGCCTTCAAGCTGCTCACGGCGGTCGACGTGTCCGGGCGCGATCTGCTCCCGGGAGTGATTGTCGCCGCAGTGTTCTGGCAGTTGCTCGAGCACCTCGGCGGCTTCTACATCGACCACGAGCTGAAGCACACCGGGCCCCTCTACGGCATCTTCGCGCTCGTGCTCGGCCTGCTCGCATGGCTATATCTCGGCGCCCAGCTGACCATGTTCGCGGCCGAGATCAACGTGGTACGCCTGCGTCGACTCTGGCCCCGGAGCTTCTTCTCAGGCAACCTGCTCGACGCCGACAGACGCGCGCTCACGTCTTCGGCGGAGATCGAGGAGCGCGTTCAGGATCAGAACGTCGAGGTCACCTTCAACGCGCACGACGACTGACTTTTCGCTCTCTCCAGGCCGCTTGCGAGGTCCGCCCCAATCTACTTGCGCGCGCAATGACAGCGCGCTATACTAGCTACACTTTCGTAAGCACATATGGAGCCAATACCTATGCCCTCTCCCACAGACAAGCCGCAGATCCAGCCATCTCAGCCAAAGCCACTCCTGCGGCTGATACCCCTCGACGACACCGTCGTCTTTCCCAGCATGGGAATAACGCTGACCATCGATGTCGGCGATGACGAGCGCGTAGTGCTCGTGCCCCGCCACGAGAACGAGTTCCTCGAGGTCGGCACGATCGCCGAGGTCACCGAGCAGATCCGCCTCCCGGGCGGCGGCCGTGCCGTCGCCATCTCCGGCCAGCACCGCGGGCTGATCGGCGCCGCCCAGACCGGACCCGGCGGCGAGCTGCGCGTCGAGGTCGAGGAGCGCCCCGATGAGGTCCCGGTCGACGGGCGCACCCGCGAGCTCGAGCGCGAATACCGCGCGATCGTCGAGGAGATCCTCGAGCTCCGTGGCGACGACGGGCGCATCGCGGCGTTCCTGCGTGCGATCGCCGAGCCCGGCGCGCTCGCCGACTCCGCCGGTTACTCCCCCAACCTCTCCTACGAGCAGAAGGTCGAGCTGCTGCGCACGCTCGACGTCACCGAGCGCCTGAAGCTTGCCGTCAAGCTGCAGCGCGAGAGCCTGGCCGAGCTGCAAGTGCGCAAGCGCATCCGCGAGGATGTCCAGGAGGGCGCCGAGAAGCAGCAGCGCGAGTACTTCCTGCGCAAGCAGATGGATTCCATCCGCAAGGAGCTGGGCGACGATGACGCCTCCGTGGTCGAGGAGTACCGGGCCAAGATCGAAGAGGCCCACATGCCCGAGGCTGTCAAAGAGCAGGCCCTGAAGGAGCTCGGCCGACTCGAGCGCATGGGCGAGCAGACGGGCGAGTCGAGCATGATCCGCACCTACCTGGACTGGCTGATCGCGGTGCCGTGGGGCAAGCGCTCAGAGGAGCACCTCGATCCGGTCGCGGCGCGTGCGGTGCTGGACGCCGACCACGCCGGCCTGGAGGACGTCAAGGACCGAATCACCGAGTACCTGGCTGTGCGCAAGCTCCGCCAGGAGCGCGGCATCGAGGCTGATCCGAAGTCGGGAGCGATCCTCACCCTGATCGGGCCTCCCGGGACAGGAAAGACCTCGATCGGCGAGTCGATCGCCCGCGCAACCGGCCGCGAGTTCGTGCGCATGTCGCTCGGCGGCGTGCGCGACGAGGCCGAGATCCGCGGGCACCGGCGCACATACATCGGCGCGCTCCCCGGCCGGCTGGTCAGGGCGCTGCGCGACGCCGGCACGATGAACCCGGTGATCCTGCTCGACGAGGTCGACAAGGTCGGCGCAGACTGGCGCGGGGACCCCTCCGCGGCACTGCTCGAGGTGCTCGACCCCGCCCAGAACCACTCCTTCCGCGACCACTACCTCGACGTCGAGCTCGACCTCAGCCAGGTCCTGTTCCTGGCCACCGCCAACGTCGCCGACACGATCCCCGGCCCGCTGCTCGACCGCATGGAGGTAATCCGCTTCGACGGCTACACCTCCGAGGAGAAGCTCGCGATCGCCAAGGGCTACCTGTGGCCGCGCCAGCGCGACCGCAACGGCCTGCGCGAGGACGAGGTTGAGATCTCAGACGAGGTGCTGCGGACGATCATCTCCGAGTACACCCGCGAGGCGGGCGTACGAAACCTGGAGCGCGAGCTGGGCACGGTCTTGCGCAAGACGGCGACCAGGATCGCCTCGGCACAGTCGCAGTCCGAGGAGCAGCCCGAGGAGCAGCCGAAGGCCACCGCGGCGAACGCCGGGCAGGCATCTGCCGCGAGCAAGAAGCAGGCAGCCGCCGATGCTGAGAAGAAACCCGCTAGGAAGAAGAAGCAAGAGGGCACGAAGAGCCAGCCGGCGATCGCGATCCCCGTGAAGATCGACCTGGAGCTGGTGCGGGACGCGCTCGGTCGCCAGAAGTTCTTCCAGGAGTCCGCGGCTCGGACCGCGACGCCCGGTGTGGCCACAGGTCTGGCCGTGACCGGCGCCGGCGGAGATGTGCTCTTCGTCGAGGCGACCGCTATGAAGACGGGTGGCCCGGGCGGAAAAGGTCTCGTGCTCACGGGCCAGCTAGGCGACGTCATGAAGGAGTCCGCGCAGATCGCGCTCTCCTACGTGCGCGGACACGCCGAGCGGCTCGGCATCGACGAGAGCGCGTTCGAAAACCGGGAATTCCATGTGCATGTGCCCGCCGGCGCGATCCCCAAGGACGGCCCGAGTGCCGGCGTGACCATGGTCACGGCGCTCGCGTCGCTGCTCTCCGGACGCCCGGTCAAGCACACCGTTGGAATGACCGGCGAGGTCACGCTGCAGGGCCGCGTGCTCCCGATCGGCGGGCTCAAGCAGAAGGTGCTCGCCGCACACGCCGCCGGCCTGACCGATGTGATCCTGCCCGAGCGCAACAGAGGCGATCTGGACGAGATACCTGAGGAGGTCCGTAAGCAGATGACCTTCCATCCGGTGATGACCGTCCAGGAGGTCCTCGACCGCGCACTGGAGCCGGCCCGCGATGTCGCGCACCTCTCCTAGGTGTAAGCCCGTTCCGCAGGAGGTCCGCCGGACGGCGGACCTCCTCGAGCGGCGATGGCAGCTGTCGATCATCTACGCGGCCCTCGCCGGGGCGCTGCGCTTCAACGAATTCGCCGAGGCGGTCGCCGGTATCTCCCCGCGGATGCTCTCCGAGCGGCTGCGCGACCTCGAGGCGGCGGGGCTCGTGCAACGCACCGTGATCCCCTCCAGCCCGCCGACGGTCGAGTACCGGCTCACGGCACGCGGACGCAGGCTCGCGCCGATCATCGACGCGATGCGCGTCTACGCGCGCGAGCCCGTCGGCTGAGACGCGCGCGGGCCACCCGCGGGCGTCGTCCCCGCGATCCCCGGGCCGGCGCCGGGCGACTGTCCGACCGGACGCGCCCCTGCGGGTACCCCCCGCGGGCGTTGCGGATCCCCGCGAGCCCGGCGATACCACCGGCGGCGACGAGCGCCGCGGCGATCGCCAGGCCGAGATGGAAGCTGCGCAGGGAGGCCTGCTCGGCGGCGCTCGTGAGCGCCCGCGCCTGGGCGCTCAGGAGACCGTGGACGTCGGGGCGCCCGAGCGGGAGCCGCTTCGCCTGGCGCACCGCGGCACGTGCCGCAGGCCCGAGCGGGATGCCGGCCAGCCGGCTGTCGAGCGCCGAGCCGAAGGACGCCGCTACAGCCGCGCCGACGGCGGCTGTGCCGAGCAGCCCCGCGACACGCGCGACTGCGTTGTTGACACCCGAGGCGATCCCGGCCTGCGCCTCGGCACCGCTTAGCACCGCCGCTGTGAGCGGCGCCACGGTCATCGCCAGCCCGAACGCGAACACAAGCAGCCCCGGAAGCACGTCTGAGATGTAGTCGATGCGAATGCCGATTCGTTGCAGCAGCAGCAGCCCACACGCCGCGACGAGCGGGCCCGCACCCATGAACAAGCGCGGTCCGAAGCGGCTGGCGAGCGCCCCGAAGCGGCCGGAGAGAGCGAACATGATGAGCGTCACCGGCAGCATCGCCAGGCCGCTCTGAAGCGGCGGGTAGCCGCCGATCTGCTGCAGGAAGAGGACCAGAAAGAAGAACAGGATCGCCAGTCCCGCGTACATCGAGAAGGTCTCGATGTTCCCGGCCGAGAAGTTTCGCCGGCGGAAAAGGCCGAGGGGAAGCATCGGCTCGCGGGCACGCGACTCATACCTGAGGAAGGCGACGAGCAGGCCCAGCCCGCCGCTCAGGGGAGCGATCACGCCCGGACTTGACCACCCGAGCCGCGGCTGCTCGATCAGCGCGAACACGGGACCCCCGAGACCGGCCGCGCAAAGCAGTGCGCCCGGCAGATCGACCCTGCGCCCCCCGCGACCGCGGGGCTCAGCACGGGGGATGGCGAGCAGGATCAGGGTCACGCACGCGATCACAAAGGGCAGGTTCATGAGGAATATCCACCGCCAGGAGGCGATCGCGAGCAGCTCGCCCCCGGCCAGAGGCCCGAGCACCGCGGCGATCGTCCCCCACGCCGTCCAGCTGCCGATCGCGCCTCCGCGCTCTGACTCGGGGAAAGTGTTGACGATCACCGCCAGCGAGCTCGGAACGAGCAGCGCGCCGGCGATCCCCTGAACGGCACGCGCGGCGACCAGGGCGCCGATCGAAGGCGCAGCCGCACACACCAGCGAGGCCACCCCGAAGCCTGAGACGCCGAGCGCGAAGATCCGCCGCTCGCCGAACAGGTCCCCAAGTGACCCCCCGATCAGGATCAGCGAGCCGAGGGTGAGCAGATAGCCGTTCACCACCCACTGCTGCGCCGCGAGACCACCTCCCAGCGCACGCTGAATCGTCGGCAAGGCGACGTTCACCACCGTGCCGTCGAGCAGCACGATTCCCGAGCCGATGATGGTGGCGACGAGCGTCAGTCGCTTGATCGAGGCGTCGCTGCGCGCGGGCACGGCGACACCGTATCCACTGCTTGAGATCCAGCCCGGTGAGCGGGCGCGCTTTGGCCGATCAGGCCGATCGCGTCAAGCACTGCCGGCGAACCGCCGGTCCTTTCAGCCGAGCACGATCTCGGCGGCGGCGCGGAGCGTCGCCGCGTCGCCGGATAGGAGCAGCGTGGTCACGATCGACTCGCGCCACTTCGCGAGATCGTCGCGGATCTTCTCCGGCGGACCGATCAGCGAGAGCTCCTCGATCAGGGCCCGCGGGACCCTGGCCGCAGCCTCGTCCTTGCGGGCCTCGAGGTAGAGGTCCTGGATCTCGTTAACCTCGGCCTCATAGCCCATGCGGATCGCGACGTTGGCGTGGAAGTTGACTCCCTTCGCGCCCATCCCCCCGAGGTAGAGGGCGTAGAACGGCCGCAGCGCCTCCACGGCTTTCTCGACGTCCTCGGTGACGATCAATGGAACGGTTGCGGCGACCTCGAACTCCTCGAGCTTGCGCCGCGCCCCCGGCCGGGAGAAGCCCTCATTCAAACAGGCGCGATAGGCGTCCTGATGGGCGGGGGAGAACAGCATCGCCAACCAGCCGTCGCAAAGCTCGGCGCAGAGAGTGATGTTCTTGGGTCCCTCGGCGCCGAGATAGATGGGGATGTCCTCCCGCAGGGGATGGATCGAGGCCTTCAGCGGCTTGCCGAGGCCGGTCCCGTCGAGCAGCGGCAGCGGATAGTGGGGGCCGTCGTTCGTGACCGGCGCGCGCCGCGCCCAGATCTCGCGGAGGATGCCTACGTACTCGCGCGTGCGCGCGAGTGGCTTTGCGAATGGCATCCCGTACCACCCCTCGACCACCTGGGGCCCGGACACCCCGAGCCCGAGGATGAACCTACCGCCGCAGAGATGATCCATCGTCATCGCGGCCATCGCCGTCGCGGCGGGCTGGCGCGCCGACATCTGAACTATCGCCGTGCCGAGCTTCACACGCTTGGTCTGGGCCCCCCACCAGGCGAGCGGTGTCAGGCAGTCGGAGCCATAGGCCTCGGCGGTCCAGATCGAGTCGAAGCCGAGATTCTCGGCCTCGGCGATGGCCTCCGTCACGCCGGGGGGCGGGCCGCCGGCCCAGTAGCCCGTGTTCAGTCCGAGCTTCAGCGCGCGAGCCATGCGGCGAGAGTACAGTGAGGCGGACCAGAGACGCGCGCGCGGAGCTTTCAGCCGCACCGCTTTGGAGCTCGCCGGATCAGGGGTGGCACGGTTTTCAAAGCGCGGCTAAGGAGGCGGTGCGGGTTACACCGCGCACCAGATGGGATCCTGCCGGATGGGCTCGAGCGCCTCGGACTCGGTCGCCGACGGACGCGGCGAGCTGCACGACACCAAGAGCGTCTGGATCGGCGACGGCTCGGCCTTCCCGACCGCGCCGGGTGCGAACCCGATGATCTCGATCATGTCGCTCGCGCACCGCACCGCGGCCAATATCCTCGCGGGGCCGTAGCCGCGCGCGCGGTGGCGAGTCCGAAGGCTCGTGCGCCGCCGAGCGCCACCGGCGAGACGCGAGGAGGCCCTACAGCGGGCCCTCGGCGGTGACGAGCGCGAGGGTGAAGCCGTCGTATCCCTTGCTCCCCACCGTCTGGATGGTCGTCGAGCTCGCGCGGGACTCGTCCGCGAGGAGCTCGTGGAAGCGGCGCATGCCCATGACCCCGGGGTCATTGCTGGTGGCGTCGATCAGCGCACCGCCGCGCACAACGTTGTCGGTGATGATCAGGCTGCCCGGGCGCGATAGCTCGAGCGCCGCCGCGAAGTACTCGGGGGTGCCCTCCTTGTCGGCGTCGATGAAGATGACGTCGAACGGATCATGGTGCTCGGCGATGAGCTGCCCCAGCATCTCCAGAGCGCGTCCGACGCGCAGCTCGACCAGATCGCCGACGCCGGCGCGCTCGAGGTTCGCGCGCGCGACATCGGCATACGAGGGATTCGCCTCGAGCGTGATCAGATGGCCGTCGCGGGGCAGCGCCCGTGCGAGCCAGATCGTGCTGTAGCCGCCCAGCGTGCCGAGCTCGAGGATGCTGCGGGCGCTCTGAATCCTTGCGAGCAGATGCAACAGCTTGCCCTGGGCGGGCGAAACGGCGATCGGCGGAAGCCCGGCGGCCGCGCTTGCCTTGAGCGCCGCGTCCAGCGCGGGGTCGCTCGCGAGGAGCAACTCGCTGATGTAGCGGTCAACCGCTGTCCAGTGCTCTTGACTCATCCTCGTTCCCCGCCTCCCGTGGGGCTGCTGATCAGTGCGAGCGGAACCGCGAGCCCGGCCGAGCGGCGGAGCGTGAGGATCCGCCGCCCCGACTGGACCGCGGGGCGGATCGATCCTGCGCTCGAGCCGATCAGCTCCGCCGTGCGCTCGAGATCGTCGCTCACGAGCGCAAGGCCCCAGAAGAATGCGGGGCGATCGGGGCCCCCTGAGCGCTCGAGGACCTCATCTGGCTCCTGTACGAGCTCGAGGATCGCCTCCCCGAGCCGGAAGAAAGCCTGGCGGGGAGCGCCTGCTGGGGTCGGCTGCTCGCGCAACCGACGCAGGTCGAGCCGGGCGTGGCGCAGGGCCTTGACGCTACGATCGAGCTGCGGTGAGATCGCGACGATATGGTCGAGTCCGAGCACCCCGTTCGGATGCGCGCCCGCCCTCGCTCGAGGCGCCCCGGCTGCGCGCGTCGTGGGCAGCCCGTCGAGCTCGGTGCTCGCAAGATCCCAAAGCGACCAGCCGAGGATCCCCGGGCCGTCCTTAAGGCCCGCGAACCGCAAGCGCACTCCACCGAGCTCACAGCAGCCGCCCGCGACCGTGAAGCCGAGCGTCGCCCAGCGCTCGGGCTCATCGGCGAGCACGATCTCATCAAGCGTCGCTGAGGCACCGCTCATCGCAGACGATCCTCAGCAAGCGGACCATGCTCCCTACTGCGTTGCGTTCTGGCGGGCATCGCGCACAAGGCGACGCATGCCCTTGATCCAGCGCTCGGGATCATGCCCCTTCATCGCCAGGAATTTCGCAGCGTTCCGATGGGGCAGGATCAGCATGCGCTCCTCGCGGATTCCGGCCACGACCGCGTCGGCCACATCCTCCGGTTCGATCAGGCCCGTCGAGCTCAAAGCCGCCGCAGCGGCGGGGTCGTCCATCGCGAGGTCGAGCATCGGGGTGCGCACGCCCTGCGGACAGATGCACGACACGCATACGCCGGCATCGCCGTATTCGATCGCGAGCCACTCCGCGAGCGCGACGGCCGCGTGCTTGGTAACGCTGTAGACGAGCGAGGAGACCTGTGTGAGCAGACCGGCGGCCGACGCGGTGTTAATCAGGTAGCCATCGCCCCGCGCCACCATCTCGGGCAGCAGCGCGCGTGCGGCCCAGACGTGCGCCATGACGTTGACCCGCCATGCTTCCTCCCAGGTCTCGTCCGGCACCTCGGGACCGCCCCTGACACCGGGGACTCCAGCGTTCGAGATGAAGATGTCGATCGGTCCGTTGGCCTCGCCCGCCGTCTCGATGAGAGCCCGCACGCCGCTCTCGCGGCCCGCGTCGAAGCCAACGGCGACGCCGCCGACCTCCTCGGCGACGGACCGCGCCCTCTCGAGGTCCACATCGGCGACCACGATCGCGCGCACGCCCTCGGCGCTGAACCGCCGCACGAGAGCACTCCCGATGCCGCCGGCCCCGCCGGTCACGACGACATGCCTGTCGGCGAGCTCCATTGGGCGTACTCTAGTTCAGCGCTAGTTCAGCGTGCCGGCCGGCGTCCGAGAGCGGCCGCGGCCAAGCCCGCCGGCTGTGCTCAAAGGACCGCAACGCGCATCCCAGCCGATGAAAGCCGAGGCAGCCTGCACTCCGCCGCACGTGCCCATCCGGGGGAGAACCCATGGAGCGGATGAGCCCGATCTCGTACCGCGATACCGGCAGAAGGTGCGCTCTGTGCCGCTCGCGATCGCCTCGCCGGCATGGGGCGAGGACACCCACTTCAGCCTTGTGCTGGTCTCCAGGCGCACCCAAGCCTCCCCCGCGCGCGCCCTGGAGGGCGGCGCCTGAGCCATCCGGGCTGGGCCTGGCGCTGGCAGCGCTCAAGCGACGCGCCGTTCCCGCCGGCACTGGAGCGGGGTCGAGGCGCGCCTGGCGGACGTCAAGGCGGTTCGGGCCGGGCTCGGAGGCACGGTCAACGACGTCGTGCTGACGCTGATCACGAACGGGTTCCGCGCGTTGCTCGAGTCCCGCGGGGAGCAGGTCATTGAGGATCGTGTCGTTCTCACGATCGTCCCCGTCTCAGTCCGCCGGCGAGGACGGCAGCCGGCTCATCATGCTCTCCCGCCAGCTGAACATGCACGCCGCGACGACGAAGGGCCGCTTCCGAGCGACGGCGCTGCCCGGCGCCGGGCTCAAAGCCCTCAATAAGGATCTCTGAAGGTGACCGACGGCGCTACCCCTCCGCGACGCGCGCCCAAGCGTCAAGCGCGCGCAAGCGCGCAGTCGGACACGCCCGAGCAGCCAGCCGTCGGCTGGCCGCTGATAGTGATTCGATATGTCCTGCCGGCCGTCGTCGTGATCGCGGGCCTAGTGATCATGGTTCAGGGCGGCGAAGGCGACCTGGAGGGCGGTGCCGGGATCGTCAGCGCGGGCCTCGCGATCTTCCTCTTGAACTGGCTCTTTCGCATCGGCGCATCCGGGGAGCGCGAGCGCGATGCCGAGGACGCCGCGCGCGAGCATTTCGACCGGCACGGACGCTGGCCCGACTGATAGCGAGTGGCGGTATGTAAGGCACGCGGCCGCGTCAACCCAGCGGAGCACCTCCGCGCCGCGGGAGAACTTGACGCGTCGCTAGAACTCCTTCCAGCGTGAACGACATCCCCGAGCTCAGCCACCGCCGTCGCATGGCGATCCTCGCGATCTGCTGCATGAGCCTCTTGATCGTGTCCATGGACAACACGATCGCGAACGTGGCCCTGCCCTCGATCCGCCGGGACCTGCACACCTCGCTGTCGGGATTGCAGTGGATCATCGACGCCTACACGCTCGTGCTCGCCAGCCTGCTTCTGCTGTCGGGGTCGACGGCTGACCGCCTCGGCCGGCGGCGCACATTCCAGGCCGGACTTTTGCTGTTCGTGATCGGCTCGCTGATGTGCAGCCTGGCTCCCGGTCTCGGCTGGCTCATCGCCGCGCGGATGGTCCAGGCGATCGGCGGGTCGATGCTCAACCCGGTCGCGATGTCGATCATCACCAACGTCTTCACCGAGCCCAGGGAGCGCGCCCGCGCGATCGGCGCCTGGGGCGCGGTCGTCGGGCTCAGCCTCGCGCTGGGGCCGATCGTCGGCGGTTCGCTCACCGAGACGGCCGGCTGGCGGGCGATCTTCTGGATCAACGTGCCGATCGGCTTAGGGGCTTTCGCCCTCGCGGAGCTCTTCGTTCCCGAATCGCGGGCAGCCCGCGCGCGGCGGCTGGATCCGATCGGGCAACTGCTTGTGATCGTCACGCTCGCCACGCTCACCTACGCCATCATCGAGGGCCCGCAGGCGTCCTGGTCCTCGCCGGAGATAATCAGCCTCTTCACGCTGTCGGCCTGTGCTCTTGTTGCGCTCGTGCTCTACGAGCTCAGGCGCTTCGATCCGTTGATAGAGCTGCGCTTCTTCCGAAGCCCGCCCTTTTCGGGCGCGACGCTGATCGCGATCAGCGCCTTCGCGGCGTTCAGCGGGTTCCTGTTCCTGAACACCCTCTACCTGCAGGATGTCCGCGGCTACTCCGCTCTTCAGGCCGGGATGTGCACGCTGCCGATGGCGGCTACGGCGATGCTCGCCAGCCCCCTGTCCGGGCGAGTCCTGGGCGCCCGCGGGCCGCGCCTGCCCCTGCTTACCGCGGGCGTCTGCATGGTCCTCAGCGCCGTGATGCTCGCCCGGATCACCCCCAGCACGCCGCTCGGGCTGCTGCTGGCTTCATATGCGATCTTCGGCGTCGGCTTCGGCAGCGTGAACTCCCCGATCACCTACACGGCGGTCTCGGGCATGCCCGACAGTCAGGCCGGAGTCGCAGCCGCAGTCGCCTCGACCAGCCGTCAGATAGGCCAGGCTCTCGGCGTGGCGCTCACCGGCTCGATCCTCGCCGCGTCGGGCTTCGCGGGAGCCGGCCGCCGTCTGGCGGCCTCGAGCCATCCTGCGTGGTGGCTGATCGCCGGATGGGGCGCAGCGGTGCTGATCCTGGGCGCAGCGACGAGCGGGCCCTGGGCGACGCGCATGGCGCGGCGGTTGGGCGAGCAGCTCGAGGAGGAGCCAACGGGCGAGCCGATAATCGTCTCGAGCGCGACGTGAGCGAGGCTACGCTCGCCGCCTGAAAGCCGGCAGCTCAACCGTGATACTGAGCCAGCAGGTCGGTGAAGGCGTAGGGCTGCTGGCTGATTCCGCTGCAGGTTTCTGAGGTCGGTCTCGCGCCGGCGCACGGCCTGTCGCGGTTGACCGACCAGAAGCTGAGTCTCGCCAGATGCTTTTCCTGGGCGAACGTCAGAATCGCCTGGAAGTCCCCGAGACCGACGGTCTCGTCGCGCTCGTCGGTGTCGCCGTTCATCGAGGAGATCCCGATGTGTTCATAGGCGAGTGGAGCCGAGAGGCGGTATGTGGAGGCGAGATTCTGAGCGAGTCCCCTGGCGGCTTCGATCGAGGTCTGCCCCATGTCGGACACGGGGGCCCCGAAGTCGAAGGGCATGATTGTCCAGGCGGTCGGCTGGAAGCCGATCGCGGCCGCGTCCGCGATCAGGCTGCGGCCATCAGCTTCGGGGCCGCCCTCGCCGGTCCCGAACGTGACGGAGATCTCCAGGCCCGGGTTCTCGTTCTGGACGATCGCCAATGCTGCCACCACCCGCTTGCGCGTCTTGGCGTTGGTGAACTCCGAGCGCTCGATATCGATGTCGATCGCGTGCAGAGAATAGGCGTCGATCACCTTCTGATAGGCGCCGGCGAGCGATTCCGCTGTCTTGCATGAGACGCCCAGCTTGCTTCCGCTCCAGCCGCCGAAGGAAACCACGACTTCGCCCCCCGCCGCCCGGATACTTTCGATCGCAGCCTGGTCGGGCCCGCCAGTGAGGGGGCGCTCACCGTCCCAGGCGGGGCTGCATGCCCCGCGCGAGAGAATGAACGCCAGCGTCAGATCCTGGACGCCGGTCGCGGCCATCACGGCAGTCGGCGGTTGCGGATTGCCCCACCCCAGATACTCGTATGGAGCGGCCATCTCGATCGGCTGCGCAGATGCGACCGCGCCCGCCCCAGCAAAGGCAAGGACGCCGATGCAGGCCAAGACGACCATTGCAGCGGCGATGGCGCGTGGCGCTCTCACCGGCTCGCGAGCTCACCCGGTGCCGGGCTCGAGCACCAGTGTGCCTCCGTTTCGCAGGCCGTCAGGCGTCTGGCTTGACTTCGGCGGCACGTACTCCGTCGCGAGCCAGACCGCGGTCCCGAAGGGTCCCTTCTCATCGGATCCTCCTCCTAATCGCCGATCCCGGTCTCCCGGCGGAGCATATTGGCGGCCGCGATCCACGGCAACCCTGACGCGCACGCGGCCCGGCCCCGAGCGAAGAATGGTTCTCGGCAACGAGCTCCCCCCGCCTGAAGAGCGGGACGACGGCGGGCCGACACCGGCTTCGGCGAGCGACTGGCGCGAGTATGGACATGCTCAGCTTCGTCTACGGCCCCGCCCGCGTCACGCTCTTCAGCTCGGGGCTGCTTCGCCCCTCCCTGCGACCGCCGACGAGCGTCTGTTCTCGCAGCTGCTGGTGCCTGCCGAGGCGGGCGGCCTGTGGGGGCCTAGGTGTAAGTACCGAGAAGGTTGGTTCGCTCGAGTAGTCGGGCGATCGGGGGCTTGTGGCCGAGGGCTGAGTGTCTTCGGTGATGGTTGTAGTGCCAGAGCCATCCGTCAAGGGCCGCGGTGCGCTCGTTGCTGTCGCGGTAGATCGCTCCGTAGGCCCAGCCGCCCAGCATGGTGCGGATGAAGCGTTCAGCCTTGCCGTTGGTCTGGGGTCGGTAGGGGCG
>JBEKXJ010000025.1:0-44245 GCA_049512215.1 Solirubrobacteraceae bacterium
ACTCCGTTGCCGCTTGGCCTAGTAGTTGGGGCTACGGGCCGACGAACGGGTAGTAGGCCACGCCCGTGTAGGCCGTGTCGCTCGCTTTCACTGCGCCGGTGACGCTTGACGCCGCCTGGCCGTCGAAATCCGAATTCCAACCGGAGTATGGCCAGGGGTTCAGAACCTGCCCGCCGGTCACGTTTGTGAATTTGCGGCCAGCGGGAAGCGCTCTGCACTTCCATTTGTCCCGGCCACCTTCGGTTGCGTTACCTGGGAACAGCTTGCTGTTTGTCTGGTGGTGGCCGACGCACTTGACGAGCCCAAAATCTTCGTCTGTGTATTCCGCCGTGTATGCGACGTTCGTCTTTTCAATGTGGACCAATCCAACGAACTTGGATTGGGGATTGCCGCCCGCGCTGCTGCGTGCGGACGACAACGACGAGAAGATGCCCAGCGCGGCCAATGCCGCAACTGTGAGCATGAGCAATAGCGATCTGCGATTCATTGTCTGCCTCCATGCCTCTGCGTGCTTCGTTTCTGTCCCGATCATGTTCTCAACCCCGTATGGGGACAAGATTCGACCAAGCGAGACTACAACACGCGGGCAGCGATTGCCGCCCACGCCCACAGCAGCCGCTCGCTGTAGGCGTCCCCGCCCTCTCGAGCACCACGTTCGTGAGCGTCGGTGGCGCTGCGGCGAGAGCAGCCCGTAGCGCATCAGGCCACGCCGCCTCGAACAGCACACCGCGCCTGCGGGCGTCCGCGAACTGCCCAGCGATGACGGCTGGCGGCGTCACTCAGCCCCCTTGCGATGGCCGGCCGCGGGTCCATTCAACTCACGACCGGCCCGCAACGCTTCTCGCGGCGTAAAAGGACAAGCCGCCGCGAGAGGTAGTGCCGGCCCGCAGTGCGCGAAGAGTGGATGACGACGCGCACCACGGACCAGCCCCCGTAGGAGGCGCCGGGGGATTTTGCCGCCGAGGAGACGCGGCAAGATTGAAAGCCCGCGGTGTCATTAGGTGAAGTTGCTCGTCGCGAACGCGGTTCCCGTGATTGTCGACACAGCCGAGGCGCCATGCTTCACAACGACGGCGACATATTGCCGCACGCCGAGCTCAGCCTGCAAGGTAGTCGAGTAGGTCTCCGGCCACACGTACGGGATTGGCGCACCCGCAAACAAGAGAATATCCTCGCAGCGAGTGACAATCACCTGTGTCTGCGACGTGGTGCCCACGTTGGGAACATTCGCGTTCTCATAAAGCGCCAGGCCCTCGATCATGTAACCCGAGAAGCCTTCGCCGGCCGGATCACTTGACGAACGGATCGGGAGCTGGTTGTCATCGAAATCTGGCACGAGCACCGGACGCCCCTGAGCGTCACCCCAGGCGCCAATGTGACCAACCAGATCAGGAATTGCGAAACAGTGAGTGCCTTTCAAGCGAACGCCGGCACCGTCGGCGAGTTTCATCTTCGCTTTCTTGATGTCACCGTAAAGGCCGCCGACGCCGCTCGTTTCCACGAGCTTGAAAGTCCCGTTGTCTGTCACCACGGACGCTCCGGAGATCGCCTGCGCGAGGGCGTAAACGTTCGACGAGGCGCTAGAAGCGCACAAACGGGAAGGCCCTGGTTCGGAAGCCTGCGAGCGTCTAAGGGAGCCTTCACCGCTGGCGCACGGGAGCTAGCGGCCCGCGAACAAGATCGCCCTCCAGCTTGACGGCCTCAAGGCAGCGGAGCGGGCCCCCCGCTCCCTATGCAGTTGCGTAACCACGCCGTCAGGTGATAGCGCTTCATGACGACAGCGTATCCCGCACAGCGGGATACGCTCGCCGCGGCCGGCCGCCGCGGCCGAGATCGCCGCCGCCCGGCTCGCTTCGGCAGCGCTCGAGGAGCCCGGGCGCCGGCGGACCTAGGCTGCTGCCACCGCCGGTTCGCTCGTGAGCGGGGGCGGGACGTCCTTGTCGCGGTCGATCGGCGTGACGAGGTCTTTCCCCAGGCCGAGCGCCCCGTAGATCTTCTCCTCGATCTCCTTGGCCACCGCCGGGTTCGCGTCGAGGTGCGCCTTGGCGTTGCCTCGGCCCTGTCCGAGGCGGTCGTTGCCGTAGGAGAAGAACGAGCCGGACTTGGAGATGATGTTGTGCTCCAGGCCCAGGTCGATCAGGCAGCCCGAGGTCGAGATGCCCTTGCCGAACTCGATGTCGAACTCGGCCTGGCGGAAGGGGGCGGCGACCTTGTTCTTGACGACCTTCACGCGCACGCGGTTGCCGACCGCCTCGGTGCCGTCCTTGAGCGTCTCGATGCGCCGGATGTCCAGGCGCTGGGAGGCATAGAACTTCAGCGCGCGGCCGCCCGGCTGGGTCTCGGGCGAGCCGAACATCACACCGACCTTTTCACGTATCTGGTTGGTGAGGATGCAGAGCGTCTGCGTGCGGTTGAGGTTGCCGGCGAGCTTGCGCATCGCCTGGGACATCATGCGCGCCTGCGACCCGACGGTCTGGTCGCCCATCTGGCCCTCGAGCTCCACGCGCGGGGTGAGCGCGGCGACCGAGTCGATCGCGACCACGTCGACGGCACCGGAGCGCACGAGCATGTCGGCTACCTCGAGGGCCTGCTCGCCGTAGTCGGGCTGGGACACGAGCAGCTCGTCGATGTCGACACCGATCTCCTTTGCGTAGAGGGGGTCCATCGCGTGCTCGGCGTCGATGAACGCGCAGACCCCGCCGAGCTTCTGCGCCTCGGCGAGCACGTGGTAGATCATCGTGGTCTTCCCCGAGGACTCCGGGCCGAACACCTCGACGATCCTCCCCCGCGGCACCCCGCCGATCCCGAGCGCCAGATCGAGCGAGAGCGCACCCGTGGGGATCACATCGCAGCGCACCTGGGCGCCCTCATCGCCCATGCGCATGACCGTGCCCTTACCGAACTCACGCTCGATCTGGGTGAGCGCACCCTGAAGGGCGGCGTCACGCGCCTTGGCGGCCTTCTCCTGGTCGGTCACGGACATGGATGACTCCTCCGGTTCGAGATGGACAGATCAAGTTAGAGGGCGCTCCGGACGGAACAGCTGTTCGTGTCGGCGGGTGGACCTTCGTCCAGGATCGGCGCCCGCGCTCGCGCACGTGCATGGCGCAGACGATGACATGACCCTGCCGCGGAGCGCTCGGCGATGCTCATGACCCTCGACCCTTCCTGCATAAGGCGCCTCATCGCCACCACCACAGCGGTGGCTACGGCGGTGATCGTGATCGTGTCGCTCGCGCTGCCCGCGCAGACGCTCGCGCAGAGGCCCAGGCTCGCATGCTCCCCGCCCTCCGGCGCCCCCTCCAGCGGGCGCACGCGCGCGTGCCCGCGATCCGCGCACAAGGCCAAGTCGCGGGTCCGCCACCCCGCGAAGAGACGACACGCCAAGCACGTCCTTCTCAACGCGAAGGCGAAGCGCCCCGAAGGGGCTCAGACCGCGCTCGCCTGCCAGGCCGGCGCCGAGGCGGGCGAAGGCGCCCCCTGCCTTGCCGAAGGCGCCGAAGTCTCCTGTGAAGAAAGCTCTGCCCTCGGCTGCGAAAGCGAAACCGGCGCCAACCTCGTCTCGAGCGCCCCGGCCTGCGCAGGCGGCGACGAAACCGTCGAGGCGAGCGAACCCTCGCCCGCCTGTGAAGCGGGCCCTGAAACGGAATGCGCGGTCTCCGCCGGCGCGATGCCCTCAGGCGGCGGCTCGCCCCCCCGCTGCGAAGTGCCCACGGACGAAGAAACCTCCGACTGAAGAGCGCCGCCCGCGGCCGGTCTCAAAGCTGCGTCGGCAGCAGCCGGGCGCTCGCGAGCGCCTCATAGCTCGCTCCCGCGGGCGCGAGCCGGGAGCGGTAGAGAACGATGCAGTCGGGGGTGAAGCGCAGCTCGGGCGTGGGCGGCAGCTCAGCCGCGTCGGGGGAGCCCTGCCCGCGCGTGGCCCGCGAGGCCCGCGCGCGGGCGACGGTTATGTGCGCGCGGAAGCGCCGCCGCGGCCGC
The DNA here is from genome assembly GCA_049512215.1 of Solirubrobacteraceae bacterium. Taxonomy (GTDB): domain Bacteria; phylum Actinomycetota; class Thermoleophilia; order Solirubrobacterales; family Solirubrobacteraceae; genus Palsa-744. Next base: position 3,979 of record JBEKXJ010000025.1, read on the forward strand.
TCGGAGCCGCTCAGGCCGGCGATCGCGCCGTGCAGGCGGGCCAGCTCTCCGGCGCGGTCTTTGACCTCCACCGCGAGCGCGCGGGGACGCTTCACGGGCAGCCACAGGGGGGCGCCCAGCGACAGCTCGTGCACGCCCGCACCCGCGCAGGAGCTCAGCGCCGCGGTGATCGCGTCGATCTCCTGCAGCGGGCGGCTGCCGAGGAAGCACAGCGTCAGATGCAACGACTCGCCCTCGAGCACGCGCAGCTGCGCGTGCGCCCCGCGCTTGGGCGAGCCCGAGCCCCGAGCGACGTTCCGGGCCCACAGGACCAGCGCCTCGCGCACGCCCTCCGGCGGGTCGATCGCCACGAAAAGGCGGGCTGTCGCACCGGCGGACATCGCCGGCTGCGATGCTAGCGACCCCGCCGCTCCGCGGCTTTCAGCGCGAGCCCGGCTCGAGCAGAGCGCGGCGGATCAGGTGCATCGCCACCGTGGTTGCGCGCTCGCGCACATCGGCCCTTGCGCCGGGCAGGTTGACCGAGCGGGTGAGGCGCTCCCCGGCGCCCGGCGCGACGCTCAGCCACACGAGACCGACCGGCTTCTCCTCGCTGCCGCCGCCGGGGCCCGCCACGCCCGTCACCCCGACGCCCACGTCCGCGCCGAGCCGCGACCTCGCCCCGTCGGCGAGCGCCTCGGCGACCTGTGCGGAGACCGCGCCGTGGCGCTCGATCAGCTCAGGGGCCACGTCGGCCTGCGAGACCTTGGTCTCGTTCGAGTAGGCCACGATGGCGCCCCTCACGTACTCAGAGGCGCCCGCGGCCTCCGTCAGCCGCGCCGCCAGCAGACCGCCGGTACAGGACTCGGCCGCACCGACCGTCTGTCCGCGACCGCGCAGCAACGCCGCCACCTGCTCGTCGACGGTGCTGCCGTCGGCCGAGAAGAGCGCCTCGGGGTGATGGGCCCTCACGACGGCCGCGAACGCGTCATAGGCCTCCTCGGCATCCGGCTCATAGCGGGTCACGACTTCCACCTCGCCCCTTTTCAGGCACGTGGTGATCTCGAGCTTCGTGAGCTCCACGTCCTCGCCCTGGGCGTCCCTGAGCGTCTGGGCGATCTCGGACTCGGGAATCCCGAAGAGCCTCAGCGTCCGCTGGCGATACACCGTCGCGTTCCGCAGCACCGCGCGCAGCGCATCTGTTGCGAGGGCCGCCGGCCACATCGGCTGCAGCTCGCGCGGGGGCCCCGGGAGCACGACGATCACCGGCCCGCTGCCCGGCTCGCGCGGGGGGACGACGAGCCCGGGCGCGGTCCCGACGGGCTCGAGCACCGTGGCGCCCTGGGCGATCGTCGCCTGCTTGCGGTTGCCGGCCGCGAGGGCCTGCATGTCCAGGCCGGGCCAGCGCCGGGTGAGCGGCTTCAGGATCTCCGCGATCCTTCGCTCGAGGTCCTCGTCGAGGACCATCTCGCGGCCCTGGAAGCGCCCCACGACCTCGGCGGTCAGGTCATCGGCGGTCGGGCCGAGGCCGCCGCTCGTGACGACGATGTCCATTCCCTGCGCTGCCATGAAGCGCAGCGTCGCGTCCATGTCCCCGGGGCGATCGCCGACGATCGCGGTGTGGGCGAGGTCGACGCCGAGCTCGCGCAGCCGCTCTGCCAGCCACGGGCCGTTGCGATCGCTCACCCTTCCCGTGAGCACCTCGGTGCCGGTCACGACTATCCCTGCGCGGGCGCTCACTTGCAGGTCGGGAGTAGCCCGGCCGCGAGCGGCTGGCGCCCCTTGGCCTTCGTGATCGAATAGCCGATCGCCTGGCTCGAGGCGAGGACCGGCCTCGGCTTGCCGTCCACGAACATCGTCAGCGAGTTGTTCCCGAGCGTGATCAGAAAGCGCCTGGCGTGGTAGGTCGGCGTGCTCACGCCGGCGTGCAGTTCGACGCCCGGGATCAGCTTTCGCCCGTTGTCGCCGATCAGGCACACGTACACGGCCGCCGTGGCTCTCAACGAGAGAGCGACGAGCGTCGAGCTCGCCCGGGTGGAGCTGTGCGCGGCGGGGTGTGAAGCGTGGGCGTGGGAGCGGCTCTTGGCCGAAGCGCTAGACGAGACGCTGCTCGCCTTCTTGGATGAGCCGCCGTTGGAGATCAGCAGCACCGCGAGAAGCACGATCAGCAGCGCGACAGTGCCCAGCGCGACCATGTAGGGACGCGAGGGCCCCGACCCGGGACGGGCGCGCGCCCGCTGCGGGGTCGAGACGATCGGCTCGAGCGCCGCCTCGCTCGGGTGCTCGTGGTGCAGCCGGTACTCCTCCACCAGCGCCTTGCCGTCCAGGCCGAGCGCCTGTGCGTATGTGCGCAGGAAGCTCTTCACGAACGTGGGCCCCGGCAAGAGGCCCCACTCTTCGTTCTCGAGCGCCCGCAGGTACTTGGCCCTGATCTTCGTCTGGGCCTCGATCTCTGAGACGTCGATGTGCGCGCGCATGCGCGCCTCGCGTAGTGTTGCTCCGATCTCTGGCATCTAGGCCAAGAGGCTAGTCGCTGACGCTGCCCGCGGGCTCCCCCAGGGCGGCGAGCACCCTCGGCAGGTCGGCCTCGGTGATCAGCACCTGCCTCGGCTTCGACCCCTCATAGCCGGAGATCACACCGCGGCGCTCCAGCATGTCGATCACCCGACCCGCGCGCGTGTAGCCGAGCCGCAGGCGGCGCTGCAGCATCGAGGTGGAAGCCGTCTGCATTTCGGCAACCAGGGTTATCGCGTCCCTGAGCAGCGGATCCTCGTCGGGGTCGAACTCCTCGGGGGCTCCCTCGGCCTCGGCGGGCTCGGCCTCCTCGAGCAGCTCCTCGCGCAGCTCCGGCTCGCCCTGGCGCCGCCACAGGCCGGTGAGCTTCGCGATCTGGGCCTCGTCCACATAGGCCCCCTGGATCCGCTGCAGACGCGAGCTGCCGACGGGGCTGAAGAGCATGTCTCCCTGGCCCAGGAGCGACTCGGCGCCGTTCTGGTCGAGGATCACGCGCGAATCGGTCTGGCTCGACACCGAGAAGGCGATGCGGGAGGGGACGTTGGCCTTGATCATCCCCGTGATCACGTCCACCCTCGGGCTCTGCGTCGCGAGCACGAGGTGTATCCCGACCGCTCGCGCCTTCTGGGCGAGGCGGATGATCGAGTCCTCGACGTCGGCCGGCGCGACCATCATAAGATCGGCGAGCTCATCGATCACGCAGAGGATGTAGGGCAGCGGCGGTTCGCCCCGCTTCGCCCGCGAGCGGTTCAGCTCGATCAGGCTACGAGTCCGCGCCAGCGACATGATGCCGTAGCGCTGCTCCATCTCCTTGACGAGGTTCGCCAGCGCGTTGGCCGCCATCCGCGGGCTCGTGATGACCGGCGTCAGCAGGTGCGGGATCGACTCGTAGTGGTTCAGCTCCACCTGCTTGGGATCGACCAGGACGAGCCTGACCTCGTGCGGGGTCGCCCGCAGGAGCACGCTCGCGAGCATCGCGTTGATCGCCCCCGACTTGCCCGCACCCGTCGTGCCCGCCACGAGCAGGTGCGGCATCTTCGCCAGGTCGGCGCCGATCGCCTTGCCGCCCACATCCTTGCCCAGCCACACGGTCAGCGGAGACCAGTCCTTCGGCGGCTCCTGGAAGACGTCGCCGAGGCGCACGATCTTGCGATGCGCGTTCGGGACCTCCACCCCGACGGCCTGCTTGCCGGGGATCGGCGCGAGGATGCGGATGTCCGTCGCCGCGAGGGCGTAGGCCAGATCGTCCTTTAGCTGCGCGACCTTGGCCACCTTCGTGCCCGGCGCGAGCCTCAGCTCATAGCGGGTGATGTGCGGCCCGGCCACGGTTCCGATGACCTTCGCCTGCACGCCGAAGTGGCCTAGTGCCTCGACCAGGCTCGCCGCGATCCGCTCCTGCCCGGCCGTGTCCGGGCGCGCCTGCTCGCCGGTGGACCGGATCAGCAGCTTCGCCGCGTTCGGGAGATCCCACTCGAACTCAGGGTCCCCGGTGACCGCCTCGCGCAGCCTCCCCTGCGGAGTCAGCTCGCGGGGCTCGCCGCGGGCCACCCCCGGGATCTCCTCTTCCCCCACCTCGCCCGCCGCGCCCGCTGGCGGGCGAGCGCGCTCCGGCTCCGCGGATGCTCGCGGTGCCTCTTCAGCCCCTTCAGCGTCCCATCGGCCCGACTCGGGGCGCTCGCGCTCCTCGCCCCCGAAGCGGGCATCCTGCGAGGGCGCCTCGACATGCGTCGAGCGCACGATGAGCTCCTCGGGCGCCGGCTCCGGGGGATGCCCGAGCGGCTCGGAGGCGAAGGAGGGCTCCGCATCGCCGGGCGCGGGCGCGCCCTGCTCGCGCTCGGCCTTCGAGGCACGCGCGCGCACGAGGCGCGTCGTGTCGATCAGACCGCTCCCCGTTGCACGGATGGCCGTCGCGATCGAGGCGCCCGTGAGCAGCGTGACGCCGACGAGGAACAGGAAGACCACGAGAATGTCGACGCCGACGCTCTCGATGAGCCGGTGGGCGGCCGCATAGAGCGCCTCGCCGGCGACCCCGCCGTGCGCCTGCAGGAACGCGGATGACCACGAGCCGGCCTTTGCGCCGCTCAGGCCTGCGCCGGGAGCAGAGCTGACGCCGAAGCTACCTGCCGCGAGCGCGAGCGTGATCGAGGCGAACAGGCAGATCGAGCCCGTGCGCAGGGGGCGCAGCGCGGGCAGCACGGGACGCAGGAGCAGCGCCCCGCCCCCCACGATCAGGGCCAAGGGCGCCAGCAGCCGCGCTTTGCCGAGCGCCCATCCGAGCGCGACCTCCATGCCGTGGCCGGCACGGCCGCCGTCCCAGCCGCCGTAGAGCACGAACGCGAGGAAGAGCCCGAGCGCCACGAACGCGAGGCCGAGCACGTCGCGCTGGCGCTGATCGAGCTCCGGCAGCCACGGGCGGCCACGCGGCAGCGAGAACCAGCGGCTCGCGATCCCCGGCCGCACGCGCCGGCGCGAGCGCCCACGCGAACGCACCGGCCGCCGGGCGGCGGAGCGGCGCGCCGGGGCGCGCTTGCGTGTAGGAGCCATTGCGCGCAACTTCGACGCGGAGCCCCCGGCACCTGCCCGGGACGGCCTCGCGCTTCCGCTCGTGGACCCCTTACCATCGCTTTACAGCAACTCGCTACTTATAGGCCATGAACGACTTCTCCCGCGCGGCTCGCGTCCTCGTCGTCGAGGACGACGAGGACATCGCCCAAGCACTTCAGCGCTCCCTGCGCATGGAGGGATACGAGGTGCGTTCGGCCGCAGACGGGCAGACGGCGCTCGAGCATGGGCGCTCCTTTGCTCCGGATCTCGTAATCCTCGATCTCGGGCTGCCCGAGATCGACGGCCTCGACGTGGCGCGAGCCTTGCGGGCCGAGGACGATGTTCCGATCCTGATCCTCACTGCCCGCGACGCCCTGGACTCACGCGTCGAGGGCCTCGACGCCGGCGCGGACGACTACCTGGTCAAGCCGTTCGAGCGTCAGGAGCTGCTGGCCCGGATGCGCGCCCTGCTGCGCCGGCGCCCGCCGCGTGGTTCGGCTCCGCTGCGGGTCGGTGACCTCACGCTGAACGCGGACACCCACGAGGTGCTGCGCGGCGGCCGTTCGATCGACCTCACCCAGCGCGAGTTCGAGCTGCTCGAATACCTGATGCGCAACGAGCGGATCGTGATCTCGCGCCAGCGGCTGCTCGACGAGGTCTGGGGCTATGACCCCTTCTCGACCACGAACACGATCGAGGTGTTCGTATCGAACCTGCGCCGCAAGCTCGAGGCCGAGGACGAGCCGCGGCTGCTGCACACGATCAGGGGAGCCGGCTACGTCCTTCGTGCGTAGGCAGCTCGCCGCCGTGCGGCGCGCGAACGCGCGCCTGTCTGCGAGCTTCGACTCGCTGCCAATCCGGGTGCGGCTCGCGGGCGTCTCGGCGCTCTTGACGTTCGTGATCCTCTGTGCCTTCGCTGTTGCGATCGGCTCGCTGACGGTGCACCGCATCCGCGCCGACTTCAACCGCCAGGTCACAGACACCGCCGAACAGCTGCCCTCGCAGCTGAGCGTCAAAGTCGACCCCTTCGCGATCGTGCCGCCGCTCGCCGACATCGCCTCGCCGGCCGATCACGCGATCATCCGGATCTTCACGCTCGGAGGGACGGTCGTCGCCCAGGCGCCCGCCAAAGCGCCGTCGCTGGGGCCCCCCGTCAGGCAGGCCCAGACGATCCACGGATACCGCTTCCTCAGCCGCCGCCTGCCCGTGACCCTCAGCGACAGCGACGAGCCGATCGGCGAGGTGATCGTCCAGTACGGCAGGAGGGTCTCCGATACCGAGGCGACCGTCAAGCGCGTCGAGCTCTTCCTGTTGCTCGGCGTGCTTGGCGGGACCGCGCTCGCACTGCTCGCCGGAATGGCGATCGCGCGCAGGGCGATGGCCCCGATCGCCGAGCTCACATCGACGGCCGCCGAGATCGCACGCACGCGCGACCCCTCCCGCGGCGTGCCCCAGCCCGAGGCGGACGACGAGGTCGCCGAACTGGCGCGCACGCTGGAGGGCATGCTCCACGAGCTCGATGCCGCCCGCGCCGAGACCGAGCTGACGCTCGCCCGCCAGCGCCGCTTCGTCGCCGATGCCTCGCATGAGCTGCGCACCCCCCTGACGAGCGTGCTCGCCAACCTCGAGCTGCTCGCGGAATCGCTCAGCGGTGAGCAGGGCGAGGCGGCGCGCTCGGCGCTGCGCTCATCCCAGCGCATGCGCCGGCTCGTCGCCGACCTCTTGCTGCTCGCGCGCACCGACGTGGGCAGGGTCGTCCGCCGCGAACCATGTGACCTCGCTCAAATCGTCGTCGAGGCCGCCGGCGAGCTCGGCCCGGTGAGCGCAAACCATGAGATCTACCTCGATGTGCATCCCGCGCTCGTCGAGGCCTCCCGCGACGAGCTCCACCGCCTCACGATCAACCTCCTCGAGAACGCGCTGCGCCACACCCCCGCCGGCACCGAGATCCGCGTCTCGACCGCCACCACGCCGGACGGCCACGCCGAGCTCATCGTGCAGGACAACGGGCCGGGGGTTCCCCCGGAGCTGACCTCGACGCTCTTTGAACGCTTCGTCCGCGGGGCCGGGGACCGTGGCGGCTCCTTCGGCCTGGGACTCGCGATCGTGCAGGCGGTCGCGAGCTCGCACGGGGGGGCCGTGACGCTCGAGCCGACGGGCGAGCGCGGTGGCGCTCGCTTCCTCGTGCGTCTGCCCGCCCTCTCAGACCTCGACGACGACCGGCAGCACCATCGGGCGGCGCTTGAGACGGTCATAGACTAGCTTCGCAAGATCGTTGTGCAGCATCTGCTGCACGAGGTCGATCTCGCGAATCTCGTCCTTGGCGGCGCGCGCGAGCGTCGACTCGACGGTCGCGCGGATCTCCCCGAGCAGCTCATCAGCCTGGTCGAGAAACGGCACGCCGCGGAAGATCACCTCCGGATCGGTGACCGAGCGCCCGTCCTGCTCAGCGATCGTGACGACCACGATGAAGATCCCGTCGGCCGAGAGCATCCTGCGGTCCCGCAGCGCGACGTCGGCCATGTCACCGATCTCGACCCCGTCGACGAAGATCATGCCCGACTGCTCGTGGGCGCCGAAGCGCGCCCGCTGGGCGTCGATGTCGAGTGGAAGCCCGTTCTCGCCCTGGAAGATGTCCTCGGGGGGAACGCCCACCGCTTCGGCGAGCTGGGCATGCAGGCGCAGGCGCTTGAAGTCGCCGTGGAACGGCATCACGTAGCGCGGCTTGACGAGGTTGATCATCAGCTTGATCTCCTCGGCGTAGCCGTGACCGGACGCGTGCACAGGCGCCTCACGCGGGGTGATGACGTCGCAACCGATGTGATAGAGACGATCGACCGTCTCGTTCACCGCCCGCTCGTTGCCCGGGACCGGCGTGGCGGAGAACACGACGGTGTCACCGCTCTTCAGCTCGACCTGAGGATGGTCGCGGTAGGCCATCCGGCGCAAGGCCGAGAGCGGCTCGCCCTGAGATCCCGTCGAGATGATCACGACGCGCTCATCGGGGAAGTCGCCGATCTCGCGGGCCCCCACGAGCAGGCCCTCGGGCACCTCGATGTGCCCGAGGTTCCTGCCGATGCCGACGTTCTTGCGCATCGAGCGCCCGACGAGCGCCACCTTGCGATCGAGCGCGTGCGCGGCATCGACGACCTGCTGCACACGGTGGATGTTCGACGCGAAGCTCGTCACCACGATGCGGCCTTCGCAGCGGGCGAAGACCTCCTCGAGGTGCGGTCCCACCACCGACTCCGACGGCGAGAAGCCCTCGCGGTCGACGTTCGTGGAGTCGCCGCAGAGCAAGAGCACCCCTTCGCGCCCGAGCTCGGCCAGGCGCGAGACGTCGGCGGGCGGCCCGTCGACAGGTGTCTGGTCGAACTTGTAGTCGCCCGTGATGAGGATCGTTCCGAGCTCGGTTCCCAGCGCGACCGCGCTCGAATCGGGGATCGAATGGGTCATGTGCACCAGCTCGAGTGAGAAGGGACCGAGCTCGAGCGTCTCGCCCGCGTCGAGGTCGTTGAGCTCGACGTCGCGCAGCTTGTGCTCGTCGAGCTTGGAGCGCGCCATCGCCATCGTCAGCGCGCCCCCGTAGATCGCCGGGAGGTGCCGATCGCCGAGCTCGCGCAGAACCCAGGGCAGCGCGCCTAGATGGTCCTCGTGCCCATGGGTCACGACGATCGCCTCGATCTCCTTGGCGCGCTCGCGCAGGTAGGCGAAGTCGGGCAGAACCAGATCGATGCCGACCATCTCGGGCGTGGGGAAGCGCAGTCCGACATCCACGACGACGATGCGCCCGTCGTACTCGACGAGCGTCATGTTCTTGCCTATCTCCCCCAGGCCGCCGAGGGGCAGGACGCGAAGTGAGCTCACGCGCCGGGGGCCCGGACGGACGGCGCGGCAACCTCGCGCGCCGAGGACGAGGAGCCCCCGCGCGCGAGCAGGCCGTGGCGCTCGAGCATCGCCCGCACCGCCGCGAGCTCCTGCTCGGTCGCCTCGACGAGCGGGAGCCGCAGGCCCCCCACGTCGTGGCCGAGCAGGTTCAGCGCGGCCTTCGTGCAGGTCGGGTTGGAGGTGATGAAAAGCGTCTCATAGACGTCGCGAAGCGAGGCGTCGATCTCCGCGCGGCGCTCGGGCTCTCTCACCATCCGGCGCATCTCGTTGCCGACGATGTGGCTGGAGACGAGAATCCCACCGGCGCCGCCCATCTCCAGCGTGCGCGCGAAGGTCGCGTCATCGCCCGCATAGAGCTCCAGGCCGTCGATCAGCTGCAGCTCCGCTGCGTTCGCCTGCTTGACCGCGACGATGTTCTCGATCTGAGCCAGCTCGGCCAGCAGCTCGGGGGCCATGTTCGTGGCGGTGCGCCCGGGAATGTTGTAGAGGACGATTGGTTTGTCGGTGGCGGCGGCGACCGCTTCATAGTGGCGCTTGAGCCCGAGCGGGCTGGGCCTGTTGTAGTAGGGCGTCACCGAGAGCATCGCGTCGGCTCCGAGCTCGGTGGCGCGTTCGGTCAGGTAGACCGCCTCGCGGGTGTCGTTGGTGCCCGTGCCCGCGACGATCGTCTTGCCGGTCGGACGCTCGCTGACCGCGAGCTCGATCAGCCCCAGCTGCTCCTCGTCGGTCAGCGTCGAAGCCTCGCCTGTCGTCCCGGCCACGACGAAACCGTCCGAGCCGTTCTTGGCGAGGTGGCGCATCAAGGCCACGAAGCTCTCCTCGTTGACCCGCAGCTCCTCGTCGAACGGGGTCACGATCGCCGTCAGTATCGCGCCGAGATCGGTCATGGGATGCAGTATTCCACGCGCGCGGGCGCTTAGAAGAGCAGCCGCTCCAACCCGATGAGCGGCGATTGCTCGAGCGTTTGCACACGGCGCACCGCGAGCAGCACGCCCGGCATGAACGACTCCCGGCTGATCGTGTCGTGACGGATGCTCAGGGTCTGGCCGAGGTCGCCGAGAATCACCTCCTGGTGGGCAACCAGCCCCGGCAGGCGCACCGAATGGATCGCCGGCGGCTCGCGACCGCTCGCGGCCGCCATCATCTCGGCGGTCCGCGCCGCGGTGCCGCTGGGCGCGTCGAGCTTCTGCTCGTGGTGCAGCTCGATGATCTCCGCCTTCTCCATGTGCCTCGCCGCCTCCGCCGCGAACCGCATCATCAGCACGGCGCCGATCGCGAAGTTGGGGGCGATCAGCACGTTCGCCTGCGGTACTCCCTCCGGGGAGCGGGCCTGCTCGAGCGGGGTGGGGTCAAAGCCGGTGGTGCCGATCACGACGTGCACCCCCGCCCGCACGCACGCCAGGGCGTTGGCGAGCACGGTGTCCGGCCGGGTGAAGTCCACGACGACCTCGGCGCGTGGCAGGACGTCCTGAAGGGTCGTCGCGAGCAGGGGGTCCGCCCGCCCGACGAGCTCCATGTCCCCAGCCTGCTCGACGGCCGCGCATACCGTCTCGCCCATGCGCCCGGCCGCGCCGGCCACCGCAACCGCGATCATCGCGCGGCCTTCACAGCGGCGAGCGGTTCGCCCGCGAGCGCTCGAGCCGTGCCCGGCGCGCCGACTTTCAGTGGCTCAATTGCGGCCGCGAAGGCCTCCTCGTCGGGGCCGACGCCGGCCACCGAGAGGCCCGCGGGGCTGAAGAGCTCGGCGGCGAGCTCTCGGAGCTCTGCAATGCCCACTGCGTCGATCCGCTCGATCACCTCATCGACCGAGAGGATCGGAAGCTCGTTCAGGATCGACGCCCCGAGCCGGCTCATGCGCGCGCCGGTTGACTCGAGCGCCAGCACCACGCGTCCCTTCAGGTTCTCGCGCGAGCGGATCAGCTCCTGCTCGCTGGCTGGATCATCAACGCAGCGCTCGAGCTCCTCGGCGATGAGCGCCAGCGCCTGCTCCAGGTTCTCCGGGCGCGTGCCCACGTAGACACCGACTTCGCCTGTGTGCGCGTAGAGGTTCGAGAAGCAGAAGACCGCATATGCCAGGCCCCTGCGCTCGCGCACCTCCTGGAAGAGCCGCGAGGAGGAGGTCCCGCCGAGGACACCTTCGAGCACACGCAGCCCGAAACGGCGCTCGTCATCGCGCGCGATCCCCGCCCCTCCCACGCACACGTGGTACTGCTCGGTGTCTTTCGCCAGGAAGCGCACACGCCTTGCGAAGTCCGGCCTCGCCTTGGCGGCGACGTCCGCCGGCCGGGGGCCCGAAGGCGAGGAACCGCTCACGCGCGTGGCCTCCGCGGCACGCGCCATGTCCAGGAGGGCGTCGTGTTCGATCGATCCCGCGGCCGCGATCACGATGCCCTGCGGCAGGTAGCGCTCTGCGTGGAACGCCGCCAGTTCCTCGCGCGTGACCCCCCCGATCACCTCCGCGGTGCCGATCACCGCACGCCCGAGCGGGTGTGGGCCGAAGATCGCCTTGGCGAGGGCGTCGAAGACCCTGTCCTGGGGATCGTCTTCATACATCGCGATCTCCTCGAGCACGACCTCGCGCTCGGCCTCGAGCTCACCGAAGCGGGGATGCCAGAGCATGTCGCTCATCACTGCGAAGGCGCGCTCGAGGTGGCGGTCGAGCACGCGCGTGTAGAGCGAGGTGGCCTCCTTGTCGGTCCCGGCGTTCACCTCCGCCCCCATCGAATCGAAGATCTCATCGATCTCCTGCGATCCGTAGCGCTCGCTGCCGCGGAAGAGCATGTGCTCCAGCAGGTGGGAGATCCCCGCCTGGCTCTCCTGCTCGACGACCGAGCCCGTGGGAATCCAGAAGCCGAGCGCCACCGAGCGCACGCTCGGCACGCGCTCGGTGACGACTCTCACGCCCGACTCGAGCGTGGTTATCCGGTGCTCAGGCTCGAGCTTCAATCGCGCTCGCGGCCCTCACCCGGGCGCCTGTCGCGGCGAGGACCGCGCTCGCCGCGGTCGCGGCCGTTGCTGGACGATCTGCGAGCGCCCGAGCCCTCGCGCGGCCCGCGTCCGCCGCCGCCGCCGCCCGTGCCGACCCCGGCGAGTTCCTGAGCCGACTTGCCCGCGATGTCCGGGTCATCGGCGAGGCGCAGCCCGATGCGGCCGCGCTCACGGTCGACCTCCACGACACGGACGTTGATCTCATCGCCTCTGTTCAGGACGTCCTCGACGCTCTCCACGCGCTGACCCGGGGAGACGTTGGAGATGTGCAGGAGCCCGTCGGTGCCCTTCGCGAGCTCGATGAAGGCGCCGAATGTGGTCGTCTTGACGACCTTGCCGAGATACTCGTCGCCCACCTCGACCTCCTTCATCATCATCCGGACCCGCTCGACGAGCGCGTCCCCGAGTTCGCCGTTGGCCGAGTAGATCAGCACCTGGCCCTCGTCGTTGACATCGATCTGGGACTCGAACTCCTCCGATAGGCCGCGGATCGTTTCGCCGCCCTTGCCGATCAACAGGCCGATCTGGGACGGGTCGATCTGGATCGTCTGGATGCGCGGGGCGAACTGGCTGAGCTGCTCGCGTGGACCGCCGATCACCGCGGCCATCTTCCCGAGGATGAACTTCCGCGCCTCGTGAGCCTGCGTGAGGGCGTCGCGCAAGATGTCGAAGGTTACGCCCGAGATCTTGATGTCCATCTGCAGCGCGGTGATCCCGCGCTCGCTGCCCGCGACCTTGAAGTCCATGTCTCCGAGATGGTCCTCGACGCCCGCGATGTCGGTGAGGACGATGTAGTCCTCACCCTCCTTGATCAGGCCCATCGCGATCCCCGCGACGGGGCGCTTGATCGGCACCCCTGCGTCCATCAGCGACAGCGAGGAGCCGCACACCGAAGCCATCGAGGAGGAGCCGTTCGACTCGAGGATGTCCGAGACGACCCGGATCGAGTAGGGAAACTGCTCGATCGAGGGCACCATCGGCACCAGCGCCCGCTCGGCGAGCGAACCGTGACCGATGTCACGCCGCTTGACCCCGCCCATCCGGCCCGCTTCGCCGACCGAGAAGGGCGGGAAGTTGTAGTGGTGCCAGTAGTACTTTTTGGTCTCGAGACCAAGCGTGTCCAGCCGCATCTCCTCCTTCAGCGTACCGAGCGCGGCGACGCTGAGCGCCTGAGTCTGACCGCGCGTGAACAGCGCCGAGCCGTGCGTGCGCGGTGTGACGCCGACTTCGATCGAGATGTCGCGGATCTCGTTCTCAGCGCGACCGTCGGGGCGCTTCTTGTGCACCGCGATGCGCTCGCGGATGATCGACTTCTCGAGCTTGTCGTACGCGAGTTGGACCGCTGCGCGACGTTCCTTGGCGAGCTTCTGCTGCTCCTCGGATGCGCCCTCCGGCTCCACGGCCGCGTACTGCTGGAGGATCTCGTTCTCGACGGCCTTCGTGGCGGCCTCGCGCTCGAGCTTGTCCTCGACCTGCGTGGCGTCGTCCAGGGCGCGGCCGTGCGAGGCGCGGATGCTCCCGAGCAGCTGCTCGTCGACCGCGAGCGTGTCGAACGGTTTCTTCTCCTTGCCGACCTTCTCGCGGAGCCGGTGCTGGAGTGCGCACAGCTTCTTGATCTCGGCGTGGGCGATGTCGAGCGCGTCGAGGATCTCGGCCTCGGGGATCTCGTTGGCCCCCGCCTCGACCATCAGCACGGCGTCCTCGGTTCCCGCGACGATCAGGTCGAGGTCCGAGCGTCCCTCGGAGTCGTCAGCGAGGAGATCCTCCTCGCTGGGGTTGACCACGAAGTTTCCGTCCACCTTGCCGATCCGCACCGCGCCCACGGGCGACGGGAAGGGGATATCGGAGATCATTACCGCCGCCGAGGCGCCGTTCATCGCGAGGATGTCATAGGGGTGGACGTGGTCGATCGAGAGGGGGATCGCGACCAGCTGGGTCTCATAGCGCCAGTCCTTCGCGAACAGCGGGCGCAGCGGACGGTCGATCATGCGCGCCGTGAGCGTCGCCTTCTCCCCCGGGCGGCCCTCGCGCTTGAAGAATGAGCCGGGGATCTTCCCGGTCGCGTACATCCGCTCCTCGACGTCGACCGTCAGGGGGAGGAAGTCAACGTCGCGGAGGCCCCCCGCGACGGCGGTCGCCAGGACCATGGTGTCGCCCTGACGGACGACGACCGCGCCGGAGGCCTGCTTGGCCATCCTGCCGGTCTCGAACGAGATCTCGCTGCCGGCGATCTCCACGGAAACCCGCGTAACGGCATCACTACTCATATCCACTGCCTTCCTGTTCCGCCCGTCGGTCGGCGGTCCGTTTCTTTTTCTCTTCCTTATTCCGAACGGACGGAGCTTAGCGAAGCGCGGCGGCCAAACCCTCGCGCAGCAGCTCGACAGCAGGCAGATCCCCGGGCGAGGGCGCCTGGTAGCTGAAACGAACGATCCTCTCAGGCCCTGTGATCACGATCGCCCGCTGCGCGAAGCCACCCTCGTGCAGGACCCCGAAGGCAGCGCAGGCAGCGCCCTTGGGCTCGAAGTCCGAGAGCTGCTCGCTGCTGACGCCGAGCTTCTCCTTGAACGCGCTCTGCGCCCAGGTTGAGTCGCAGGAGACGCCGTAGAGCTTGCCGCCCTGCTCGGCCAGCTCGTCCAGCAACCCCTCATACAGCTGCAGCTGCTCGCTGCAGACCGCGCTGAAGGCGAACGGATAGAAGACGAGCACCGTCGTCTGCCCGTCGAGGTCGCTCTCGGTGAAGCTCTCGCCGTCCGCGCGGGCGAGCCTGAAGCTCGGCGCAGGGGTCCCGGGCGGGATGACGCTCACTACTTGCGCAGGCCGAGCTCTTTGATGAGAGCGCGGTAGCCCTCCAGGTCGCGGCGCTGCAGGTAGGCCAAGAAGCGGCGCCTGCGCCCGACGAGCATGAGCAGGCCGCGGCGCGAGTGATGGTCTTTGCCCTGCTCGCGCAGATGCCCGGTGAGGTGGTTGATACGCTCAGTGAGCAGCGCGATCTGGACCTTGGTGGAACCCATGTCCTTCTCATCAGCGCCGAACTTCGCGGCGATCTCTCGCTTGCGCTCGCTGGTTATCGCAGCCATCGGCGGGGACGGTAGCAGACGCCCGGCGGGCTCATCCGGGCCCGATGATCTCCCGGGTGCGCTCGACGTCGGCGCGCATCTGCTCGACGAGGGCCTCGGGACTCTCAAAGCGCCGCTCGCCGCGCAGGCGCTCGAGAAACTCAAGCCGCAGCCGGCTGCCGTAGAGATCCCCGTCGAAGTCGAGGATGTGGGCCTCGATCAGCTCTCCCCGGCCGGTGTTGAAGGTCGGGCGCACGCCCACGCTCACCGCGGCCGGGCGCCCGTCGGCAAGGCAGGCGTAGACGCCATGCCCGGGGCACACCAGGGCCTCCTCGGGGACGAGGTTCGCCGTCGGAAAGTCGAGTTCGCGTCCCCGCTCGTCGCCGTGGGTGACCTCGCCCTCGAGCAGGAAGGGCGCGCCCAACAGGCGGTTTGCCGCGCGCACCTCGCCGGCGAGCACGAGGCCGCGGATGTGACTGGAGGAGACGATCTCCCCGTCGAGTTCGAGCAGCGGGTGCACGACCGTGACGAAGCGCCCGTCCGCGGCGAGCAGGCGCCTGTCACCCCGGGCCCGGTGCCCGAAGCGGAAGTTCTCCCCGATCGCGACGCGCTGCGCGCAGAGCGCCCCCAACAGGACATCCTCGATGAACTGCTCGGCCGAGCAGCTCGCGAACTCCGCGTCGAACGGGATCACGATCAGCTCCCCCACGCCGAGCGACTCGATCAGCTCTGCCTTGCGCTCGAGCGTCGTCAGCAGCTTCGGCGTGTGCTCAGGCGCGACGACGGACACCGGATGGGGGTCGAAGGTGAGCACGCTCTCAGATCCTCTGATCACCTCGCGATGGCCGAGGTGCACGCCGTCGAAGGTGCCGACCGCCACGCTGCTTCGATCTCGGCGCTCGACGTCGGGCAGGCGGATGAGGTCCACGGCCTGGAGCCTAATGTGGTCTGAGCCGATGCGGCATGCCGGGGGCCTTCGTCCGGGCCCGCGTCAAGCCGGGCTCGAGCGTGGGCCGCGCAGCGTCTCGAGCGCCTGCTTGAGCTCGATCAGCGGCGGGTCGCGCCAGGGCTCTCCCCGCGGCGGCGGAGCGACCGCGTCGCGCACCTCGAAGGGCCCGATCGCCGTGCGCCTGAGCTCGAGGCAGTAGGCGTCGTGCAGGTCGGCTATCAGCGAGCGCACGTAGGTTCCCGCGCCGCATTCAATCTCATAGGCGGCTGTGGGCGGGGCGCCGGGGGGCTCGCCCTGCTTGCGCCACAGCTGCTCGAAGCGGTAGACGCTCACGATCCGCTCGGGCATCTCGAAGCGCTCGCCGCGACGCGCGCGCCGGTAGGCGCGCTCTCCTTCGATCTTCACCGCCGAGTGCATCGGCGGGCGCTGGCGTATCTCGCCCGTCGGCAGCTGCGGCGGGTCCGCCGGCAGGCGGCCCGTCTCGGTGACCTCCCCCTCGGTGTCCCCGGTGCTCGAGAGGGCCCCCAGGCGCGCGACCGTCTCATAGCGCTTGGGCAACTCCATCAGCGCGCGCTGGGCCTTGGTCGCGCTTCCGAGGAGCACGAGCAGCAGACCGGTCGCGAAGGGATCGAGCGTGCCCGCGTGACCGGTTCGCGGGCCCCCCAGCGAGCGTCGAACCGCAGCGACCACGTCGTGAGAGCTCATCCCCGCCGGCTTGTCGATCAAGAGAACGCCGTTGAAGAGGCGCCTGCCCTCGGGGCTCATGACGCCGGCGCCCTTCAGACCGGCGTCGGCGCCACGCCCTCGGGGGCGGGATGCAGCTGGACGGTGATCGCCTCGCGCAGGAACGCGATCAGCTCCTCGAGCTCCGTGCTCGTCGAGAAGCCAGCAGCACGGCGGTGCCCCCCGCCGCCTTGGGCGCGGGCGATGACCGAGACGTCGACGTCGTCGCCGGTCGAGCGCAGCGAGACTTTGCGCTGGCCCTTGCGCTCGCCGCTGCTCAGCTCGCGCACCAGCACTGCGACCTTTGTGCCATGCACGGCCCGCAGGTGGTCGATGATGCCCTCCGAGTAGCTCTCCTCGGCCTCGGAGCTCTCGAAGTCCTCGGCGCTGAGCGCCACGAGCGTGAGCCGGCCATCGTCGAAGCGCTCGACCTGCCCGAGCGCGCGCGCGAGCAGCGCGAGCTTGCCGGCGGGCATGTCCTCGTAGAGAAGCCGGTAGATGCCGGGCACATCAACTCCGGCTTCGATCAGCTCGGCGGCCATCCTGTGCGCCCGCGGGCCCGTGTTCTCATACATGAAGCGGCCGGTGTCGGTGATCAGCCCGATGTAGAGCGCCTCGGCCACCGTCGCCGTCGGGCGCTGGCCGAGCCCGTGCATCAGGTCCCAGACGATCTCCGCGGTGCAGGAGGCCGCGGGCACGACGTGGTCGAGCGTGCCGAAGCGCGTGTTGTCGTGGTGATGGTCGATGTTCAGCAGGTGCCTGCCGTCGCGCAGGACGCTCGCCGAGTTGCGGTCGATGTTGCCGCAGTCGAGGAACACGACGGTCCGCTCGCCGATGTCCGCGGGCGGGGCTCCGATCAGGCCGTCGAGCGAAAAGCCGCGGTACTCGCTGGGGAGCGGAAGGTCCTCGGGCGCGATGAACATCTGCGAGTCCTTGCCGAGCTTGCTCAGGAGCCCCTGCATCGCGACCAGCGACCCGAGCGCGTCGCCGTCGGGCTTCTCGTGGGTGGCCAGCACGAAGCGCGTGTCCTGGCGGATCCGCTCGAGCACCCGCTCGCGGACCTCCGCCGGGTCATCAACATCCTTCATGAGGGTTCGATTCATGAGGGCTCGAGTTCGTCGATCAGCGCGTCCACGCGGAGCGCGCGATCGGTCGTTTCGTCATAGGAGAACTCGAGCGTCGGGGTGCGCTTCAGGCGCAGCTCGCCGGCGATCCTCCCCTGCAGGAAGCCGTGCGCGCTCTGCAGGCCCGCGAGCGTGGCCTCGCGCTGCTCCGGCTGCGAGGGGCCGCCGTCCTCGCCGAGAACGCTCACGTAGACGCGCGCATGGCTCAGATCGGCGCTGGTCCTGACATCGGTCACGGTTACGAATCCCACACGAGGGTCCTTCAAATCTCCTGCCACAGCATCCCCGATCACCTGACGGATTGCCTCGTCCACGCGACGCATGCGTGCTTGACTCATCCTATCCTTCCAAGACCGTGCGGCGATCGCCTGCAGCCGGCGGGCGCATCGAGGATCTCGTTTCGCACGCGCTGCTGCTGATCCTCTTGCCTGGCCGATCAGGAAGCGAGCTCGCGCTCCTGCAGTCGGGTCTCATAGGTCTCGAGAACATCACCCTCGTGCAGGTCCTGGAAGTTGGCGAGCACGATCCCGCACTCGAAGCCGCTGGCCACCTCGCGGGCATCCTCGTTGAAGCGACGCAGGCTCTCGATCGTGGTGTCGTAGATGACGGTGCCCTCGCGCACGACCCGCACCCTCGCGCCGCGGGTGACCTTGCCCTCGGTCACGAACGAGCCCGCGATCGTCCCGATGCGCGAGGCGCGGAAGAGCTGGCGCACCTCGGCCTGGCCGAGCGGCGTCTCCACCTCGGCGGGCTCGAGCATTCCCTGCATCGCCGCGCGCAGCTCCTCGATCGCCCTGTAGATCACCGCGTAGGAGCGGATCTCGACACCCTCCCGCTCGGCGACCTGGCGGGCTTCGCCGACGGGGCGGACGTTGAAGGCGAGGATGACCCCGTGCGAGGCCGAGGCCAGCATGACGTCGGACTCGTTGATGCCACCGACGCCGCGGTGGATGATGTTGACCTTGACCTCCTGCTGGGGGAGCTTGGCGATCTCGTCCTCGATCGCCTCGAGCGACCCGGCGACGTCCGCCTTGACGACCAGGCCGAGCTCCTTGACGGTGCCCTCCTGGGCGAGCTTGAAGACGTCCTCGAGCGAGACCTTGCGACCCGAGCGCCTGGCGAGCGCCTCGGTCTTCAGGCGGTTGGCGCGCTCGCCGGCCAGCTGGCGCGCTCGGCGCTCGTTCTCGACCACGCGCACGAGCTCGCCCGCCTCCGGGACGCCGTCGAAGCCGAGCACCTCGACCGGCTGGCCGGGCGTCGCGCGTTTCACGCGCGTGCCGGTGAAGTCGTGCATTGCGCGCACTCGCCCGAAGTGGGCCCCCGCCACGAGCGCGTCGCCCACCCGCAACGTTCCCCTCTGGATCAGGACGCTGACGACCGGTCCCCGCCCGGGGTCGAGCTTGGACTCGATCACGGTGCCCGAGGCCTCCACGCCACTGTTGGCCCGCAGCTCCTCGAGATCGGTCACGACCTGGATCGTGTCGAGCAGCGCGTCCAGGCCCGCGCGCGTCTTCGCGCTGACGTCGACGAACTCGGTGTCGCCTCCCCACTCGGCCGGCTGCAGGCCCTGCTGGGTCATCTCGGTGCGCACCCGCTCCGGCTGGGCACCCTCCTTGTCGATCTTGTTCACCGCAACCACGATCGGCACCTCCGCGGCGCGGGCATGGTCGATCGCCTCTTCGGTCTGCGGCTTGACCCCGTCGTCCGCCGCGACCACGATCACCGCCAGGTCGGTCACGCGCGCGCCGCGGGCCCGCATCGCGGTGAACGCCTCGTGGCCTGGCGTGTCGAGGAAGGTGATCACCTTGCCGGCGCGATGCACCTGGTAGGCACCGATGTGCTGCGTGATGCCGCCCGCCTCCCCTGCGGCCACCTCCGTCCTGCGGATGGCGTCGAGCAGGGAGGTCTTGCCGTGGTCGACGTGTCCCATGATCGTGACGACCGGGGGCCGGGCGATGAGGTCCTCCTCGGCGTCCTCGAAGACCGGTTCGACCTCGACGTCGTCGGCGGCGTGGATGATCTCGATCTGCTTCTCGAACTCATCCGCGAGCACCTGGATCGCGTCGTCGGACAGCGTCTGCGTGAGCGTCGCCATCTCCCCCAGCGCCATCAGCTTCTTGATCACCTCGGGCACCGGCACACCCAGATACTCGGCGACGTCCTTGACCGTCGATCCCGAGCTGACGCGGATCAGGTCGGTGGCCTCCAGGGCGGCAGTGTCGATCGGGGCGATCGTCTCGTCATAGGTCCCGCGCCGACGCCGGCCGCGGCGTGGGCGGCGCTGGGGCTGGTTGGCCGGGCCACCCTGCTGGCGCCGAGAAGCCTGGGAATCGATCACGACGCGCCGGCGCCCACCCGGGCCGATATCGCCCGGCGTCCGCTCGCCGGTTCGCGAGTCGCGTGTGGGACGCACGCGATCGGCGCCGGCGGGGGCCGGCGCCGCGGGGGCGCCCGGCGCCGCGGCTCCGGCCGTCGGCGCAGAAGCGGTGGGAGGCGCCGGCGCGTCGCTGAGCGTCGCGGTCGGTGGCGCAGGCGCGGGGACCGTCGCCGTGCCCGGGGCAGAGGCGAGCGGCTTCGGCGCCGGGCGCGTCCCGGCGTCCGGCCCTGGCACCTTCGCCCCCGGGGCCCCGGGGGTCTGTCCGGCAGGACGCGCGCCGGCGCCGGCTGGGCCTGAGCGACTCGCCTTGGCGCGTGCAGGCGCGCCGTTTGAGCTCGGCGCCGCGCTCGGGCCGCTGGCGGCGAGCGCCTTCAGCGCGAGTGCCTCCTCGACCGAGGAGGCGGCGGCCTTGGCCTCGACACCGGCGGCTTTCAGCCTCTCGAGCAGCTCCTTGCTCGAGAGACCGTGCTCCTTGGCGATTTCGTGAACGCGCTTCTTGCTCATGCTTCGATCGATTCTACGAGCTCTGGGGGAACGGTCACCGCGCAGCGCAGCGCGCGGGCGATCCCGCCGCGTCTCATGGCGACGGCCAGACATTCCGCTGCGGGCCTGCCGGCTGCGCCGCCGCGGCAGAGATAGGCGCCGCGTCCGGGCATTGTTGCGAGCGGGTCGCAGAGCGCCCTGCGCGTGCGCCCGTAGCCCGCATCGCCGGCAGCGATGCGGATCAGCTCGGACTTCGGTGCGATCCGCCCGCAGCCGACACAGCGGCGCAGCGGCACGTGGGCCGTTATGTCGCCTGCTCCTCGGTGGCCTCGCGAGGGGCCTCCTCACCGCTCGGCGCCTCTCCGTGTGCCTCGGCGCCGGCGAAGGCCCCGTGCACTTCAGCGCTCGCGTCGGCACCCGAGGGCTCCTCTGGGGCCTGCGCCTCGGCGGCGGGCTGCGCCTCGGCGCCCGCGGGCGTGAGGTCGACGATGTTGTCGCTGGAGATACCCGCCAGCGCCTGGTGGCTGTCCAGGCCGCAGTAGCGGGACCCGGGCAGCGACGCGTTCGGGCAGCGCCGGCCGTTGGAGAGGATCGCGGCGCAACGGCCCTGAACCTCCTCCTCCTCATAGCCGTGCTCGGCCTCCTCGGCGGCGAACTCTGTCTCGGAGCGGATGTCCACGCGCCATCCGGTCAGGCGGGCGGCCAGACGGGCGTTCTGGCCCTCGCGGCCGATCGCCAATGAGAGCTGGTCATCGGGAACGATCACGGTTGCCTGCTTGGCGTCGTCGTCGACGAGCACCTCGCGCACCCGCGCGGGCGAGAGTGCCTTGGCCACGAAGCGGGCGGGCTCGTCGTTGAAGGGGATGATGTCGATCTTCTCGCCGCGCAGCTCGGAGACGACCATGCGCACGCGCGAGCCGCGCGGGCCGACGCAGGCGCCGACGGGATCGACGCCGTCGGTGTGGGAGATGACCGCGATCTTCGAGCGGTAACCGGGCTCACGGGCGACGTTGGCGATCTCGACGAGGCCGTCGGCGATCTCCGGGACCTCGAGCTCGAACAGCTTCTTGATCAGCTCGGGATCGCGCCGGGAGACGATGATCGCGGGCCCCTTCGTCGAGGGCGAGACCTCCTTGATGACGGCCTTGATCCGCTGGGAGTGGTCGTAGCGCTCGCCCTCCACCTGCTCGGACTTGGGCAGCAGCGCCTCCACGCGTTCGCGCAGCTGCACGAGCGTGTAGCGCGAGTCCGACTGCTGGACGATGCCCGTGATCAGCTCGCCAACGCGGTCGCGGTACTCCTCGTACATCATGTCCCGCTCGGCCTCACGGATGCGCTGCAGGATCACCTGCTTGGCGGTCTGGGCCGCGATCCGGCCGAAGTCCTCGGGGGTAACGTCGCGCTCGTCGATCTGGTCGCGATATTCGGCGAACTTCTTCGGGTCGATCTCCGGTTCCTCCGGTTCGCGCATCTCGCCCGTCTCCGGGTCGATCGTCGTTTCCTCGTCGATCGTCTCGACGATCAGGTGCGCCTCCAGGCGCTCGGGGATGATCAGCTCGATGACCCTGAAGTCGGCCGTGTCGCGATCCATCTCGACGCGCGCGTACTTGGCCGAGCCGGGCTGCTTCTTGTAGGCCGAGAGAAGCGCGTCCTCGAGCGCGATCATCAGCTTCTCGGGCTCGATTCCCTTCTCGCGCGCAAGCGCGTGCATCGCCTCGAGAATTTCGCGTGACATGACGCCCTTCTACTCCCCGACCAGGTTCGAGCGACGGATCTCCGAGTAGGGGATCGCGATGACGCCGTCCTCGGCGGCCAGCGTGATCTCCTCTTCTGACGCGCCCACGAGCTCGCCGGTGAAGCTGCGCACGGGCGGGGCGCCGGGCGATCTCTGATCGCCGGCAGGCTCCACGCGGCGCGGGTGACGCGTCCTGATCTGCGCGCGCCGCCCGACGAACCTGCGGAAGTGGGCGGGCTTGGTCAGCGGACGCTCGCTGCCCGGCGATGAGACCTCGAGCGAGTAGCGCTCGCGTAGATCGCCCAGCAGCAGGGTGACGCGCTCGCAGAGCGCAAGCGTCACACCGTCGGGGTGGTCGATGAAGACGCGCAGGCATCTGCCGCCCACGACCTCGGCGAGCAGCACCTCGACATCCGGCTCGCTCTGGGCGAGACGCCTCTCGATATCTGCCTGCAGCGGGGTCATCAAGTCACTCCTTACGCAAAAAAAGCGGGCGGGCGCCCACTCTCGGTACTACTGCCGACGTCTGCACGCGGCACGAAAGCTCTCGCCCGAGCATAGCATCGGGGGGCACGCGCAGCGCGCGCTTTTAGGAGCGCTGGGCGTCGCGCCGAGCGCGATCACGGTACAGACGGTAGTCCTCGCGCTCGGGGCGCAGCGAAGAGGCGAGCGCGAGCGGCTTGCAGGCCTCGCGATGGCGGCCGAGCAGCTGCATCGCGCGGCCGAGACAGAAGAGCGCGTAGTCGTTCGTCGGCGTTCTCGCTGCGACCGCTCCGAACTCAGCGGCGGCGCCCTCATAGCGGCGCGCGTGGAAGAGCGCCCGGCCGAGCGCCTCGCGGATCGATGCCTTGTCGGGCTCGAGGTCCCGGGCTTTCGTCAACGGCACGACCGCCGCCTGATGGTCGCCGCTTTCGAGCAGCTCACAACCGCGCTGGTAGAGGTCGTACACGCTCTCCATGCACCGGAGTTTAACGGCCCGCGCGCAGGTGATCGACGACCTCGAGGATCGCATCGGCGACCTCGGCCTTGGTCGCCCTCGGCACGTGGCGCTCCTCGATCTCGGCGTGATCGCCGGCGCTGGCGAGAATTGTCACCTCGTTGGCATCGACGTCGAATCCGATGTCCTCACGCGAGATGTCGTTGACGACGATCGCGTCGAGCCCCTTGCTCGTGAGCTTGCCGCGTGCGCAGTCGAGCGCGCCCTCGCCGTGCTCTGCGGCGAAGCCGATGAGCGTCTGGCCGGGGCGCCGGCGGGCGGCGAGCCCCGCGAGCACGTCGGCGGTCGGCTTGAGCTGGAGCTCCAGGCGCTCCTGCCCGGACTTCTTGATCTTCCCTTGCCTGGGCTGCGCCGGCGTGAAGTCGGCCACGGCCGCTGCCATCAGCAGCACGTCGCATGCGGGGAACTCCTCCTCGCATGCCTTCTCCAGGTCGGCGGCGCTCACAACCTCGCGAAGCTTGAGGCCCGGCGGCGCGGGCAGCGCGAGGTTCGCCGCGACGAGTGTCACCTCGGCCCCGCGCGAGTGCGCGGCGGCCGCCAAGGCGAGGCCCATGCGGCCCGAGGAGCTGTTGCCGAGGAACCTCACGCTGTCGATCGGCTCGCGCGTTCCCCCGGCCGTCACGAGCACCCGCAGTCCCCGCCATGCTCCCGGCTCCCGCTCGCCACCGTTCGCACGGCCGGCGGCGAGGGTCGCGGGCGGCTCGCCGGCGAGCGCCGCCTCGCACGCCGCGAGCAGGTCCGCGGGCTCGGCCAGTCGCCCCACGCCCTGCTCCCCCTTCGAGGCGAGCCTTCCGATCCCCGGCTCGATAATCGCGATCCCGCGTTCGCGCAGGGTCTTCAGGTTCGCGCTCGTCGCCGGATGCAGATACATGTGGTTGTTCATCGCCGGGGCGAGCAGCACGGGGCACCTCGCGGCCAGCGCGCAGCTCGCGAGCAGATTGTCGGCGAGCCCGTGCGCGAGCTTGGCGATCGTGTTGGCCGAGGCCGGCGCGATCAGGTAGATGTCGGCGTTGGCCACGAGCTCAAGGTGGCTGAGCGGCTCGTGCGTCGGCGGGCTCTGGTCGGGGAAGGCTCCCCGCGCGGGGTCGCGCTCGTATTCGCTGACGAGCACGGGCGCGCCCGTGAGGGCGGCGAAGGAAGCCTCGCCCACGAAGCGCCGGCTCGCGGGGGTCTGCACCACGCGCACGGCGTGGCCGGCCACGGTGGCCAGGCGCACGAGCTCGAGCGCCTTGTATGCGGCGATGCCGCCGCTGACGCCCAGCAGTATTCGAGACATGACCCTTAGGTTCTAGAGGGCGCGCCGCGCGCGGGCAAGCGCTGGTGCGACGCTTGCGGGGCCGAGCCCTAGCGGTAGTGGTACTTGATCTTGCCCGCCGCTACCTCCTCGAGGGCTATCGTCAGATAGTTTTTCGACGCGGTTTCGATCATCGGGGGCGGGAACTCGTCGAAGGTTCCCTCGCCGAGGTTGTGGTAGTAGCTGTTGATCTGGCGCGCGCGCTTGGCGGCCACGACCACGCTCGCGTAATTGGAGTCGACCTGCTCGAGCAGACGATCGATGCGGGGGGAGATCACAGTCACAATGCCTTTCCTTGGTGGGGGTCAAGTGTAGTGGCCGGTGGCCCGCGCACCGCCCGGGGCCCGATCTGCTGATCAGTCGAGCTCGCCGGCGACGATCTCGCTCAGCTGCTCGAGCGCGTCCTCGAGGCGGTCGTTGACGACCACGTGGCCGAACTCCGGCTGGGCCGCGAGCTCCTGCTCGGCGACCCGCAGGCGGCGCTCGACCTCCTCGCTGTCGTCGGTGCCGCGTCTGAGCAGGCGCTCTCGTAGCGCCTGCAGCGAGGGTGGGGCGATGAACACCTGGATCGCCTCGGGCATCCGCGCGCGAACCTGGCGCGCCCCCTGGACCTCGATCTCGAGCACCACGGGCACGCCCTCGTTGACACGATCCTCGAGCTCGGAGCGGAGCGTCCCGTAGCTACGCCCCGCGTAGTCGGCGTGCTCGACAAACTCGCCCGCGCGGACGCGGCGGTCGAACTCCGCTCGGCTGAGGAAGTGGTAGTCGACGCCGTCCTGCTCGCCCGGGCGCGGGGCGCGCGTCGTCGCCGAGACCGACAGCTCGAGCTTCGGCTGGCGCTCCATCAGGCCGCGGATGAGAGTCCCCTTGCCCACCCCCGAGGGTCCCGTGATCACAAACACGCGCGCCACAGGGGCGCACCCTAGCCGCGGCCTCGGTCCTAACGGCCGTGTCAGTGGTGCAGCAGCGAGATCAGCTCGCGGCGCTGGCGCTCTGAGAGGCCGCCGATCGTCTTGCTGGGGGCGATCCGGCAGTGGGCGAGGAGCTTGTTGACCTTGACCCGCCCGTACTTCGGAACCGCGAGCAGCATGTCGAAGACCTTGGCCGTCTCGACGTACTCGGGCGGGTCGAGCAGCAGCGAGTGGATCGAGCGCCGACCGGACTTCAAGTCGCGCTTCAGCTGCGCACGCTGGATGCGGATCTGGTTGGCTCTTGCAAGTGCGTCCATTCTCTGGTTCAAGGATCGCTCCGGGGCCATGTGAGAGTTTGAGGACGTCGTACCGGTTGCCGTCATCATGGGCGGCGAGTCTACTCTCCGCAGACGGGTGATCAAGAGCAAACCGCCGAATTCATCTATACCTCAACCTTACCTAGAGCTACGTCGAGGTTGCTGGATGGTGGCGCTGCCGTTTGCAGGGGTTTTTCAAGGCCGTGAGGCGCCCGTGAGAGGTCCCTGCGCCGCGTGGGCGGAGCGTCTGCGAAGAGCGTCCAGGCGCTCGCGCGCAAACACGCGAAACGCCCTCTAGGCAGGCTTATTCTGCCGCAGGCCTGCCGCGATTCTCGCTGCGGCCGACGGATCTCTGAAGGTCTCGGTACCGACGGCCACGAGCCTCGCGCCGACATCGAGCAGATCGCGCGCGTGGGCGGCGCTCTGCACGCCGCCCATGCCCACGACGGGGATGCTCACCCGCGCGCAGACGGCCGCCACCTGGGCGAGCGCGACAGTGCGCACCGCCGGGCCGGAGAGGCCGCCGGTGCCGCCGCCGAGCCACGGCTCGCGCCGGCGCGAGCCCGCCCGCGGGCCGGGTGCGAGCGCGAGCGCCCGCAGCGTGTTGATCAGGGAGACGGCATCCGCCCCCCCGGCCTGAGCGGCCTGCGCGCAGGCCGCGACGTCGGCCGTGTTCGGCGTCAGCTTCACGATCAGCGCCTTCGCCGTGGTTGCTCTGAGCGTGCTCACGAGCCGCTCGAGCTGACCGGGATCGGCCCCTATGTCAAGGCCCGTCTTCACGTTCGGGCAGGAGACGTTCAGCTCGAGACCGGCGATCTCCTCGCGCGCCGCGCAGGCCTCGACCAGCCGTGCGAACTCCCGTGCGCTCGAGCCCATCACGTTCGTGATCAGCGGCACGCCGCGCCGATCGGACTGCGGGGCGCTGCCGACGCCGCTCAACAGGCTCCAGAGGGCGGGCAGGTCCTCGGCAAGATAGCGGTCGAGTCCCCCGTTCGGCAACCCGATCGAGTTCACCAGGCCGCCCGAGGCCTCCCACAGGCGCGGCGGAGGATTGCCCTCGCGCGGATCGAGCGTGATCGTCTTCGACACGTAGGCGGCGAAGGGAAACGCCTCGGCGAGCCCCTCCCCGAACGCCCTGCTTGCGGCGATCGCGTCGAAGGTGCCCGAGCCGTTGATGATCGGGTGGGCGAGCCGCAGGCCGCAGAAGTCGACGCTCACGCCGGTGCCCCGGCGTGTTGCTCGATCGCCTCGAGCTCCGCGGCGTCGATCACGGGACCGTCCACGCAGACGCGCAGATAGCCGCCACCGCGTTTGGGTACCACGCAGCCGAAGCAGGCGCCGAACCCGCAGGCCATGCCCGCCTCGAGCGCGAGCTGCGCGGGGGCCCCGCTCGCGAGGGAGATTCTGCGCACGCC
Organism: Solirubrobacteraceae bacterium; assembly: GCA_049512215.1. Lineage (GTDB taxonomy): Bacteria > Actinomycetota > Thermoleophilia > Solirubrobacterales > Solirubrobacteraceae > Palsa-744. Next base: position 31,273 of record JBEKXJ010000025.1, read on the forward strand.
CTCGAGCATCCCCGCGGGCCCGCAGGCGTAGATGAGCGCATGGGGATCACTGCGGATCTCGGCGCCGAGCAGATCGGTGACGAGGCCCCGATGCCCGACCGAGCCGTCCTCGGTCGCCAGCTGCGCGTCGCCCAGCAGCGCAGCGCCCTGGGCACGGGCGCCGTCGCGAAAGCCGAGCAGAACCGTGGTGGGGACCCTCAGCACGTCCTGGAGGATCGCCAGGGGGGCGATTCCGACGCCTCCGCCAACGAGGATCGCGCGGCGGCCCTCGGGCGGGGGGGTGAAGCCCCGGCCGAGCGGCCCGAGCGCCCACAGCCCCTCCCCTGCGCGCAGCTCGGACAGCCGCCGCGTACCCGGACCGACGTCCTCGAGCAGGAAGTGGCACTCGCCGTCCAGGCGCCGGGCGATCGAGAAGGCGCGCGCCAGGAAGGGCCGCTCGTCCGCTCCCCCACCCCAGCTCTCGGCGGCCGCGATCATCGCGAACTGCCCGGGCTCGGGCTCCGGTCCAGCGGGATCGGCCACGCGCAGCACGCGGTAGGCCCCGAGCTCCTGCATGCCGGTGACCTCCAGCAGCCGCCGGGCGAAGGGGGCAGCGCTCACGCGCGGGACGCCCCGTGAAGCTCCTGCAGGCACAGCACCTCCGGCTGCCCGTCGCGCCGGGCGCCGGCGATCGCGCGAGCCGCGGAGACCCCGGCCGAGAGCGTCGTGAGGCAGGGGATCCCGTGCATGATGGCGGCGCGGCGGATCTCCCAGCCGTCGGTCCGCGCCCCGAAGCCGGTGGGCGTGTTCACGACGAGGTCGACGTCCCCGCGCTCGATCCAGTCGAGCACGTGAGGGGAGCCCTCGCCGATCTTGTTCAGTCGCTCGGCAGGGACGCCCATGCGCTCGATCGCTTCGGCGGTGCCGCGCGTCGCGACGATCCGAAAGCCCGAGTCGTGGAGGATCTGGGCGACCGCGAAGGCCCCCGGCTTGTCAGAGTCGGTCACGGTGATGAAGGCGGTGCCCTCGCTCGGAAGCGGCACGCCGGCCGCCGCCTGCGCCTTTGCGAAGGCCGTCGGGAAGTCGCGCGCGATCCCCATCACCTCACCGGTGGAACGCATCTCCGGTCCGAGCAGGGCGTCTGAGCCCTCGAAGCGGTCGAACGGCAGCACGGCCTCCTTGACCGAGATGTGATCGCCGAAGCCGACGCCTTCCCTTGCCCGCGGCAGGCCCATGTCCCTGATCCGCTCGCCGAGCATGATCCGGCAGGCGAGCTTCGCGAGCGGGAGCCCGACGGCCTTTGAGACGAAGGGGACGGTCCGCGAGGCGCGGGGGTTCGCCTCGATCACGTAGAGCTCCCCGGCGTGCACGGCGTACTGGACGTTGAGCAGCCCGACGACGCCGATCGCGAGCGCGATCTCACGGGTGCCCGCGCGGATCTGCTCGAGCATCTCCTCCCCGAGCGAGTGCGGCGGCAGCACGCAGGCACTATCGCCGGAATGCACGCCCGCCTCCTCGACGTGCTGCATGATCCCGCCGATCCACACCTCGCTCCCGTCGCAGAGCGCGTCGACGTCGACCTCGGTCGCGTTCTCGAGGAAGCGGTCGAGGAATATCTCGCCGTCCTCGGCCGACTCGCGGCGCAGGTAGTCGGCGAGACCCTCCCTGGAGTAGACGATCTCCATCGCCCGGCCGCCGAGCACATAGGAGGGGCGCACGAGCAGCGGGAAGCCGACCTCGCCGGCGCAGTCCAGCGCCTGCGCGACCGAGCGAGCCGTAGCGTAGGGCGGCGCCCTGTAGCCGAGGCGCTCGAGCAGGCCGCCGAAGCGTCCGCGGTCCTCGGCCAGGTCGATCGCCTCGACGCTCGTGCCGAGCAGCGGCACCCCCGCCTCGGCGAGGCCGGCGGCGAGCTTCAACGGCGTCTGTCCGCCGAACTGGAGGATCAGGCCCTTCGGTTTCTCGACTTCGACGACGGCGAGCACGTCAGGGAGGGTCAGCGGCTCGAAGTAGAGCCGCGCGGAGGTGTCGTAGTCGGTGGAAACGGTCTCCGGGTTGCAGTTCACCATCACCGCGTCGCGGCCGGACTCGCGTACGGTCATCGCGGCGTGCACGCAGCAGTAGTCGAACTCGATCCCCTGCCCGATGCGGTTGGGCCCCGATCCGAGGATCACGACCGACTCGCGCTCGCCGCGGTGGACCTCGTTCGTGGAGCGAGTGGAGTTCCCCCGGCGCTCCCACCCTGAGTAGTAGTAGGGCGTGCGCGCAGGGAACTCCGCCGCGCAGGTGTCGACCGCCCTGAAGGAACGCTCGCCCTCGAAGGGGCCATCCGGCGCGATCGCGAGCGCTTGCAGCTCGCGCAAGAACCACGGGTCGATCCGAGTCGGCTCGTGCACCGCCTCGACGCCCACCCCGCGTCTGAAGAGCTCGAGCAGCACCTCGAAGCGATCGGGGCCCGGCGTGCGCAGACCCTCGAGCAGGGCCTCCTCGCTCATCTCATGCAGGCAGGGCGGCTTGTCGAGCTCGCGTGATCGCAGCGCCTTCGCGAAGGCCTGCTGGAAGGTGCGCCCGAGGGCCATCGTCTCCCCCACCGACTTCATGTGGGTCGAGAGCGTAGGGTCGGAGCCCGGGAACTTCTCAAAGGCGAACCGCGGCCACTTCACGACGACGTAGTCGATCGTCGGCTCAAAGCAGGCCGGGGTGACCCCGGTGATGTCGTTGTTGATCTCCTCGAGCAGATATCCGACCGCCAGGCGGGCGGCGATCTTCGCGATCGGGAAGCCGGTGGCCTTGGAGGCCAGCGCCGAGGAGCGAGACACGCGGGGGTTCATCTCGATCACGAGGATCTCCTCGGTCTCGGGGTTCACGGCGAACTGGACGTTCGATCCGCCGGTCTCGACCCCGACCGCGCGGATCACGGCGATCGCCTGATCGCGCAGCTGCTGGTAGAGCCTGTCGGTGAGTGTCTGCTGCGGGGCGACGGTGACCGAGTCGCCGGTGTGCACGCCCATCGGGTCGACGTTCTCGATCGAGCAGACGATCACGACGTTGTCGGCCCTGTCGCGCATCACCTCGAGCTCGAACTCCCCCCAGCCGATCACCGACTCATCGAGCAGCACCTGGCCGATCGGCGAGGCCTCGATCCCGGCCGCGACGATCCTTGCGAACTCCTCGGGGCTGCGCGCGATGCCTCCCCCGCGCCCGCCGAGCGTGAAGGCCGGGCGCACGACGCAGGGCAGGCTGAGCTCCGCGAGCTCCTCGCTCGCCTGCGCGAGCGAGGTCGCGATCGCGCTCCGCGGCATCCGCAGCCCGGCGCCTGCCATCGCGGCTGCGAACAGCTCGCGATCCTCGGCGCGGGCTATCGCCTGATAGTCGGCGCCGATCAGCTCGACCCCGAAGCGCTCGAGCGTGCCGTCGTCGTGCAGCGCCTTGGCCAGGTTCAGCGCGGTCTGGCCGCCCAGCGTGCCGAGCAGCGCGTCGGGACGCTCGCGCTCGATCACCTGCGCGACCGGGCCGGGCAGGAGCGGCTCGATGTAGGTCGCCTCGGCGAACTCCGGGTCGGTCATGATCGTCGCCGGATTGGAGTTCACGAGCACGATCTCATAGCCCTCCTCGCGCAGCACCTTGCAGGCCTGCACGCCGGAGTAGTCGAACTCGGCGGCCTGCCCGATCACGATCGGCCCCGAGCCGAGGATCAGGATCTTCTCGATGTCGCTACGCCGCGGCAATGCGCTCGAGGAAGCGATCGAAAAGGTAGAGGCTGTCGTGGGGGCCGGGACCGGCCTCCGGGTGGTACTGGACGGTCCCTCCGGGCACGTCCATGAGCTCGAGGCCCTCGACCGTGCGGTCATACAGATTCACGTGCGAGAGCGAGGCCGCACCGAAGTCGGTCTCCCAGCGCACCGGCTCGTCGCGCTCGATCGTGCGCGCACCGCCGGGTCCGACCGCCGCGAAGCCGTGGTTCTGGGAGGTGATCTCGACGCGCCCGGTGTTGAGGTCCTTGACCGGGTGATTCGCCCCGCGGTGGCCGAAGGGAAGCTTGAACGTCTCCAGGCCGACCGCCCGGCAGAGCAGCTGGTGGCCGAGGCAGATCCCCCAGACGGGCCTCTTGCCGACGAGCGCCCGCACCGTCTGGACGATGTAGGAGAGCGCCGCGGGGTCGCCGGGCCCGTTGGCCAGGAAGATCGCCTGGGGATCATCGACGAGCAGCTCCTCGGCCGTGCTCGCACAGGGGTGAAGCGACACGCGCGCGCCGCGAGCCACAAGCTCGCGCACCATCGATGTCTTGATCCCGGTGTCGATCACGGCGATCCGGGGACCGTCGCCGCTCCCGTGGCGGCTGACCTCGCCGGGGCTCACGAGCGCAGCCAGATCCCTGCCGGCCATCGCGGGCTCGGCGTCGATCAGCTCGCGCGCCCGGCTCTGGGCGATCGCGATCGGGAACACGCCCCCGCGCATCGCGCCCGCGTCGCGTATGTGCCTCACGAGCGCGCGCGTGTCGACGCCGGTGATCGCACGGACGCCGCAGTCGGTGAGCCAGTCCAGCCAGCCGCGCTCGGCCGTCGGGGAGTCCTCCCGGTTACACGCCTCGCGCATGATCGCCGCGCGGGCCCACGGCTTCTCGGACTCCATGCTCCGGGCGCTCACACCGTAGTTGCCGATGTGGGGGTAGGTGAAGGCGATCAGCTGCTCCGCGAAGGAGGGGTCGGTCATCGACTCCTGATAGCCGGACATGCCCGTCGTGAAGACGACCTCCCCGAGCGCGTATCCCTCCGCGGCGCAGACCTCGCCGTCGAAGCGCGTTCCGTCCTCCAGGAGCACGTAGCCAGTCGCTTGCCCCATCTCAGATGATCAGCTTCTGCACGGCCTTGAACTCGGGCGTGCCCGCGCGCTCGAGGAGCTCAAAGAGCGCCGACTCGACCGTGCTTATGACCGCGCCGGCACGCTCCATGCGCTCGAGGCCCCGCTCGTAGTCGATCTCGTGGCGCGAGCCGACGGCGTCGGCCGGGACGTGCGCCTCGATCCCCTCCGCGAGGAGGTCGAGGACGGTCTGGCTGACGCACACGTGCGTCTCGATCCCGCACACGATCACCTGCTCGGCGCCGGCGAGGTCGAAGCCCTCGGCGCGGACGGCCGAGAAGACCGTCTTCTCGATCCGCCGCTCATCCTCGACGCCGAGCTCGGGCGCGCTGCGGCCGAGGCCTTTCGGGTACTGCTCGCTGAGGAGCGCGGGAACCTCGAGGATCCGCGCCGCCTGAAGGAGCTTCGCGCAGGATGCGGCGACGGGCGCGAAGCAGGCATACGCCCTGAAGCCCTCCTGCACGTCGACGACGAGGAGCGCGACCCGATCGCGAACGAGCAGGCTCATCTCGCGATCGCGGCCGAGAGGGCGAGGTCGCGATGTGCGAGCGAGCCGGCGGCGAGGGTGAGCAGCACGCGACCGCGCAGGCGACGGCCGGCGAAGCAGCAGTTCTCAGAGCGGCTCTCCCAGCCGTGCTCCCCGGCGACCCATTCGCGGTCCAGATCCACGAGCGCGAGGTTGGCCGACTCCCCCGGGGCGATCAGCGCAGGCGGCAGGCCGAACAGCTCGGCCCCGGCGGTCATGCGCTCGACGAGCACGGCAAGCTCGATCACGCCTGTGAGCACGAGCCCCGAGTGGAGCGCCGCGAAGGCCGTCTCCAGGCCGGTGGTGCCCATCGGGGCCTGCTCGAAGGGGACCTCCTTCTCATCGCGCGCGTGCGGCGCGTGGTCGGTGGCGACGCAGTCGATCGTGCCCGCGCGCAGGCCCTCGATGAGCGCCCGGCGGTCTGTCTCGGTGGCGAGCGGCGGGTGCATCTTCATGCTCGTGTCCATCCCGCGCACGTCCTCCTCGGTCAGGAGCAGGTGATGGGGGGAGACCTCCGCGCTCACCCTCCAGCCGCGCGCCTTGGCGTCGGCGACCGCGTCGAGCGATGCTAGACAGCTGAGGTGCTGGAAATGCACGCGCGCGTCCTCATAACCGGCGAGCGCGGCGTCGCGGGCGACCATCGTCGACTCCGCGATGGTCGGTATCCCCCCCAGCCCGAGCGCGGCGCTGAGAGTACCCTCGTGCATGCAGCCGCCGCTCGAGAGCGTCCTGTCCTCCTCGTGCAGCGCGAGCACGCCCCCGCACAGGCGCTGATACTGAAGGGCCTTGCGCAGCATCCCGGCGCTTTCGACCGGATAACCGTCGTCGGTGAATCCCAGCGCCCCCTCCTGCCTGAGCTCGGCCATCTCGGTGAGCTGCTCGCCCTGGAGCCCGCGGGTGATCGCCGCCAGGAAACCGACCGAGACGCGCGCTTCGCGCGCCGCCGCATCGCGCAGCGAGCGCAACAGCGGAGCCGAATCGAGCACGGGATCGGTGTTCGGCATCGCGATCACGGCGGCGAAGCCGCCGGCGGCGGCCGCGCGGGTCCCGCTCTGGAGGTCCTCCTTGTGCTCCTGGCCGGGCGTGCGCAGATGGACGTGGGGGTCGAAGAACGCCGGCAGCAGCCGCAGGCGAGCGTCACCCTCGATGAGCTCCTCGTCCTGCACCGGCGCGAGCGTCCCGGGCGAGGCGAGCTCGGCGACCTTCCCGCCCCGCACGCGCACGTCGTGGCGGACGTCGATGCCCGCGCGGGGGTCGACGACGTGGACGTCGCGCAGCAGCAGCTGCGCGGGTTCCCGGGGATCCTGGATGAGCGGGTGGTGAACACTCATGCTGTCCGGCCCTCGCCGAGCGCGCCGGCGGGCATCTCGGGGCCGACCGAGAGCGGGCGCGGCTCCCTCGGCCCGGCGAGCAGCTCGTAGAGAACGGCCATGCGCACCACCACGCCGGCTTCGACCTGTGCGGTGATGACCGCCTGCGGGGAGTCCACGACCTCGCCCGAGAGCTCGACGCCGCGGTTGACCGGGCCCGGGTGCATCAGCACCTGGTGGGACCTCAGCCGACGCCCGTTGACCTGATACCAGGCGGCGTACTCGCGCAGCGATGGCACCCAGGTCTCGCTCATGCGCTCGCGTTGCATGCGCAGCGCGTAGACGACATCGGCCGAGGGGAGATCCTCGAGCGTGTAGCGAACCTCGCAGCCGAGTGCCTCGATCCCGCGTGGGATGAGCGTCGGCGGACCGGCGAGCGTCACCTTCGCGCCGAGCCGCTGAAAGGCGAGGATGTTCGAGCGGGCTACCCGAGAATGGGCGACGTCGCCGACGATCCAGATCGACGCGCCGTCGATCGCACCGAGGCGCCCGCGCAGGGTATAGACATCCAGGAGCGCCTGGGTCGGATGCTCGTGCTTGCCGTCTCCGGCATTCACGATCGCGGCACTGCACCATTTCGAGACGAGCTCGGCAGCGCCGGCCCAGGGCGTGCGCAGCACGATCGCGTCGGGCTTGTGCGCGCTCAGCGTGAGCACGGTATCCTTCAGCGACTCGCCCTTCTCGACGCTTGATCCGCTCGCCGCGAAGTTGACGACGTCGGCCGACAGCCTCTTGGCGGCAAGCTCGAACGAGCTGCGCGTGCGCGTGGAGGCCTCGTAGAAGAGGTTCAGCACCATCCGTCCACGGAGCGCCGGGACCTTCTTGATCTCGCGGTCTGAGACCTCGGCGAAGCGCGCGGCCTGCTCGACGATCCGTTCTATCCCGGCCCGGTCGAGATCCTCGATCGAGAGCAGGTGGTTCATGTCGATGCCGCCAGGGGCGAGGAGGTCGTGATCGCAACCTCGTCCACCCCGTCGAGCTCGCGCAGGCGCACGCTCACATGCTCGGCCCTCGAGCTGGGCAGGTTCTTGCCGACGTAGTCGGGGCGGATCGGCAGCTCTCGATGGCCGCGATCCACGAGCACGGCGAGCTGCACGCGGTCGGGGCGACCGTAGTCGAAGAGCGCCTCGATCGCCGCGCGGACCGTGCGCCCTGTGAAGAGGACGTCGTCAACGATCACGATCGTTCGCCCGTTCACGTCGAAGTCTATGTGGGAGGCGTGCAGGATGGGAGCGTCGGGCCGGCTCGAGACGTCGTCACGGTAGAAGCCGATATCGAGGTCCCCGAGCGGGACCCCGGCGCCGAGCAGCTGCTCGAGGATGGTGTGCAGGCGCTGCGCGAGAAACGCGCCGCGACGGTGGATGCCCACCAGCGCCGGGAGCGGGTCCTCTCCCGAAGTGCCCGGCGGCCGCGGATTGCGCTCGAGGATCTCGTGGGCGATGCGCGAGAGCGCACGCCACATCTCCTCCGCGTGGAGGACGACCTTCTCGTTGCTGTCCATCATTTCCTTCCTGGCCTCACCGGACCGGGTTAAAGGAGCAACGGGAATGTATCAGGGAGATGCGATGGCCTCTGAGGGAGATGCGACGGCCTCGGCCGGCGCCGGGGGTTGATTCCCCGCGGGCCGCTGGGGCACGCCGGCGTTTCGCTCACGCGCCTGACGCTCCGACCAGCGCACGAGCGTCGCAGGGCCACGCTCGGGAAACGGCACCTCGATCGTGTCGAAGTCGTGTGGTGCCTCGGTGGCGGGAAACAGCGCGCGCGCCTCATCGCGAAGCTCACCGCCGGCATAGCGGCTCGAGATATGTGTGAGGGCGAGCAACCGCGCCTCGGCGTCGCGCGCGAGCTCGGCGGCCTGACGCGCGGTGCTGTGGGATGTCTGGCGGGCCCTCTCGGCGTCGGCCTCGGTGAAGGTCGCCTCGTGCACGAGCACGTCGGCCTGATATGCGGCGAGCGCGAGCGCCTCGCAGGGCGAGGTGTCGCCTGAGAGAACGATCTTGCGGCCCTCGCGCTCGGGTCCCATCACCTGCTCGGGCGTCACGCCGGCGACGGTCTCCCCACGCTGCAGCCGGCCGAAGTCCGGGCCCGGCTTGACGCCGAGCTTCTCGGCGAGGGCAGCGTCGAGATGACCGGGTCGCGGCTGCTCCACGAGCGCATACCCGAAGGAGGCGTCAGCTCGATGGCGCACGGGGATCGCAGTGATGAGATACCCGTCGCGCTCGACCGCCTCCGCGGGCGCCAGCTCGACGATGTCCATGCGGTAGGGCAGGCGCCCGTAGACGATCCGCAGGGCGCCCAGCAGCTCCTTGAGCCCGCGCGGCCCATAGATGGTCAGCGGCGCTTCGCGCTCGCGCAGGGCAAATGACTTCAGCATCCCCGGCAGGCCCAGCCAGTGGTCGGCGTGGAAGTGGGTAATGAACACGCACTCCACGTCGAGCAGCCCGATCGAGCGGACGAGCTGGCGTTGAGTGCCTTCCCCGCAGTCGAAGAGCAGCCGCTCCCCGCCGCGGCGCACGAGCAAGGCAGGCAACCCGCGCCGGGCGCTCGGCACCGAGCCGCCGGTTCCCGCGAAGAACAGGGACAGGTCCATCGTTGGCTACGGTAGCGGCGCCGCGACGCACACGAGGGCTGGGCGCGCCCCGCCGGGCCGGCGCCGAGGCCGCTGCGGTTGTTAGCGCGTCGGCGCTAAGCTCCGAGGCCGCGGATGCCGCCTCGCGAGGTCGTCTGCGCCCGTAGCTCAGTGGATAGAGCGCTCGCCTCCGGAGCGAGAGGTCGCAAGTTCGAATCTTGCCGGGCGCGCTCTCTAAAAACCGCATTGGAATGCGGGTTTGCGGGGTAACATTGGGCCTAGGCAGCCTCGCTCTCGGAGAGCGCGTCGGCCTCGATTTGCTCTCGATTGCCACCGACTGCCATAACTCCGCCCTCCGCGAGCGCCCGGAGCTGCGCCTTCTCGCCCTCGCCGCGGCGCATCGCCTGGCGGTACACGCGGAGCGCGAGCGCCGGGTCAGTGTGGCCCATCTCGTCCATGACCACGCCGGTGTCCTCGCCGAGCGCGTACAGCAGCGAGCAGAACGTCCGGCGCAGCGAGTGCGGTGTGATCTGGGAGCTGCGCGTCAGCGACCAGGACGTCCCAGCCCTGCGCCTCGAGCGTGTCGTGGACGAACCGTGCGCCGTTTATCGACTCCACAACCGCCCGCACCCGCCCGTCATGCTTCGCCGCGAGGCGATCGGTCAAACGGCACAGACCATCCGCGTCGAACGGCGCGGCCAGCTCACCGACGAGCTCGCCCTGATCAGAGATCAAACAGACGTCAACGCGCTTGCGACTGAGATCCAACCCAACATGCAACATGATGTACAGGGCCTCCTTCTTGGCCGGTCTTCGGTGACAACCAGAACGTGCCACCGAAGGGGGCCTCCTTCATCACATTCCAGAGCAGGCGTGTCGCTGGGCGCTATGCAGGCTTGCGCTTGATTCCCGAAGCGGGCGCCCGCAACGTTCCCCGACGTTCATCGAGCGTGACGTTTGTTTTCGAGGATGGACTTAGTGGAGAGCACTCCAACCCCTTCGGGCCCCTGGAAGCCCTGCTCCACGGCCCTCACCGGACGGGCAATGGCGCCGTAAGCCTGGTCGCCCTGGGGCAGGCTGCTCAGCCTGGGCAGGCTGCCCGAGCCATTGGACCTCAGCACCCCCGGCAGGGCCGAATCATCGACGCGACCGTCCGGGTGCTGACCGATCACCACGAGCTGATGCAAGCGCGAGAGGTCGAGGCGGTGCTGGGAGAGCCAGTACGCCGGGCCTCCGTCAAGGCTCTCCTCGCATCCAACGTCGCAGGGGCATCGCCCCGCTTCAGCGAGTCGCGCGCGGGCAGGATTCGATCGCGTCCAAGCGACTGAAGCGATCGGTGTCCGTCAGATGGGGACCACTCCACAGTCGAACGCCCCCTGCCCTCCCTCAACCCAGAGTTCGGTCTAGGGATAGACTGATCGAGGCATGAGCGGCGCAGAGATAGGGCTCGCCCTCTCGGTGTTCCTTGCATGTACGGTTGAGGCAGTCGAGGCGCTGACGATCGTGCTGGCGGTGGGGACCACGCGCAGCTGGTCCTCCGCGCTCTTTGGGGTCGGTGCTGCGACGGTCGCGCTCGCCGCGATCGTGCTCGCGCTCGGCCCTGCACTCACCTCGCTGCCGATCGGTGTGCTGCGAGTGTTCGTGGGCGGCCTGCTGCTGATCTTTGGCCTGCAGTGGCTGCGCAAGGCGATCCTGCGCTCAGCTGGAGTGAAGGCCAAGCACGACGAGCAACAGGCCTACGAGGAGGAGACCGAGGCGGCACGCGCCGCGGGCAAGCGGGATGAGCGATTCGACGCCTACGCGTTCATCATCTCCTTCAAGGGCGTGCTCCTTGAGGGCCTCGAGGTTGCGTTCATCGTGCTCACGTTCGGCTCAAGCCAGCATCGCATTGGCCTGGCCGCCGCAGCCGCCGGGCTCGCGGTGCTCTTGGTCGCCACCGCGGGTGTCGCGGCGAGGTCGCCGCTGGCGAAGGTACCTGAGAATGCGATGAAGTTCGCGGTCGGCGTGATGCTCAGCTCGTTCGGGATGTTCTGGGGCGCCGAGGGCGCAGGCGCGCATTGGCCCGCGGGCGATGGCGCTCTGCTCGTGATCATCCCGCTGGTCCTGGTCGCCTCGTTGGGGATGGCGGGCGTCTTGCGCGCGTCGGTGAGGCGTGTGCCCGGCGCACACGTCGTGCCCGCCTCGGCCAAGAGCGTTGCCAGGCCGTGAGCGCATGACACGAGTTGGGGTCTTCTTGGGCGGTCTGTGGGAGTTCGTCGTCGGCGACGACTGGCGGACGGCCTTCGGGGTGGTACTGGCACTGGCCGTCACGGCAGTGCTCGCCGACGCCGGAATCTCGGCCTGGTGGGTCATGCCGCCCACGGTGCTCGCGCTGCTCGCACTCTCGATCCGGCGCGCTGCGCGCAGCGCCTCACGCCACGCGGGGCGACCAAATCCCGACGGGGTCGGCGCAATACAGCACGACGCGACCGCCTTCTCGGGCGAGCGGTCGTGATCTCATCGCCGACGGAGACTTGCGGATGTCGTCCAAACGGGGCAGGTCCACCGCCGATGCGCTCGCTTTCGCCGCAAACCGGCAGCGTGCGGTCAGTTTCGGCTACCCGCTGATCACCGCGAGGGCGGAGCGGCACTCCGCCACTTCCCGCGTGACGAGCCCCCCGCCCGGGCGTTCGGCGGTCTCCTCGGCCTGCGCGAGCACGAGATCGGTCATCAGCACCGCGACTATCTCTGTCGTGGTGGCAGTCACCGGCCAATCATCCACCCTCGGGCGCACGCGCGCACCGACGTCGCACCACGCGTTGCCGATATGCAGCCGACCACCACACGCCTGCGGTCAGGACGCGACCGCGCAACTGCCCGACGCTAGGGTGCCACCTGTGGACGTGATCGACGAGCTGCTCGCCAACAACCTGTCCTTCGCGGCCTCACTGCCGCCCCGGCACCTCGATGTCCGTCCCAGCCGCAGGCTGGCTGTCGTGACGTGCATGGACTCGCGCCTGGACGTGTTCGCGGCGCTGGGCCTGCGGGACGGCGAGGCGCACATCCTGCGCAACGCGGGCGGCGTGATCACCGATGACGTGATCCGCTCGCTGGCGATATCTCAGCGACGGCTGGGCACACGCGAGGTAATGCTCATCCACCACACCGACTGCGGCATGCAGGCGCTCACCGACGACGGCTTTCGCGCCGAGCTGCAAACCGCGACCGGCACGGCGCCGGCGTTTGCGATCGAGTCATTCACCGACCTCGACGCGGACGTGCGTCAATCGATACTGCGTGTCCGGCGCTCTCCCTTCCTGACGAACCCGCTGGCCCGCGGCTTCGTCTACGACGTCGACACGCACCGCCTGCGCGAGGTGCTCGTCGACGAGGAAGCTGCGCCCGGCGCGGCCGGCTAACGTGCTGGCCGGACGCGGCCGATGGCTCCTGCTCGCCGGTGTGCTCGCACAGGCGGCACGAGCCTGAGCCGAGTCGGGCCATCCGCTCAGGTCAGCGGGTTGCACGCGCGCGAGGGCGAGCCCGGCTTTCCTCGTGATCGTGGCCTCTGATAGCCGACTCAAGCGGCGCCCCAGGCGCGCTGCTGGGCACGTCAAACCCCCTCGTCTTCAAAAGCAGCAACTCGGCCGGCTGGTATGACCTCACCTTCCCCACCCCGCTCAAACTCGCCGCCGG
>JBEKXJ010000026.1:0-43063 GCA_049512215.1 Solirubrobacteraceae bacterium
TACGACGTGAAGAAGGCCGAGACGGGGATCATCTACATCGACGAGGTCGACAAGATCGCGCGCAAGGCCGACAACCCGTCGATCACGCGCGACGTCTCCGGCGAGGGCGTCCAGCAGGCGCTCTTGAAGATCCTCGAGGGCACCCAGGCCTCCGTGCCGCCGCAGGGGGGTCGAAAGCACCCCCACCAGGAGTTCCTGACCATCGACACGACCAACGTGCTGTTCATCTGCGGTGGGGCGTTCGCGAACCTCGACAAGGTGATCGAGCGGCGGATCGGGCACAAAGGGGTGGGCTTCGCGGCGGCGATCGAGGCGAAGGCCGAGCGCGACGCCGGCGAGGTCTTCGAGCACTGCCTGCCCGAGGACCTGATCGAGTACGGGCTGATCCCCGAGTTCATCGGCCGCCTGCCGGTGATGTCGGCCGTGCACCAGCTCACGCGCGAGGACCTCGTGTCGATCCTCGTCGAGCCGCGCAACGCGCTCGTGAAGCAGTTTCAGCGCTTCTTCTCCTTCGACGGCATCGAGCTGGTGTTCTCCGAGGACTCGCTCATGGCCGTCGCGGAGAAGGGCCTCGCGCGCGAAACCGGAGCGCGCGGGCTGCGCTCGATCATCGAGGAGATCCTTCTGGACGTCCAGTTCGAGCTGCCCTCCAGACGCGACGTGAAGAAGTGCGTCGTGACCAAGGAGACGGTCGAAAAGGGGCTCACGCCGACCCTTGTGACCGAAGCAGCGCCCGAAGATGACGCGGGCGCCGCCCCGCGAGAGCAGTCGGCCTGAAAGCCGCCGCGGCTCGGGCGCGGCGGCAGCTCGAGCAGCGCCCCCGGCGCCGCACGGGCGCCGTAGGGCGCCGATAGGGCGCTGAAGGCGCCCGTGCACCGCGGGGGCGCGGGGCGATACCATCGCCTCAGATGCCCAAGTCAAAGGCGCCGCCCTCCTCGAAGCTCGCTCGCGCCGGCGCCCTGCCCTGGGCCGGCGTGGCGCAGGCGGTCGTGGTCGTGGGAAAGCGCTGGACGGCGCTCTCCGAGCGCGATCGCGAGCGCCTGCTGGGGCTCCTGCGCGAATCGCGGGGCAGGATCGGCAGGCTCAGCGAGCGCGAGCGCCGCGAGCTGCGCAAGCTGGTGGGCAAGCTCGACCTGAAGGGGATGGGCCGCGAACTGCTGCCGCTCGTGGGCGGCTCAGGGCGGCGGCGCAGGCGCGGCTGATGGGGACGGCCGTGCTGGACCGCGACGATGAACTGGGCGGCTGACGAGATGGCCGAGGTCCTTGAGGAGCTCCCCACGCAGGAGCTGCACGACCGCGCGATCCGCCGCGCGGAGAAGCACCTCGACGTCAAGTTCTTCTGGACGCTGCTCAAAATGATCCCGACGGCCGAGGCGATCAGCGGGGATGAGGGCGAGGCGGAGTACGACATCCAGTTCTCGAAAGGCCTCATCTCAGACGCGCTGCGCAGCGGCCGGGGAGAGCTGGGAGAGGCGCTTCGTCCCGTGTTCATCGACTATCTGCGCAAGCACCCCGACGCCTAGCGCCACCGGCCGGGACCCAGCAGAACAGATGCGCCGCTCCCGCTCCCGCTCCCCGAGCGACCCCGGCTCAGGGCGCAGCTCCCCGGCCGAGCTTCACAGCGCCGCCTCGAGCCCTCGGGGCCCCGCGCCGCCGAGCGCGGCACCCACCGCCGGCGCGCCGGCCTGGAGCGAGGCGCAGGCCGAGCGCTACCTGCGCTCGCTTGAGCTCTTCGGCATGCGCTTCGGGCTGGACAGGATGCGGCGGATGATGACCGCGCTCGGCTCCCCTGAGCGTCGCTTCGAGGCGATCCAGGTGCTCGGAACCAACGGCAAGTCCTCGACCACGCGCATGATCGCTGCGATCCTCGAGCGTCACGGGCTGCGCACCGGGGCCTACCTCTCGCCCCACCTGACCTCCTACTGCGAACGCGTTCAGATCGCAGAGCGTGACATCGAGGGCGAGGAGTTCGCCGCGGCGGTCGCGCGTGCGGCACGTGCGGCCGAGCGCGTCAACCGGACGCTCGGCGGGGAAGACCATGTGACCCAGTTCGAACTGCTGACGGCAGCCGCGTTCTGGGAGATGGCCCGGCAGGAGATCGAGGTGGCGGTCGTCGAGGCCGGGCTCGGGGGCCGCTACGACGCGACGAGCGTGATCGAGCCGCGCGTGAGCGTGCTCACGAACGTCGGGCTCGAGCACACCCGCTGGCTGGGGCCGACCGTGAAGGACATCGCCGAGGAGAAGCTCGCGGCCCTGCGTCCCTCCTCGACGCTCGTGCTCGCCGGCGATCTCGACGAGCGGGCGCTCACGGTGGCAAGCAGAGTGGCGGGCGAGCGCGAGGCGCGAATCGTGTTCGCGAGCCCGCCGGCCCCGTCCACGCGGCTGCTCGCGATGGGCGCCTTTCAGCGGCGGAACTTCGCGCTGGCACGGGCCGCGGCGGGGGCCTACCTCGGAGAGGCGGGGATCGAGCTCAGCGAGCGCTTCTTCGACGACGCCGCAGCATCGACCGCGGTGGCGGGGCGCCTGGACCTGGTCGACGAGGATCCCCCGACGGTGCTCGACGGGGCGCACAACCCCGACGCGGCCCGGGCGCTGGTGGAGTCGTTGCCTGAAGCGCTGGGGACGGGCCCGCTCGCGCTCGTGCTCGGCGTGCTCGAGGACAAGGATGCCGCGAGCATGCTCGCAACGCTGCTACCGGTCTGCGAGCGCGCCTGGTTCACGGCGCCGCCGAGCGCCCGCGCGCTCCCGCCCGCGACGCTCGGATCGCTCGCGCGCCAGCTCGGCTTCCAGGCGATGAGCTGCGAGCCGAGGCCCTCGCGCGCCCTGGCCGAGGCGCGACGCTGGGCGCGCGAGAACGGGGGGGCCGTGCTCGCGACCGGTTCGGTCTATCTGATCGGCGATCTGCTGGCAGAGCTCGAAGCGTCCGGTAGGCTGCGCCGGGCGCAGGCGCAGGCGCAGCGCTCGACGCAGGCGCAGGCGCTGCACTCGGCGAACGCGCAGGCGCAGCGGCCCGGGCGATGAACGACGAGGGTCCATCCGTGCTCACCATGATCGGCGCCGTCGCGCTGATCGTGGCGCTCGTGATCCTCGTCTTCTTCGCCGCGGGCTACGGATTCGGCCGCTTGTTTCTCTAAACTCAGCCGGTCCATGCCACCGCTCGCATATTTCGGGATCGAAAGCAGCGGCTTGAATCTGGTGATCGACCTGCTGATCCTTTTCGCCGTGGTGCTGTACCTCTCGCTGATCTACTGGACCTACCAGGACGCGCGGCGCAGGATCCTCGACCCGATGCTCGTCGGATGCTCGACGGCGGCATCGCTGTTCCCCTTCGTGGGCACGATCATCTACCTGATCCTGCGTCCGCCCGAGTATCTCGAGGACGTACGTGAGCGTGAACTCGAGATGCAGGCTGCCGAGGCGCGCCTGTACCAGCTCGACAGCGGGCTGTGCCCGCACTGCGACTACCGGATCGAGCGCGATTTCGTGCGCTGCCCGAGCTGCCTGCGCAGGCTGAAGGAGCGCTGCGTCAACTGCGAGCGCCCGCTCGATCAGGCGTGGACGATCTGCCCCTACTGCGAGGCGGATGTTCCCGTGAGCAGCCCCTCGCGCGCTCGCCGTCGTCACAGGGCGCCGCCGGTCGAGAGCGGGCTGGCGGACGTCGCTCAGCCGCTCACTGGCGATGACGGGGAGGGCGAGCGGCCCGCGCCGCTTACGGCCTCCGAGCCCGTGAGCCGCCCGCGCGGCCTGGGCTCGGCCGGGCGCCGGCCGCGGCCGACCTCCTGAAGAGCGAGATTCCAAGCGCAGGAAAGGAACCCATGGAGCGAACATTGATCCTCGTCAAGCCAGACGCCTTCGCGCGCGGGCTTACCGGCGAGATCCTCGCGCGTTTCGAGCGCAAGGGCCTCCAGGTCGTTGCGCTTCGTCACATGACGATCGTCAGAGATCTCGCCGAGCGCCATTACGCCGAGCACGTCGAGCGTCCCTTCTTCGGGGAACTCGTCGACTTCATCACCTCCGGCCCGGTCGTGGCGATGGTGCTGGAGGGCCGCTCAGCGGTGCGGGCGGCGCGACAGGTAATCGGCGCGACAGACCCCATCGAGGCCGCGCCGGGCTCGATACGCGGCGACTTCGCGATCGAGACGGGGAGGAACATGGTCCACGGCTCAGACTCGCCGGAGTCCGGCGCCCGAGAGTCGGCGCTGTTCTTCGGGGAGCTCTAGGAGCTTGCAGACAGGGCGGGCGCGACGTGGGGCTCAGCCTGAGCGCAGCGGGGATGCCCGCCCTGCGCTCGTGCTCGCCTCGGGCTCGCCGCAGCGGCGGGAGATCCTCGAGCGCCTGGGCGTGCCCTTCACGCTGAGGCCCTCCTGGGCCCCCGAGCTCGAGCATGGCGATCCGGCGGAGCTCGTCCTCGAGAACGCCCTGCGCAAGGCCCGCGCGGCCCACGTGCCCGCTGCCAACGAGGTCGTGCTCGCGTGCGACACGGTTGTGGCGCTCGGGGGGGTCCTCTACGGCAAGCCCGCCGGGGAGCGCGTCGCCCGCGAGACGCTCTCGGCGCTGAGCGGTGTCACGCATGAGGTGCTCAGCGGGCTGGCCCTGCTGTGGGCAGGCGAGCCCCCGGCGGGATCGGAGCCCTGCCCGCCGGGATCAGAGCCCTGCCCGCCGGGAGCCGGCGGGCACGCTCAGAGGCAGGCGACCCAGGCGCCGCGGACCGCGCTGACGCGCACTGCGCTCACGCGCACGGCGGTCACGTTCCGTGTGCTCGGGGACGAGCTGCTGGACTGGTATCTCGCCACTGGCGAGTGGCGCGGGCGGGCGGGCGGCTACGCGATCCAGGGCGCCGGGGCGGCACTCGTGCGGGCCGTGGAGGGCGATTATGAGAACGTCGTCGGCCTGCCGCTCGCGACGCTGCTCGACCTCTATCCGGCTCTCTTGAAGCGATGATGAAGGCGCCTGCGGCGCCTCTAGTGCGTGCGCGCCGCTCTCCAGGGGCCGCCCGCAGAGCAGCGTGCATTTAGGCTGGGAATCCAGACGCGCTGCAGCCGCTCGGGGGGTGGGTGTTCGCTACACTGCACCCCGGGTACGGTCCGGAGACTTACCGCCAGCCGAGCGCTTCTGAGCGGAGCGGCGCGAGACGGAATCTAAGCGTGCCCTCTCTCTCTCTATGGGCATCTTCAGCTATCTGACAGGGTTCGGCGGCCGCGACATGGCGGTCGACCTCGGAACGGCGAACACGCTCGTGTACGTGCGCGGGCGCGGGATCGTGCTCTCCGAGCCGAGCGTCGTGGCGATCGACTCGCGCAGCGGCGAAGTGCACGCTGTCGGGATCGAGGCGAAGCGCATGCTCGGCCGCACGCCGGGCACGATCCAGGCGATCCGGCCGCTGAAGGACGGGGTGATTGCCGACTTCGACGTGACCGAGCAGATGCTCAGGCACTTCATCCAGAAGGTTCACCAGAACCGCTGGGCGCATCCGCGTGTGGTCGTTTGCGTGCCCTCGGGGGTCACCGGGGTCGAGAAGCGGGCCGTCGAGGAGGCGTGCCTCTCGGCCGGGGCGCGGACGGCCTACCTGATCGAGGAGCCGATGGCGGCCGCGATCGGAGCGGGGCTGCCGGTGGGCGAGCCGACCGGCTCGATGGTTGTGGACATCGGTGGAGGGACCTCGGAGGTGGCGGTCATCTCGCTCGGCGGGATCGTCGTCTCCCAGTCGATCCGCGTGGGCGGCGACGAGATGGATGAGGCGATCATCAACTACGCAAAGAAGGAGTACAAGCTCCTGATCGGCCAGCAGACGGCCGAGGAGCTCAAGCTCGAGATCGGCTCGGCCTGCCCGATGGCCGAGGAGCTCCAGGCGGAGATCCGCGGGCGCGACATGGTCGCCGGCCTGCCCAAGACCGTGGTGCTGACCAGCGAGGAGATCCGCCAGGCGCTCGAGGAGCCTCTGAACCAGATCATCGACGCGGTCAAGGAGACGCTCGACCGCACCCCCCCGGAGCTCGCCTCGGACATCATGGACCGCGGCATCATGCTCGCCGGCGGTGGGTCGCTGCTGCAGGGTCTGGATGAGCGCCTGCGCGAGGAGACGCAGATGCCCGCGCACCTCGCAGAGTCGCCGCTGACCTGCGTCGCCGTCGGCTCGGGCCGCTCCCTGGAGGAGTTCGAGGCGATCCACCGCGCGAACCGCACATCGCACAACCGCCGGCGCCGGTAGGGGCTGTGACTGGCTCGGTGCCGGAGGGTACTCTCTCGGTTGAACGCTTGGGAAGGTAATTATCGGTGTATGACAAGACGGTCCGGCGTCGACGTGCGCTGCTCGCGCTGCTCGTCGTGCTCTCCCTGATCCTGCTGACCGCCTACTTCGGCGAGGCCCCGAATGGGCGGCTGCATTCGGTCCAGCGCGGCTTCTTGACCGTGGTCACGCCGATCCAGGACGGCGCCAACAAGGCGCTGAAGCCGGTCCGCGACCTGTTCGGCTGGGTCGGGGACACCGTGCACGCGAAAAGCCAGCGCAACGAACTCGTCAAGCAGGTCGACAAACTGCGCCGCGAACTCATCGTCGATCAGGCGGAAAGACGCTCCTACCAGGAGCTGCTGAGCATGTACCACCTGGACAGCCAGCTGAGCATCGGCGACTACCACCCGGTGAGCGCGACGGTCGTGGCCAAGTCCCCGAACATCTGGTATGCGACGGTGACGATCGATCGCGGCGAAGCGGCCGGCGTCCGGGTCAACGATCCCGTCATCAACGGCGAAGGCCTCGTCGGCAAGGTCGCGGTGGCCGCCTCCGACGGGGCCCAGGTGGACCTCATCACCGACAGCACGATGGGTGTCTCGGCGAGGATCGGCACGAGCAACGCGACCGGGATCGTTCAGCCCAAGGTCGGCGATCCGAACGACCTGCTGCTCCAGTACCTGCCGGCGAACACCTCGGCGAACGCCGGTGAATACGTCGTCACCTCGGGCACCGTGTCGAGCCCCGATGACTCGCTCTATCCGCCCGGAATACCGATCGGGCAGGTCACCTCGGTCAACGAAGAAAGCGCTTACAAGTCGGTCAACGTGCATCCGCTCGCGAACCTTCACAACCTCGACGTCGTGCAGGTGCTGACGGCCGCCCAGGGAACGCTCCCGGCCAACCTGAGCCGTGTCGCGGCGAGCCTTCCGCCTGCCCAGGGCGCGCCGGCGGGCAACGCGACGGGCGAACAGCTCGCCTCGACCGGGGCCGGCGGATGAACGCGATCGGGGCCGTCGCGCGGCATGCCCGGACGCGGCGCGGCGGGCTCGCCCGCGAGGTGGGACCGTGAGCGGCTCGGCGGGTTACGGCTCGCTGCCGCTGCGCATCGCCGTGCTGTCGGTGGTGGCGGTGTTCTTCCAGATCGGCGTGGTCTCCGAGGTTCCGGTTTTCGGCGTCAACGTCGACCTCTCGCCGCTGGTCGTGGTGTTCATCGGGCTGCTCTGCGGCTCCACGCTCGGGGCGGCGAGCGGCTTCGCCATCGGGCTGCTGGTAGACCTGGCGCTGTTGCAGACGCTCGGCGTGACCTCGCTGATCTTCACGCTGATCGGCTACTGGTCGGGGCGGCTGCGCGAGCTGCGCGACCCTCAGGCGGCGCTGACGCCCCTGCTGGTGGGAGCCACGGCATCGGCCGTCTCGCTCGCGGGATACTCGCTGATGGAGTTCCTGCTCGGCGTGGACGCGCCCGTGAGCTTCGAGCTGCTGCGCCAGATCGTGCTCGGGGTGCTCGTCAACACGCTCGTGGCGCTGCCGGCGTGGCTGATCGTGCGTCGCTGCCTCGAAGGCGGGCTGCCTGAGGATCCGCGCCGGCGCCGGCGCCGGCGCGCGTACGCGACCGGCGGCTTGAGCCCGCTCTCGCGCTCATGAGCGCGATCGAGCGGGTGCGGCCGAGCGATCCGCGCATCCCCGTCTCGCCACAGCTGGCCATGCGCGTGGCGATCCTTGGCGGCTTGGCGATGGTGATGTTCGGCGTGATCTTCTTCCGCCTCTGGTACCTGCAGGTGCTCTCCGGCGAACACTACGTCGCGCAGGCGGACGCCAACCGCATTCGCGACCTGCCGATTCCCGCGCCCCGCGGTCAGATCCTCGATCGCGAAGGCCAGCCGATGGTCACGAGCCGCACGACCAACGCCGTGCAGATCGTACCCTCGGCCCTGCCCCCGCCGGGCGCACCGCGGCTCGCCCTCTACCGGCGGCTGGGAGGGCTTCTGGGGATCAGCCCGGGGCGCGTCGAGGCGCTCGTCGTGCGGGGGCGCACCGCCGTGCCCTACGCACCCGTGACGATCAAGACGGACGCCGGGAGAGGCGTTCTGACCGTGCTCGCCGAGCGTCAGAACGAATTCCCGGGGGTCGTGCAGCAGCCGGTCTCGATCCGAGCCTACCCCTATGGGGAGATGGCGGCGCAGGTGCTGGGCTACGTCGGGCAGGTATCAGAAGCCGAGCTCAAGCTGCGCCCGTTCCACGGCGTGGCCGCGGGAACCGTCGTCGGACAGGAAGGGCTCGAGTACTACTACGACCGTTATCTGCGCGGTCGCACCGGAGTGCAGCGGGTCGAGGTCAACGCCGCGGGCTACCCCGTCCCGAGCCAACTGACCCCGACCCAGCCGCTGGCGGGGCACAGCCTCCAGGTGACGCTCGACCTCGGCCTGCAGAAGGAGGCCGAAAAGGCTCTGCGCGAAGGTATCGAAAAGGCCCGCGCCGCGGGCAAACCGGCGGTCGCCGGAGCCTTCACGGCGATCGATCCGCTCAACGGTGAAGTCCTCGCGATCGGCTCCTATCCGAGCTTCGATCCGAACAAGTTCGCCAAACC
This sequence comes from Solirubrobacteraceae bacterium, assembly GCA_049512215.1. Lineage (GTDB taxonomy): Bacteria > Actinomycetota > Thermoleophilia > Solirubrobacterales > Solirubrobacteraceae > Palsa-744. Next base: position 8,820 of record JBEKXJ010000026.1, read on the forward strand.
GCTGACCAAGGCCGAATACGCGGCGCTCGAGGGCAGCAGCACGGGCGGTGGGCCGCTCACCGACCGAGCGGTCAACGGCACCTATCCGACGGGCTCGACCTTCAAGCCCATCACGGCGATGGGAGCGCTCGAAACGGGTGTGATCGATCCTTCGGAGGGGCTCGGTGCGGGCTCGTGCATCTCCGTCTCGACCGAGCAGTTCTGCAATGCGGGCCACGCCGACTACGGGGCGGTGGGGCTGGTCGAAGCGCTGAAGGTCTCCTCGGACACCTACTTCTTCGAAGTCGGCGAGCTCGCGAACAGCCACGGCAACGTGATCCAGGAAATGGCGAAACGGCTCGGGATCGGTGAGAAGACCGGGATCGACCTGCCGAGCGAGATCACCGGCATCGTGCCCGACCGTACCTGGCGCAACGAAGTGAACCAGCTCGAGCTGAGCTGCGAGCGGCGAACCCACCGCTCCTCCTGCGGATACGTGGCCGAAATCAGACCCTGGAGCGTCGGCGACAACATGCACCTCGCGGTCGGGCAGGGCGACCTCTTGACCTCACCGCTGCAGATGGCGGTCGCCTACTCGACACTCGCAAACGCCTACCTGCACAACGGCGAAGGAACCGTCGTGACCCCGCATCTGGGCAAGCAGATCGACGAACCCAACGGGCAGCTCGTGCAGAGCCTGAGCTTCCCGCCGGCGCGCCATGTGCGCCTGAACGCGTCTGATCTGAGCCTTGTGATGGAAGGCATCCACGAGGCCGCCAGCGAGCCGGGGGGGACCTCGGCGGACGTGTGGACGGGCTGGGATCAGGCGCAGCACCCGGTGTACGGCAAGACCGGTACCGCCGAACATGCCGGTCACGAAGATCAGTCCTGGTACATGTGCTACATCGCGGACCCCAAGCGCCCGATCGTGATCGCGGTAACGGTCGAGCAGGGTGGCTTCGGCGCTGAAACTGCCGCCCCGATCGCACGACTGATGGCCTCGCAGTGGTTCGGCAAGCCCGAGCGCTTCGTCGCCGGGAGCTCGAAGACGTTCTGATGACGCTCAGCCCGATCAAGCCGGCGGATGATGCACCGGTCGCGCCGCCCCGCACGCTGCGGTTGCCCCTCGACCCGCTGCTGACGCTCGCAGTGATCGGGCTCGCGGTCGGCTCGATCGTGACGCTCGGGGCGGCGACGAGCAATCTCGTCCCGGGCCAGCCGCACTACTACGTGGATCGCCAGGCGATCTATCTGATCGTCGGAGGGCTGCTGATGCTCGTCATCTCGCGCGTGGACTACGCCCGCCTGCGACCCCTGAAAATCGGGATCTACGCGTTGCTCATGCTCAGCATCTTCGCGGTGCTCGGCCTCGGGCATGCGGCCCGCGGCTCCCAGCGTGCGATCAACCTGCCGTTCTTCTCCTTCCAGGGGTCCGAGCTCGGAAAGGTCCTGCTGATCCTCGCGCTCGCGGCGTTCGTCGTCGACCGCTCGCGCCGCCTGCACGAGCGCGAGACGACGGTGCGGGTGATGCTCGCGGGGCTCGTGCCCGCGATGTTCGTGATCGCCCAGCCGGACCTGGGCTCGGGCATGGTCTACATGGTGGTCGCGTTCACCATGCTGTTCGTCGCGGGGACATCCTGGAAGCACCTGACCGGGCTCGTCGCACTCGGCGCGGTCGCGCTGAGCTTCGTGCTCGTCGCGGCTCCGGCGGCCGGGGTGCACGTGCTCAAGCCCTATCAGGTCGCGCGCCTGACGGCCTTCCTGCATCCCTCCGCCAACCCCCAAACCGAAGGCTACCAACAGGAGGAGTCGAAGATCGCGATCGGCTCCGGGCAGAAGACCGGCCGCGGCGTGAACTCCAGTCAGACCCGTCTGAACTTCGTGCCCGAGGATCACACAGACTTCATCTTCGCGGCCGTCGGCGAGCAGTACGGGTTCGTCGGCGCGTCGCTCCTGCTCTCGTTGTATGCGCTGCTCATATGGCGGACGCTGGGGATCCTCGTGATGGCGAAGGACCTGTTCGGGTCGCTCGTGGCCGCCGGTGTAGCGGCTATGCTGATGTTCCAGGTTCTAGTCAACGTGGGGATGACGATTGGGATAATGCCCATTACCGGCGTGACGCTACCGCTCATGAGCTACGGCGGTTCGTCGGTGATCACCACAATGTTGGCCGTGGGCCTGCTGCAATCGATTTACGTTCAGGCGCGAGCCTCGGCGGCTTTGAAGGGTCGCGTCCCGCGCTACTAGACACCAATGTTCGCCGAACATCCCCCACGAGACCGTCAGACCCCGTCGTGGGGGAGAAGTCCCGACCCGGCACGCCCGCGGACCCAAGGGCTGGCCGGGGTCGGCGGCCCGCCGGGCGAAAGCGCGTGTGCTGGGGGTCGCCTAGCGCCCCTGCGAGCGCTCCGCGTGGGCTCTGAGGAAGTTGTCTCCGACGCGCTCTCAGCGCGGGCCGGGCTGGTTCATGGGCATCAGTCGCCGTCAGTGGCGCCTTGCAGGTGCGCATTGAGCAGATGCCCGTCTGTCGGCTGCACGCCTTGCGGGTGGCCACCCAGAGCGCGTCCATCCGCCCGGGGCTCGGCCCGTTCCAATACCGAAAGACTGGATCAAATTGAAAAAGCAAGTGTTGGTCAGCGTCGATCGCGCGGAGACGCGCGTGGCGCTTCTGGAGGCGAGCGGCACCCCCGCGGCCTCACGCTCCTCGGCGCCCGCGCGAAGCGCGAAGGCCTCGCAGGTGAAAGCGAAAGCGGTGGCCGCGCGCGTGCGCGCGGACGGCTATCGCGTCGCTGAGCTCTACATAGAGCGACGCGGCGGGCGCTCGATCGTCGGCAACATCTACAAGGGCAAGGTCGACAATGTTCTGCCCGGTCTCGAGGCCGCGTTCGTGGACATCGGCCTCGAGAAGAACGGCTTTCTGCACGTCGATGAGATCGTCCTGCCGGGAGTCGAGGCCCCCAGGCGGGGGCGGGGAAGCGGAAACGGGCGCAAGATCTCAGATCTGCTCGCGCCCGGACAGGAGATCGTCGTGCAGGTCGTCAAGGATCCCCTCAAGACGAAGGGGGCGCGGCTGTCGATGGAGTTGACGATCGCAGGCCGTTACATGGTCTACGCGCCGAGCGGCGAGGGGGTCGGCGTCTCGCGCCGCCTGGAGGACCGCGAGCGCGAACGCCTGCGCCGCCAGACGGCCAACCTCGCGCTCGACGACGGCGGGGTCATCATCCGTACGGCGGCGCACGGAGCCAAGCGTGAGGACTTCGAGCGCGAGCTGAAGTACCTGCACAAGCTCCACGAGGTGCTCGTCAAGCGGGTGCAGGAGACGGCCGCGCCGGATCTCGTCTTCCAGGAGGCTGATCTGTCGGTGCGCGTCGTGCGCGACATCTTCTCCGCCCACTTCGAGCGGGCGATCGTGGATGACGAGCAGCAGTACCACCGGCTCGTGTCCTTCTTCACGCGCACCGCGCCGGAGCTGGTCGAGCGGGTCGAGCTGTGGGAGCAGGAGGAGCCGTTGTTCGAGGCCTACGCCGTCGACAAGGCGATCGAGGGCGTGCTCACGCGGCGGGTGGACCTGCCGAGCGGCGGGTATCTGATCATCGACTACGCCGAGGCGCTCACGGTGATCGACGTCAACTCGGGATCCTTCATCGGCCGCGGCAAGGGGGCGGCGCTCGAGGACACGATCACCAAGACCAACCTGGAGGCGGCCGAGGAGGTCGTCAACCAGCTGCGGCTGCGCGACATCGGCGGGATCATCGTGATCGATTTCATCGACATGGCCCGCGCGCGCAACCGCGACGCGGTCATGAAGACGCTCCGCAAGACCCTCGACGAGGACCGCACCAAGACCTTCACCGCGGAGATCTCCAAGCTCGGCCTCGTCGAGATGACGCGCCAGAACGTGACCGAGGGCGTCCGCGAGATCATGAGCCGCCCGTGTCCCACCTGCGAGGGCGAGGGGGTGATCCGCTCCGAGGAGACGATCGCGATCGAGTTCGAGCGCAGGCTACGCGACGTGGCGGTCGAACAGCCCGAGGCGGAGGCGTTCCTCGTGCAGATGAACCCGCGCGTGAGCACCCAGTTCACCGGGCACGGCTCACGGGTGCTGCACACGCTCGAGGCCCAGACCGGAAAGTCGTTTCTGTTCGAGGGCTCCGAAGGGCTCGTGCTCGACCACTTCGCGATCACCTTCATGGGCACCCGCGAGGAGGTCGAGGAGCGCGCGCTCCCCTTCCGCCAGGGCGACGAGGTGCTCGTGGAGATCGTCGAACCGCACATGTACGATGTCGACGACGCGGTCGCCAAAATCGACGGCTACATCATCTCGATCGCCGGCGCCGCCCCCCATGTGGGCGAGAAGCGGATGGTCAGGATCGACCAGGTCGGGCGGACAGCGGCGAGCGCACTGCTGCTCGACGAGGCCGGGGAGGTGGTCCGCCCGGCGACGCGCTCCTCGAGCCCGCGGGAAGCCGGACGCGAGCGTGCCGGCCGCGCAGAAGGACGCGCAGAAGAATCGCGCGAGACGGGCACCTCTGCCGGGGGCACAAGGACGCGCACGCGGACCCGGCGGGTCGCCGGCGCCGAGAGCCTCGAGGCACAGGCGCCGCGCGAAGCGGACCTCAGCGAATCTGCGAGCGCGCTCGAGTCCGGGCAGGACCCCGGCGCCGTCGCGCCCGCGGAGGACGAGCCCCGGCCAGGCGAGGGCGCAGACGATGGCCTACAATCGAAGCCTCGGCGTCGTGGCCGCAGGGGCGGACGGCGCCGTTCGGCTGCCAAGGCGAAGGCAAGCCCGGAGTAGCCGGGGGCTCGGGGCAGCAGAAGGCGAGCGACGGGGACTCTTCCCATCAGCGAGAGATCGAGATTCCAGGACATGTATGCGATCGTGAAAACAGGCGGCAAGCAATATCGCGTGGAGCGCGGGCAGCGGCTGCTGATCGAGCGCCTCGCCGTTGAGGAGGGTTCAGAGGTCTCGCTCGAGCCGATTCTCTATCGCTCCGAGGAGGCGATCTTCGACAAGGCGGGGCTCGAGAAGGTGACGGTCACGGCGAAGGTCCTCGCGCACGTGCGGGGCGAGAAGCTGCGGGTGTTCAAGTTCAAGCCCAAGCGCGGCTACAAGCGCAGGACCGGGCACCGGCAGGATCTCACGCAGATCGAGGTGACCGCGATCACGGCCGCAGGGGCGAAACCGCGCGCACGAGCTGTGGCCGGCAAACAAGCCGAGTCACCCGGCGAGGCCTCGAGCACAAAGGGCGCGCAGAGCGCCAAGGCGACGAAAGTGCCGGCGACAGATGGCTCATAAGAAGGGGCTCGGCTCATCACGCAACGGGCGCGACTCGAACGCCCAGCGCCTGGGCGTCAAGACGTTCGCAGGCCAGGCCGTCACGGGCGGGGAGATCATCGTGCGCCAGCGCGGCACGCGCTTCAAGCCCGGAGCAGGTGTCGGGATCGGCAAGGACGACACGCTCTACGCACGCGCCGCGGGCACCGTCCGCTTCACCACTTCTCGGCGCGGGCGGTTCGTGAGCATCCTGCCCCACGATGCCGGCACGCAGGAGCTCGCTCACACCTGATCTCAAGGACGTCACCCTTGGGCGCCGGCCAGCTCCCGCGCCTACCCTCCTGCGAGGTTGGGCGCAGGAGTATCTCGTTGATATTGACGTGCGCGGGCTGGGAGGCGGCATCGAGCACCGTCCGCTTAGGCGTGTCGTTGAGGAAGCGGCGGGGCCCGTCGGCTCTCGGCTCCTTTGCTCGGGCGTGGATCGGCTGCGTAAGCATCTACCCATATCCGATCCTCGGCCGCTGACGCGGTCGCGGCTGTCACGATGATCAGATGCTCTACGACCGCGCGAGGATCCATGTGCTTGGGGGCGCCGGCGGCGACGGCTGCATGAGCTTCCGTCGCGAAGCGCACGTCCCGCGCGGTGGTCCCGACGGCGGTGACGGCGGGCGCGGCGGCGACGTCGTGCTCGTGTGCGACGGGTCGCTGCGCGATCTGCAGGGCTTCCAGCGCAAGACCCATTATCGAGCGGGAAGGGGCGGGCACGGCGAGGGCGCGCTCCGCCACGGCGCGGACGGGGAGACGCTGACGATCAGGGTGCCGGCGGGAACGTCGATCACCGGTCTTCAGAGCGAGGGAGGGGACCTGGGCGGGCGCCGCTGGGAGCTCCTCGCGGCGGGCCAGCGGGCGACCGTGGCGCGCGGCGGGCACGGCGGCAAGGGGAACAAGCGCTTTGCCACGCCCACCCGCCAGGCGCCTCGCTTCGCCGAGCGCGGCCTCGCCGGAGAGGAGGGCTGGTTCGAGCTGAGGCTGAAGCTGCTCGCCGACGTCGGCCTCGTGGGGATGCCGAACGCCGGGAAGTCCTCGCTGCTCTCGCGTCTAACGCGGGCAGCTCCGAAGGTGGCGAGCTATCCGTTCACGACGCTCTCGCCGATCCTGGGCGTGCTCGAGGGCGAGGAACGCCAGCTCGTGCTCGCGGACATCCCGGGTCTGATCGAGGGGGCGAGTCAGGGCGCGGGGCTGGGGCATGAGTTCCTCGCGCACGTGGAGCGCACGCGCCTGCTCGTTCACGTGCTCGACATCGCCCCCGAGCTCTCCGCGGGCGAGGGCGCCGATGCGCACATAAACCACGAAACGATCGAGCGGGAGCTCGCGGCCCACGACGAGCACTTTGCGCGCCTGCCGCGCGTGCTTGCGCTCTCCAAGTCAGACCTGCTGCCCCCCGAGCGAGTGCGCCGGGCGGTCCGCGACTGGGAGAGCCGCCTCGGGGCCGCGGTCCCGGTGATCGCCACCTCGAGCGCGACCGGCGCGGGGCTCGCAGAGCTCGCGAGCCTGTTGTTTCGGCTCGTCGCGCCCTTGGCTGCGAGCGCGGATGAGGCCACCGGCGGGGGTCAGCAGGGCGCACGAGGTCCGCAGCCGCCGGGCCCGGCGCGGGGTGCAGGGCAGCGGATGGCGGCAGGGCAGCGGATGGCGGCAGGGCAGCGGCCGCGCGAGGAGGCCCGCCTCGGCCCGGCCGCCGGGGCTGCCGGCGCCGCTTCCCGGCGAGCGGGCGAGGAGGAGCTGGCCGAGCACATGGTGTTCCGGCCCGCGGCGGGGGCGGGCTTTCAGGTCGAGCGCCTCGGGCCCGGTGCGTTCGCGGTGAGGGGCCGGGGCATCGAGCGCCTGGTTGCGCGCTTTGACACCGACAACGACGACGCGATGGCCTACCTCGAGGGCCGGCTGCGCAGGATCGGCGTCCTGAAGGCGCTCGAGGGCGAGGGGTTCAAGCCCGGCGATGAGATCGAGATCGCGGGCGTGAGGTTCGAGCTCGATCCGAGCGCGGCGGGTTAGGCGCCAAGGCAGGGCGGCCTCTGAGCGGCTCTCGTGATCGGGGACCGGGGCATCAGCCAAATAAGCTCAAGGGATGAGGCGCGTGGTCGTCAAGCTCGGCTCGAGCGTCGTCGCCCACGGCGGGGGCGAGCCGCGGGTAGAGGAGCTCGCAGGGATATGCGACGTGCTCGCCGAGCTGCACGGCCACGGCGATGAGGTGATCATCGTCACGAGCGGAGCGATCGCGCGGGGGATGCGGGTGATGGACCTGCCCGAACGGCCGACCTCGATCGGAGCGCTGCAGGCGGCAAGCGCGGTGGGCCAGGGCAAGCTCTACCGCATCTACGACGAGCTCCTGCGCGAGCGGGGGGTTACCAGCGCGCAGCTGCTGCTGACCTTCTTCGACATGAGCGCCCGCACGCATTACCTCAACGCCCGCAAGACACTCACGACACTGCTCGAGTGGCGGGTGCTGCCGGTGATCAACGAGAACGACACGACTGCCACCGATGAGATCTCCTTCGGCGACAACGACTTTCTGGCCGCGCAGGTCGCGGTGTTGATCGGAGCCGAGGAACTCTTGCTGCTGACCGACATCGACGGGCTCTTCACCGCCGACCCGCGCTTGCATCCAGATGCTCGGATCGTGAGCGAGGTGAGCGATATGAGCGCCTTGGAGGAGCTCGAGATCGGCCACACCACCTCGCCGCTGGGCTCGGGCGGGATGCGCTCGAAGGTCGTGGCCGCCGACATGGCGACGGCCGCGGGGATCTCCACGGTGATCTGCAACGGCCTGCGCCCCGGAGCACTGCGTGCGGTGCTCGCGGGCGAGCGCGAGGGCACGCGCTTCAGGCCCCGCGAGGCGCGCTACAGCAGCTTCAAGCTGTGGCTGAAGTACGCCAAGCCGGCGCGGGGCAAGCTGCTGATCGATGCGGGCGCTGTGCGCGCCGTGCGCGAGGGCAGCGCGAGCCTGCTTCCCGTGGGCGTGGAGGAAGTGCTCGGCGACTTCGACGCCGGCGATGCCGTTGAGATAGTCGCCCGGCCGGCGGATGGCGGGGCGCCCGGTCGGGCGCTTGGCAAGGGGATCTGCAACTACTCCGCGCAGGAGCTGCGCCAGGTGATCGGCATGAAGTCCGCCGCCGTCCGGGAGATCCTGCCGCGTGCGACCGAGGAGGCCGTGCACCGCGACTACCTCGTGCTCGACTGACCGTCGTACTGTGTAAGGCCATGACCACGGCAATCTCCCCGGTCGCGGACCTCTGCCGCTCAGCCAAGCGCGCCGCACGCGCCCTGGCGCAGACGGATACGGCGATCAAGGACATGGCGCTGGAAGCGATCGCGGCGGAGCTTCGGGCGCGGACCGCGGAGATACTCGCGGCCAATGAGCGTGACATGCACGCGGGCTGGAAGGCCGATATCGGCGAGGCGCTGCTCGACAGGCTGCGCCTGGATGAGGGACGAATCGCGGCAATGGCGCGGGGGGTGAAGCAGGTCGCGGCGCTCGCGGATCCTGTCGGCGAGGTGATCGATGGGCATCGGCTGCCGAACGGCTTGGACTTGCGCCGCGTGCGGGTCCCGCTGGGGGTAGTGGCGGTCGTCTATGAGGCGCGGCCCAACGTGACGATCGATGCCTGCGCGCTGTGCTTGAAGTCGGGCAACGCGATCGTCCTGCGGGGATCATCCACGGCGGCGCATTCCAACGCGGCCCTGGCCAGGATCGCCACCGAGGCGGCCGTGGGAGCTGGACTGCCGGAAGGCTGCATCAGCCTCGTGGCGGGCGGCGGACGCGAGGAGCTCGAGGAGCTCGCCACGCAAGAGGACACCGTCGATCTGATCATCCCGCGTGGCGGAGAGGGGCTCAAGGCCGCGCTCGGAGCGGTGGCGAGCGTGCCCGTGATCTACGCGGCCTCGGGCAACTGCCACGTCTACGTCGATGCCTCGGCCGATCCCGAGCAGGCGGAGGCGATCGTCCTGAACGCGAAGACCCAGCGGCCCGGAGTGTGCAACGCCGCCGAGTCGCTGCTCGTTCATCGAGACATCGCCGGCGAGTTCATCCCGCGCATCCTGACGGCACTCGCCGCAGCCGGGGTGCGCGTGCGCGCCGACGAGCGCACCCTCGCGCTCGGCTCGACGCTCGTCGGGCGCCCGGTGATGGCGGGCGCGGGACAAGCCGGTCCGGGAGGGGCGGGCGCGGGGGAGGCGGTCGAGCTGGTGCTAGAGGCAGCCGAGGAGGAGGACTGGGCGAGCGAGTATCTCGACCTCACGCTGGCCGTCCGCGTCGTCGACTCCGTGGAGGAGGCGATCGAGCACGTCGGCCGTTACGGGAGCGGGCATTCGGAGGCGATCCTCACCCGTGACACTGCCGCAGCCCGAGCCTTCCAGCTCGGCGTGGATGCCGCGTGCGTCTACGTGAACGCCTCCACGCGATTCACCGACGGGGGGGAGTTCGGGATGGGGGCTGAGATCGGTAACTCGACCCAGAAGCTCCACGCGCGCGGCCCGATCGGCTTGCGCGAGCTGTGCACGTCCAAGTACCTCATCGAGGGTGACGGGCACGTCCGCGGCTGAGCTCTCGGTGGGGCCGGTCGGCATTCTCGGCGGAACGTTCAACCCGCCCCATCTCGGTCATCTCGCGCTGGCGCGCCAAGCGCATTCCGAGCTCGGGCTCGAGCGTGTGCTGCTGATGCCGGCCCATGCCGCTGCGCACAAGCCGCACGCCGAGGATCCCGGAGCAGCGCACCGGCTGCGCATGTGCCGGCTGCTGGTGGGAGACGCCCGCGGACTGTCGGTCTGCACGCTTGAGACAGACCGGGGTGGGCCGTCCTTCACTGTGGATACCCTGAGGTCTATACATGCCAGCCATCCGGATGCTGAGCTGACCTTCATCGTGGGCGCCGACACGGCGAGCACGCTGGGCACGTGGCATGAGCCCACAGAGCTGCTCGAACTCGCGGACCTCGCGGTGGCTGGGCGCGCGGGATCGACGCGTCAGGATGTGATCGACGCGGTGGCTGCGTTGCGCCCCGTCGCCGCCCTGCCCGCCGGCGAGCCCGGCGGCGGGCCGCGCGGGGGGCAGGTGCGCTTCCTCGAGATGCCCGTGATCGAGATCTCCTCCTCGCTGGTGCGCAGCAGGGCGGCGCACGGAGCGCCGATCGCTGATCTGGTGGGAGGAGCGGTGGCGGGGTACATCGCCGAGCACGGCCTCTACCGCTCACCGGCTGAGGCCGAGGCTTGATGCGCCCGCAGGAGCTTGTGAGCGAGATCGCTCGCTATGCGTCTGAGAAGAAGGCTTTGGATGTCGTGGAGCTAGACCTCAGGGAGGTGCTCGGTTACACCGACTACTTCATCGTCTGCTCGGGTAACACCGCGCGCCAGGCCAAGGCCATACACGACGGCATCTCGGAAGGGCTCAAGCGCGAGCACGACATCATGGCGCAACGCGTCGAGGGATCCGGCCAGGCGGGGTGGATCCTGATGGACTACCTCGACGTCGTCGTCCACATCTTCACGCCCCAGACGCGTGAGTTCTACCGGCTCGAGGAGCTGTGGGGAGAGGCGCCCCTGCGCGCAGCGGGCGAGGGCGCCTGACGCCGGGCGGGGCTAACGTTCGTCGATACGGTTGACCCGCTGGATCGAGCCCGGCTGCAGGCAAGCCCGCTCGATCGAGCCCGGTTGGAGCCTCCCGAGGATGCAAGGATTGAGGGTGTGAGCGCAACTCACTCAAGCGATGCCCCGCGCGTATCGGCGGTGATGCGCCGGGACGAGCGCGTCACGCCGCTTGAGCTGTTCTTCGACCTCGTCTTCGTGCTGGCACTGACTCAGTGCACGGCGCTGATGGCGAGGTCGCCGACGTGGGAAGGGCTGCTCAAGGGCTTGCTCGTGCTCGGCGTGCTGTGGTGGTCGTGGGTCGGCTATGCGTGGCTGACGAGCGTGGTGGACCCGGAGGAGGGGCTCGTGCGCCTGGCGATGTTCGCCGCGATGGCCGCATTCCTCGTCTGTGCGCTGTGCGTTCCCGGAGCGTTCGGCCCCGAGGCGCTGCTGTTCGCGTGCGCATATGCGGCCGTGCGGACGGCGCACATCGCGCTCTTCATACTGGCCAGCCGTGAGGACGACGCGTTGCGCAGCTCGGTCCTGGGGCTCGCCGGGAGCACGGCGATCGGCGTCGGGCTGCTGCTGGGGGCGGCCTTCACCGACGGCAGCCTGCAGCTGGGGCTGTGGGGACTTGCGCTGATGCTCGACGCGGGTGGACCGTACCTGCTCGGAGCCGAGGGCTGGAAGCTCGTGCCGGGTCATTTCGCAGAGCGGCACGGGGCGATCGTGATCATCGCGCTGGGGGAGTCGGTGGTCGCGATCGGCGTCGGTGCGCGGATGAGCCTCGACGTCGGCATCGTCGTCGCCGCCGTGCTCGGCGTCGTGGTCGCGGCGGCGCTGTGGTGGGTCTACTTCGACGTCACCGCGATCGTGGCCGAGCGGCGCCTCTCAAACGCGGTCGAGGGGCGCGAGCGCAACGAGATCGCGCGCGACTCCTACTCCTACCTGCACTTCCCCATGGTCGCCGGCATCGTGCTGATCGCGGTTGGGATAAGAGAGACCCTCACCCATGTCGAGGACCCCCTGAAGCTCGTCGCGGCGGTGGCGCTGCTCGGTGGCGCGGCGACTTACCTGCTCGCGCAGGTCGCCTTCAGGCTGCGCAACATGCACACCTTGAGTCAACGGCGTCTGGTCATGGCGATCGTCCTGCTCGCGCTGCTGCCGGCCGCCGTGGAGATCCCCGCGTTGCTCACGCTGGGGATCCTCGCCGGACTGCTCGCGGCGCTGGTCGCCTACGAGGCGCTCCGCTACGCCGACGCGCGCGAGCGCGTGCGCCACCAGCCCGCACGCTAGTGGCCGCCGAGCCCGCGGGGCGCGGTCCGCGCTTCGCGCTTCGCGGTCCGCGCTGAGCGTGGGTGAAGGTGGCAAGCACGGTGGCGATCAGCGGGAACGGCGCGAGCAACATGCCTGCACGGGCGGCCCGGGGGGCGCCCGTGGCCTGATGGAGCTAGTCGGGCTCGAACCGACGACCTTCGCGCTGCCAGCGCGACGCTCTCCCAGCTGAGCTATAGCCCCGAGCTTGTCTAGCTGACTGAGTTTACTCGAGGCCCGGTCTCCAGGCGCACCTCGCACCCGTCAAACGTGCCCGCCAGACGTGTCAGATGGTTGTCTCTTGTTTGAAGTCTGAGGCAGCTGTGGTTCTTGCGGGCAGAGCGCGTCGGAACCTCACCCCGGTGGAATGAACTCCGGCACGTCGAGATCGTCGCCCGGGTCCTCGGGAGCTCGCGTGCCTGCGCTGGGCCCTGCCTGATCCAGTCGCGCGGTCATGCCCCCGTGGGCGAGGCGCACGTCGCGCAGCAGGCGCTCGGCGTTGCTGCGAAGCGAGACCGACAGCTCCCGAAGGTTGCGTGAGAGCTCGGTTCCCTCACGTAATACCTCCCGTGCAACGGTGTGCGACTCGCTGACGATCTCCCGGGCGTCGCTGCGCGCCTTCGCACGGATCTCCTTCGCCTGCTCCTCGGCCGCGACCCGCATGCTGGTGAGGTCCTCGCCGCCAGCGGCGAGGACCTGCTTGGCTTGCTCGCTTGCATCTGCGAGCAGCCGGCCTGCCTGCTCGCGCGTCTCGGCGAGGATCTGGGCGGCCTGCGCCTGGGCGCTCGCCAACGCCTCCTGGGCTTGCCTGTGAGACTCGGCGAGCGCTTGCTCGGCCTCCGCCCGTGAGACCATGCGCAGATGCTCCGCCTCCAGACGCGCCTCGCCAGCAAGCTGCTCTGCGTGCTCGTGCGCGGCGGCGCGCAACTGCTCCGCCTCCTCGTGGGCTGCTGCGCGGATGCGCTCGGCCTCCGCATGGATCTCTGCGACCGCCGAGAGGGCTTCGTTCCTGACGCTCTCGCCCCGGGAGCGGGCGGCGCGCAGGATCTCCTCGGCCTCCTCCTCGGCTGCCCCGACCCGGTTCTCGGCTGCCCGATCCGCCTCGGCGATTCGCTCGCGGGCACGCGCCTCGGCCTGCTCGCGCAGGTCCGCCGCGGCTCGTTCAGCGGCCTCCACGATGCCGGCGACCTGGGCTGAGGCGCCGCTGAGCGAATGCGGATCCCCGCCCAGACTTTCGCCTGTGGGCTGCTGCGGCCCCATCTCCTGCCGAGGCTCCATGCGGCAATGTTAGATCGTGCCGAGCCGCAGCGACGGTGTGCAGCCGCAATCAACGTAATGGCAGAAACTGTTGGAAATCAGTCCTTGCAGACGGAACGTTCGTTCATCATGATCACTGCATGCACCACCATCCGGCGCCCCGCCAGATCGCGATCCTCGCTTATCCCGGCGTACAGAGCCTCGACGTCACCGGCCCGCTCGAGGTCTTCAGCGGCGCGCGGCAGCTGATCGAGTCGAGCGCCCGCGCGGAGCGGAGCTACGAGATCCGGATCCTCAGCCGCGATGGCGCCCCGTTGCGCTCCTCCAGCGGCCTCATCGTGACGCCCCACGCCGGCCTCCTGGACGCGCCCGCTCGCATCGACACGCTGATCGTGGCAGGCGGCTCCGGGCATGTGGAGGCGGCAGCAGATGCGGCGTTCATCGACTGGATCGCCGATGCGGGGTCCACGGCCAGGCGCACGGCCTCGGTGTGCACGGGCGCGTTCCTACTCGCTCGCGCCGGTCTGCTCGATGGCCGGCGTGCGACCACGCACTGGTCGGCGGCCGCGGAGCTTGCCCGCCGTCACCCGCAGGTGGCTGTCGACGCAGAGCCGATCTTCCTGCGCGACGGCCCGATCTGGACCTCCGCCGGGGTGACCGCCGGGATGGACCTCGCCCTTGCGCTCGTGGAGGAGGATCTGGACCGTGAGGCGGCCCTCATGATCGCCCGCCACCTCGTGCTGTTCCTACGCCGCCCGGGCAACCAGTCCCAGTTCAGCGCGACACTCGCCGCCCAGCAGCCCGGTCGCGAGCCCCTGCGCGAAGTGCAGCGGTCGGTGGTCGAGAACATCGCCGGCGAGCACACGGTCGACGCGATGGCCGCCCGTGCGCACATGAGCCCGCGCCACTTCGCCCGCGCCTTTCGCGCCGAGACGGGGGTCACTCCCGGTCGCTATGTCGAGCGGGTGCGCCTGGAGGCTGCCCGCCGGCGACTCGAGGACACGCCGGACCCGATCGCGACGGTGGCCGCGGCCTGTGGCTTCGGGACAGCCGAGACGATGCGCCGCGTGTTCCTGCGCGCGCTCGAGGTCGGGCCGGCCGAGTACCGCCGGCGCTTTCAATCGCAGGCCGCCAGATCGAGAGCCGCCGCCTGAGCCGCCCTGCGCTGGTCTTCACGGCAGCAGACCACGTGCACTCGATCCACCGCCACCACGAGCAAAAGGAGACAGACATGCAGATCGCGATCCTCCTCTACGACGGTTTCACCCCGCTCGACGCGATCGGGCCCTACGAGGTGCTGAGCCGGCTGCCGGGAGCCACCCTGACCTTCGTCGCGGTCGAGCCGGGGCCGATCGTCACCGACAACGGCATGCTCACGCTCGTGGCCGAGCGCTCGATCGACGACGTACCGCGGGCGGACATCGTGCTCGTCCCGGGTGGGCCCGGCGAGGTCGGCGCGCGGGCCGGTGGCCGGGTGCTCGAATGGCTGCGCGCCGTACACGAGACCAGCAGGTGGACGACCTCGGTCTGCACCGGATCGCTGATCCTCGCCGCGGCGGGCATCCTCGACGGCAGGCGAGCGACCAGTCACTGGCTGGCGCTAGAGAAGCTGCGCGAGCTCGGTGCCGAGCCGGTGTCGGAGCGGGTTGTCTTCGACGGGAAGATCGTCACCGCCGCGGGCGTGTCAGCTGGCATCGACATGGCCCTGAGCCTGGCCGCGAGAGCTGCGGGCGACGCGGTCGCGCAGGCGATCCAGCTCGGGATCGAGTACGACCCCCGACCGCCGTTCGACGCGGGCTCGCCCGAGGCCGCGCCGGTCGAGATCGTGGAGATGCTCCGTGGCAGGAGCCGATTCCTCGCCGGCGCTCGGGACGAGGTCACGACAGTCCCCTGACTGGGGGCCGGCAGTGGCGGCGGTCGCCTCAGGGCGCCCGCTAACCTGCGAGCTCCCATGCCGGAGCACATCTACGACCCGCATCAGATCGAGCATCGCTGGCAGGAGGTGTGGGCGAGGGAGCACACGTGGGAGGTCTCAAACGAGGCGGGCGACGACGGATCAGCTGGCTCCTTCGCCCGCGCCCCGGCCCCGGCCGGCCGCTCGTCGCGCTCCTATGTGCTCGAGATGCTCCCCTATCCGAGCGGCGAGCCCCACATCGGCCATTTGAAGTGCTACGCGGTGGGCGACGCGATCGCGCACTTCCAGCGGCGGCTCGGCCGGCGGGTGCTTCACCCGATGGGCTACGACGCGTTCGGTCTCCCGGCTGAGAACCACGCGATCAAAACGGGCGTTCACCCTCGCGCATCCACGGCCGAGTCGATCGCCTCCTTCCAGCGCCAGTTCCGCTCGTGGGGTATCTCGATCGACTGGTCGCGTGAGTTCGCAACCCACGAACCGAGCTACTACCGCTGGACCCAGTGGATCTTCCTCGAGCTGTTCCGGGCCGGCCTCGCATATCGAAAGCAGGCGGCTGTCAAGTGGTGCCCCCACGATCAGACTGTGCTCGCCAACGAGCAGGTTGACGCCGACGGGCGCTGCGAGCGCTGCGGGACGATGGTCGAAGTCAGGCAGCTCGAGCAGTGGTTCCTGCGCATCACCGACTACGCCGAGCGGCTGCTGAACGACCTCGACGGCATCGAGTGGCCGGAGCACGTCAAGACGATGCAGCGCAACTGGATCGGGCGCTCTGAGGGCGCCGAGGTGACCTTCCGCTGCGAGGAGCTAGCGATCGACTACCCCGTGTTCACGACTCGACCGGACACGCTCTTCGGCGCGACCTTCTTCGTGATGGCCCCCGAGCATCCCGACGTTATGCGGCTCGTGCAGGGAACCGAGCACGAGCGGGCCGTGCGCGAGTACGTCAATCATGCGCTGACCGAGGCCAACGAGGAGCGCGGCAACGCCGAGAAGCCCAAGACGGGCGTAGCGCTCGGACGCACCGTGACCAATCCCGTCAACGGCGAGCAGATCCCGATGTATGTCGCCGACTACGTGCTTATGGAGTACGGCACCGGCGCGATCATGGCGGTACCCGCGCACGACGAGCGCGACTATGCCTTCGCCCGCGCCTTCGGGCTGCCGATCCGGCGGGTGATCGGCGGGCCGGCGGGCGCAGAGGGGGGAGAGGACACCGACGAGCACGGGCTGCCCTACACGGGCGACGGGCCTCTCCTCGACTCGCACCCGGACTTCGATGGCATGGACAACCGCGAGGGCCTGAACGCGATCGTGGCCTGGCTCGACCGCGAGGGCAAGGGTCACTCCTCGGTCAACTACCGCCTGCGCGACTGGCTGGTGTCCAGGCAGCGCTACTGGGGCTGCCCGATCCCGATCGTCTACTGCGAGCGCTGCGGCACGGTGCCCGTTCCAGAGGATCGCCTCCCAGTCGAGCTCCCCGAAATCGAGGACTACATGCCCAAGGGCCGCTCGCCGCTGGCGGCGGCCGAGGGTTGGGTGAACACGACCTGTCCCTCCTGCGGCGCCAGTGCGCGCAGGGAGACCGACACGATGGACACCTTTGTCGATTCCTCCTGGTACTTCCTGCGCTACTGCGACCCGGCCAACGAGCGCGCCGCCTGGGATCCGGCCGCGCTGCGTGAGTGGATGCCGGTGGATCAGTACATAGGCGGCGTCGAGCACGCGATCCTGCACCTCATGTACGCGCGCTTCTTCTGCAAGGCGCTCGCCGACCTCGGGCATTTGGACTTCCGGGAGCCCTTCGAGGCGCTGTTCACGCAGGGGATGGTCACGAAGGACGGCGCGAAGATGAGCAAGTCCCGCGGCAACGTCGTCTCGCCGGCCTCGATCGTCGAGCGTGTCGGTGCGGACACCGCGCGTTGCTACATCCTGTTCGTCGGGCCGCCCGACCAGGATGCGGACTGGTCAGATGCCGGAGTCGAGGGTGTGCACCGCTTCCTTGGGCGCCTCTGGCGACTCGCGGCCGAGACCGCCGATCGCGCCGGACCGCCAGCCGGCGGGCCGATCGACGCGGCGCAGGCCCAGGGCGATGACCTGGCGCTGCTGCGCAAGACCCACTGGGCGATCGAGAAGGTCAGCAGCGACCTGCGGCGATTCGCTTTCAACACGGCAATCGCCGCAGTCATGGAGCTGCTCAACGAATGCTCTCGCCTGCGCGAGTCCGCCGGGGTGGAGACGCTGCGCTTTGCCCTCGCAACCGCCGCTTCGCTGCTGTTTCCCTTCGCTCCGCATGTCTGCGCGGAGATCTACGAGCGCCTGAACGGTGAGCGCGTCTGGGAGCAGCCCTGGCCCCGGGCCGAGGAGGAGCTGCTCGAGAGTGAGGTCTACGAGCTGGTCTGCCAGGTCAACGGAAAGCTCCGCGATCGCGTCCAGGCCGCGGCGGCTGCGGCCCCCGAGGAGCTCAAGGAGCTGTGCCGGCGCGCGCCCAACGTGCAGGCGCACCTCGACGGCCGGGAGATCGTCAAGGAGATCGTCGTGCCCGGCAAGCTCGTGAATATCGTCGTGCGCTAGCGCCCCGACGCGCGGGTGTCGGGGCGCGCGCCTAGACTCAAGCGCGTGACGGCAAGTCTCAAGCCGGCCTACCTGGTTCACGGCGACGACCACGGAGCGGTCGCCGAGCGCCGGGCTGGGCTGCGCGCGCTCGCCGAAGCGGAGCCCGGCGGGTCCGCGAGCGTCGAGTTGCTCGAGGGTGATGCCGCGACGCCCGCGGGCGTCGCCGAGGCGCTCGCGAGGATGACCCTCTCGGTAGGTAGACGGGTGATCCTCGTGGAAGGCGTGGAGCGCTGGCGCCAGGCCGAGGTGGAGAAGCATCTCACCGAGGCGATGGTCCAGATCCCGCCTGAAACGACACTCGCGCTGTTCGCGCGCGAGGACGCGCGCGCCAAGGCGCCTGCGGGCGTCCACGATGCGGTACGGCGCGCCGGTGGCCAGATTGTGGCCCAGATGAACGTGAAGCCTTGGGAGCTCGCCGGGTGGGCGCGCGAGCAGGCCGGGCGCCTGGGTATCTCACTCGACGCCGCCGCGGCCAAGGCCCTTGTCGCCCAGGTCGGCGATCGTCAGCAGCGGCTGCTGCGGGAGTTGGAGAAGCTCTCGCTGGAAAGCGAGCCGGCCGGCACCGCAGCCGCCCGGGTGGGCGCCGAGGACATTGATCGCCGCGCCGCCCATTCAGCCGAGTGGCGGGTCTTCTCGCTGGCCGATGCGCTCGTGGGAGGCGACGCCCGCGAGGCGACGCTCTCCTATTTGCGCCTGCGCGAGCAGGGCGAGCGCCTGTCGGGGCTGAGCTACCTGATGGCTCAGCGTCTGCGCGAGGCGCTGGCGATCGCGCTGCGCCTGCGGGCGGGCGAGTCCGTCGCCGAGCTCAGGCGGGGTCTGCGCATGCCCGCGCGCGCCGCCGAGCGGTTCGTGGCGGACGTGGCTCGCACCGACCCCGACAGGCTCCGCGCCGCGCTTGGCGCGCTGGCCGATCTCGAGCTCAACACGCGCGGAGGAGCGCCCCTGCGCTCAAGGCGCTCCGCGCTCGCCGGCCTCGCCGAGGACACGATCGCGCTGCGGGCGATCGAGACGATAAGCGCTTAGGAAGAGGAGGCGCCGGCGCGGGTACGCGCGGCGCGGGACTTCTTGCGGGCACCCGTGTTGCGGTGAAGCGCCCCGCGCTTGACGGCCTTGTCGATCGTGCTGACGAGTTCCCGATGGGTGCTCTCGGCGGCGGGCTCATCGCCGCTCTGCACGAACGACTCCAGGCGACGGAAGTAGGTCTTGATCGTGGAGGTGTAAAGGCGGTTCTCAAGACGCTCACGCTCGGAGCGAAGGATCCGCTTCTTCTGGGAATGGATGTTGGCCATCGTGAAAGCCGCGAGAGCTCTGCAACAAACAAGCCGAGCGCGCCGCGGAGCGCCGTACTATAGCGGCCTTGCCCGCCACCGGAGAAGCCGTCGCGGACGAGCCGCCCGCCCCGCTAGGACCGGGCGGTGGCGGCGTGGCCCGCAACACGGCGATCTTCTCGATCGCCACGGCCGTCTCACGGGTCGCCGGGCTGGGGCGCGAAATCGTCGCGGCGAGCTACTTCGGCACGAGCGGCGCGGCCTCCGCCTTCACGATCGCCTTTCTTGTACCGAACCTGGTCAGCAATCTGTTCGCCAACGCCGCTCTCTCAGCCGCGTTCGTCCCGGTCTTCACCGACCTGCTGGCGCAGGGTCGCAAGAAAGAGGCCTTCCGGCTGGCCTCGACGCTGTTCTGGATCATGCTCATCGCCCTGGGAGCGGTCACCGCCTTCTTCATCCTCATGGCCGGCATCATCATGCCGGTGTTCATCGGGCCGACCTTCAGCGGCCTGCAGACCGATCTCACGGTCGGTCTCTCACAGGTCCTGTTCCCGGTGGTGCTGCTGCTGGGGCTGAACGGCCTGCTCGTCGCCGTGCTGCAGTCCTATGACCACTTCACGATTCCCGCCATCTCGCCGGCGGTGTGGAACATCGTGATCATCGTGCTGCTGGTAGTGCTCGCGCCGGACTTCCACGGCGAACACGAGATCTACGCTTACGCGGTCGGCGTGCTCGCGGCCACTGGCGTGCAGATGATGCTGGCGCTGGCGGCGCTCGGACGCATCGACTTCCGTCTGCGCTTCCACGTCGACTGGCACGATTCGCGCGTGCGGCAGGTGTTCGTGCTGATGCTCCCGGTGACGATCGGCCTGGGCATAGTCAACCTGGACCAGCTCATCAACTCGGCCTTCGGCAGCCTGGTCTCCGACGAAGCTCCCCGCGCGATTGACAATGCCTTTCGCATCTACATGCTCCCCCAGGGGATGTTCAGCGTGGCGGTGGCGACCGTGCTGTTCCCAACCCTCAGCCGCCTGGCCGCCCGTCGCGAGCCGGCGGGGATGCGCCGCACACTTGGCACCGGGATGCGCCAGATCAACCTCCTGCTGATCCCGGCGGCGGCGTTCATGATCGTGCTCGCCACGCCGATCACCCGGCTCGTCTTCCAGCGCGGCCACTTCAACCACCACTCGACCCACCTCGTGTCGATCGCGCTGTTCTGGTTCGCCTTCAGTCTGCCGTTCGGCGGCATCAACCTGCTGCTCACGCGCACCTTCTTCGCGCTTCAGCGGCCATGGATCCCCACCCGTCTGGCCGCGATGAACATGGTGGTCGACATCATCGTGAGCGTCGGTCTCTACAAACCGCTGGGGATCGCGGGGCTCGTGATCGGGACGGTGGCCGCAAACGCGGTGATGACCGCGCTTCAGCTGCAGCGCCTGCGAAAGGGCTTCAACGGCCGCCTGGAAGGCAGCCAGACGACGATGATCACCGCTCGCATCGCGATCGCCTCGGCGATGCTCGCCGTGCTCTCATGGGTCGTCTGGTACCTGCTCGATCGTCTCCTCGGCCGCTCCCTGCCTGCCGAGATCGTAAGCGTGGGCGGCGCCGCGGCGGTCGGGCTGCTCGTCTATGTGCGCGCCGTGCTCGCTATGCGCGTGCCGGAGGCGCATCAGGTCAGCCGCCTGATTCGCTCGCAGCTCGGTCTCCGCTCAGCCGGGAGAGCCTAAGAGGCCGCGCCTGCGGACGCAGGCGACGGGCGGCTCGCAGGATCTTGATCAGGCAAGGCCGGGCTCTTCAGAGCCACGCTCGGGCGCTCGGCTGCTCTTATCCGTGCGGCCTTCGCCTGCGGCGGCGAGCGGATATGCGGCCGGGCGAGCCATTGGCTCGCCCGGCTCCGCCCGGTCATGGATCGCCGCTTAACTACTACGTCCCAGGACTTTGTGTCTTGCCTGGGCGGCGTGACACTCCCGACCACCGGGACTGGCCGCCGGCCCGAGGGCCGGCGCGTTGCCCGGTTGGATCTCCAAAAGGAGATCCCAGCCGAGTAGGCGATCCGCCGGATCATCAAGGCTAGCGGGTCGGACGCATACGCGGGAGAGCGCGGCGCTCCTGCGCGTCGATTCATTACACGCGTTGTGAGCGCAGATACGGTCCGAGCCTCGGGCTGGTGGGACTGTGCCTGGAAGAAGATGATCTCGCCCGCCCGCCTTCTACGCTGTAGCGGGCCATGGACCAGTCGCACATCCGCAACTTCTCGATCATCGCGCACATCGATCACGGCAAGTCGACGCTGGCCGATCGCATCCTCGAGCTCACCCACACCGTCGCCGCGCGGGAGATGCGCGCCCAGCTGCTCGACTCGATGGACCTCGAGCGCGAGCGGGGCATCACGATCAAGGCACAGGCTGTACGGGTCTTCTTCACTGCCCGCGACGGCGATACCTATCAGCTGCACCTGATCGACACCCCCGGCCATGTCGACTTCACCTATGAGGTCTCGCGCTCGCTCGCCGCCTGCGAGGGGGCTCTGCTCGTCGTCGACGCCTCCCAGGGTGTCGAGGCCCAGACGGTCGCGAACACCTACCTCGCGGTCGAGTCGGGTCTCGAGCTGATCCCCTGCCTGAACAAGATCGACCTCCCGGGCGCCGAGCCCGAGCGGGTGGCGGGCGAAGTCAGCGAGCTGATCGGAGAGCCTGCGGAGGGGATCCTCAAGATCAGCGGCAAGACCGGGGAGGGCGTGGCGGAGGTTCTCGAGGAGCTGATCGCTCGCGTGCCGCCTCCCTCGGGAGACCCGGACGGTCCGCCGAGGGCCTTGATTTTCGACTCCGAGTTCGACCAGTATCGCGGGGTCATCGCCTACATAAGGGTCGTCGACGGGGTCTTCAAGAAGGGCGAGGCGATCCGCGCGATGGCGACTGGCACCGAGGCCGACATCGACGACATCGGTGTCTTCAGCCCGCAGATGATGCCGACCGACCAGCTGGCGGCCGGAGAGGTCGGCTACCTGATCACGGGCCTGAAGGACGTCACGCTGCTGCGCGTCGGTGACACGCTCACCAGCCGGCCCAGAGGGAGTGGATCCTCAGGCCGGGTCGCGCAGGCGACCGAAGCGCTCCCGGGCTATCGCGAGGTCAAGCCGATGGTCTTCTGTGGCCTCTTCCCGATCGACTCCGACCGTTACCCGGACCTGCGCGACGCGCTCGAGAAGCTCACGCTGAACGATGCCGCCCTCTCATGGGAGCCGGAGACCTCTGATGCGCTCGGCTTCGGCTTCCGCTGTGGCTTTCTAGGCCTCCTGCACATGGACATCGTGCGCGAGCGACTCGAGCGCGAGTACGACCTCGAGCTGCTCGCGACGATGCCCTCGGTGGAGTTCGACGTCACGCTCACCAACGGAGAGGAGCTCGAGGTGCACAACCCCTCCGATATGCCCGATCCGGGAACGATCGCCGAGATCCGCGAGCCCTTCATCAGGGCCTCGATCATCACCCCGAAAGAGTTCGTGGGCGCCGTCATGGAGCTCTGCCAGGAGCGTCGTGCCGAACACGTGGGCATGCTGTACCTCTCTCCCGAGAGGGTCCAGATGACCTACGAGCTGCCGCTCGCGGAAATCGTGTTGGACTTCTTCGACCAGCTGAAGTCGCGCACGAAGGGATACGCGTCGCTGGACTACGAGCTGAGCGGGCTGAAGCCATCGGACCTCGTCAAGCTCGACGTGCTCCTCGCGGGAGACCCCGTGGACGCGCTGTCGATGGTCGTCCATCGCGAGAAGGCCTATGAGATGGGGCGGACGCTGACCGAGAAGCTGCGCAAGCGGATTCCCCGTCAGCAGTACGACGTGCCGATCCAGGCGGCGATCGGCTCGCACGTCATCGCCCGCGAGACGGTGAAGGCATTTCGCAAGGACGTGATCGCGAAGTGCTACGGCGGCGACATCACCCGCAAGAAAAAGCTGCTCGAGAGGCAGAAGGAGGGCAAGAAGCGGATGAAGCAGGTGGGGCGCGTCGAGGTTCCCCAGGAGGCGTTCCTGGCGGTGCTCGAGCTCGGCGAGGAGTAGCGGTGCGGCTGCTGTTCGTATGCCTGGGCAACATCTGCCGATCGCCTACCGCCGAGGGCGTCATGCGCGCGCTCGTGTGCGAGGCGGGCCTGCAGGAAAGCATCGAGCTGGACTCGGCCGGCACGGGCGGCTGGCATGTGGGCAGCCCGCCGGATGCACGCGCCGTGGCCGCGGCGCTCGCCCGTGGCATCGAGCTCGGCGGCGTGGCGCGAGTGGTGGGGCCGGCGGACTTCGAAGACTTCGATCTCCTGCTCGCGATGGATCGCTCGAACGTCCGCGACCTTCAGCGGCTGGCGCCGGGCCCCGAGCAGCCGGGCAAGGTGAGGCTGCTGCGCGAATTCGATCCGGCGAGCGCCGGCGCGGAGGATCTGGACGTGCCCGACCCCTATTACGGGGCTCAGGGGGGTTTCGAGGAAGTACTCGATCTTCTACAGGCGGCGTGCGCGGGGCTGCTGAGGCGGATACAGGCCGGCGGGCCGGCGTGAGCCTCCCGCCGGGGGCGAGCGAGGTCCGGCGCCTGCTCGGCGGGGACATCAACGAGGCGTTCGCCGTCGTGCTCGCCGGCGGGAGCGAGGCGTTCGTGAAGACGCGCGCCGACGTGCCGGCGGGCGAGTACCGGGCGGAGGCCGCGGGGCTGCGCTGGCTCGCCGAGCCAGGCGCCGTGCGCACGCCGCGCGTGCTGGAGGTCGACGAGCAGTACCTGGCGCTCGAGTTCATCGCCCCCGGCCGGCTCGATGCAGCGGGCGCGGAGGAGCTCGGCCGGGGACTCGCCGTCACGCACCTCGCGGGGGCCCCCGTGTTTGGCGATCAGTGCGGGGTAGACGGTGCCTCAAGGCTCGGCTCGCTCTGCCTCTCCAACGCGCCGGCGCCCGACTGGCCCAGCTTCTACGCCGAGCGGCGCCTGCGCCCGCTGGCGCGCATCGCGCTCGAGCGCGAAGCGCTCTCGCCCCCCGCGATCGCGGCGCTCGAGCAGCTCTGCGAACGGATCGGGGAGCTCACCGGCCCCGCCGAGCCACCGGCCCGGCTGCATGGAGACCTGTGGTCGGGAAACGTGATGGCAGACGTCCATGGGCGTCCCTGGCTGATCGATCCCTCCGCCTACGGCGGTCACCGAGAGATCGATCTGGCGATGCTGAGCTTGTTCGGGGCTCCCCATGAGCGTGTACTGCAGGCCTACCGGGAGTTCGCGCCGCCGGCCGAGGGCTGGCAGGAGCGCACAGAGCTCTACCAGCTGCTTCCCCTGCTCGTGCATGCGCTGCTGTTCGGCGGCTCCTACCGCGGGGCGGCCGAACGCGTCGCTCGCCGGTACGCCGCTTGAAGCTCGCGCGTACGCGCGAGCTTCAAGCGCTCGGCGTCCAATCATCGGGCCTTGAGTCGTAGTAGGTGATGTGCGCCCAGACACCCTGCTCGCGCGTCGCCGGCTCTACCTGCTCGCGAGGGTCCTTGTCGCCCGCCACTACCGTGGACGGCTGACGCTCGCGGCAGTCGCCCGGGCACTGTCGAGCTCGCCCCGCCAACTGCAGCGCGCCTATGAGCAGTTCGGCGAGCTGACCTTCCAAGAGGATCTGCTCAGCCGCCGTATGTCGGCGGCCGCCGAGTTGCTGATCGAGCAGCGGGCGATCCCGGTGAGCGACGTCGCGCGACTCGTCGGCTACAGGCAGGCGCCGCACTTCGCGCGCGCCTTCCGTCGCCGCTACGGTCTCTCCCCGGCACGCTTTCGCGAGCGGGCGCTGCAGAGGCGCCGCTAGCGCGAGCCCGAGCGTCCCGGGCCGCGCCGCGGGCACGAGCCTACCGGGCCGCGCGAGATTCGGCCGGGCCCGTGCGTGCTGCCTGGCAGGAGCAGGACGGGGAGGATGCGATTCTCGGGCTACCGTGATGGGCATACTGAAGTCCGACACGGAAGCTGAGCAATGCGAAGAGCCTTCAAGGGAGCAGACGATCGCTGAGGCTGTGAAGGTCTCCGCCGATGCCGCCAGCGCGATGGCGGCCCAGTCACGCACCCTGCGCAACAGCATCATCAGCCTTGCGGTCTTCTTCCTGCTGGTCGCGGGTCTCTTGTTTGGCGTACCGGGGCTGCGCTCGGCCGGAGATCACATCACCGACGCGAACCCCCCGTGGGTTGCCGCGGGGATCATCTTCGAGGTGCTCTCCTGCGTCGGCTACGTCGTGCTTTTCGGGCTCGTCTTCAGCCGGCTCGGGCGGAGCCTGACCTCGAGGCTGTCGCTATCGGAGCTGGCGGTCAACTCGGTCGTGTCGGTCAGCGGTCTCGCGGGCATCGCGCTCGGGGCATGGGTGATGCGCAGCAAGGGCATATCCGTGGAGCGGATCGCGAAGCGCTCGGTGCTGATCTTCCTGCTCACGAGCGCGGTCAACGTGGGCGCCGTGGTCGTGATCGGGGTCCCGATGTGGCTGGGTCTCCTACCCGGCTCGAGCAACCCGTTGCTCACGCTCCTGCCGGCGGCGGCGGCGCTCGCGACGATCGTCGGAACGCTCGCTCTCGCGGCTTGGGCGCGCCGAGCCGCGGCTCGGCTCAGCGTCGAGCGAGGTCGGACCGCGGTCGCGCTGACGGCTCTCAGCGGAGGGGTGGAGGACGCCGTGCGCCTGATGCGCGAGCACGATTGGCGTCTGCTCGGCGCAGTCGGCTACTGGCTGTTCGACAACCTCGTCCTCTACGCATGTCTGGCGTCGTTCGGCCACGCCCCCTCGCTGTGGGCGGTGGCGATGGCTTATCTGGTGGGCATGATGGCCAACACCGTCCCGATCCCCGGGGGCTTCATCGCGGTCGAAGGGGGGCTCGTCGGGATGCTTGTCCTCTTCGGCGGGCGCCCGGCCTCGGTCGTGCTCGCCGCGGTTGTGATCTACCGGGCGATCTCGCTGTGGATACCCGCGGTGATCGGCTCGCTTGCATTCCTCGGCCTGCGCCGCGAGATCGGTAGACCGGTGGCGCCCCCCCTCGCGGGATAGTCGCCGCCGTCGCGAGCGCGGCCGATCGCAAGCGCGGCCGGGGGGGCCTCGGTATCACCCTCACCCACGCAGGGCCTTGGTAAGAGCCACAGCCGCGGCCGCACGCTGGCAGGGACGTCCGGGCAGGCCGGCCATGACGTGCGTGACCTGGGCGTTCATCGCTCCCGAGAGGCCCGGGCAGTAGACGGGCGCCGGCAGGTTCCCCGAGGATGAGCCCGGCGCGTTCAGTGGACGCAGCTCCATCGCCGCCTGAAACGCACGCGAGAAACTATTCGAGAAGATGTCGATAGCGACCCTGTCGCTGTAGATCTCGATCGAGCGGCCTTCGTCGTAGACGGTCGCGGGGACCCCGCGCACGACTATGTTCCGCTGCGGGCCGAACGTCGAGTTCGAGTGCAGGCGGTAGATCACGGTCGTCACCTGGAGCGGCAGCAGGCAGCTGCCGCCGCCGAAGACCCCCTTGCTCTGCACGCAGTCGCCGTAGTAGACGCTGTCGCCCACGGAGCTGAGGTAGCCGTTGCGCCCGTCCACAGCGGCGAGTGGCTGAGCGTCGAAGCTGGGGCCCGTCCAGTACACCCTGAAGTAGGGGAAGGTCTCCGCTTCGGCGAGTTCGCCTGGACTGATCGGCCGCGGATGGCCCGTCGAGCAGCCGCCGGCGGCCGTTGCGGCGCAGAGCGCGAGCAGCGCCGCGCCCGCTCGCGCCGTCCACCGTGCCCCCCTCGGTCTCGTCGTGGCGCGCATTGCCATCATTATCTTGGCGTGCCTCGTCGCGTGCCCTTCCGAATCACAGCTACTTCCGGGCCTCTCACCGGTTCACACGGGTACGGGTCCGCCGATCGCTTGGCGGATGTACCGGGGTCCGGTGGGGTAGCACACCGGACCCCGGTTGATGTTCTCACCAAGCGCGCTCGCGCCGCGCCGGTGCTCGGACCGCTCACGGCCTCGTGCCTGCTCGCGCTGTGGCTGATCGTCTATCCGCGCACCCCCGATCTCGCGGCCCAGGTCTATCGCGTCGGGCTCTTCAGGGCGCTCGGGTTCGCCGTGTGGGACGAGCACTGGTATGCGGGGCATCACCTCCCGGGCTACAGCCTGCTGCTCCCCCCGCTCGGCTCGCTGCTCGGGCTGCGCCTCGTCGGGGCCCTGTCGGTGTTCGGGTCGGTCACGTGCTTTGAGCGTCTCGCGCAGGGGACCTACGGCCGGGCGGCGCGCTGGGGGACCGCATTCTTCGCCCTCGCCGCGGTCTGCGACCTTTGGATCGGTCGGGTCGCCTTCGCTCTGGGCGTCTCCTTCGCGCTCGCCGCCGCGCTCGCGTTCGCGCGGGGGCGGCCGCTTGCGGCCGGTGTGCTCTCGGCACTGTGCGCGGCCGCGAGTCCCGTCGCGGGCGTGCTGCTCGCATTGGCCGGCCTCACCTGCTTGATGTCCGAGCGCTCGCCGCGGGCGCTGCTTAGCCTCGTGGCACCCCCAGCGCTCGTGGTTGTGCCGCTGGCGCTGCTCTTTCCCGAAGGTGGCTTTGAGCCCTACCCGTTGCGCTCGTTCCTCGCGACCCTGATCGTGATCGTCGCGTTCCTGTGGGCGCTGCCGCCCCGTGAGCGGCTGCTGCGCCGCGGCGGCCATCTGTACCTGTTGGCCTGCCTTCTGTGTCTGCTCGTGCACAGCCCGATGGGCAGCAACATCGAGCGATACGCCGTGCTCTTGGCCGGACCGCTGCTCGTGTGCGCGCTTCTGCGCGCCGGTAAGGGCACCCGCGCAGGGGATCTGCGCGCCGGCGCCGGCCGCGCTCCAGCGACGAGCGCCGATGGCCTGCACGCAGCCGCAGTCGCGCCCGCGCTCGCGCTGATCGCGGTCTGGGTTCTTTGGGGCCCCGTGCGCGAGACGCTCGCCGTCGCCGGGAACCAGTCGACCAGCGCCTCCTACTACCTCCCGGTCGAGCGCTTCCTCGCGCGGCAGCCGGGGCCGGTGCGGGTCGAGGTGCCGCTGACGCGCTCGCACTGGGAGGCGGCGCTGCTCGCGCCGACCGTCTCGCTGGCCCGCGGCTGGGAGAAGCAGCTCGAGACCCGCTTTGATCACGTTCTGCTCTCACGAGGGTTGAGCGCGGGCGCCTATGACCGCTGGCTGCACGAACAGGCCGTGGACTACGTGGCGATGCCGGACACTCCGCTCGATCCCTCAAGCGCCGAGGAGGGACGGCTGATCCGCGGCGGGCTCCCCTTTCTGCGCAAGGTCTTCCTCGCGAGGCATTGGACGATCTATGCCGTGAGGTCGCCGGCGCCGCTCCTCGTCGGCCCTGGACGGCTCACCTCGTTGGGCCACGACTCCTTCGCGCTCCGCGCGTCCTCGCCGGGTAGCTTTCTCGTCCGTGTGCACTTCACGCGCTACTGGACGCTCGCATCGGGAGGAGGCTGTGTGGGACCGGCTCCGGGAGGCTGGACGTCGGTGAGGGTCCGGGCGCCGGGCCCCGTGCTGGTGCTCGCGCGCTTCTCGCTCGGGCGTGCCCTGGGTTCCGAGCGCTCCTGCGAGACGAAGGAAGACTCCTAAGGTGAAGCTCGTCCCCCGAACCTGCGTGCGCGCCTGTGGGAGGCGGGGGTCGCTCAAATGGGCGGCTCTGCGGGTCTGTTTGATCTGTGCGTGGGCCCCCACGGCTCTGCTCGCGTGGGGCTGCGGGGGGGCCGCGGGCCACCAGCACGCGGCGCGAGCTAGCGGAGGCTCGGGCGTCGGAGGCTCGGGCGTCGAGGGCGCTCTCTACCGCTGGCTGGTCCCAACCCGGGGTGAGCCCCCGACGATCGCGGCGGAGAACCGCGCGCGGGGAACCCGCGCCTGGCGACTGCCGGGCCCGCCGAACCTCCTCGGGGGAGCCGCCCACGGGCCGGTCGAGGGCTACGTCGCCAGGCAGTCGCTACTCGCGGGTGAAGCCGAGAGCGTCTACGTCAACGCGCCGGGCGCCCGTACGGTCACGCTGCGGGTGTACCGCATGGGCTGGTACGGCGGCCGCGGCGGGCGGCTGGTGCTCCAGAGTCGGCGCCTGGCCGCTGAGCGCCAGCCGCCGTGTACGCATCGCTTCGCCACCGGCCTGACCGAGTGCCGCTGGCACGCCACGCTCACGTTCCCCATCCCGCCGGCTCTGCCGAGCGGCGTATACATCGTCAAGCTCCACGCCTCAAGCGGGGCGGAAAGCGACTGCCTGTTCATCGTGCGCGCCCGGCAGGCAAGCCCGCTGCTCGTCGAGATCCCGACAGCGTCATATGAGGCCTACAACGCGTGGGGTGGAGACAGCCTCTACCCGGGCGGCTCGAAGCTGGTCGGGCTGACGGGCACCACTCAAGGAGTGGAGGTCTCCTACGACCGGCCCTACGAAAGCCAGACCGGCGCCGGGCAGTTCTTCATACGGGAGGTCGCGATGGTCCGCTTCCTCGAGCGCTACGGATACCCGGTCTCCTACACGACGATCGAGTCGATCGATCGCGACCCCCGGCAGGTGAACGGCGCGCGTGCGCTGATCGACATCGGGCACTCCGAGTACTGGTCCGAGCGTGACGAGCAGGCCTTCGCGCAAGCCCGCGACAGGGCGATCAACCTGATCTTCATCAGCTCCGACACGCTCGCCTGGCGGGTGCGCTTTGCGGCGGCGAGCGCCGCCTCGAGCCAGGCGGGTGAACCCGACCATCGCATCATCGCCTACAAGGAGTTCGCCGCGCGTGATCCCGACCGCGCCGAACCATCAGGCCTGTTCCCGCTCGGTGGAGCCGATCTCACGGGGAGCGCCTACAACGGCTGTATCACCCCGCGGATCGCCCAAGCGGGACCCCCGGTCTATCGCTACTACGCGTGGGCGCCCTCCCCGGCTCTCACACCGGCGTGGCTCTTTGCCCACAGCGGCGTTACCGCCTCGACACGCATACCCGGCATCGTCGGCTACGAGCTCGACGAACGGACCCCTCAGAGCCCCCGCGGCACGCTGGTCGTGGGCATGGGCGCCGGCGTGCCCTGCCAGAACGAGGCCGAGCCCTCGCCGGTGCGTGGCACGCTCGCGCAGAGCACCCTCTATCAGGCACGCTCGGGGGCGTTCGTCTTCGCGACGGGCACGCTCGGCTGGGAGTACGCGCTCAGCCCCGTACCCCAGGCCTCGCCCGATGCGCCCTCCTCCCCCGATCCACGGGTCGTTGCGATCACGCGGAACCTGCTTGCACGAGCTCTCCGCGGCGGGGGCTAGGGAAGAGCTATCTCGGGGCGAGGCCGTACAGGCCCGTGTAACCGGTGAGATAGATGTCTTCCCCGTCGCTGATGACCGGGTCGAAGGCACCGGTGTCCATCGTGAACGTGACCCGGCCGGTCGAGATACCGAGGCCGTAGGTGCGGTGATAGCCGAGATCGGAGAAGTAGACGTTGCGTCCCACGATCGTCGCCGACCCCGAGATGCGCCCGCCTGCGTCATAGGTCCAGGCGATCCGGCCAGAGCGGGCGTTGAGCGCATAGAAGGTGCCCGTGTAGGAGCCGAGATAGATGGTCGGCCCGAGGCCCGGGGCGTTCGTGACCGCCGGGGAGGCATAAACATAGGCACCGGTCTGCACGGCCCAATCCAGCTGGCCGGTGGAGGCGTCATACGCATACACGCGCCCGTCGGTGTTGCCCAGAAAGACGCGGCCATAGACCACAGCCGCCGTCGAGTAGAAGGTGCCGCTCCCCAGCAGGGCGCCTTCTGAGCCTGAGAGCCAGAGCCGGTTGCCGGTCTGCTCGGAGATCGCCTGCACGTGCCCGGAGTAGTCGCCGAAATAGAGCACCCCGCCCGAGAGCGTAGGGCTCGCCTTTACCGCTCCGGGTGCCTGATAGGTCCAGAGCACGTGCCCGTCGCGGGCGTTCAGCGCGTAGACGATGCCAGCCTGGGAGCCGAAGAAGAGCTCGCCGTGGTCGATCAGCGGCGAGGACTCGCTCGGGCTGGGCAGATCACGCGACCATCGGATCGACCCGTTCGCGGTGTTCAGCGCGACGACCCGCCCGGGGTCCGCGCCCGCACCGCGGGAGAGCACCGTGGCGTAGACCGTGTTCCCGCTGACCGCGGGCGATGAGGCAGAGAGCAGGCCCAAAGCCCGCGTCCAGAAGGTGTGGCCGGTGTGCTTGTTGAGCGCGGTCAGGACGGCGTCGTCGCCGAGCTGGAAGATGTGGTCGCCGTACATCACGGGCGGGAACTCGAGCAGGGTGTGGCTGTTGTGCACCCACAGCTCACGGAATGGAGGGTGCAGGCGGGCCGGGGCGGGGAAGAAGCGGGTGTGGTTCTTGGTGTAGCCATACAACGGCCAGGCGAATCGATCCGGGCCTCGCGCCGGGAGCGTGGGTGAGAGCTCGGGTATAAAGCGCGCGTGTGGGTGGTAGATGCTTCCGGTGCGATGGCGCTCGTAGAGGTATGCCCCGAGCGCTGCCCCCGCGAGCAGCAGGACGAGGGCCGCCAAACCGAGGCGCACCCGTCTTGAGCGGAGAGATGGGCGCCTCATGCGGTCGCTCACACTTGCGAGGGCCGCCTGCTCAGGCGGCGAGCTTGCCTGACGCCGGTCCGGAGGAGGCGGCCTGGGCGGGGGCTTGATCGAGCGACTCGGCGGCCGCGGCCACCTCGCGCGGTGCCTGGCCCCGATGTCGGTAGAGGACCGAGCGCACACCGGGCCTGGCGCGCGAGCGCCGGGCGGAGGCGATCGTTCGGGCGATGCTCAGCGCGAGCAGCCACAGGCAGGCGACCGCGAGCGGAGGCAGCGTCAACCCCGAGATCAGGGCGAGCACGTCGCGATTGTGGTTGAGCGACCAGCTCCACAGCAGATAGTCGCCGAGCGTGAGTCCAGAAACGAGGGCCAGGGGCCTGCGGGACACGACATGAACCCTAAAGGGGCCGGGGGACGGACGGGTGCTCGGGCGTCCCGGGAGCGTCCGGCGACCTATGATCGCTCGCGATGAGCGGCCCATCAGGGGGATCGGAGGTCTTTGCCCGCGGGCTTCTCAGCGGGCGCGTGGCGCTCATAACCGGCGGCGGCACGGGCTTGGGCAAGGCGACGGCGCTCGAGCTGGCGCGCTGCGGCGCGGCGGTAATGCTCGCCGGGCGACGGGCCGAGGTGCTCGAGCAGGCGGCGCGCGAGATCCTCGCAGGCGGGGGTCAATGCGGATGGGCTGCCGGAGACGTCCGCGACCGCGAGGACGCGGGAAGGCTCGTCGAGGCCGTTCTCGAGCGCTACGGGCGGCTCGATCTTCTCGTGAACAACGCGGGAGGCCAGTATTTCGCGCCGGCCGAGCTGATCGCGGTCAAGGGCTGGCGGGCGGTGTGGCGGTTGAACGTCGAAGGCATGCTCAACATGTCAGAGCTCGCCTTCGAGCTCGC
The DNA here is from genome assembly GCA_049512215.1 of Solirubrobacteraceae bacterium. Classification (GTDB taxonomy): domain Bacteria; phylum Actinomycetota; class Thermoleophilia; order Solirubrobacterales; family Solirubrobacteraceae; genus Palsa-744. The sequence continues at coordinate 41,430 of JBEKXJ010000026.1, forward strand.
GCTCGAGCCGGGCGGGGGCGGAACGGTCGTCAACGTCACTCTCTCTCCGCATCACGGGATGCCGGGAATGGCGCACTCGGGCGCGGCCCGCGCCGCTGTCGAGGCACTGACGCGCGAGCTCGCCAGGCGCTGGGCAGAGGCGGGCGTCGCCGTCTCGGCGGTCGCGGCCGGCCACTTCGACACTGAGGTGATGGCGAAGTATCCGGCGGGCGTGCGCGCCGGGATGGCCGCGTCGGTGCCGCTACAGCGTCTCGGCGAGGCCAACGAGCACGCGTGGCTCGTGGCCCTGCTCGCCTCCCCGCTGGGGCGTGCCTTCAGCGGTTCGACGGTGACTCTTGACGGTGCGCGCGACAACTGGCCGGGAGCCTGGCCGCCCGCCGGATTGGCGGGCGAGTCGGGAGAGGTGCCGACCGAGGAGCGGCGGTAGGATTGACAGAAGGGCGTGCGGGCGAAGTGTTGTGGCTGCACAGAAGCCTTCCAAGCTTCTAGGGCGGGTTCGATTCCCGTCGCCCGCTTGCTTTGCCACGGGGAGTGGCGCAGTCTGGTAGCGCACCCGGCTGGGGGCCGGGCGGTCGCAGGTTCAAATCCTGTCTCCCCGACTGATTGACGAATCGTGCAGGGACATGCAAGGACCTGCAAATGTCCTGCAAATAAGCTGCATTCGGGTGCAGAAGGCCGCACGGCCAGCGCCCGGCCGCAAGGCGCCCGCTCGACCGTTCGGGAGCAACTCGGGAGCACGCTGCTCCCGAGAGGCCCCTCTTCGCGCCGATCCTGGTGGCGGATTGAGGAATCGATGCGCAGACTGGCCCGTGAGCGCACCGTGCCTCACAAGGCGCTGCCTCGCGCTGCTGCAAGCGCCCGGAAGCGAGCGTGTCCGACCAGCGGCGGCCAGCAGCTCCTTTCCGTCGTCCAACGCAGGCAATGTCAAGTGTTTATCGCGAGACGCCCGCTCGGGTGGGTATGCGGTAGCGAGGGGGGTGTCGTGAGAACCGGGGGGAAGTCCACGGCGCGTGACGGTCGCTCTTGCCGCCCGATCCCTTAGCTCCGGGAGGTCAAGAGAGCCCCGTCAGGGGTGACCCCTCCGGGGGTCAGGCCGAAGGCCCGACCTTGACCGCAGCGAAGCGAAGCGCCACTCCGCGCTCCGCTTTGGAGCGGTTAGGTCGGCTGGGAGCCGACCTCGCTGTATTCCGCGTTCAAGGTGAGCAGCCTGCGCTCCTGAGCCTCGGGATCGGTAGCCGCGCCACTAGGCCAGCCATATGCTGTGCCGACTGCGAGGTCCAACTCCGCATGCAGGTCGGCGAGGATCGTGTAGGCGCCTTCTTCTACGGCGTTGTAGAGCCTGGTTAGCCCAATCTGTCGCTCGGCGCAGATCACGTGGCGCTCGTCGTCGATTGCGCGAGCCAGTCGTTCTATCTCGGTTTGCGCGGCTTCAGAGGGCGCCGTGGGCCAAGGGAATGTCGCGAAGGAGTGCACTGTGTATCGCGGGTCGCTCTTGAGCCGTGTTGATCGGTCGGAGCGACGCTCATGTCTCTATGGCCTCCTCGTCGGGAGGATCAGGCGAAATTGGATGTTCGCTCGGGCGCAAGTCCGAAAAGGGCGGTCAGGCCGCCAGACGAAAAGCGGCGCCTCGGGGA
>JBEKXJ010000027.1:0-42909 GCA_049512215.1 Solirubrobacteraceae bacterium
ACCTGACCAGCAGCCAGCGTCAACATTCATAGCCTCCTCGATCAGAAACAGGCCCATTTGCAGGGCCAATTCTCTTAATCGAGGCGGACGGAAAGCCGGCTATTTCCGGGGGAAGTAGCTAGCCGGTCGTCGGGTGCGGCGGCTCGGGCTACCTGACCAGCCGCACTTCCGCCGACGTTTCCTTCCGCAGGCTCCTCGCAAAACTGTTGCCGCCCGGGGTCAGCCGGTGGTGGGGAAGCAGGACAAGCGCAAACCCGTGTTGGGCCACCCACGATGCGAGCGGCGGCTGAGGGCACCCGGCCAGTACCTTGAACGTGGCGCGGCTGGCAACGGATCCGAGGATGTCGCGGGCCTCCTGCAGTTCCAGTTCCGCTTCCTCCCTGACCGCGATGTTGTACGGGCCCTCCCCGCCGGCCCGGCCCCATCTCGCGGGCCGTGCCTGCGGCGCGAGCGTCACGACCGACAGCTCGCGCCCCGCGTTGGCCAGTTCGGCGGCCTCACGCAGAACCGCCGTGCCTGCGTTGCTGCGCTGGAAGACAACTGCGACCCGCCCGGCCGCGCGGGCACCGAAGCCGGAACCGCCGTGTACCGAGCCTTCGACCAGAGTTGTGCCGAACCCGGGCATACCGGGCAACGTTACCGGGCGCGCGGACCGGTCTGGCGCCGGCGACCCGTCCGTGTGGCGCCCAGGAAACCCCCCTCACCATCGTGTCCCCACGCAAGCGGGCGTCTCGCGACGGACAGCTGACGCTAGCCCTCTGGACGACGAACAGGCGCCGCGCGAGAGCGTCAACACGCTTTTCGCCTTGTGCGTGGTTGCTGCACTCTCGTTGGCCAGATCGCCAGCGCATCGTGAGTCGGTCACAGGCCGGGGGTCTGCAGCACCGCCAGACCGCTTTTGTCTGGTCGGCCACCAGGATCTCGAACAGACTGGCTTTCAGGGGCCTCCCAAAAGACGAAAACCCCGCGATTTACAGGGATCCCGTAAGTACCGCTACCGGGATTCGAACCCGGGTTTCCGCCATGAGAGGGCGGCGTCCTAGTCCCCTGGACGATAGCGGCTTGCAATCGACGGCTCGAGGCTAGCAAAGCCGTGCGGCCAAGCCGGCTTGAGGCGCTATGCGTGGCTTGCTGGGGCTTACCCGCCGCGGTCGAGACCGCCATTATCAGTGTGCGATATCTTCGCTTGCCCACCAGCACGCGGATGTGGCGGAATTGGTAGACGCGCACGGTTCAGGTCCGTGTCCAGGAAACTGGGTGGAGGTTCGAGTCCTCTCATCCGCACTCCAGAGAAGCCCTGCTGCGCGGGCCTTTCTTGATGGAAGGGGACCGGGCTGCGCCGTTCCGTCAGTGTGCATAGTTCTCACGTGAGAACTATGCACAGTCGCGCGCACCTTCGCTACGTCAGTCACTCGCGCCCACAGCCAACGATCCCACAACCCCGCCGTCCTGGCAAGGCGAATCTGCGCTCGCGGAGCGCTCGATTCACCCCGTCCAATCACAAGCGCACCCCGCGCTGAAAGCCCCAGAACACCTCACAACAGGCCCTCCATGAGCCGAACTGCGCTGTCAACCACGCAATCAGCGCCGACCGCGTCCCGGACCGACCCTCAAAGAAATTCGCAACGCCCCTTGACGTTCATCCGTCGTCCGGAGCAGCAGCGAGGACGGGGCCGGCGGACGCTTCTGCAGTGCCCTGTAGAAGCAGCAGCGGGACGAGCGACGGCCGGGACTGCGGGCTGTGACTTACTGAGCACAGAGAAGTCGGGGGCTTGCTCTGCGGCGGCGGTCACGGGGTGCGGGCCGACGCGGCCGCGGATTTGTCAGCCGCGCTGGCTGCGTCCGTAGAGCACCTTGAGCGCCCGTGCTAGCAGCCGGGTCTTCGAGGCTCGGTAGGGGTGGGTGTGGAGGTCGTGGCTGAGGTGCAGGCGGGAGATGAGCAGTGATTGTTGGCGGCAGTACTTGCGGATGCCGCCGGGACCGTGGCGGTAGCCGACGCCCGAACCAGGCTTCGCACCGCCCATCGGCAGCTCGAGTGCGGTGTAGTTCACGACCGCGTCGTTGATGGTGACCGCGCCGGCGTGAACGCGGCGGGCGACTGCTTCGCCCTGCACGGTGTCGCGTGAGAAGACGGCCGCACAAAGCCCGTATTCGGAGTCGTTGGCGAGGCGGATGGCTTCCTCGGAGTCGGCGACTCTCATGATCGGGAGGGTCGGTCCGAATGTCTCCTCGCGCATACAGTCCATGTCGTGGGTGACGTCGACGAGCACGGTCGGCTCGTACCAGTAGCCGCCTTCGCCAGCATGGCCGCGGTGTCCGCCGACGAGAACCCGCGCGCCCTTTGCCTGCGCGTCCTTCACGTGGCGTTCGACGGTCTCGACCTGGGAAGGGAGGGTCAGCGACCCGACGTCAACGCTCCCGGGTCCGGCGGGACATCCCTGACGGATGGCCTTCACGTGCTCAACCACCTTGGTGACGAACTCGTCGTACACGGGCGCCTCGACGTAGCAGCGCTCGATCGAGATACACGTCTGGCCGGAGTTGAACATCGAGTAGTAGGCGGCGTGGTTCGCCGCCCTGTCGATGTCGGCATCGGCGAGCACGATCATCGGGTCCTTGCCACCCAACTCCAGCGAGGCGGGGATCAGCCGCTCGGCGGCGCGGATAGCGACCCTGCGGCCGGTCTCGGTCGACCCGGTGAACATCACCATGTCGACGGCGTCGATGAGCGCATCGCCGACGACCCCCCCGCGGCCGGTGACGACCTGGAAGACGTGCTCGGGTAGGCCGCATTCGGCCAACCCTTCGGCCAGCAGCAGCGACGTCAGCGGGGTCACGGTGGCGGGCTTCAGCAGGACGCTGTTGCCGGCGGCGAGCGCTGGGATGCAGTCGCCGAACGAATTCGTCAGCGGGTAGTTCCAGGGCCCGATCACGCCGACGAGGCCCAGCGGCTGGTAGCGCAGCAGGAGCCGCTTGCCCTTCACGAACACCGACGAGGAGCGCACCCGCTCGTCGGCGAGGTACTTGGGCGCGTTCTTGGCCCAGAAGCCGAGCGCCGCCGCGCCGTAGCTGATCTCTGCGATCTGGGCGTCCTCGTAGGCCTTGCCCGTCTCCGAGCAGATCGTCTCGATCACGCGATCGGCGTTGTCCATCATCCACTTCTGCATCCGTCGCAACACGCGCGCGCGGCCGTCGTAGCCGAGCGCCTCCCAGGCCGGCTGAGCCGTCCGTCCGCGCCGCGCCAACTCGGCCACGTCCGCAGCCGTCCTCACAGGGACGTGGCCGATGACCTCTCCGGTTGCCGGGTTCTCGACGGGGGTGTCCCCCTCTGCGCCCTCGCTGATCGCGGGCGTGTTGAGCGCCGTCTCGTCAATCCTCGCCATCGTCGCTTCTCCTTGGTTTGCGGTCTGGTTGCTGTCAGCGCCACTACGGCCTAGGTCACGTCTTGGCCGATACGCCTCGCCGGCCGTCGGTGGCCGCGAGCTCAGCCGGGCTGCCCTTGGGTGGGATGTGGGTCATGGCGCGCTCGGCCAGGGCGGTGATCGTGAGGGCCGGGTTGACGCCGACGTTGGCAGGGACGGCGGCGCCGTCGCAGACCAGCAGGTTCTGGTATCCGAACACGCGGTGGTGGTCGTCGACCACGCCGGTCTGCGGGTCGGCGCCGATTACTGCCCCGCCGAGGATGTGGGCGGTCATCGGGATCGAGAAGATCGCCTCGGTGAACACCGCCTGGGCGGTCCCGCCAAGCTTGTCCTGCATCCACTCAGCGGCGCGATAGGCGGTGGGAATCTTGTCGGGGTTGGGGTTCTCGGGATCTTGCTCTGTGGTGAGCACGACGTTGCCGTTGGGCCAGCGACGCTTGACGCTCAGGCGCATGGCGTTGTCGAGCGTCTGCATTACCAGCAGGATCACCGTGCGCCGCGACCAGGCGCGCACCCGCATCGCCCCCAGCGCCAGCCGCGGGTGGCGCAGCATGTTGAGCACGAGTTGCAGCGGCTGGTTTCGCCGCGTTCCGGCCTCGGTCATCAACCAAAACAAGAGCGACTGGGAATCCGCACCCCGGCCGTAGGTGACCGGCTCGATGTGAGTATCAGGGTCGGGGTAGATGCTCGAGGTGATCGCCACCGCGCGTGTGAAGTCGCGCGCGTCATCCGGAGCAGTGACGGTCAGGATCGACTCGCTGTTCGTGCGTACCAGGTGCCCGAGGCGGTCGGAGACCCGCGGCAGCGACCCGCGCAGCTTGCAGCTGAACAGGAGCTTGTTGGTGCCCAGGGGTCCAGCAGCGACCACCACCCCCCGGGCGCTCAGCCGCTGTCGGTCCCGGCGCACCCACGCTCCCGAGCGCTCGTGGGTGACCGTGTAGCCATCCGAGCCATCGGCGGCATCCCGCGGACGGATGTCGACCACGGTGCGCTCCGGCAGGATCTCGACGCCCCGACGCTCGGCGAAGTAGAGGTAGTTCTTGACCAGCGTGTTCTTGGCGTTGTAGCGGCACCCCACCATGCACGAGCCGCAGCGGATGCAGCCCGCCCGCTCCGGTCCCTCCCCGCCGAAGTAGGGGTCGGGCACCGTCGTGCCCGGCTCGCCAAGGAGCACCCCCACCCGCGTCTTCGCGTAGGTGTCGCCGAAGCCCCGCTCCTGCGCGTACTCCTTGAGCAGCAGATCGGCCTCCGAGTCCTCCTCGTAGGTGGTCACACCCAGCATCCGCTCGGCCTCGTCGTAATGCGGGCCCAGCTCGGCCTCCCAGTCACCCAGGTCCACCCACTGGCGATCGCCGTAGAACGCTGGGCGCGCGCGATACAACGTGTTCGCATACCCAAGCGAGCCACCCCCCACGCCACAGCCCGAGGCAACGAAGATGTCCTTGAAGATCGTGAGCCGGAGGAGCCCCTTCAGCCCCAGCTTGGGCATCCAGTAGTAACGAGCCACCTCCCAGGTCGTCTTTGCGAAGTCCTCGTCGCGGTAACGCCGGCCGCACTCGAGCACGCCGACCCGGTAGCCCCGCTCCGCCAACCGCAAAGCCGAGACGCTCCCCCCAAACCCCGAGCCGATCACCAGCCAGTCATAGTCGAAGCGATCGTCGTCGCGCATCGTCACACCCCTTTCCAGCCGCGACCTCAGCCAGCAGCTCCGCGACGCGGCCGCTGCGTGACTTGGTCATGTTGATGTGCTCTCCTCGAGGCCCTGGATGGGAACCGTCGCCCATTGACCCAATTTGATTGTCCCTCCGACTAGGAGCCAGTCCATCGTAGAAGTCCGCAGTTCACTCCCCGACCACTATGAATCCAACCGTTCGTTGGGCTTGGGCGAGTCCGCGCTGCTCAACCGCTGCGCAGCGAGCCGACGGGACGCCCGTTGCTCCCGTTAGTGGCACGCCGCGCCAAAGCAAGCGTTACCGACGGCACTCAGCAGACTTCCGTCGGACGAGGCAAAGCGGTCTGGGCTCCGGGCATCCGACCACCGCATTCGCACGCCGATTCAGGAGCCGTAACACGCTCGCCGGCTTCAAGAGTCTCGCGAGCCGGCGGCTCGACTACTGGTTTCACATCGCGGAGCAGGCGCGTGCGTCCGCCTGCGCAATGCTCTCGGAGCTCGCCCAACGCGAGCGTAAGCGCGGCCTTTGCTCGGACGCTCGCTCGTCCCGCGAAAGCAGCAGCGCGGGGTCTGCCGCGCCGGCGTCGTCGTGTCGATGAGCACCGCGCTCCTGGTGCCGCTTGCGGACCTTTGATCGCTGACGGCTGACCCGCTCAAGACGACCGCATCCACACACACACCGGAGCAGACGAGACTCTCGCGAGGCTTGGCGTGCCGGCTACTTGTTGATCGCCGCGAGGGCGGCGCGGCACTCCGCGACTTCCCGTGTGATGCCTCCGCGCCAAGGCGCCCGGCGGTGTCCTCGGCCTGCGCGAGCATGTGCTGTGCGCGTTCGAGGTCCTCGGGCCGGCCGCGGGCGATGAGCCCGCGGGCCCAGCCGGCGTGAGCGCGGGCGAGGAACAGGAACAGGGGCGCGCCGAGCCGCTCCTCGATCTCCGCAGCGGCGGCGAAGGGGCCCTCGGCCTGCTCGTTGCGCTACAGGGTCGCGGCGAGCGTGCCGAGCGCCCAGGGGATAGACCCAAACGCGAGGGGAACGCTGACCGCGAGCTGGCCGGAGCAGGGAGCCAAGAGCTCGGTAACGAGCGCCCAGCCGGACGCGGGTGGCTCTCGGCACCTGTTATCTTCCGCGCTCCGCGGCCAGGCACGCGCCGTTAGCAGCTCTGTCGCACGCAAAGCCAGGAGAGTGCTGCCGTGTCGTTGCGAGTCGGATATGTCGGTGAACCGCGCTTCCGCGAGCGCACGATCGCAAGAGCCTGGGTCGTCGCCTCGCTCGGCGTGTTGCTCCTCGGCTTCGCTGTCCCGGACAGCTCGGCCGTGCCGCGCAGAGCCGCCCCAGCAGGCAAGGCCAGCGCGCCCCTCTGCCAAGGTAAAGCCAGGCGCCCGCGGCCCGGGCACGTCAGCTTCTCGTTCAGCTGCCAAGATGAAGACGTCACCGCGTTTGTCGTGCAAGCCAACCGCACGCTTCACTCCGTCTATGACCCGAGCTACGCGTTTGGCTGCGAACGCAGCACATCCAGGTCATTCGACTGCGGAGACATTCACTCAGGCGCCGGTCCGGAAGGATCCGGTGTCGCCTCGGTGAGCGAGCCGCTCTGCCACCGTGGTGCACACCTGGTTCTGCGGGTCACCCCGACCCTCAACTTCGAAACGCAATCCCGCACGACGTTCACGCTGAAGGGACCGTGCTGAACCGCCCGTGCGCGGGTGCTTGTGGTTGACGGCGATTCGCGCCGGTCAGAGGCTTCGCGAGCTTCGAGATGCGCGAGATGAGGGAGCACCGATGCGGCTGCTGTCACGCCGCGAGAGCACCGGCGCGTCTCGGCGCAGTGGTGCTGCTGTTCGTCATCCCACGCGAGCGTGAGCGCAGCCCTTGCTCGGACTAACGCACCCGGAGCAGCACGAGGCCGCGCAGACCGGAGGCGCGGCACGCTCCGATCGCGTTCACGAAGGACACGGCCGGAGCGGTCGCCGAGCTGTCCGCGCCGGTGCCGAGCCGCTCCGCGAGCGCCCGTCCCAGGCGGCTCAGAGCGGGCGCGACGGGTGCGTTCGGAACGCCGACGGCGGGGGCAAGCACAGCGCCGGTGCGCAACTCGCCCGGCAGGAAGGCCACAGGGGGAGCCTCGCCACCGCTGAGCCGCGCTGCGCCGGGCGGCTTCGACGCGAGCGACAGCTCGCCTGCGCCGGCGAGCATGCGTCGATCACGATCCGGCCATGCATACCGACAGAGGCGTCCTCGACGCCCAACTGTGCGGCCGCTGGATCGAGCAGAGCACGGATCGCCAGCAGCAGACTCGACTTGCCGGCGTTGGCTTCCCCGACCAGCGCGCACAGCCGGCCGGCGCGAGCGAGACATCCTACGCCGAACGGAAGCCCCGCACGCACAGCAGCTGTCAGGGACATCTGGACCGCGCAGCTGCGCGGCGGCCGCCGATCGTTCTCGACGGCCGCTCGCCGCGGCGCCATGCGGGTACTCTGCGGCTCAGCGGCCGCTGTTGTGCCTCTGGCGGCGCTGCACTATCACGATCGAGAAGCCCGCAGCCAGCAGGAGCAGACCCACGCCGACGGTCCAGCGAAGGTCAAACCCGGTGAACGGGAGGGTGCTCGCTTTCGCGGCGCTCGGTGAGGTGCTGCTCGTCGAGGGCGCCGTCGTTTTGCTCGGTTCGGTGGTTGAGGTGGGTTTGCTTTCTTCTTTCGAGGGCGAGGTGCCGCTGGTCGAGGTTTTCGTCGGCGTCGTCGTCGTGGGCGTGGTCGCAGGCGTCGTCGCAGGCGTGGTCGCAGGCGTCGTCACGGTCGTCGTCGTGGTCGTTGTGGTCGTGGTCGGCACGGGGACCGTCTGCGTGTAGCCCGAGGTCGGTTCGGCGGCAAGAGCCGTCGCCGGCACCGCCAGGGCCAGCGCCAGCGCCAGCGGCAGCGCCCGCAGGGCGAACCGCGGCCCCCCTCGTCTGGGCGCTGCGCCTACTGCCTGCGGCCTGCTCGAGGCCATGAGATCAGTCCGAGTCATGCCAACCTCCCGTTCTTGGTGTTGTGGACGCCCTCGGTCAGGGCCATTGTGACTGGTTCTGCGGCGATCATCTTAGGCACTGGATCGTCCTTGGTTCGTCATGCCCAGGCCGGAGCCTGCTTGTGAGAGGTAGGTCTATCATCAATTCCGGCGGTGAACGTGCTGGGTCGCGTTCGTGGGCTCGGTTGAGAACCTGCGGGGCTCCCTCATGAGAGCTTGACGCGCCCCGCCAGCGTTCCCTCGCCCAGGCGGCCGCGCAGCACCTTCTTGTCGAACTTGCCCACGCTCGTCTTTGGTACCTCGTCTACGAACGCGAACTCGTCCGGCAGCCACCACTTGGCGACCCGCCCCCGCAGGTGCTCGATGAGCTCCTCGGCGGTCGTCGTGGACCCCTCGCGAAGCACGACGCAGCAGAGCGGCCGCTCGGCCCAGCGCTCATCGGGCTTGGCGATCACCGCCGCCTCCAGCACGTCGGGGTGGGCCATGACCTCGTTCTCGAGCTCCACCGAGGAGATCCACTCACCGCCGGACTTGATCACGTCCTTCGCCCGGTCGGTGATCTGAACGGAGCCGTCCTCATCGACCGCGGCAATGTCACCCGTGCGCAGCCAGCCCGAGTCGAACCTCTCCTCGCCAGAATGGTCGTGGAAGTAGCGGGCGGCGATCCACGGCCCGCGCACCTCGATTTCGCCGGTCGACTCCCCGTCCCATGCCACCTCCTGCCCACCGGCGTCCACGATGCGCAACTCGACCCATGGCAGCGGCCTCCCCTGCTTTGCCCGATCCGTCCAGTAAGCATCATCGTGCTCGCCCTCCCGAGGGCGCGAATAGGTGGCCACCGGGCTCGTCTCCGTCATGCCCCAGGCCTGAAAGATCCGCACGCCGTGACGCTCCTCGAAATCCTTCATCAATTGTCTCGGCACCGCCGAGCCTCCGCAGGCGGCGTTGGACAGCGAGGAGAGGTCCACGTCGGGATGCTGATCGGCGTAGCGCAGCAGGTCGGAGAAGATCGTGGGAACGCACCCCATCAGGGTGGGCTTCTCAGCGGCGATCAGCTTGGCGAGCGGCTCGGCGCCGAGGAAGCGGTCCGGCAGGATCAGGTCGGCGCCTGCGAGCGCCGCGCCGTGGGGCAGGCCCCAGGCGTTGGCGTGGAACATCGGCACCACGGCGAGCACCCGGTCGGCCCGGGAGAGGCCCAGCGAGTCCTTCATCAGCGCCGCGCTGGAATGCAGGCTGATGGAGCGGTGCGAGTAGAGCACGCCCTTCGGATGACCGGTCGTGCCGCTCGTGTAGCACAGCGCCGCAGCCTGGCGCTCGTCGAGCTCCGGGTACTCGAATCCCCCGGGCCCGGCTTCCTCGAGCAGATCCTCGTAGAGCAGCGCGTTCGGGAGCCGGTCGATCTCTGATCGATCGACCTCCCCGTCCCCCATGACCACGTAATGGCCGACGTTGGGAAAGCTAGGCGCCAGCTTCACGAGCAGCTCCAGCAGCGAGTCGTCGACGAAGATCAGCTTGTCCTCGGCATGGTTGACGATGTAGCTGAGCTGCTCCTCGAACAGTCGGATGTTGAGCGTATGCAATACCGCTCCTATGCAGGGGACCGCGAAGTACAGCTCGAAGTGGCGCTGGTTGTTCCACGCAAACGTCCCCACCCGGTCTCCGGGCGCCACCCCGAGCCGGCTGAGTGCGCGCGCGAGGCGGTCAACGCGCTCGCTGACCTCGGCGAAGCTCGCCCGCTTGACCGTGCCCGCCGGGGTGAGCGTCACGACCTGCGCATTCGGGCTGCAGGAGCGCATCCGGCGGCGGATGTGATGCAGGGTGAGGGGGAAGTCATCCTGCATGAGGCCCCCGAGCACCTGCGTCATCCCCTCCGAGCCCCTTCCTGGCGCGCGAGGGACTCGCTCATCTCGCTGTAGATCCCTCTCGTGCGCTGGGCGATCTCGTCCCAGTCGAACCGGAGCACGTGCTCGGAAGCCTCGATCACGAGCCGCTCGCGCAGCTGACCGTCGACGAGCAGGCGCTCGATCATCACGCCGAGATGCTCCGCGTCACCCCCGTTGAAGCGCAGGCCGACACGCTCGCCCGAGGGCACGACCTCCCGCAGTCCGCCGGTGTCGGCGACGATGCAAGGGCAGCCGCAGGCCATCGCCTCTAGGGCGACCAGCCCGAACGGCTCGTAGATCGACGGGACAACGCAGAGGTCGGCTATCCGGTAGAGCGAATGCAGCGCGTCGTCGCCGATCCAGCCGAGGAAGGTTCCGTGCTCTGAGAGGCCCAGCCGCTCCGCCTGGGCCTTGAGCTCTGCCTCGTGCGTGCCGCTCCCGGCAACGAGGAACCTCACGTTAGGAAGCCGCTCGATCAGACTGGGTAGAGCGTCGAGCGCCAGTTGGAAGCCCTTCTCGTAGACCAGCCGCCCCACCAGCAGCACGAGCTTCTCGGCCGGCGCGGCGAACTCGCGGCGCAGTGCCTGCAGGTCTCCAATCGGGTGTAGTTCGCTCGGGTCCACGCCGTTGGGGATGACCGCTATGCGCCGCTCGTCGATGTCGAATATGTCCGCCACGTGCCCGCGCATATAGTAGGAGCAGACGATCACGAGGTTCGCGCGGCGGGCCATCCAACGCTCGACCGAATGGATGTGCGATTGCGGGGGCTCATGCACCCAGCCCTGGTGCCGTCCATGCTCGGTCGCGTGGATCGTCGTCAGATAGGGCACATCCATGCGGTCGGCAAGCGCAGCGGAGGCGTGCGCTACAAGCCAATCATGGCCGTGGATGAGATCGTAGGAATGCTCCTGAGCCAGTGCTTCGCCGGCTGTGAGCATGTCGTCGTTCATACGCTCCACCCACGCGACGAAGCGGTCCAGATCGCGCGGCCAGCCCGGCTCAGGCACGCGATGCACGCTTACGCCCGCAAGTTCGCTGGAGCCCGGCCGGGCGAAGCCCCGATCGCCGGCCTCAGACCCCTCGCCCAGCCCGCGCGTGAGCACGTCGACGGCGACCCCCTGGCGGACGAGCGCCTCGGCGAGCTTGCGCACATGCCGTGCGAGGCCGCCCTCGATCACCGGTGGATACTCCCAGGAGAGGATGAGCACGCGCTTGCCCATTCCTGGACCCTATCCACACCTGACCCGAACGCCGCGTCTCGATGCATCTGTCCTGCGCCTGAGGGCCCGCGAAGGGGCTCCGCGTGGGCGCAGGGCAGACATGACTGCGGAGCGGCACCTAGAGGCGGGACAACCCTGGCTATGCTCGCCGAGCTCCCCGGCACCCGTTCAGGCAGCCGAGCGCGCGCCGGCGCTCCCCTGGTTGCACACGCCCGGGAAGTCAGCCGCTGAGACACTCCCGTCGGGCTCGACGGCCCGGCCAGCGGCGGACAGCGAGCCGCGGGAAAGCCACATCAGCCGATGAGCGTTCTGAACACGATCTGGGATGGCACCTCCAACGCGCTTCTGATGGCCTGGGAGGTGTGGTGGGCCCTGGTGCTGGGCTTCGCGATCTCAGCCGTCGTGCAGGCCTGGGTGCCGCGTGAGCGGATCGAGCGGACACTGGGGGCCGGCGGCTTTCGCTCGGTCGCGACCGCAACCGGGCTCGGAGCCGCATCCTCCTCCTGCTCCTACGCGGCGATCGCGATTGCGAAGACGCTCTTTTCGAAGGGCGCCTCTGCGCGCAGCGCGCTCGCCTTCCAGTTCGCCTCGACCAACCTCGTGATCGAGCTCGGCATCGTCATGTGGGTTCTGATCGGCTGGCAGTTCACGCTCGCAGAGTTCCTCGGCGGGCTGGTGCTGATCGCGAGCATGACGCTGCTGCTGCGGCTGTTCGTCTCAACGCGCGTGGAGGAGCAGGCGCGCGAGCACGCGCGCGCGGCCGACAGCGGCCATCAGCACCACTCGGCCGGCGAGCCCATGCCGCTGCGCAGGCGTCTCGCCTCGAGTGCGGCCTGGTCGGACGTGGCTCACAACTTCCGCAACGACTGGTCGATGCTCTACCGGGAGATCCTCGTCGGCTTCCTCCTGGCCGGGTTCGTGGCGCTGCTCGGCAACGACTTCTTCAACGGCCTTTTCATCGCGCACGCCCCCGGGCCCCTGAGGCTCCTCGAGAACGTGCTGGTCGGCCCACTGATCGCCGTGCTCAGCTTCGTCTGCTCGGTGGGCAACGTGCCGCTGGCCGCGGTCCTGTGGTCTGGAGGGATCGGGTTTTCCGGGGTGATCGCCTTCATCTTCGCGGACCTGATCATCCTTCCGATCGTCGTGATCTACAGGAAGTACTACGGCACGAGCTTCGCCCTGAGGATCGTCGCACTGATGTTCGTGGCGATCGTGGTGGCGGCGCTCGCGGTCGACGGGCTGTTCAGCGCCCTCACCCTGATCCCTCACACGCGCCCGAGTCGCGCGGAGATCTTTGGCGGCGTGAGGGTCGACTACAAGCTGTTCACGAATCTCCTGGGCCTTGCCGTCTTCGTGGCGCTGTTCGCCTTGACGGTGCGCCGTGGCGCGAGAGACCCGGTGTGCGGGATGCGGGTGGACGTGGAGAAGGCGATCAGCGTCGAGCACGAGGGCCGAACCGTGTACTTCTGCTCGCAGGGCTGCGCCGAAGCCTTCACGATGGACGCACGGGCAGCGACGGCCGCGGGATCGGGTCGCGATCGTGCGCGATGATGGGCGCGTGCCCCGCCCGGCGCCCAGGTTCTTCTTCGGCGCGATGTCGCCCTACTCGTGGATTTCTGCCGAGCGCATCGAGCCCCTGCTGGCGGAGGCCCGGTGGCGGGGTGTGCTGGCGGGAGCGCTCTTCAAGGCGAGCGGCCGCACCTCCTGGGGCCTGACCGGGCGCCGAGAGGAGGGGATCGCCGATTGCGAGGCGCGCGCTGCGGCGCACGGGCTAGGGCCGATGCGCTGGCCGGAGCGATGGCCTACGAGCGACCTGCTCGTCGCGCGGGCGATGATCTTCGCCGAGCGGGCCGCCGATGGGGTGGGCGCCGATGGGAGCCGAGGCGATCCTCAGGGCCTGCTCAAGCCGTTCGCGCTCGCAGCTATGCGCCTCGCCTTCCTCCAGGGCTGCGACCTCGCCGACCCAGACGTTGTGCTCGAGGCGGGACGGCACGCCGGAATCGATCCGCAGGAGCTCGGGAGCGCGCTGACAGATCCCACCATCAAGGACGGGCTGCGCACGGTCACAGACGAGGCGCTCGCCCTCGGCGTGTTCGGGGTGCCCACGGTCGCGGTTGGTCTGGAGTTGTTCTGGGGCGATGACCGCCTCGAGGACGCGGCGCACGCGTATCGCGGCCTGGGACCCGCGGGAGCCGCCGATTAGATCGGCGGCTCCTCGATGGCCCGCGAGAGGTCGATCTCCAGCTGTCGTGGCGATGGCTGCAGTGGCTCGGCCGTCTCGCGCGGCATGCCGCGCTTGGCCCAGTGGCCGACCACTTCCCGGCTGCGAGCGCTGTAGTAGCTGACGCGCCGGTCGGTCGGTCTCAGGGCCAAGCCGCCGGGCGCCGACCCGGTCACAATCGCGTAGAAGCGCCTGCCGTTGCGGTCAACCTCGACGATATCCCCCGTTTTGATGCCCTCAAGCCTCATGAGAAGTGCAAGTCCATCAGCATTTCAGCCGACTCGGCGCTTCCTCGCGCGTAGCGATGCGCCGCTCAGGGATCTCGCAGGAAATAGGCTTGGGCTCGGTGCGATGGCTCATTGACGGGATGAACGTGATCGGCACACGTCCGGACGCATGGTGGCGGGACCGCCACGGCGCGATGGTCAACCTCGTCCACATGCTCGAGCGCTGGGCCGCCGCCAGCGGCGAGGATGTCACGGTCGTGTTCGAGCAGCCACCGTCGCCGCCGATCTCCTCGACGGTAATCGAGGTCGCCCACGCGCCTCGCCCTCGCCGAGACTCGGCGGATGACGAGATCGTTCGCCGCATCGCTGCCGATGCCCAGCCCGGTTCGATCCGCGTCGTCACCTCCGACCTCTGGCTCGCCGACCGGGTGCACGCGGCAGGCGCGACCGTGGAGTCCTCCGCGCACTTCCGGACCCAGCTTGAAGACTCCTGATGGCGCCCGTGACTCGATACGCGCGCAGCGGCGAGGCAAGCATCGCCTATCAGGTCGTCGGAGAGGGACGGCTCGACCTCGTGCTCCTGCCCGGCTGGATCTCCCACGTCGAGCAGGCATGGGAGTCGGCTGCTCTGAGCCGCTTCCTCGAGCGGCTTGCCACCTTCACGCGCCTGATCCTGTTCGACCGCCGGGGGACCGGGATGTCAGATCGCGTGCCCGGCGCGCACCCTCTCGAGCAGGAGGCAGAGGACGCTCTGGCGGTGCTGGACGCCGCCGGCAGCGAGCGCGCGGCGCTTTTCACCTACTCACTCGGGGGGCCGGTGGGAGCGTTGCTCGCCGCCGAGCACCCGGAGCGAATCGGCGCGCTGATCATGTACGGATCAGTGGCGCGCACAGCCTGGGCGCCGGACTACGACTGGGCGATGAGGAGCGAGGAACGCGAAGCGTCAGTGGAGCGCAACATCGCCACCTGGGGCGTCGCCGGCGAGGAAACGGTCTCGCTGTTCGCTCCGTCGATGGCCGATGACCCCACGCTGGCAACCTGGTTCTCCCGCCTGCAGCGCCTGGCCGCGAGCCCCGGCGAGGCGCGGCTCATCGCGAGCGCGTCCACCGACCTCGACGTTCGCAAGAAGCTGGCGCAGATCCGGGTGCCGACGCTCGTGATGCACCGGCCGAGGGAGCTCGTCTGGGACGTGCGCCATTCACGCTACCTGGCCGACCACATCCCGGGCGCGCGCTACATCGAGCTGGACGGAGAGGACTCCTTCTTCTTCGTCGGCGACAGCGATGCGATCCTCGAAGAGATCGAGGAGTTCCTGACCGGCGTACGCAGCGCCGGTGAGCTGGCGCGGGCGCTGCTCACGGTGATGTTCACCGACATCGTCGATGCCACCGCACATGCCGGCGAACTCGGCGACGGCCGCTGGCGTGACCTCTTAGCTCGCCACGACGAACAGGTGCGCAAGGAGCTGATCCGCTTCGGGGGCCGCGAGGTGAAGACCGTGGGCGACGGCTTCCTCGTGACCTTCGAGGGGCCCCCCTCACGCGCGCTTCGCTGCGCGCTGGCAATCACCGCAGCGGTGCGTGAGCTGGGAATGGAGCTTCGTATCGGCGTGCACACGGGCGAGTGCGAGCTCATCGGTGAGGACGTCGGCGGGATGGCGGTCCATATCGCCTCGCGCGTGAACGCACTCGCCGCCGCCGGCGAGGTGCTCGTCTCAGGGACGGTGTTCGGCACCGTCGTGGGCGGTCCCTTCATGTTCGGGGACCGAGGCTTTCACGAGCTCAAGGGCGTACCCGGCCGCTGGCCGCTGTTCGCACTCCTCGCCTGAGCCGACAGCGCCGGCAGGCGAACGCGTTCACGAAATCGCAACCGGTGGTGACCGCGCCGACCCTAGCGTGGTGTTCGTGCGAGCAGAGCCGCTCACCGTCAAAGAGACAGCGACCGGCTACTGGTTCGTTCAGCGAGGAGCCGTCGAGCTTGTGGGTGCGATCACACGGGAGGCCGCAGAAGCCGAGCGCGAGCTGATCCTAAGGCTGCGCGAGCGCACCTCGGAGCCCTCGCTGCCACGGGAGGACGGCGCGCCGGGCGGCTCCTGAGAAGGCGCTGCTCCCGCTCAGTCGTCCTCAGCATCCCTGCCGTCCCCCTCTTTGCCCGTTGAACGTGTGCGCGCCCGCCCGGTGCGCCCTCCGTCCGCGACATTGGTGAAGGGCCATACCGCCGGTGATCAATCGTGGCGTAGTCTTCGCGCGATCGGGCACTTCGGGGACCGGCTTGGCTCGCCGCGTGCGTTCATGTCGACCGATCATGAGACACCCGACACAATGACCAATATCCCCTTCCATCTCGTTGCCGAAGTCAGCTCGGACAGCCCTTCCGCGATCCGAGCCGTGCTCCGAGGGCTCGTGATCGGCACCGTCATCGAAACGCCCGAGCGCCTCCATGTGGACGGCTGGATGGAAGGTGCCGACGCCCGCGACCTCAACCGTGAACTGCTGTCTAGCTTGCGTCGGGTCGAGCGCCGAACCCGTCTGCGCGCGGAGTTGACCGGCGGCGGCGTGACCCATCGGTTCTTCGTGTTCAAGGGCACGCGCCCGGCGTCGCCGGACCAGCCACGAGGCTGACGGACCTAACCCGGTCTCTGGGACCGAGGACTGCAGCCGTGACTCAAACGCCCGCGTGAACACCTCCACCTGATCCGCAGCAGGCCGGGCATGCAGATAGCGGCCCTAGGTGCGGCCTCGGTGGAGACTGAACGTGACCTGCCAGCGCGAGCGGCCTCGGAGAGACCGTTGTCTCGGCAGAATCGAGCACGTGCTTACGCACATCTACCGGCGCTCGATTCGGTCCCGGCACTCATGCCGTCGGCATAGCGCGCCACCCAGGGTGCGCGCCGGTCTCGCGCCAGTCCGACCGGGATTCCATGGGATTCGGTGGGACTGGACCGGAGTCGATTCCGCTCTAGCAAGCCAAATATGGCTCTGTAGAGCCACCGATGTCAGGTGAAGATGATCTGGCCTCCGCCGGCCAGGCCGTAGAACTCCCCGACCGTGATGATGTCCTGGACCTGGGGTATGAAGTCCTCGTTGCTCAGGTTGAACAGGTCGACCGACGCCTTGCAGGCGAACAGCCCGGCTCCGGAGTCGGCGATCATCTCGAGGAACTCGGGGATCGGCGGGATGTCGAGCTTCTCCATTCCCCGGGCGAGCTGGTGGGTGACGAGCGCCGATACGCCGGGAACGCCGCCGGCCCAGGTGGCGAGGTGCAGGCCCGGGTTGCCGACCGTGGCCACCTTGACATGCTCGTGCTTGGCCTTGTTGATCGCGTCCAGGCCGAAGAAGGTGAAGAAGACGTTCGCCTCGATCCCCTCCATGCGGGCTCCGTTGGCCATGATCAGCCCCGGGTAGATCCCCTCGAGGGAGCCCTTGGAGATGATGATGGAGACCTTCTCGATCGTCTCGCTCATGTGTGCCTTTCTCTAGCGGCTAGATGCAGCCGCGTGGCTTGGGAATGCCGCTGATCTTCGCCGCGAGCTTCGCCGGGCCCTTGGGAAAGAGCTCATACAGCTCTTTGATTGGAACTCCGGAGATCTTGCCCAAGCTGCGGATCGAGGGCGGAGAGCCGGTCTCCAGATAGGTCTTGCGCATGAAGTCGACGACCTGCCGATGGCGGTCGCTGAGATGCTCGATGCCGTTCGCGCGGGCTATCTCCTCGGCCATCTGCTCGTTCCACTGATCTGCATGCACGAGGAATCCCTCGGGATCGACCTCGACGCTCGAGCCGGCGAGCATCACGGTGGTCATCGTGGAGCTCCCGAGGCCTGCGGCGACTTCTGCTCGGCGACTCGATGGAACTGCGAGCTGACGCCGGGGATGTCATACCCCGGCAGCAACACGTTCCAGTAGAGCGGCTGGAAGGCGAGCTTGGCGAGGTGGTTCAGGCGCGACTCGGCCATCAGCGACAGCGGGCCGAGGTGCGGCTCCGGGTAACGGCCGGGCAGGGGCTCAACGTCGTAATCGAAGTCGATCAGGAGCGCCTTGTGGAAACCGGTCTCGATGAAGCAGTTGGCGTGGCCGTCATATGACGCGGTCAGTTCGTCGCCTTCGAGGAACCGCTGGATGTTCTCCACCACGATCTCCCCCTCAAAATGGGTGACCGAGCCCGCCTTGGAGGTCGGCACGTCGCTCGCGTCACCGATCACGAAGACGTTCTCTGCGACTTTGGATTGGAGCGTGTGCCGGTCGGCTACGACGAACCCGAGATCGTCGGCCAAGCCGGGGGAGCGCGCCATGTAGCCGGGGCCCCCGTGAACCGGGATCGCGACGAGGAGGTCGAACGGGACCTCCCGCTCGTCCCAGCTGTGAAGGCATTTCCCGTCGGCATCGACCCGGCCGGTCGCGAACTCCGGCTCCACCTTGATGCCCTTCTCCTCGAGCAGGGTGCCGAGCCGTGCTGAGGCGACAGGCTTCGTGAAGGCCCCGTCCAGGGGGGTGACGAACGTGAGCTGCACCTGATCGCGCAGGCCGCGCTGTCGCAGCTGCCAGTCGGCGAGGAAGCAGAACTCCAGGGGGGCGACCGGACACTTGATCGGCATGTCGATGACGTTGACGACGAGCCGGCCCCCTTGAAAGCTCTCGAGCGCGCCCCGCAGTGCGCCGGCGCCCTCGAGCGAGTAGAAGGTGTGGATCGACCTCCCCCACTCCGGCCCGGCCAGGCCCTCAGTCTCCTGCGGCTGAAGCGAAGCGCCGGTGGCGATGACCAGGACGTCGTAGGGCACATCCGGACCCTCGAGCAGGTGCACCGTGTTCCGGGCGACCTCGACGCTCTCGACCTCGGCGAGACGGAAGTCGATGCCGTCATGAAACTGGGCATGGCGCGGGCGCACGATCTCGCTCGACTGCGCAAGGCCGAAGGGAACGAACAGCAGACCCGGCTGGTAGACGTGGGTGTCGTCGCGATCTATGACCGTGATGCTCGCGGCGCTGCCGTAGCGTCGCTGCAGCCGGTTGGCGAGGAGTGTGCCCCCCGTCCCGCCGCCGAGGATGACGATCCTGTGGGCCATCACATCACGCATCCTCGCCGTTGCCCCGCGCTGCTCCAAGGTGGGCAAGCCGCCCAGTTGCTGCGGAATACTGCGTACCCGGGTGCGAGCGGGGCCGCCTCTGCGAATCGGCCGGCCGGCCCTCGCTGCGAGGGAGCGTTCATGCGGGCATCTCAATTGGCAGCCCCAGCGTCATCCAGTCGATGTGGGTGGGACGGCGGGCTCTCACGCGACGCTCATCGGTGCAGAAGCCTGTGAGCGGGCGAGGCGATCCATCTCTGAGGGGCCCGCGCTGCGCTGCCGGCTCCCTCTGGGATCCCCGCTCATGCGCTGCGCGCTGCCTGTGGGTTGGGCGCGATCCTGATCTGCTCGTCAAAAGCGAAGCCGGCTTCCATGGCGCGTCGCACGGGGCAGCTATCAGCGACCCGCCGCAGCCGCTCGATCTGCTCGGGCGCCAGCCCGCCGGGGAGATTGACGGCAACCTCGAAATGACGTGGCACGGACTCGTTGTCGTACTCGACGTCAACGCTGAACCCGCTCAGCGGCCAGCCCTTGCTCCGCGCGTACATCGAGATCATCGTCGCGATGCATGACGCGAGTGTCGCCGGGAGCAACTCGTGGGGCGCGGGCCCCGTGTCGGTGCCGCCCAGGGCGACGGGCTCATCGGTGATGATCATATGGCGGCCGTTGACGTCGACTTCATGACGGAGCGTGTCCTCGATGCGTCGCGCGCTTGCGCTGAAACTCATGGCGTCCTCTGAGCTTGGGCAACGGGGCGGGTGGTGAAGTCGCCGGCGGCGCTCGCGCCTTTCGCTCCGGCGGCGCCCACGGGCAGGCTAAGCGCTCGGCGGGGCGCCTTACGGGCCTCAGCCGGCGCCGGCTGAGGCCCGGCAGCATTGATCTTGGC
Organism: Solirubrobacteraceae bacterium; assembly: GCA_049512215.1. Taxonomy (GTDB): domain Bacteria; phylum Actinomycetota; class Thermoleophilia; order Solirubrobacterales; family Solirubrobacteraceae; genus Palsa-744. Next base: position 19,592 of record JBEKXJ010000027.1, read on the forward strand.
GGCGAAGAGCACGACGTTCACGAGTGCCCGAAGCGCACGTCGGGAAGGATGCGCCGCGCCCACCGGGGCAGATACCATGCTCGGCGCCCCATCAGGCGCAGCAGGACCGGGAGGAGCAGCAGGCGGATGAGCGCCGCGTCGAGTAGGACGGCGACGCCGAGGATGATCCCCATCTCCTTGGGCGGTAGCGGCCCGGACAGCGCGAAGGTGAAGAACACGGCGACCATCACCGCGGCGGCGGCGAAGATCACCCGCCCGGAGTGTGCGATCCCGTTGACCATTGCGTCCTTGGCGTTGTGGGTGTGATCCCAGTGCTCCTTGGCCGAGGAGAGCAGGAACATCGTGTAGTCCATCGAGATCGCGAAGATCATCGCGAAGAAGAAGACTGGGCCCCAGGCGTCGAGAAAGCCCTGGGGCTGGAAGCCGAGCAGCGAGTGAAGGTCACCGTCCTGGAAGATCCACTTGGACACGCCGAAGGCGGCGCCGGTGGCCAGCAGGTTGGTGAGCACGCCGGCCGCGGCGAGCAGCGGGGCCTGCAGGGCGAACAGCAGCAGCAGGAACCCGAGTGCGAGCACCACGCCGATCACGAGGGCGGTCTTGGCGGAGAGCAGGTGCTGCAGGTCGTTGTTTTCCGCGACGGCGCCGCCGAGGAGCGCGCCGGCGGGCAGCTCGGCTCGCAGCCGCTCGATCGTCGTGCCGACGGCCGGGTTGGAGGGGTCCTGGCGAGGGATGGCCGTGACCAGGGCGAGCCCACCGCCGCCGGGCTGGATCGGCATCACCTGGGCTATGCCGGGGTCGCGCCGGGCAATGCGGGCGACCGCGGGGGCTTGACCCGCGGAGCTGACGAGCTGCAGCGGGCCTGTTGCGCCCGGCCCCATGGCAGCCTGGACTTGGTTGTAGCCGATGCGCGAAGAGTCGCTCGTCGGGACGACCTTGATCGAGGGCATCGAGGTCTTCAGCTGCGTCACCGGGTAGGCCAGCGCGAGCAGCACGGCGAGCGCCGGGATGCCGTAGCGCAGCGGATGGCGCCATAGGCGCTCACCCCACGAGGCGAACAAAGGTGAGCGATGCTCGCCGGAGTGCGCCCACGGCAACGACAGGTTGTCGACTTTGGGGCCGAGCTTCGCGAGCACCGCGGGAAGAAGGGTGAGGGTGGCGGCGAGCACGAAGATGACGGCGAGCATGATTCCGAGGCTCATGCTGCGAAAGGCCGGGCTGGGGACGAGCATCACGGCTGTGAGGGAGATCAGCACCGTCACGCCGCTGAACAGCACGGCCTTGCCGGCGGTGTCCATGGTCACGGCCGTTGCCTGCTCGGCGTCGAGCTTTGAGCCGCAGAACGCGCCGCGGAAGCGCATCACGATGAACAACGCGTAGTCGATGCCGAGCGCCAGCGCGAACATCAGCGCGAAGTTCATCGCCCAGATCGAGACCGGGACGATCAGCGTGCCGAGGTAGAGCGAGCCGGCAGCCGCGAGCAGACCGACCATGGTCAGCATCAGCGGCAGACCGGCCGCGACGAGCGAGCCGAAGGCGAGCAGCATGATGCCGAGGGTCACCGGCCAGGAGATCACCTCCGACTTGAGCATCGCCGAGCGGTTGGCGGCGTTGAAGTCCGACCACATGCCCGCCGCGCCGGTGAGGTTCACCTGCACTGAACCCGTGGAGAGCTTGTGCAGGCTGCCCTTCAGGCTGTTGGCGGCCCCGACCATCTGGTTTGGATCGCGCGCGGCACCGGCCTGCACGATCGCGGTGTGACCATCACGGGAGATCGACGGCCCAGGAGCCGGGGCCACGACGGTGCGCACCGCGGCGTTCGCGCGCAGCGTCTGCTCGACGTGCCCGAGGACCGACCTGAACGCGGGGCTGCCGGCCGTCTGGGTCGGGGAGTAGACGACGGTCATGAGGCCGTAGCTGCCGAGGCCCGCGAAGTTGCGTTCGATCAGCTTGCGGGCCTGCACCGACTGCGACCCGCTCGCTTCCCACCCTGCTCCCGAGAGAGCCGTCTCGACCCGTGGCGCGAAGAAGCCGAGCACGACCGCGACCGCCAGCCAGCCGATCAGCACAATCCGGAAATGCGTGGCGGTGTAGCGGCCAAGGCGACCTATCGGACCAACGGCCGTCCTGAGCTTGATCGGCGACTCGGCGGGCCGGAGGGCGCGGAGCGCCGTGACGGTGGGGCTCATGAGGGCGCCTCCTGGCGGCGGTAGAGGACAGGGCGCGACGCGAGCCGGCGTTGGAGGATCAACGAAACCGGACACGCGCCGAAAAGCACGTGGTGCACGGCGCAGGCACCGACAGCGCGGGCGGGGGGCGCGAGGCGCGAGCATGCAGGCGCGCTCATCGGCCGCTGCCCCCCGGCAGGAGCGCGTCGAGCTCGTCGAGCTGACGGCGCAGACCGCCGCAGATCTGATCGCATAGCTCGAATACGCCCTCGTCGGCTATCGCGTAGAGCGAGAAGTTGCCCTCCTTGCGGCGGCTCACCAGCCCGCTGCGCGCCAGCACGCCCAAGTGCTTGGAGACGTTCTGCTGCGAGGCATCGGTCGCCTGCTGGAGCTCCTGGACCGTGGCCGGCGCCTCACGCAGCGCGTCGAGCAGACGGATGCGCATCGGCTCGCCGAGCACACGAAAGCGCTGGGCGACCATCTCGACGAGCGCCGGCGGCAGTGGGTGCGGGACGTTCGTGGCCGTTTTCATGCGCCCAAGCGTAGCACAACTATATTGTTGTTTGCGATTCTGGTTGTCTAGCCCGGCCGGTCAGCATCCGTGAGAAGTGAGCAACCGCAAGCCGCGCGCAGGCGCTGGAAGGAGCCCAAGATGGCCATGGATCACCTCGACGTTGACCAGAGCGGCGACTCAATGGGGCGCGACACGGCGGTCGGAGCTCTCACCGGCTTCATCGTCGGTGCTGCCTTCGGCTGGTTCGGTTTGGCCGCGGGTCTCGTCACCGGCGGAGCGATCGGCGGGCTGATCGAGGCCGAGCACCTTCCCGAGCTGCACGGTGAGCTCTTTGAGGAGATACGCGCAGACGTCCCCGAGCACGCATCCGCGATACTCCTGCTCGCTGCTCCGAGCCACGTCGACGAGATGGTCTCTTCCTTCGACGGTTCCAGAGGGCACCTCACCCGGCGGACCTCTTAGATGCAATGGTCGCCTTGCTCGAGGCGGCCGTGGAGCAGGCGCCGCTCGCCGCCGGCCACGCGCAGGGGACGCAGAGCTGACTGAAACGCGATGGCCCTCCAGGGGCAGGCTAGGATCTGATCGTGACCAGCCCCAAGCGTACCCGCACGCAGCCGGCCGGCGGGCTGGACGGGCCGGAGCGCCGCACGAGCGTCCGGGTGACCGCGGCCGGACGACCTGAAGGGGCCGGCGGCGCCCGGCATCCGGTGTTCGCGCGCGTCTGGAGCCGAATCTCGGGGAAGGCAGGCTCTGACCGGCAGCGCGCAGAGCTGCTCACTGGTCTGCGCGGACGTGTTCTCGAGATCGGCGCAGGCGACGGGCGCAGCTTCGCCCACTATCCGCCCGAGGTGTCTGAGGTCCTCGCCGTCGAGCCTGAGCCCTACCTGCGGCGTCTCGCGCGCAGCGCGGCACGCGCCGCGGCAGTCCCGGTCACGGTGCTCGACGCCACAGCCGAGCTGCTGCCCCTCGACGACGGCGTCTGCGATTCGGTCGTCAGCTCACTCGTGCTGTGCTCGGTGACCGACCAGGCGTCGGCACTCGCCGAGCTGCGCCGCGTCCTCACGCCCGGCGGAGAGCTTCGCTTCTATGAGCACGTGATCGCGCAGGCGAGCCTTGGCCAAGCGCTCCAGGCCAGCCTGGACAGCTCCGGCATCTGGCCTCACCTCGGCGCTGGATGCCATCTGACGCGCGACACCGTCGGGGCGATCGCGGCCGCCGGTTTCACGCTTCAGCAGACGCGCCGGTTCACGTCGGGCCCGGGGAGGCTGGGAATCCCGTTTGTACTCGGTACGGCGCGGCGCCTGCCGGGCAACGACTCATCGGTTACGTAGTTACTCCGAACAGGCCTGCGGGCTCTCGCCGATCGCAGCGACGGCGTGCTCTTTAGGCTCAGCCGTAGTGTCCTCAGAGACCGTCCTTGAGCGCCACGATCGTCCCGAGCCGCGGCTCGGGACGGTGACGCTCATGCTGATCGCGATCGCTGTCGCCGTGATCGGGGGTGCGGTTGCGCTCGCCGTGGGGCTTGCCAGCGGGGCTCTTCACACGACCAAGCATGCGACCACGGTCGTCGAGCCTGCGCCGGCGAGTGTCCCTGCTTCCGGCTCACCAAGCGCAGCCTGGGCTTCGGTGTACGCACGGGTGGCACCGGGGACCGTGGACATCACGGTTCAGAGCACGACCAGCGTGAACACGCCGTTCGGCTCGACCCAGCAGCAAGAGACTGCGCTGGGATCGGGCTTCGTGATCGACGGCTCGGGGCACATCCTGACAGCGGCACACGTCGTCACCGGGGCCACCCAGGTGAGCGTGGCCTTCCAGAACGGCGTCACACGCACCGCGAAGATCCTGGGCGAGGACGACTCCTCTGACGTGGCCGTGCTGCAAGTAGAACCGGCCGGGCTGACCCTCAGCCCCTTGGCGCTTGGCAGCTCGCAAGCGTTGGAGGTCGGCGACGCGGTCGGCGTGATCGGCGACCCGCTTGGGTTCGACCGCAGCCTCAGCACCGGCGTGGTGTCGGGGATCGATCGCACCATCGAAGCTCCCGACGGGTTCATCATCGCGCATTCGATCCAGACGGATGCGGCGCTCAACCCGGGCAACTCAGGCGGCCCGCTGCTCGATTCGGGCGGCCGTGTGATCGGCATCGCCGATCAGATCGCGACCGGCACCAACCAGTTCGGCCGTTCGACTGCCGAGACGAGCAGCGGCGTCGGCTTCGCCGTACCGATCGATCTCGCCAAGGTCGAGCTCTCCAGGCTCAAGCGCGGTGAACCGGTGACGCACGCCTACCTGGGAGTCAGCACCGCCGCCACGACCAGCGCCGGCCAGCAGGGCGCGCTGATCGCGGGCGTGCAGCCCGGGACGCCTGCCGCAAAGGCCGGGCTGGCGGCCGGCGATGTGATCGTCGCCTTCAACGGAATGGCGATCCACGGCGCCAACGACCTGATCGACGCGCTCGCGGCCGCCCATGTGGGTGTGAAGGTCAAGATCACCGTCCTGCGCGGCACAAGCCGCCTGACGTTCACGGTGACGCTCGCCGCACAGCCGGCGCACCCCGCCTCGGAATAGCTCCTACGCTCGAGCGACGCGAGAAGGCGTGCTCCCCCGCCGCGCTGCGCTGACTTCGCTGCGCTGACTTTAGAGTGGACTCCATGTTCGCGGAGTGCCCGCGCCGTCTTGCTCGAGGTGTTGGCAAATCGAGGGTGGCCGCTACGGCGTCGATGGCACCTACCAAGGTGCCACGGGCTTTGAGCGCGCCGAGGCGCAACGACGACACCTTGAGATCGCCCACCTCCAAGCCTCCGTCCGCCAGGAGTTGACCGACGGATGGACCCTGCGCCTCGGACCCTTGACCCACGGCGCCGCGTGGGCGGCCATCGAAGCCTTCCTTGGCCCTCCAGGCGGCCGTGTGCGGTAGTCGCGGGGTAGCCAGCACCCTCCGGGAGCCCTTGCCAGCCCGGCGAAATGGACGGGGGCGTGACGCCCGTGCACAGCTGCGCTCAGCTTCCAGCCGCAGGAGCTCGAACCCACGCCCGCCTGGCCGCAACCCGCGAATCGCTAGGGCGGCATCGAACGGGATTCGTCGGAGCCAGGAAACCTCCCAGCTCGCTCACTGGCTTTCAGGCTCGCCTTCATGGCCTCCTGACAGACGAAAGCGATTAGGAGGGCTTCCGTGAGTACCGCTACCGGGATTCGAACCCGGGTTTCCGCCATGAGAGGGCTTCAGGAGGGGTATAGCCCCTAGCGCCCATCGCAGCTCGCTATGGCCTGAAACAGCCTGCAAAACAGTGCGTTTTCGTGCTGTCCGCTGCGTCCGTTTGTAGCCGCCTGCGCCCGCCGCTTACCGAACGCGCGGGGTCCAAATAGGGTCCAAAGGACAGGGCCACCCCGGAGGATGCGCCGCGCGCATAGCGTTTCCTCGGTTTCGTAACCGGCGATGACGCCGGGGTGGACTCGGATGATGTGGTGCTTGAGCAGCGTTGCTTCGTCGCGGACGGTGATCCGCGTGGCCATTCGCGTTCGTGAGCGTGGTGCGCGCCACGCAAGCGACGCGGGTGGGGCCGTGCCGGTGGCAGTCCACGACGCGGACGTGTGCGGCGGGGGTTCGCCAGTATCGGGTTTCATAGGTCGTGATCGCCGTGCTGGCGTGGGCGATCGTGAGGGAGGCGGCGAAGAGGGCGATCATCGTTCATCCCCGAGCGCCGTGACGAGTCTGCGGCAAGCGTTGGCGAGCACGCGCGAGTTGACATGAGCATACGCCAGCACGTCTAGGCGTTCCTCGGCTGCGCCCAGTAGGGCGCGAACCTCGTGGCGGCTGAGCGTCATCCGGATCGGCGTTCGGTTGGCTCCACTCGCAGACTTCCTGCGAGCATCGTGATCACAGCCCTGAGACGGTGTGGAAGCCCGGCCGAAGCCTCAGCGTCGCAGCGGAAGATCTGTGATGGATCCTTGCGCTAAACGTAGTTAGGGTATGAGCACACGCGCGCCCTCACCTGATGAGCATGGCTCGCGGGCCATCCCAGTGCCATGGCGCGGCCCCCTAGACCAGGCGGCCTTCGATGCCCTCTTCCGTGGGTGTGCGGGCGATGTGCACGCATACGCCATCTCGCTGCTTGGCGACAGGTCGGCGGCCGAGGATGTGACCGCGCTCGCGTTTGAGCGGCTCTACCGCTCCCGCTCGCGTCTTGATCATGGCCGGGGAACCCCTCGAGCCTGGCTCTTCGCGATCACACGCAATGCGGCGCTCGATGAGCTGCGCCGACGTCGACGTCAGCCCCAGTGCGAGCTAGACGAAGGGCTGTCCGGCGATCAGGACTCCGGAGAGGCGCTCGAGCACATTGAGCGTCGCGCGACTGTGCGCGATGCGCTCTCGGCCTTGCCGCTGCGTGAGCGAGAGCTGGTACTGCTCAAGTTCCACGGCCAGCTCTCCAACAGTGAGCTCGCGCGGGCACTCGGCATCAGCGAGTCCAACGCGGGTACCCGGCTGCACCGAGCGCTCACACGGTTGCGCGAGGAATGCCTTGAGCTTGACCGACGGGAGGTCGCATGAGGATTATTCCCTTCCCAGGCCGCACCGAAGCAAGCCCTAACGACGCCTGGCATGCCGAGCTCGAGGCTGCACTGAACGACGATGGAGCGGGTCCGGTGGCCGAGTCCTGGCGCGAGCTGCGTGAAGACGTGCGTGCGCTGGCGCCGCCGATGGCTCCCGAGTTCGAGCGCCAGCTCAGCCAGCGGATCGCCGAACGGAGTGCGCGCCGCCGATCCCGCGAGGTATCCCCGTCGGAGCTCCCTGGAGCGAGCACCGTGGCCACGCCAGCCCGACCCGCCGTGCCCACGGATCTAACGCGCTCGGGCACTGCCTCGCGAAAGTTGCATCGCCGAATGGAGTGGCCGCGCCTACCCAGTCGCCTCGGCGCGGCCGCCATCATCGCAACGACGAGCGCAGTCGTTGCGGCCGTGCTCATCGCCGCCCCTTGGCGAGCCGCCACACCCAGGGAAGCTGGCCCTGCGGGAACAAGCCAGCGCGCCGTGCCCTTGAGCGCCGGCGCCAGCACTCCGAAAAGCGCAAGCCGTGCCGCCCAAAGTGCTACAGCCGAACCGATTGCACCGACGCCCACCGGTGCGGCCTCGGCACCCGGACGCGTGCAGCAGCTGGCCGCCTCCATCAGCCTGGCCCCGACTCCCAGCGAGTTGCAAGAAACCGCCGACCGTGTCGCTCGGCTGGCAGTGAGCGCTGGAGGCTTCGTGCAGAGCTCTCACGTGCAGGTGCAGCAGGGGGGCACGAGCGAAGCCAACCTCATGCTGAGACTGCCGAGCGCAAAGCTCAACGCCGCCCTAGCCTCGCTCGGACAGCTCGCTCCTGTGCGTGCCGAGAGCCAGTCGCTGCAGGACATCACCGACGCCTATGATGCGGCGCGCCAACGACTCACCGACGCCACCGCCGAACGGCAGGCGCTGCTCCGCGCGCTCTCCGCGGCAACCACCCAGGGGCAGATCGACAGCCTGCGCGAACGACTCTCCCAGTCTCGCAGCGCGATTGCGGAAGCACGCTCCGGGCTCCAAGCGGTCTCACAGCGTGCAAGCACAGCCGAAGTGGAAGTGACCGTCGTCGGCGATGCGCATGCCGGAAGTAAAGGGCTCACGCTTCACCGAGGGCTTCACGACGCGGGCCGAGTACTCATCGTCACGCTCGTGGTGCTCCTCATCACCGCCGCGATTCTCGTGCCGCTGGCGCTTCTGCTCACCGCGCTTGTCACCGGTCGAAGCGCGTGGCGTCGATACCAGCGTGAGCGAGCACTCGACGCGCCTTGAGCTTTCGTCCTGCACGCTTGCCCGATGCGTCGCTTGGCCCATTGGGCGACCGTGACGCGCGCGAGCCCCACAGCACCCCCAAGTTGGACGAGACCAAATCGTGAGAGACGCCAGCGCCGCGCTGTCACTCTGCGCGCGATCCAGGCGTCTCCACTGTGCCCGGCCTCACGCCCCGTTTGGCGGGCGTCTCCCGCTGGCCGTTGACACGCTCGCAATCACGCAGAAGGAGCAGCGGGGTGGCACTCTCGATCCGCTATTTAGTCGTCCCGGGCCGGGGGCGGCGACGATCGTCGAGCGGCGCGTCGCAGAGGTCACCGAGCCCGACGACATCAGCCTGACAATCCGCGCACTGGCATGTTCGCTCAGATGCGCTCGTGGCGGCCGAAGTACCCCGCCCGGGGACCGAGCCGTCTGTGGCTCCCGAGGCCGGCCGCAGTCGCGCGCTGCTCGGCTGCTCCCTGGCTCACCCAGTGCGGGTCACCAAAGAGCTCGCCGTTGACGATGCGGCCAGCGGGCTTCAGGACGCGGGCCATCTCGCGCCAAGCGCTGTCCTGGTCGGGGATCTCCCCGAGAGCCGTGACGAGCACGACCGCGTCGAACATTCCGTCGGGGTAGGGCAGATGCTGCGCGTCACCGCAGGTCGGCGTGATGTTCTCGAGGCCCCGTTCGCGGGCGCGGCGCATCGTGTCGTCGAGCATCGCCTGCTGGACGTCGAGGATGTCGAGCCGGCCACCCGGCCCGATCCACTCTGCTAGCGGCAGCGTGTAGTAACCGGTGCCCGGGCCGATCTCGAGGATTCGCTCGCCGAGCTGTGGCTCCAGGATCTCGCGCAGCCGCGCGCGGGTGATGAGCGGGTGCGGGGGCTCGAGCCAGAAGCGCTGCGAGTACGGACACGCTGACGGATGCCGGCGCCACCAGAGCATCGCGCCGAGGAGCGACGCTGCGCCCAGCAGGCCGGCGAGGCGAGCGTCGCGACGGAGCCCCCGACCGGTGACGGGCATGCCCGCAACGCTAGTCGAACGCCACCGGGTACGCGGGGATGGTGGGGGTGCGGCCGTCCCGCGGCTACGCTGCACTCATGCCGGTCGACTTCGAGGCAGAGGGGGGCAGTCTGCCCCCGAGAGCATGATGACCGTCCTGCGTCAGCCCATCACCGCCGCGAGCTGAGCACCCGCCTGCCCCCTCGCCACGGCGCGCTGACACTCGTCGATTCGGCGGTACCCGCCGCGGTTAGTGGCGGGCTGTCATCCAGGTTGGCGATCTGATGGAACGGCATCACGCCGTCCTTCAGCCGCGATGACCTCAACGCGCACCGTCTCGTCTCGCTGTCCTTGAACACGCGGCGGTGCCGCTCACTCCTGCTCGCACTCGGTGAGGAACGCGTGCAGGCGCTCGTTGTAGGCCGCACCGGTGGCGGGGATCGTATGGCCGCGCCCGGCGATCACTGCACGCTGCGCTCGCAGTCGGCTCGCGACGGTGTCGCACACAACCTCGAAGACCGGGGAGTGCCCGCCGGAGATGACGAGCTTGGGAAATGCGGCGGCGCGAAGCTCTTCCAGGGGTAGTTCGGCCTCCCATGGCGGGCGCTCGCGCATGAGCAGGCGCACGCCGTGCAGCAGCTCGCCCGTGAGACGCTCAGGCGTCTTGTGGGTGGAGCCGACGCCGCCCCGGAATGTACTCAGGAACTCAAGCGGGGAGAGCGTGGCGGCGCGCTCGTAGAGGACTTCGCCGAGCCCCATCTGCGCATCGACGCGAGGATCGCCGGCTGCCACTTGCAAGCAGCCCGGCTCTGACACCGTCAGGGAGCGCACAGCGTCTGGTCGCAGGGCCGCCGCATATAGCGCGATCACCGCTCCGTATGAATGTCCGACAAGGTGTGCGCCGTCCCTGAGCAGCTCGGCGATCAGCGGCGCCTCAGACTCGAAGTCCCCCCGAGGAAGCGGCGGGCTGCTCCCAAACCCCGGGCGGTTCGGAAGACAGAGCATCCAGTGCTCGGCCAGGGGCAGTTGGTGACGCCACGTGCGCTTGGCGCCGACGACGCTGCCGTGGACAAGCACGACCGACGGGCCGGAGCCGACGTATGTGACGTCCAGATCCTCGGCCGTCAGAGAGGTGTTTGTGCTTGGCATTGAGGCGGTGGTCGCTACCTATGCGAGCCAGGCGGTGGGCAGCCAGGCATCACGGTTCAGCCCAGCGAGACGCACGACGTCTCGCTGGGCGGAGACGCGCTGGTCGTCCTGCTTGGTCAGCTGGGCGCCCACCGTGGCGTCGAAGCTTCGCTCATAGGGGGTCGTGGGTTCCATGCCGTCCTCGCATCAGATTGGTCGCTGATCGCGACCGGTATTGATACCGTACCAGACATGGGCGAGTTCCGACTCGAGGATGACTCCGTCGCCAGGGCCGTTCGGCTGCTCAGTGATCGCTGGACGTTTCTGATCATGCGCGAGGCGTTTCATGGCGTTCGACGGTTCGGCCAGATGGCTCGCGATCTCGGTGTCTCGCGCAACATCCTCAGCCGTCAGCTGCGCACCCTCGTCGACCACGGGGTCCTGGCGCGCCACCGGTACCGTACGGATCCCGACCGATTCGAGTACGTGCTCAGCGACGCGGGACGCGAGCTGTACCCGACCATCGTGTCGCTGATGCAGTGGGGCGACCGCCATCTGACCGGACCGGAGGGACCCGCGCTGGTTCTGCGCCATCGGCCTTGCGGCCATCTCGCCGACCCAGTGCTGGTCTGCGCGCACTGCGGCGAGCGCCTCGACCCGCGCGAGGTCGACCCCGAGCCCGGCCCAGGCGCGGCGCCCGAGAGTACATCCCCTGCCGACGAGTCTTCTTTCGTCCCGACCGGGCGCAAGTTACGCGCGCACCGATGACCCTCGAGCACGACGCGGACACGATCGCAGTCGAGGACCCGGCCACGGGCGAACGAATCGCGATGCTGGCAACGACGAGCTCGCCGGCTGTCGCTGAAGCAGTCGAGCGTGCCCGCGCCGCACAGTCTGCTTGGGCGGCCCTCGGGTTCCGTAGGCGCGCGGAGGTGATGTTCGACGCGCGCCGCTGGCTGATCGCCAATCGGCGAAAGATGGTTGAGACGATCGTCGCCGAGACAGGCAAGCCATGGGAGGATGCGTTCAACGTAGAGATCGTCTACGTCGCGCACGCTCTCGGGTTCTGGCACCCGCCAGCCTTCCTCACCGGCATTCCTCCCGCTCGGGGTCGCTGCCCTCCGCTTCGGCAGGCCGATATTGACAAACTAGCTTATTTTTGCTAATTTGGCATAGTGTGAAGCGGCTCAACACGGGACGGATGACCTTGCCGGTCCCACCCGGCCGTCGTCCGGGAGCGGATTTCGCTCGTGGGTACCAACCGTCCCGCGAAAAACAGGCCGTCTTGCAGGCACATCTATAATCGCCCTAACCGGACGGTATTTGAACCACGAGACGGTCGAGACTATCGGGCGGCTGCATAGGACGCTGTAGCCGGAGGCGGGGCCCGGTGGAATGGCGCGCTCCGGTCCTGGGCAAAAGTCTGGTAGCCATACCGCGAGGTCGCGGGAGCAACGTGACAGGGCGCTCAGTCGGCGTCGCCTTCGGCTTCGCGTGCGAACCCCTGAGCCTGTTGGATAAGCTCGTCCGCCCGTTCGCCGCGCGCCGTCCCGACAGAGACACCGTCAGCATCGCGAATGACCTCGATGTCCACAATGTCGCCGTCTTCCTTGAAGACCTCGTCGAACGTGAAGCCCTCAACGCCGGGGACGGTTTGCCCAAGAAGGTACGCGATTGCTTCGTCGATGGCCATAGGCCCTATCGTACCTCGCTGGCTCGGGGTAGGCTGAGCGGGTGCCCCACCACACGCTACGCTTGGTCCTCGCAGGTTCGGGGCGACATTCCAGCTGGCGGAGGATTGACGGAATACTCGCGCGCGGCAGCCTGGTTGCCGGCCGCCGCGCCAGCGGAGCACCGCCCGCGGCGCTCACCGCCGCTCATCGTCTGAGCAGGCGGTCGAGCAGGATCAGGATGACGATTAGGTCGATGCCTAGCATTGCTACTCCTCTGTCAAGGGAAGCCGTATCGCTCCCCTTGTTATGGGCTTGGCGACACGGAAAAAAGAGTGTTGGAGCGCCGCCTACGGCGGGGCCGCCGCGCCTTGTTAGCCGACTCGCGCAAATGAGCATGCGGCGACTCAACGCGAGCACGGAGGGTGGGCAACGATCAAGCGACCCAAGGCGGCGATTGAACCTCGCCGACTCCATCTTCACCTTCAGCGTCGTCCCGGTGCTCAAACCGGATGTCGGTCAACAAACCCCCAGCTCGAACGCGCATGGTAGCCTGTGCGTCGTGAAGCTGGGTGACCGTGTAACCGCTCCGGACCCACTCAACGCGCTCGGCGGGGGGCGGACGGCCGCGACATTTGTATCCGTCGTTGAGTTGCCGGCTCCATCTGTGCTGCAAGGCCCTGCGCTGGCCCCGCTGGTCCTCCATCGGGTCCGCTATGACGATGGCACCGAGGAGAACTGGGCCGAGGGATCGGTGCTTCCGATGAGCGCCTCTGAAGACACATCTCCGTAGGACGCCTGGTAGCGAGCCGCGCTTCCGGGGCCAAAGGAGAGCCAGCCAGTGGCCGCGCGTCACCGGACCGATCTCGCTGGTCTATTTGACGGCGATCCCCGGGTGATGGGGTGTTCCGCCGCTCATCCGCGCACCGTCTTAGATCGGATGATCAGGACGTCAGGGTCAGTTCGCGACGCAGCGATCTCAGCGTCGATGAACTCGTCCAATGCAGCCTTTACGACGCCCGTATGCGCACCGATCTTCTCGTAACTTCCGTGCCCGCTGGAGCCATCGGGATACGTCACGGTAATGTCGATCTCGATCTTCGCCATTATCCGCGTGATCGTAGCGGAGCCCGAACTTCAGGGCGGCCAAAGCGCGAGCATCGGGTTCTGCGCGACCCCGTTGGCCTCATCCCTCGTTCGCCAGCTCGCGTATCACGCCATCCCGCCAACGTGGCGAGATAAGTGGCGGGATAAATGGCGAGATAACGGGGCTGGGCAGAGGCGATGTGGCTCGCCGTCGCCAAACCGTCCTTGACGCGCTGGTCCAAGCAGGAGGTCTAGACGCTCGCGAGTTGCAGGAGAAGCTCAGCGTCGCACCGCGGACCTTGGAACGGGACCTTGCGGCTCTTCGCGAGGCCGGTCTCGTGGTGCGGGAGGGATCGCGGAAGACCGGCCTCTACCGAACCACCGAGACACCGGAGTAGACGAGCACACCGCCCGATTCGTTCGCACGCATGACGTGCCTGGCACCCCAATTCCCTGTCGGTCGGTGAAGCGTGCGCGAGCACGGATGGTGGGCACGCCAAGCATATCCGGCCAATGCGCGGTTCTTCAGCTCTTGCTTTTTCTGCTCAGGCGGCCCCTTGCCCAACCCGTCTCAGCAGGCTTCTTAGCGCCCCATTATTCGCCCATGTTCGCAGGAGCGCTACGTCGAGGGGGTGCCAGCCTGCGTTACGAGGGTTCGTATCTGCTCAAGCTCCTGCTCTATACCTGCAAGATACGCGCGTAGGGGCCGCGCTGGTGGCGCAGGCTGCACAAGCAGCTTGGCTTCGGGGATACTCTCACGGCGGTGATTGAGCGAGGGCGTGGTCACCCGTATCAATACGGCCTCAAGAGTGGCGATGACATCTGGGGCCCGCACCTGACGACTCGGCAAGGGTGTGGCGCCAAGACTGCCGTCAGCGTTGATATTGCGCACACCGAACCATGAGAACCGATCCCATCGTCCGGCCACATCGTCGGCGCGATGCTGCTTGAGCCGGCGGCCGAGGGGTTGATTGCCGGTCTTCCCGACATACATGACCGACCAGTCTTGGAAGAGCACGTAGATTCCTCGCTGATCCCAGATGTCAATGGTCAGACCCCGCGAGCCCTTCTCGATCCCCTCAAGTCTCCCCTGGTTGCCAGCTCCCTGCGAGCCCCACTCAACCGCATGAGGATCCCACCACTCACCGTAGGCTGCAATTAGCTTCGCCACCGTCCTAGACATTTCGACTCGCGTCGGCGATCACCTGCACCTCGTAGGCTCAGTTGGCTTGAGGTCGGGGATTGGCATCTCGCCTGACGGAACGCGGGCAAGCTGACAGGTAGACTCCGGGTGATGACAACCAAAAAACAGCAGACCGTTCTGAGCCACCTACTCACGGAGGGCGAGACGCGGGTCAAGGGCCTCCAGACGAACTATGGGTCTGGCGTTCTGACCTGCATTGCAGCGCTCAAGCGCAAAGGTCTTGTCAAGGCCGGCGTACAGCTCAAAGGCAAAGGGAACCTGCCAGGCGACGACAAGGGCTCCGTCACGCTGACGAGCAAGGGCAAGAGCACCGCGCGGCCGAAGTAGAGCCTTCGGCCGTTCTTCGTCTGGTCGGTCGAGGACATTGGCCGAGAGATCGAACGACCCCGCGATGCCATCGACGCCGTACACGCCTTGCACCGAGCCGGGCTCATCCACCGCACCAGTGATGGGTTCGTCTTAGCGGCCCGTTGTTAGTGGCGCTTGGGCTTGGGACCGTACTTCTTCTTGGCCTGCTTTTCGCACACGACGCGCTTCTTCTTGTTGTGCTTGTACCGCTTTTTGCACTTGGCGACGGCTTTCGCCAGTCTCTGTGCGGAGGTCAGCGGTTGCACAAGCGGGGGCGTCTCAGTCAGGCTGGTCAGCGCTGCTACGGGCGCAACGGGTGCAGTTGAAGGAGCGGGAGCAGGCGGTGTCGCTTTAGCAGCCGATTCTTCTTCGCGTTTTTTCGTGGCAGCCGCTTCTTCTTCGTGCCGTTTTGTGACGGCGGCTTCTTCTTCGTGCCGTTTCGTGGCGGCGGCTTCTTCTTCCGCTTTGTGTTTGGCAGCCACTTCTTCTTCGTGTTGGAGTTTCGAGATCACAACAAAGGTAAACGAGGAAGCCGCGAGTATTGTCGGTTTTCCAGCCAGAATGATGTACGCGCATGCAAGATACGTGCCCGGAGATTCGTATAGCGCGCCAGGCACCGACCCTTTGTATTCAAAGGTCGGTTCTTTGATTTCTGTACCAAGAATGTGACCTGTGATGCTGTTTTCTTCTTCACCCACTGACTGACATTTCGAGGTACCGGGTATCCTGGCGTAGGCCCAGATTTCTTCACCTGTGCTTTTAGTATCGGTTCCTGTGACCTTGTAGGATACCGATTCGCCCTGGACAGCAGTTGCCGGTTCTATTCCGAGCCGGATTGTGTCCGCCGCAACAGCGGTGAAGTCGGCGCTTGCTGAGGCGCATTGCGAATCCGTAGAATGATTGACTTCGCATTTTTCGCCGTTGCTGTTCACGAGATAGCGATACGCGCATAGCCTGTACCCGCCTTCGTGTTCGTACGCAGTGACGGGGATCGGTGCTGTGTGGGAAAATGCCGATGTGCCAGGTTTGCCTTCGCCAAGAAGTCGCCAAGATTCGCCTTTGGTTTCATAGCGTTTGCATTCTGCCCCAGGTTGCGTGCTGATCCAGACGGAATACGATTCATAGTATTCACCGTAGTAGGCACCATCGCCCGAGACAGTGTATGAGACGGGGGCGTCAATTGCCACGGTGCTTGTCGAGACTGAGAGTGCGAGTGAGGGGGAGGCAGCCGCAGGCGCAGCAAAGATCAACGAGAGAGCGACGGCGAGGACGAGGCTCTTGATTTTCATGGCCTTCGCGCGATTGCTCAATCGCTTCAGGCGTCGTAGTCGCCTCATGGCTTGCCTATCGGCTCGTCTGGGGAGACACTTGAGTTGGACTCTATGGAGTGTGGACGGCTCTGGCCGCGAGGGTGCCGGGCATGGCCCCACGACCCGATCCCCAGATCGCCCTCGGGCAAGCCATCCGCCAGGCCAGGACCGCTCGCGGCCTGTCGCAGGAGGAGGTCGCCAACGGTGCTGATCTCCACCCCACATGGCTCAGCCACATTGAGTCCGGGCGCAACCCAGCCTGGGGCACCGTCCGGCGGATCGCCGCCGCCCTCGGCGTCGAGGTCTCCGAGCTGGCGCGACTCGCAGAGGAGATCGAGGGCACCCAACACGCCCTATAGAAATCAATGACGAGTCCAGTCGAAGGGGTAGCCTTTCGGGAGCGATGGATGACGAAACACGCGCTTGGAAATGCGGAAAGTGCGGTCACGAGTGGGACGAGCCACCGTCTGGCCATCACGGACTGTGCCCGACATGCGGTAGCGAGGACGAGATTTGGACTCGTATGCCCCTCGCGGCAGCGCTGAGTTTCGAGGGGTCGCTCGAACCGAGAGTCGTCCGTGTGTTGGACGCGCTCCGGCTCACGGTGCTCGGCTTGCTGCTCACCGTCGGCTTGACCGTGGGGCTAGGGATCGGTTTTGGCGTCGGCGGCTGGACGGGGGCCGTGGCGGGGAGCCTTGGCGGCGTACTCGTGCCGCTGGTGCTCGCGTGCGCCTTTCGCAAGCAAGGGACCAGGAGCTTGCTGGTGTGGGCGGCCGATTGGGTGCTCGCCTTCGACAGCAAGGATCACAAGAGCCGGCTGACGTGAGCCGCTGAGCTATTAGCGGGCCGACGCTCTTGGTCAGGCGTCTGCCGGTAGCAGGCGTAGCGGCTTTCCGTCCGCAGTCAGCACGCGAAAGTGTCGTTCGTCGAGGGTCAGGACGTCGTACACGTGGTGGCGCTCGGCTAGGACCACGATCGATGCGTCGGCGAGGCTGATCCCGAGGTCGACGTAGCGTTCGATGATCACCTGTGCGCGGGCGACATCGGCGCCCGTCATCGTCTCGAGCAGATAGGCGCTCCGCTTGACCTCTTCGAGCAGGCTGGCGCGCGCGGCAGTCCCGACGCGCGAGACGAGGAGGTAGTCCAGCTCCGCCAGCACGAACGGCGAGAGATACAGCGGCGGGGATGCAGCGGCAAGGCTCGCAGCTGCCTCTTGGTGTGAGCGCTGCCCTGCGTCGAGCGCAGCGAGCAGGCCGCTTGTGTCGAGCAGGATCACTCGCCGAAGCCGCGGGCCAGCTCCTCATCCACCCGCTCGGCGAGGGTCGAATCGCCGCTGTCGAACAGCGGCAGCCGCGGTGGCGGGTAGTCGTGCTCGGCGGTTGCCGACGCCAGTGCCGAGCGGACAATCTCGGCCTCGCTACGGCCCTCCGCGGTGGCGGTTCGCTCCAGCGCAGCCTTCAGCTCGTCCGGGAGATAGATGGTCGTTCGCCTCATGCCATACATCATGCCACACGTTGGCTGCCAAGCGCCACGGGGACGTCAAAGGTAGACGCTCGCCGCCGGCATGTCGGCGGCTCGTCGGCTGGACTTGATCTTCGTCGCCGTTCGAGCTAGACGTTCATGGATGCGCTCGATCCCAACTTCAGCGACGCATGGCGGCGAGGCCGAAATCCGATGACCCGTTTTTGGGAGTCTCGGTGTTTGAAGAGTATGGACACCCCCATCGAACACCACGGCCAGCAGCGGCCCTCGCAATCTCCGGGCGAGACGCAATCTGTTTGCGCGTTCGGGGCCTTGCTCGGCTTAACGGGTATGACCCCCGAGCAAAGCCCGATCCGTACGAGCTCTCGCCAGCACCACCGGCGTCTTGCCGTTCGGTCGTTCGCGGTCGGCAACTCGGGACGAGCCGTATTTGGCTTGCTGGTGGGGATTGCGGGGAGTCGGGGCGCGCCCGACTCTCTCTACCTCCCCATCCCGGTGACTTTCCTTCTCTGTTTGTTGTGTTGTGTTCAGGCCGGCCGAGAGCCCAGGTCTTCTGCCCATGATTGAGAATCGCTCCAGCGGCCGGGGTCGTGTCGTCCGGACTCGTCGTTCCGATCACCCTTCCGCCGCCGCGCTGGCCGAGATCGACCAGCGGTTGCTCGGTGTTTTGTGCGCGCACCGGGTGGTGCGCCAGGATCAGCTTTGCCGGCTGTTCCCCGAGATCCCTGAGCGCACGCTGCGCTACCGCACCCGCCGACTGCACGACCTCGGACTGGCAGGGCGCAGTCGCCCCTACCGTGAGCAGGGCTCAGCACCGAACCATCACTGGCCGACACGCCGAGCGGACTGTTTGATGCGCGGTGAGCCCGTGCCGCGTGGCGGGGAGCGCAAGCAGCCGAACCCGGTCTTTCTCGCGCACGCTGCCGCGTTGACCGAGCTGTACGTCGCCGTCATCACGAACGCGCGGGCTGCCGGGTTCAAGAGGCTTGGGTATCAGCGGGAGGGCGAAGCGCGAGAGACCTTCGAGGACGGGATGCGCGAGCGGGCGCTCGCTCCCGACGCGACGCTCGGGCTCTTCGACGAGCGGGACCGCAAACTGTGGGCGTTCGTGGAGATCGACCTCGGCACGATGTCCCACACGCGCCTACGAGCCAAGGCCGAGCTGTATGCCGCCTACGCAGCCTCCGACGCCTGGCGCGAACGCCACCCGTTCCTGCCAGCGTTGCTGTTCCTCACGACAACCGACATTCGGGCGAGCAAGTTCCTGAAGGCCCTCGCCCGGTCGCTTACCTACGGGCCGCGCAGCAGTACGCGCCGCGCGTTCATCGCCGGGGCCGCCGGGATCGTGTGGGCACCGCACCGCCTACTCACCGATCCGTGTCTCGCGGACCTGGACGGGAATACCGGCCTGACGCTCCTTGACGTTCTGAACGCTGCTCACGCGCCGCATGTGCAGGCGCTCGCCTACCGGCGGGAACGGCGGGAAGCCGAGGAAGAGAAGCGTCGGCATCTGTGCGAGGAGCCCGTAGCGATGCGCGAGCACCTACGTCACAACGAGCACGCCCTGGGCTCCTACTTCCAGGCGCTGGGGGAGCCCGGCGTGCACGCGCTCAAGCTCCTGCTGGCCTCAAACACAGCGCCGCTGCCGAACGAGCGCGGGGTGCTGCGCGCCATCGCACGCGACCTCGGCGAGACGCTGGCGGAACCCGGACGGCAGGCCGTTGACCCGCCCGGCGCTGAAGTGGTCGGCGAGGTCGCCCGGCTCATCGAGGACTACCGCGCTACCCAGACCAAGCAGGTCAGAGCGCTCGCTGCCAGCCACGGCGAGGGGCCGTCCCTGCACCGCGCGTGGGATCTGCTTCGTCAAGGCGGATTGCTCGACCCGACCGCCCTCGAGCGGCTCCCGCAGGACGCTGAACATGACGCCGCGGGTCACCGCGAACAACACGAGCGGCAAGGGGCCTATCTGGAGTGGCGCGAGCAGGCCGCGCGGCAGCTCGCGCGCAAGGCCGGGCCGCTCGGGCGGCTCACCCACCGTCCAGAGGACTTCTACCCGCAGCTCGACCGTGAGCATCTGAAGGTCTGCGCGGGCTGCGAGGAGACGATCTACCCGCGAGCCCGCAAGGCCAGCTCCCCGCCCCCGCCCTCCTGCCACTACTGCCGCAAACCGCACGGCATCAAGACCTACGACCCAACCTCGACCGCAAGCATGGAAAGCGAGGCGTACCAGTGAGTAACCCCAAGGAGCAATCCAACACCATCCGCGCCCGGCGCAGGCCCCGGCGATCCCCGGGCGCACAATCGCAGCGAACAGCCCGGCGAGCCCGCGTCGCTTCATCGTGCGGCCGTGAGACGACTGCTGCTCGTGCCGTGCGAATCCGAGCGGTCCATCGTGACCCGCCGGACCTCGACCGTTTCGTCGCGGCTCTCCTCGCGCTCGCTCTCGCAGAGCGCCAAAACGAACAAGACGCGACCGGGCGGGGTGAGTGCTCATGAAGCGCGCCGCGATCTACTTGCGAGTATCGACCAGCGCTCAGGCGCGGCGTAACCGTGAGCCCGAGGGGTACTCGATTCCCGCCCAGCGCGAGGCGTGCCAGCACAAGGCAAGCACGCTCGACGCCGAGGTCGTCGCCGAGTACGTCGACGCCGGGGAGTCCGCAAAGACGGCGGACCGTCCGCAGTTGTGCGCGCTGCTTGACCGTGTCAAGCACGAGCAGGACCTCGACTACGTGATCGTGCACAAGGTCGATCGTCTTGCCAGGAATCGTTACGACGACGCGACGATCAGCTACACCCTGCACAACGCAGGCATCGAACTCGTCTCGGTGACGGAGAACATCGACGACACGCCATTCGGGCGATTCATGCACGCGATCGTCGCCGCGAACGCCGAGTTCTACTCAGCGAACCTCGCCGCCGAGGCGCGCAAGGGACTCATCCAGAAGGCCAAGAGCGGCGGCACACCCACCCGCGCCCCACTCGGCTACCTCAACGTCCGCAAGATCATCGACGGCCACGAAATACGCACCGTCGAGACAGACCCCGACCGTGCGCCGCACATCCAGTGGGCATTCACCGCCTACGCGACCGGCGCCTACACCCTCGACACCCTCGGGGACGCCCTCGCCGACCGCGGGCTGCTCACCCGCCCCACCCCCAGCCGCCCAGCGAAACCGATCTCACGCTCGCAGCTCGCTGCGATGCTCGCCAACCCCTACTACATCGGGACCGTCCGCTACGCGGGCGTTGAGTACAAAGGCAACCACCACACGCTGATCGAGCGGCAAGCCTTCGGACAGGCCCGCGCTGTCCTTGACGCGCACGGGCACGCCGAGGAGCGCGACCGCAAGCACGACCACTACCTCAAGGGCACCCTCTACTGCGGACGCTGCGACTCCCGCATGAGCCTCACCCACGCCAAAGGCAACGGCGGCACCTACCCCTACTTCTTCTGCATCGGCCGCACCCGCCGCAACGGCTGCCAACAGCCATACATCCCCACCGACGTGATCGAGCGCGCCGTGGAGCGCACCTACGCCCACCTCGCGCCGCCCACCACACACATCCAGAACATCCGCTCAAAGCTCGACCACGCCCTCGCCGAGATGCGCACCCAGGCCGAACAGGAGGCAGCCCGCCAGCAACGCCGGCTCGCCAAGCTGACCGACGAGCGCACGAAGCTCCTGCACGCCTACTACCAGAACGCGATCCCCCTCGACCTCCTCCACCAGGAGCAGGAGCGCATCAGCACACAAACCGCCAACGCCGAAGCCCAGCTTCAGACCGCGCACCGCTCCGCGACCGACGTGCAAGCCACCCTCCAGAAGGCGCTCGACCTCCTCGCCGCCAGCCCCGACGCCTACGCGAACGCCCCCGGGCACCTGCGCCGCCAGTGGAACCAGGCGCTATTCCTACGCCTCCTCGTCCACGACCAAGACATACAGCACGCCGAGATCGCCGAGCCCTTCGCCACGCTCACAACACCAAGCCTCCCCGACGAACTCGACCATCTCGAACAGGAGCCACGCCACACGCCCACGCAGAACCCGCAAGACGCCGCCGCCGCTTCCAACGGCCACGGTTCAAATAAGGATCAAATAGTCGGGGCGGCCGGATTTGAACCGGCGACCCCCTGCTCCCAAAGCAGGTGCGCTACCAGGCTGCGCCACGCCCCGTTAAGCTAAGGGTAGAGATCTGCTCGGCATCCACGCGGATGGGTTGACACTGCTAGCCTCCGCCACCGCCATGGCCGAGGTCCTCCCGCTGCGCGCACTCCACTACGACCCCTCGGTCGTCGGTCCCCTGGAGAGCGTCGTCGCCCCTCCCTATGACGTCATCGATTCCGACCAGCGCGCCGCGCTGATCGCACGCTCGCCTTTCAACGTGGTCGCGGTCGATCTGCCCCAGGGCGAGCCCGATCGGTACGCCGCCGCTGGCGAGCTGTTCGAGAGCTGGCAACTGCAGGGCGCGCTCGTGCGCGACCGCGAGCCGGCGGTATGGGCTCACGCGCAGGAGTATTCGGGGCCGGACGGGCAAAGGCTCACGCGGCGCGGCTTCTTCTGCCGTGTGCGCATCGAAGACTACGGTCCGGGTCGGGTGCGACCGCACGAGCGCACGCACCCGGGCCCGAAGGAAGACCGCCTGCGCCTGACACGTGCGACCCGCGCGAACCTCTCCCCCATCTTCTCCCTTTACTCGGACCCCTCCCGGGCCGCCTGGAATGCACTCTCACCCGCCACCGAGGCGCCACCTTGGGGCGAGATCACGGACGCCGACGGAACCGTCCATCGTCTCTGGCGTGTCTCGGACGCGAAGGCGATCGACGCGGTCAAGGACGCGACACACGACGCCGAGCTCTTGATCGCCGACGGTCATCACCGCTACGAGACGATGCAGGCCTACGCAGAGGAGATCGGGCGCGAGGGTGAGCACCGCTACATCCTCATGTGTCTGGTTGCGCTCGAGGATCCCGGGCTGACCGTGTTTCCCACCCATCGCGTCGTGAGGGGATTGGATGATCAGCGCCGCCATTCGCTCATGCAGGCGCTTCGCGGGGACTTCGCGATCGCCGAGGTCGCGGTCGAGCAGCTCGCGCCCCAGCCCGGCGCGGGGCCGCTCGTGCTGGGTTACATCGACCGCTGGGACCAGCGCCCGATGCGTCTGACGCTCAAGGACCAGGCGATCGCCGACGCCGCCCTCCCGGAACGCTCCGAGGCCTACCGCGGGCTGGACACGGGCGTGTTGGAGGCTCTGCTGCTGAAGGGGGCCCTCGGCCTGAGCGACGACGACATCTCCCACTTCAAAGGGCTCTTCTATGCCCGTGACACGGCCGAGGCGCTCGCGCTCATCCGCTCCGGCGAGTACGACGCCGCCTTTCTGATGCGCCCGACACCGGTGGCGCGGGTCCGCGACGTCGCCGCGGCCGGCGAGAACATGCCGCCGAAGTCGACCTACTTCTTCCCCAAGCTGCTCACGGGGCTGCTGTTCAACCCGCTGTCCTAGCTACTTCCCCCGGAAATAGCCGGCTTTCCGTCCGCCTCGATTAAGAGAATTGGCCCTGCAAATGGGCCTGTTTCTGATCGAGGAGGCTATGAATGTTGACGCTGGCTGCTGGTCAGGT
>JBEKXJ010000028.1:0-42026 GCA_049512215.1 Solirubrobacteraceae bacterium
AGAACGCGGGAGCGGGCTTCCCGACCACCACCGCCTCCGTCGCGGTCGCGTACTCCAGGGCCGCCGCATAGGCCCCGACGTCGAGCGCGAGGCCATCGGAGCGGCGCCAGTAGCGGTTGTGCTGGAGCGCCACGAGCTCTGCGCCACCCATCAGCAGCCGGAATGCCTCGTTGAGGACCTCCGCCGTGAACCCCTCGCCGAGATCGCCCAGAACAACGGCGTCCACCGCCCCACCGGGCGGTCGCTGCCCTAGCTCGGCGAGATCCTCCTCCAGCGCCTCGCACACGAGCAGCTTGACCGAATGATGCCCCCGCTCGCGGCAGTGACGCACGGCCAGCGCGGCCGGCGTGAGCACCTCCCGGGGGTCGATCTCAAAGCCGAGCTCACGCAGGTGCTCGACGATCTGCCTGCGCGACTTGGAGGTCGTGTTCGTCAGCAGCCGGATGCCGCCGCTCAGCTCGCGCAGCTCTGAGAGCGCGCCGATCGCGCCCGCGATCGGCTCATCTCCGACATAAAGGACGCCGTCGATGTCCAGCAGCAGAGCGGGCCGGAAGCCCTTTTCGAGCATGGGCGAACCTTAGTCACGCCCGTTCGCCGGGCCCGGGGGGCGCAGATCCCGTCGCGATGGGACTGCGCAACTTGCCGCGGTCCCGGGCTACTCAGAGGCTAGGATTCCTTAGCGCTGCCCGAGCAGGATCCGCGTGGCGGCGTCAACCAACCCGTTGCGGAGGCTTTATGAACAGCTGCAAGCGCCTGGCCCTGCTCTGTCTGCTCGCGACGCTCGGCCTCTGTGCGCAAGCCTCAGCGGCGAGCGTGACCGTCTCGCCCCTCCCCGGCACGCCGGCGGCGATGCCTCAGACCCAGATCAGCTTCCTGGGCGCCCCCGCAAGCGCGCTCAGTGGGATCTCGGTGGTCGGCTCCTCGAGCGGGCGCCACAGCGGGCACCTGCGCTCCTACTCCTCGGCCACGGGGGCGAGCTTCTTGGTGAGCAAGCCGTTTACGCCCGGCGAGCGGGTGAGGGTCCACGCCATCCTCACCTCCGGCAAGAGCGCCCGGTCCCTGTCCACCTTCTTCACCGTCGCCCAGCCGGTGGCGCCCACGAGCGCCGAGTTCCCGATCGTCGCGGGAACACCGGCGGACATCCAGAACTTCCAATCGGCGCCGAGCCTGCACCCGCCCACGGTGGTCATCCACCAGCCCGCGAGCAGCGTCGCCCCGGGCTACGTGTTCGCGGCCCCCTTCCAGGGGCCGGGGCAATGGGGGCCGATGATCCTCGACAACGCCGGCCAGCTGGTGTGGTTCCATCAGGTTCCCGCCGGCGAGGATGCGGCCGACTTCAAAGTGCAGAGCTTCCGCGGACACAACGATCTGACGTGGTGGCAGGGAAAGACGATCATCCTCGGTTATGGCCTCGGCGAGGACGTGATCGCCAACAGCGCCTACCACACCGTCGCCGTCGTGAAGGCTGGCAACGGCCTGCCGACCGACGAGCACGAGTTCACCGTGCTTGGAAACGGTGCGGCGCTCGTCAGCGCCTATGGCCCGGTGCAGGCCGACCTCTCCGCCGCCGGGGGGCCCTCAAACGGCGTCGCGGTCGACTGCGCCGTGCAGGAGATCGACATCCGCACGGGCCTGGTCATGTGGGAGTGGGACAGCCTCGGCCACGTGGGCGTCGCTGAATCACACTCGCCGCCACCGACGGCTGCCGTCAACCCTTACGACTACTTCCATCTCAACTCGATCGAACGCTTGAAGAACGGGAACTTCCTGATCTCGGCGCGGAACACCTGGGCCCTTTACGAACTGAACGCTCACACCGGCGCGGTGATCTGGCGGCTCGGCGGCAAGCAGAGCACCTTCGCGCTCGGCCCCAACGTGCAGTTCGCCTGGCAGCACGACGCGAGCATGCTGCCCAACGGCGAGATCAGCCTGTTCGACGACGAGGGCGCCCCCCCGGTCCACCCCCCCTCGCGCGGGGAGTTCATAAGGCTCGACGCGAAGACCAAGACCGCCACCCTCGCCGGCCAGCTGGTGCGCACGATCGGCCCGCTCTCCACAGCGAGCCAGGGCGACGTGCAACCGCTGCCGGACGGCAACTGGATGGTCGGCTGGGGCGGACTTCCGAACTTCACCGAATTCAACAGCGGGGGCCAGATCGTCTTCGACGGGCAGTTCCCGGCCGGTGAGTACAGCTACCGTGTCTACCGCGAGCCGTGGAGCGGGCAGCCGAGCGAACCGCCGGCGATCCTCGCAAGGACCGCGGGAGCGACGACGGCCGTGTATGCCAGCTGGAACGGCGCGACCGCGGTCGCGTCCTGGCAGCTGCTGACGGGGGCGAGCGCCGGCCATCTGGCCCCTGTCTCGATCACACCGAGGAGCGGCTTTGAGACCGTGATCGGGGCCCCGGCGGCGGCGGCCTTCTTCCAGGTGCGCGCCCTGAGCGCATCGGGCAAGGTCCTCGGCAGCTCGAAAGCCGTCGCGCCGACGAGCGGGTGAGCCAGCTGCGGCTGGGAAGAGCGCTGTTGGCCGGAGGTGTCCTGGTGGCCCTCTGCAGCGCCACGATGCTCCTGGTCGCCTCGCGGCGGATCGCCGCCGAGCAGTCCGCCTATAGGGCCCCCACGGCCGGGCGCTGCGTGCCGAGCACGCTCAACCACTCGGCGGTCCTGCCCGGCACCGGCCTGAGCGTCTCGCCGCTGCCCGACTCCTACGACGCCTCCCCGAGCACCCAGATCAGCCTGCTTGGGGCGCCGCCGCAGGCGCTCAGCGACGTCAAGGTGACCGGGTCGCTGAGCGGAGCCCACCGCGGCCACCTGCGCGCCTACTCCCAGGGGGACGGCGCGAGCTTCGTGACCTCGAAGCGATTCCGCTCCGGCGAGACCGTGAGCGTCCGCGGGAAGGTGAGGATCGACTCGCGGACACAACGGTTCACCTACCACTTCGTGGTCGCCTTCCCGGACGCGCTGCCCTACGTGCAGCCGAACCTGCCCTCCGGCAAGACCCCGGACGAGCTTCAGCACTTCCACTCGCGAGCCGATCTGCAGCCGCCGCTGGTCGCGGTGACGGCGCGCTCGCCGCAGAGCGCCCCCGGCTACCTGTTCGCCACCCCCTATGCCGGCCCGGGCCTGCCCGGGCCGATGATCTTCGACGAAGCGGGCAACCTCGTGTGGTTCGATCCGCTCCCGGGGAACATCGCCGCGAGCAACCTGCAGGTGCAGCGCTACGACGGCGAGCCGGTGCTGACCTGGTGGCAGGGCTACATCCCGCCGCAGGGTTTCGGCGAGGGCGAAGAGGTGATCGAGAACAGCTCCTACCGCCAAATAGCCCGCGTGCCCGCGGGCAACGGCTACAAAGCCGACCTTCACGACTTCCACATCACACCGCAGGGGACCGCGGTGCTCACCGTCTTTGACCCGATCGACTGCGACCTCTCCGCGGTCGGGGGGCCCAGCGGGGGGGCGGTCACCGACAGCACCATTCAGGAACTCGACCTGAGGACGGGACTCGTGCGGCGCGAGTGGCACAGCCTCGACCACGTCGGCCTCGGCGACTCCTACAGCTCCGCGGTCAGCACCAGCAGGCAATGGCCGTTCGACTACTTCCACCTCAACTCGGTCGATCAGCAGCCCGACGGAACGACGCTGATCTCCGCCCGCAACACATCGGCGCTGTATGAGCTCAACACCACCACCGGCCAGGTGCTGAACGCGATCGGCGGCAGGCACTCGGGCGTCAAGCTCGCCGCGGGCGCGAGAACCGCCTTCCAGCACGATGCGGACGTGCTGCCCGACGGGGAGATCAGCGTCTTTGACAATGGAGCCGTCCCGGCGGTCCATCCCCAGTCGCGCGGCATCGTGCTCGCCCTCGACGCCCGCGCGGACTCCGCAAGCCTGGTGGCCCAGTATGTGCACCCCACCCCCCTCTCCTCCGCCAGCCAGGGCAACATGCAGGAGCTGCCCAACGGCAACAGCTTCCTCGGCTGGGGATCAGAGCCCTACTTCTCGGAATTCAGCGCGAGCGGGCAGCTGCTGTTCGACGCCCACATGAGCGGCTCTTACGAGTCCTACCGCGCCTACCGCTTCCCCTGGACGGGAACGCCGGCCGGCGCCCCGGCGATCGCGGCGCTCACGCCGAGCCCGGGCGCCCCCGTGACGGTCTATGCCAGCTGGAACGGCGACACTCAGACGGCGAGCTGGCGCCTGCTCGCGGGCCCCTCGGCCACCGGGCTGCAGGCCGTCGCCGGCGCCGCCCGCAGCGGCTTTGAGACGGCGATCACCGCCCCGGGCCCTGAGCCCTACGTGGCGGTGCAGGCGCTCTCCGCCACCGGCGCCGTCCTTGGGAGCTCCCGCGCGATCCGCGGCTGATCAGAAAGCACGCTCTGATAGCTTCCATGGCGTTCCTGTCGACGGAGGTCTGACCGAGATGGCGGCGCGCAATGCCCGATCTGAGCCGCCGAAGGACGAGCCCGCTGGCGACGCCCAAAACGGGCACTCGGGGGCGCAGAAGGTCCCCTCCGATCGCTACAGGCCGCTTGCGGCGAGTGGCCACGGGCTCGACCGTGAGGCCGTGCAGCAGGATCAACGCCAGCGACTGCAGACGGCGCTGATCGAGCTCATAGCCGAGAGGGGCTATCAAGCGGTCCGCATCGTCGACCTCGCGAAGCTAGCGCGGGTTTCACAGCCGACCTTCTACGGCCTCTACACGAACAAGGAAGAGCTCTTCATCGGCGCCTACGAAGACATCGCCGCGCGCGCCGCGGCGACCGCCATCGACGCATACTCCAAGACCGGTCCCGAGGATCAGCGCGTGCGGGCCGCGGTCGACGCCTTCGCCGAGCTCGCCGCGGCAGAGCCCGAAGCCGTTTCGCTGCTCGCGCTCGGCGCCTTCGGCGCGGGGCCGGCGGCGCTGGAACATCGCAAGCACAGAATCCAGGCGCTCGAGGGGAGCATCCGGGCGGTCCGTGGGCGCAGCTCCACGAGCCCGGCCGATGAGCTCACGATCAAGGCCGTCCTCGGGGGCATCCGCGAGGTCACCGCGGCGCGCCTGCGCGCGGGCCGCGCGAGCGAGCTGCCGGGGCTTTCGGGCGAGATCGCGGCCTGGGCGGCGAGCTACCCCGCGCTGGCGCCCGGCGGCCTGGCGGCCCCGCCCCCCGAGCGCCGGCGCCGGCCCGACGCCGCGCGCCCCGCGGCCTCCGAGCGGGCGCGGCAGGCCGAAGGCCCGCTGCGCAGCGGGCGCAGCGCCATTCCCCGCAACGCGATCTTGAAAAACCAGCGCGAACGGATCGTCGACGCGACCGCCGCGCTCGTCTCCGAGAAGGGCCTCTCGGGCCTGACGATCCCCGAGATCGCCCGCAGGGCGAAGATCTCACACCAGACGTTCTATGAAATCTATCCGTCCAAGCACGACGCCTTCCTGGGAGCGCTGAAGGTGGGCATGCACCAGGCCCTGCTCGTCACCGTCGAGGCCTACGACGCGCACAAGGACGACTGGCCGCGCGCCGTGGCCGCAGGCCTGCGGGCGCTCGTCGACTACCTCGCCTCCGAGCCCGCCCATGCGCGTCTGAGCGTCGTCGACACGTTCGCGGCGAGCCCCGAGGCGATCGAGATCCGCGCAAGGTCGTTGGAGGCCTTCGCGGCCTGTCTGAGGCCCGGCTACGCGCTGGCGGAGAACGGCGCCGCGGTGCCCGAGATCGCGGCCGAGGCGGTCGCCGGAGGGATCTGGCAGGTGCTTCACCATTTCATCGAGAACGAGATGATCGCCGAGCTTCCCGAGGCGGCGCCCCAGCTCATCTACCTGGCGCTCACCCCGTTCATCGGCCCCGCCGACGCCGCCGAGGCCGCCCGGCCTATGCCCGCCCGCCGCTAGTGCGAGCCCGGCCTCCCGCTCTGGCTCAGCGCCGCTCCGTGCAGCCCGCTCTGCGGGCGCTCGCGCGCCTCCCACCACTCGTTCAGGACATCGAGCGCCCCGCCGATCAGGCCCTCCCTGAAGGAAGCGGTGTCGTTGAGCCGCGGCAGCGGCTCGCCGGGGACGTCCACTTCGAGGAACTCACACAGCGGCTCCCACCCTTCGCGCGGATCCCACACGAGCAGCCGCTCAGGCGCAGCCGTGGCCTGGACGGTCTCGTTCCAGCGGTTCATCGCCGCGATCAGGCCGGCGTCGGTGAAGGTGTCCTCTCCCGCGAGCGCGCCGACCCCCTCCTCCCAGGAGAGGTGGCGCATCAGCGCCATATAGCGTCGCCAGAGCGGGTCGAGCACGGCGCGCGCCTCACAGCAGTGATGCAGGACCGAATCGCCGTGGAAGACGCCCCACACGGTCTCGCGCATGCTCGAGGCCCACTCCTCGCCGTCGCGGACGCTCAGCAGGACTTTCGCGTCCGGGTAGTACTCCATCAACTCGCGGTAGTAGCGGGCCGAGGGCCAGTCGACCGCCGACTGGGCCCCCTCGAAGATCCGCTGCCAGTCGGCATCGCCCGCGGCCACGCGCTCCCACAGGGGCAGGCCCAGCTCGAGATCAGCGAGCAGGTCGCGCATGTGGTAACAAGGTCCGAGCCCGAGCCGTTCCAGGGCGAACATCTGGGTGGTCGTCGCTGTGCGCGGAAGCCCGGCGCCGATTACTTTCATTAGCGAATGCTCATCTTTTGCTGCACGCGTTCTATCAGGTCAGATGCCCGCCCTGCGACGGATCCGCTCAAACGCACGGAGACGGCCGGGCCGGGGATGACGATCCGGAGAAGACCCTGAGCACGATCGATACCCTCAGGCACAATCCCATGGCCGCCCGCCCGCGATGAGCGCTTCAAACAACGCACCTGATGAGCTCGGACTGCGCCGGGTGACCCTGCACGGTCACCCCGTGGCCTACCTGCAGGCCGGCTCGGGGCCGGTCGTGCTCCTGATCCACGGGATGACCTCGAGCTCGGCGACGTGGGGACGCGTGATGCCCTACCTGGCGCGTCGCTTCACGGTGATCGCCCCGGACCTGATCGGTCACGGGGCCTCGGCCAAGCCGAAGGGCGACTACTCGCTCGGCGCCCATGCGACCGGACTGCGCGACCTGCTGCTCGCACTCGGGCATGAGCGGGCGAGCATCGTCGGGCACTCCCTGGGCGGGGGCATCGCGATGCAGTTCTCCTACCAGTTCCCCGAGCGCTCGGAGCGCCTCGTGCTCGTCGACAGCGGCGGTCTCGGCCGGGAGGTGAGCGTGTTGCTGCGCGCCGCCACGCTTCCCGGCGCCGAGTTCGTGCTTCCGCTGCTCGCGGCGAGCCGACTGCTCGAAGCCGGACGACTCGCCGCCGGACTGCTCAAACGCCTGGGTCTGCGCGCGAGGACCGACTTCGAGGAGATGGCCCGCGGGCACGCCACGCTCGCCGACCGCGAGGCGCGCGCGGCGTTTTTCCACACGCTTCGCTCGGTCGTCGAGCCGGGTGGTCAGCGCGTGCAAGCCTCAAACCGCCTCTATCTGACCGGGCACATCCCGCTGCTGCTCATCTGGGGCGAGCAGGATCCGATCATCCCCGTCTCCCATGCGCTCGCGACTCACGAGCAGCTGCCCGAGAGCCGCCTAGAGGTCTTCGCGGGATCGGGGCACTTCCCCCAGCTCGATGAGCCCGAGCGCTTTATCGACGTGCTCACGAACTTCATCGACTCGACCGAGCCGGCCGTCCTCGATGCGGAGGGCTGGCGCGCGCTGCTCAAGCAGGGCTAGGCGGCAGGACGTACCTCGAGGACGATCTTGCCCGTCGCGCGGCGCTCGTCGATCGCCTTCAGCGCCTCGCCGGCGCCCTCCAGCGGGAAGCGCCCGCCGACGATCGGGCGGATCACGCCCTCCTCGACCATGCGGTTGACCGCGGCGCCGATCTCGCGGTTCAGCTCGGGCTTGCCCATAACGTAGGCGCCCCAGCCGGCGCCCACCACCTCGGTGTTGGAGAGAAGCAGGCGGTTGACCTTCACCTGCGGGATCGATCCGGCGGTGAAGCCGACGACGAGCAGGCGGCCGTCCTCGCGCAGCGAGCGCAGGCTGTCGGTGAAGCGATCGCCGCCGACCGGGTCGAGCACGACATCCACGCCGCCGCCCGAGAGCTCCTTGACCTCGTCCTTCCAGGTGTCGCTCAGGCGCACGACATGCTCGCTCCCCGCCCGTTCTGCGACGCGCTGCTTCTCCTCGCTTGAGACGAGCGCGATCGTGCGAGCGCCGATGCCCCTGGCGACCTGAAGCGCCGCGGTGCCGACCCCGCCGGCGGCGCCGTGGACCAGGACCGTCTCGCCCTGCCTCAGGCGCCCGCGCAGCACGAGCGCGAAGTAGGCGGTGTGGTAGTTGAGGATCAGGCCGGCCCCTTGAGCGAAGTCGAGCTCCGGGGAGAGGGGGAACGCGAAGAACTCCGGGGCCACCGCGGTCTCGGCGAAGCCTCCGAGTGCGCAGAACGCCGCCACGCGCTCGCCGGCCTTCACCTGCGCCCCCGCCGGGGCGCTGCGCACGACGCCCGCCACCTCGCTGCCGGGGATGAAGGGCAGCGGCGGGCGGAGCTGGTACTCGCCACGTGACTGAAGCACCTCCGGGAATGAGACCCCCGCGGCGTGCACGTCGATCACGACACCCGAGCCGGGCGTGAGCATGTGCGAGGCCTCGGGCTCCGCAAGCTCGACCAGCGCGAGCGCGCTCTCGGGGCCGGACTCCTCGACGATCTGAACGGCTCGCATCGCTCAGATCATGCCCGAAGGCGGCTAGGCGGAGTGCGGACCGGGCTCGGGCCGAGCTGCCGTGCTCGTCACGGTTGCGGCCTCCTCGTAGCGGGCGACCGTGAAGCCGATCAGAACCGGGACGTGCACCGCGAAAACGGCGAGCGCGAGCGTCAGCACGACGAGTGGGCCTCCGCTGAGATGATTGTTAAGGAACGAGAACTCGATCAGGGCGGCGATCAGCGCGTAGGCCACGAGCGCCCAACGGGCGACCGCGAAGAAACGCCCCCAGGGGAAGCCCTGCACGCGGGCGAGTGCCAGGAGATTGCCGGCGAGCAGCAGCGCCGAGGCGCCCAGCAGCGCGATCGCCGGGCCCAGCGACACGTGCTTGGGAAGGTGCGCCGAGAGATAGATGCCGGCGGCGATGACCAGCCCCAGCGAGACCATCCCGACCTGAGTGACGGGCGGCAGGCGGCGAGCGCTCATCCGGCGGCCAGCCTGGTCATGATCACGAGCGTTGCGATCTGCATAAGACCCGTGAGCCCGGCGGTGTAGATGAAGCGTTTCATCAGCCGCTCGATCACCTGAGGGTTCGGCCGGGGCTTCTTCAGCTCGACCAGCACCGCGATGTTCGCCGGCTCGAGCAGACCCAGCGCGATCACCGCCATCACCCCCACGACTATGTAGCTCGCCACCACCCAGCCGTGCAGGACGTAGCTCGTCTGCACCGTCCCGAGCCGGTTGGCGAGCTGCCAGCCGGCCGCGAGCGTGACGGTCACCGCCGTGGGCATGATCAGCACCATCTTCGGCATCAACCGCGTGGTGAACTCGATCCGCGCCGGGATCGAGAGCCGCCCCATGATCGGACCGAGAACGAAGCCGAGGAAGAGGTCGATGATCGTCCAGGCCGCTCCCCCGACGACATGCAGGAACTCAAGCGGCCACAGCCGGTCTGCGGCGATGCCGGCGATCAGCAGGGCCAGGACCACGCCCACCATCGGCAGCCCCGCACGCGGGACGATCTGAAAATCGGGGCGTTCTATCCCCGCGGGCGGTGCGCTGTCGGCAACCACCCCTGAGCGGGGGATGGCAACTTGAGCCATGACGCGACACTAGCGCTCGCGCGAGCCGCCCGTCAAGCCTCTTCTCGCCTCGCTTCTAGGCCACGCTCACGCGGGGGCGCCGGGCATCGGCGAACCACCAGGCGGCAAGCGCCGTGGCGGCCGCG
The DNA here is from genome assembly GCA_049512215.1 of Solirubrobacteraceae bacterium. GTDB lineage: Bacteria > Actinomycetota > Thermoleophilia > Solirubrobacterales > Solirubrobacteraceae > Palsa-744. The sequence goes on from JBEKXJ010000028.1 coordinate 9,901, forward strand.
ACCAGCAGCACCGACGGCCACGCGCCGATCGCGAGCGCGAGCACGTGAGAGATCACGAAGGCGCTGAAAGCGACGCCCGCGAGCAGCGCCGCCGTCCTTGCCCCGTGACGGCGCCTCCAGGCTGTTATGCACCACATCCCGCCGGCCAGGAGGACGACGCCCCCGAGCGGCCGCGAGCCGGTGCCCGCGGCAACCGCGTAGCCGACGATCAGCGACCCGGCCGCAACCGGTGCTGTGGGTGTGGAGCGCACGCATCCAGCCTAGCGCGAGCCCTCAGGCCCGCGACCGAGAAGTTGCGGCCCAAGCGGGCGCCGTGTGGGCGCGGCGGCCGCCGAGTAGGCTTCTGGCAAGGGTCGCGCGATTTCCGATGCCGGCGGGTCAGGAGGTGCATGATGCGCGAAGTCGAGCTCTCGGCAGGGACCGTCGAGTACGAGGACACCGGCGGGAGCGGCCCGCCGATCGTCCTCTCGCACGGCCTGATCATGGACGGCTCGCTCTGGCGCCATGTCGTTGAGGGCCTGCGCCCGGACCACCGCTGCCTGCTGCCGACGCTCCCACTCGGCGCCCATCGGCATCCGATGCGCGCGGACGCCGATCTCTCGATGCGAGGAATAGCCGAACTCCTCGGCGAGTTCATCGAGCACCTGAACCTAGACCAGGTGACGCTCGCCATGAGTGACTGGGGCGGTCCGCAGCTCTTGATCGGCGGCCGCCACGAGGCGCGGATCGCAAAGCTGATCCTCTGCTCGTGCGAGGCCTTTGACAACGTTCCGCCCAAGGGGGCCGCCCGAGCCCTCCCCTACGTCGCCCGAGTGCCGGGCGGTGTCGCCGCCGCGCTGCTGCCGTTCAGGTTCGATCGCCTGCGCAGGCTCCCGATCACCTACGGCCCCTTGAGCAAGCGGCCGGTACCACGCGAGGTGATGGATCGATGGTTCGAGCCGGCGGGGAAGCGTAGAGAGATCCGTCGTGATCTGAGGAAGTACCTGCTGAGCGCGCCGGCGGGCCGGCGCGATCTGCTCGCCGCCACGAGCGCGCTCGGAGCTTTCGAGCGGCCGGCCCTCATCGCGTGGGCCGTCGAAGACCGGCTCATGCCCCTCGAACACGGGCGCCGGCTCGCCGAGCTGCTCCCGCAAGGGCGGCTCGTTGAAATCGCCGACTCCTACACCCTGATTCCCGAGGACCAGCCGGCGGCGCTGACAGGGCACATCCGCGAGTTTCTCGCCGCATGAATCTCGCGTCTGCGCGGCCCGCCTTCAGGCTCCTACCGGCGCCGGCGCGGCCTCTAGTCATCCAGCGTGAGCCGCAGCCCCATCCACACGTGGGCGATGCCGGCTTCCTGGAACGGCTCGGACTCGACCGAGAAGCCCGCCCGTTCGTAGAGCCCAGTGGCATCCAGCTGGGCGGCCAGGCGCGCGCGGCGGCATCCTCGCTCGCGCGCCGTGGCCAGCGCGATCTCTAGCATCCGCGACGCGATGCCCCGAGCGCGCCAGGCGCGTTCGACGGCGACCCGCCCGATCTTCGCGTCGCTTGCGCTGAGCAGCACGCGCAGCGTGCCGATCACGCGGCGAGAGCCGGGCGCAACGGCGAGGAGATGTAGCGCGTGCTCGTCGAGGCCATCGAGCTCCTCTTCGCGGGACACGCCCTGTTCGCGGCAGAACACCTGCTCCCTGACGGCCATGGCGCCGCGCAGATCCTCGGGCCTGTTCGCCCAGCGGATGGTCACCTCCTCGCTGCCCATCGCAGGTCAGCGCGTGCCCGGCGCGAACAGCGGTCTCACCGAGCCCGGCGTGAGGCGGCGCAGCACGAGCAGTCCGAGGATCGCAACCAGCAGGCAGGTCACCCCTCCGATGCCGAGACCGGCGCGCGCGCCTGCCGACGCCATGACCCAGCCCACAAGCGGACCGCCGATCGGCGTGGTGCCCTGGAAGGCAACGAACCACAGCGACATCACGCGACCGCGCATGCTCGGCGCGGCCGCGAGCTGCAGGGTGGAGTTGCCGCTCGACATGAACGCGATGCTCGCCCCGCCCGCCGCCGCGAGCGCGAGGAGCTCGATCGGGAGATCCGGTGCCGCCGAGGCCGCCAGCAGCAGCACGCCGAACGCGCTGGCCGCCAGCACGAGCGGGGCCAGGCCGGTGCGTCCCTTGGCGGCGACTAAGAGGCCCCCCGCGACCGCGCCGAGCCCCATCGCGGCGGTCATGAAGCCGAAGCCGGTGGCGCCGACGTGCAGGCCCTGGTCGGCCATCACGGGGAGGGTGACCTGGAACTCGTAGGCCAGAGTGCCCACCAGGGCCATCATCAGCAGCGGCACGCCGAGCTCCGGGGTGCGCCTGACGTAGCGCAGGCCCTCCCGCAGCTGTCCCGGCTCGTGGCCACTGGGCGGGCTGGGGTGCAGGGCACTGCGATCGAGCGTCACGAGTGAGGCGACCACGGCGGCGAAGCTGGCGGCGTTCACGAGGAAGCACACGCCCTCGCCGGTCGTGACGATCAACACCCCCGCCACCGCCGGGCCGATCGTGCGGGCGACGTTGACGAGCACGGAGTTCAGGCTGACTGCGTTGCGCAGGCTCTCCGCGCCGACCATCTCCAGCATGAACGACTGGCGCGCGGGGTTCTCGAAGGCGTTGTTGAGACCGAGGAGCACCGCGAGCGCGCCGATCTCCCACAGGCGCACGGCGCCGGTCACTGTGAGCAGGCCGAGGACGAGCGCCTGAAAGCCCATCGCGCTCTGCAGCAGGACCATCAGCCGGCGCTTCTCCACGCGATCGGCGATCACGCCCCCGTAGGGCCCGAGCAGCAGGACCGGCAGCGTTTGCAGAGCCACGATCACCCCGAGCTCGGTGGCCGAGTGGGTGAGGGTGAGCACGAGCCAGGACTGCGCGGCCATCTGCATCCAGGTGCCCACCAAGGAGACGGACTGGCCCGCGAAGTAGCGCCTGTAGTTGGGGATCGCGAGCGCCGCGAAGGTCGCGCGCCTGAGGCCGATCAAGCGCGCCATCAGCTCCCCCCCGAAAGCCGCTGAGCGAGCTCCTCGAGAACCGGCAGGGCTTTCCACAGCGCCTCGCGCTCGTGCTCGGAGAGAGCCTCGACGTGCCTGCCCAGCGCCTGCGTGCGCTCGCGCTGGATCCGCTCGCGGATTCGCCTCCCCGCGGGCGTGGCCTGCACGAGTGCGGCCCGCCGGTCACCGGGATCGGCCGAGCGGCGAATCAGGCCGGCGTCACATAGCTGAGCTGTGATGCGCGAGAGCATCGTCGGGTTCAGGCTCTCGATCTCCGCCAGCTCGGAGAGCCCGAGGGGCCCGAGGCGGACGGTCGTGAAGAGCACCGCGATCTCAGAAGGCGTGAGACCCGATCCGGCCACGCTCAGACGCAGGCGCCGCGACAATCTGCCGATCACCGCGCGCAGCCGCTCGGCCTGCGAGTGGTCGTCCTCTTGCTGTTCATCAACCGCCTTGATCCCGCGGGACGCCACCGGCATATGAATGCTCCTATAATTGCTTGCCGGCAAGCATTATAGAGAGGCTGCTGCTCAGGTCGTCTTGACGATCAGCACCGAGCACGGGGCGTGATGGGAGACCTTGTTGGGCACCGAGCCCAGCAGGAAGCGCTTGGCGCCGGTCATGCCCTTGTTTCCGACGATCACGATGTCGGCCTTCTGCTCCTCGGCGACCGAGAGGATCGCGTCGGCGGGGTCTCCCTCGCGCGCGTGCGTGTCCACCTCGACCCCCGCCTCCCGTGCGATGTCCGCAGCCGCGTTGAGCGACGCTTCGGCCTGTTTGCGGGGGTCGGTCGCCCACTGCACATCCGCTGGGGCGTCGCGGCGCTCGGCGCGCAGGCGCTGCTCTGAGGCAGGCGCATACGCGCTAACGAGCTGCAGGCGCGCGCCGACGGTGCCGGCCATTTCGACCGCCTGGCGCACCGCCTGGGTGGCGCTCTCAGAGCCGTCCGTCCCAACAACGATCGCGTTGAACATGATCCCCCAATCGGATTCGCCCGCGGCCCGCGGCCGGCCGCGAGATCATAACCGCGAGCCGGGAATCACGGCGCCCCGGGGGGGCAGGGCCCCGCGGCGAGGCCCGCAGGCCCCTTTCGGCGTAATGCGGATGTGTGAGCACCGGGGCGACCTGGCTGGCCGCTTCGCAGGGTCCTCATGCGGAGCACCTCCGAGTCAACTTGGGATGAGAACGATTCGAGTGTGCCAACGTCTCGATTACGCCCGCATGACAAACGGGCCACTGTCCATAACGATTTCGTGAAAATCCGCTGACCGCTTGCATAGTCGGGTGCCTTACCCGGCACGCACCAGCTCACCGTCAGTGGTGTTTACATGGGTACGAGCAGAGCCCCGCGGTCGCTGTGACGATCGAAGGGGAATCGCGCGGGGGCTGTCTGCTTCCGGCGACTCCGGGACCTGCTCTGGTGCCGGTGACTCGCCTGGTTCAAAGCGAATGCCCGAGCCGGGCTCGGTGAGGAAGTAGCGTGGACGGGCCGGATCAGGCTCGAGCTTGCGTCGGATCGCTGACAGGTACACGCGAACGTAATTGTTCTTGGTGTCTTTCAGACCCCACACGTGTTCGAGCAGCTGCCCCTGTGTGATCAGACGACCGGGATTGCGCGCCAGAAGCTCCACCATCTGCCACTCGGTGGCCGTCAGACGAACATCGTTCCTCCCGCGATGAGCACGCTTGGCCGCCAGGTCGAGGGTGAAATCCGGGGTCTCCAAGATCGGCGCCTCCTGGGCGGGACCTGACACCCGCAACGCGGCGCGGAGCCTGGCCATGAATTCGGCGATGCCAAGCGGCTTGGTCACATAGTCATTGGCGCCTGCGTCGAGCGCGGCGACCTTCTCGAGTTCGGCGCTGCGAGCCGACAAGACGATGATCGGCACCGACGTCCAGCCGCGAAGGCCGTCGATGACCTCGACGCCGTCCAGGTCCGGAAGGCCGAGGTCCAGAACCACGACGTCCGGCCGGCGTCGCGCGGCGAGCGCTAGGGCGTGGCGGCCGTCAGAGGCCAAGAGGACCTCATATCCGCGGGCGCGCAGATTGACATCCATCGCGCGGAGAATTGCGCGGTCGTCATCGACCACCAGAACCCTGGCAGCGACGATCGAACGGGGCGAGCTGACCGTCGGCGATCCCAGGCAGCTGTCCATTGGCGAGACGGCGGATCCCCCCATTTGCGGTCCAGGCTAGAGCAGGGACCGTGACGGTCGCGTAACAAGTACGGACTCACGCGTGACGATTTCGTTACGGCCTGGCAGTGGCGGGGCGTGCGAGCGACGCGGCGGCCTGCGCCAGGCCGGCAAAGCGATAGCCGATCCCAACCTCGGTGCGGATGAGGTTCCGGCGATGGTCGCCATCGAGCTTCGCGCGCAAGCCGGCGATGTGTCTTCGTACCCGTTGAGCTATCACCTGCGACTCTATGTCGCCGTCGAGCGCTCCCCGGAGCTCCGCGGCCAGCGTCGGGTACGTGACCGGGCCTCTGCTCCTCGCCAGCGCACGTAGCAACGAGAACTCGGTCGGAGTCAGATGCACCTCTTCGCCGTTGATCGTGACGAGGCGAGCGGCGAGGTCGATCACAAGCCCATCCCCCTCGAATCGCGGCTCGGTAGCTGCGGCTGCGGCACTGCGAAGCCTTGCACCAAGCCGCGCGAGGAGCTCACCTGGGCTGAACGGCTTGGTCACGTAGTCATCGGCTCCGCTCCCGAGCGCCTCGATCTTTGCGGTCTCCTCGCCGACTTCCGACAGCACGAGAATTGGCACCTCGCCGAGCTCGCGCAGCCGGCGGCAAAGCTCGATCCCGCCCAGATCGGGCAGCATCAGCTCGAGGATGACCGCCTGCGGCCGACCGCCGGCGACCCAGTCGAGCACCTCCTCGCCGGTCCCGGTGGTCAGCACCTCATAGCCCGCCTCGCGCAGGATCAGCTGCAACGCCCGCTGCATCTGTGGGTCGGGGTCGCAGATGAGAATCCGGTCGGTCATCATCGCCCGCATGTAAGCGCTTCGGGGGACTGAGGCGCTGGGAATTCAGCTGCCGGCAGGCTGAAGACGAAGGTCGCGCCCCCCCCCGGGCGTGTCCTCCAGTGCGAGTTCACCGCCCATCGCCTCAACGAAGCCCTTGGCGATCGCGAGCCCGAGCCCGAGCCCGTTATGCCCAGGGCCGGTCCGGTCGCCGAGGCGCTGGAATGGCTTGAACAGCTGATCGCGCCGATTGGATGCGACGCCAGGTCCCTGGTCGATCACGCGGATCTCGACATGGTCGTCCGCGAGGCCGGCGACCACGCGCACAGGCGCTCCGGACGGTGACCACCCCTGGGCGTTGGCGAGAACGTTCGCGACGGCCCGCTCGAGCAGGCCGGGGTCGACGTGCACCAAGGGCACATCCGCGGCCACGTCGAGGGCGATCGCGGAGCCGCCGGTCGAGAGGCTCGCGACTGCGGCATGCAGCACGTCTTCGACGGCTGTTGCGCGCACGGAGATGGGCAGCGCTCCGGTCTGCAAACGGCTCATGTCGAGCAGGTTGTCCACCAGCGCGGTCAGGCGGTCGGTCTCGGTGTCGATCGTCTCGCAGAACTCGCGTATCTCCTCGCGCGACCAGCTCACCTCGTCGCTGATCACGCTCGTGGCAGCGGTCTTGATCGCGTGCAGCGGGGTGCGCAGGTCGTGCGAGACCGCGGCCAGCAGCGATGTGCGCAGCCTGTTGGCCTGCGCCAGCGCTGTGGCCCTGGCCGCCTGGCGCTCGAGCGTCATCTCCTCTTGGGCCTGACGGAGCTGGGCCACGAAGACGTGCAGCAGCCTGGTGTCCTCGGCGCTCAGTGTCTTTCCGGCGAATACGAGGATCGCCTGGTCATCAAGTTCGGCTGAGAAGGGCGCCTCCTCGGGCCGCCCGGGGACCGGTCCTCCGGAGAGCGCAATTGCTCGCCAGCTGCCTTCCTCGGGGGTGAGCACGGCAACCATGTCGAGGGTGAACGTGCGTCGCAGCTCCTCGACGAGGTTGGGGAGGCGCTCGGCGCTCAACGGGGTCGACTCGCTGGCCAGCCGGGCGAGCGCCTCGCTCTCTGCTCGAGCACGGGTCATCTGCAGGCCCCGGCGGGTCAACTGGTCGACCAGGGCGCTGACCGACGCGGCGACCGCGAAGAACACGACCAGCGCGAGCGCATCGGCTGCCCTGCCTATCCGCAGGCTGTGAATCGGTGGGGTGAAGAAGTAGTCGGCGGCGACGGCTGCGATGAGCGTCGCCGCCACTGCCGGAGGGACCCCGCCGATCGTGGCGACGGCGACGACGCCGAGCAGCAGGCAGAGCAGGGCGCCGGGCAGGCCAAACGTCGGTTGCAGCGGGGAGAGGACGAGGCCCAGCAGCGCGATCCCCACGGTCCCAAGGACCCACCCCGCCGCCCGGCGGCGAGGCGAAACCACCGCTGGGCGGTAGCGGCGCGGGGACTCGGGAAGCTCGTCGCCGGTGGCCTGCGGGAGCGATATCACGTGCACGTCGATCGGACCGGAGTTGCGCACGATGCGGTTGACGCCCGGTGCGCGCAGGATCTGGCGCCAGCGTGGCCGGTGGCTGTCCCCCAGGACGAGCTGGGTGGCGTTCTCGGCGCGGGCAAAGCTCAGGAGAGCGCCGGCGACGTCGGGGCCGGCGACCTCCGCGTAGCCGCAGCCCAGCTCCTTCAGTAGCCGGCGATGGGTCTCCAGCACCTCGGGCTCGGGCTGGATCAGGCCTTCGGCCGTGCGCACGTGCACGCCGATGACGCTGCCGGCGCCCAGCCGCGCGCCCATCCGCGAGGCGCGCCGGATCAGGTTGTCCTCCCTGTGGGCGCCGGCCAGCCCGACGACGATCCGCTCCTTGGTCTCCCAGAGCTCCTTGATCCCGTGGCGCGCGCGGTAGGAGACGAGCTCTTCGTCGACCTGCTCGGCCACCCACAGCAGGGCCATCGCGCGCAGCGCGGCGAGGTTGCCCGGCCGGAAGTAGTTGGCCATGGCGGTGTCCACCTTCTCGGCCGGGTAGATGTGGCCGTGGGCCATCCGCCGCCGCAGCGCCTCCGGGGTCATGTCCACCAGCTCGACCTGATCGGCAGCTCGAACCACGCTGTCGGGGATGATCTCGCGCTGGACGGCGCCGGTGATGCGCGTCACGACATCGTTGAGGCTCGCGAGGTGCTGGACGTTCATTGTCGAGATCACGGTGATCCCGGCCTCGAGCAGGGCATCGACGTCCTGCCAGCGCTTCTCGTTGCCGGCGCCGGGAACGTTCGTGTGGGCCAGCTCGTCGACGAGGACCACGTCCGGCGCTCGCGCCAGGATCGCCTCGAGGTCCATCTCCTCCAGCGGGACTCCCCGGTGGACGAAGCTCTTGCGGGGGATGATCGGGAGGTCGCGGATCTGTGCCTCGGTCGCGGCGCGACCGTAGGTCTCGACAAAGCCGATCACCACGTCGGCGCCGCGGCCTCGGCGCCGGAAGCCCTCGTCGAGCATGGCATACGTCTTGCCCACGCCGGGGGCCGGACCGAGGTAGATGCGCAGCTGACCTCTCATCACGAGTCTCGCCCCAGCCTAGGCCGTATTGTCGAGGAGCCTAGCCCGTCTTCTGAAGCTCGTCGAGCGCGAGGTTGAGCTCAAGCACGTTGACACCGCGTTCCCCGAGGAACCCCAACGAGCGGGAGTGCGTGTACTTCTTGACGAGCGCTAGCACTTGAGGGGCCGGGAGCTTGCGCACCTTGGCCACGCGCGGGGCCTGCAGGTCGGCGTTGGCAATCGAGATTTCCGGATCCAGCCCGGACGCCGAGGCAGTCACTGCGTCGACGGGGACGCGGACGCTTGCGGGCAGTTCGTTGAGTTCGCGGTAGGCCTTCACCCGCTCGGGGATCGTTTCGGAGTCGCACACGTAGGAGCCGTTCTTCTTCGCGAGCTTCTCGCCCGGTTCGGGTTCGGTCACAGCTGCGCCCTTTTCGTTCGTGGGCACGCAGTAGGGTTCTTCCTTGGTCGCAAACGGATTCGTCTTGGAAGGGGTGTTGAACCCGGGAACGAAGCCGATCAGCTTCGCGGAGCCCGGGCCGAAGTTGCTGGCGCCGCTGATGCTGGCGTTATAGGCGTGTTCTTCGGTCTCCGAGGGCCGTGACTGGAAGTACTGCGGCAGCGCTTCGCCCGTTTCGTTGGTGAAGGCCTGGCCGATCAGGCGCGAGCCCACGACCTGGCCGTTGCGCGAGATGAACGACCCGTCGGCGGACGACTTGAAGGCGACCTGGCCGATCGCGTAGACCACGAGCAGGTAGAGCGTGAGGAACACGAGCACGAACACGGTGAGGATGATCGAGGTAGTGAAGTGGCGCCTGAGCATCAGTGCACCCCCAGCGGCCCGACGATCGCCAGGTCGATCAGCTTGATGAGCACGAACGGGGTGATGAATCCGCCGACCCCGAAGATGAGGATGTTGCGGCGCAATTGGTCGGTCGCGCCAACCGCCTTGACCGCCACGCCCTTCAGCGCGAGGGGGACGAGGAACAGGATGATGATCGCGTTGAAGATGATCGCCGAGAGGATCGCCGAGTGCGGATTGTGCAGTCCCAGGATGTCGAGTTTGGTTAGCGACGGGTAGACGCTGTGGAACATCGCCGGCACGACGACGAAGTACTTCGCGATGTCGTTGGTGATCGAGAACGTGGTCAGCGAGCCGCGGGTGATCAGGAGCTGCTTGCCGACCTCGACGATCCTCATCAGCTTTGTCGGGTCGCTGTCGAGGTCGACCATGTTGCCGGCCTCCCTGGCGGCCTGGGTGCCCGTGTTCATCGCCACACCTACGTCGGCCTTCGCCAGCGCGGGAGCGTCGTTGGTGCCATCGCCGGTCATCGCCACCAGATGACCTTCGGCCTGCTCTGAGCGGATGCGCTCCATCTTCTGCTCGGGGGTCACTTCGGCCATGAACTCGTCGACCCCGGCCTCTTTGGCGATGACCGCGGCGGTGAGCTTGTTATCGCCGGTGACCATCACCGTGCGGATGCCCAGCGCGCGCATCTGCGCGAAGCGCTCGGCGATCTTCTCCTTGACCGTGTCCTTCAGATAGATCACCCCGAGCACGCGGCGACCCTCGGCCACAACCAGCGGGGTGCCGCCCTCGCCCGCGATCCGCTCGATGACTGGGGCCAGGTCGTGGGGTATCTCGCCCCCCCGCTCGCGCACCCAGCTCTGGACCGCGTCGCCGGCGCCCTTGCGGATCGAGCGCCCCTGCCACTCCACGCCGGACATGCGCGTCTGGGCGCTGAAGGGCACGAACTCGGCGCCTTGCAGCTCCCGGCTCTGCTGCCCGAAGCGGGATGTCGCCAAATCGACGATCGAGCGTCCCTCGGGGGTCTCATCGGCGAGGGAGGACAGCATCGCCGCCTCCACGAGGGCGTTCTCCTCTGTGCCTCCGACCGGGATCAGCTCTGAGGTCATGCGGTTGCCGTAGGTGATCGTTCCGGTCTTGTCGAGCAGCAGCGTCGTGACGTCCCCGGCCGCCTCCACCGCCCGCCCGGAGGTGGCGAGCACGTTGTGCTGCACCATGCGGTCCATGCCGGCGATCCCGATCGCCGACAGGAGCGCTCCGATCGTGGTGGGCGCCAGCGCCACGAGCAGCGCCACGAGCAACAGGATCGGCTGCTGCTCGCCCGAGTAGATCGCGAATGGCTGCAGCGTCGTGACCGCGATCAGGAAGACGAACGTGAGGCTGACCAGCACGACCGTCAGGGCGATCTCGTTCGGGGTCTTCTGGCGGTCCGCTCCCTCCACGAGGGCGATCATGCGGTCCAGGAACGTCTCGCCCGGGGGGGTGGTGATCTGCACCACGATGCGGTCCGAGAGGACTCTGGTGCCACCGGTGACGGCGCTGCGGTCCCCGCCGGACTCGCGGATCACCGGCGCGGACTCGCCCGTGATCGCGGACTCATCGACGAGCGCCAGGCCCTCGACCACGTCGCCGTCGCCAGGGATCATCTCACCCGTCTCCACCACGCAGCGCTCACCGACGCGCAGCTCGGTGGAAGGCTTCTCGGAGATCGAGCCGTCCGGCTGGATGACGCGCGCGGGTGTGGTCTTGCGCATCAATCGCAGTGCCCCGGCCTGAGCCTTGCCCCGGCCCTCGGCGAGCGCGTCGGCGAAGTTCGCGAACAGCACCGTGAACCACAGCCACACGAGGATCAGGGCGGCGAACGCGTTCTCCGAGCCCTTGGCGTGGCTCAGGTCCCTGAAGAACAGGATCGTGGCCCAGATCGTGCCCACGTAAACGACGAAGATGACGGGCTTGCCCACCATGTTGCGCGGGTCGAGCTTCACGAACGATTCCGCGATCGCCCGTCGCACGATCGCGCGATCAAACGGCGACATTCCGCCCTTCCTCCGCACCGCGGTCGTCGGTCGCGGCGGAGGCGGAGGCGAGGGAGTCTCGGGAGATGTGGTGACGTTCATGGCTGTTCTCTAGATTCCGTAATGGCCGGACAGGTGCTCGACGAGCGGGCCCAGGGCGAGCGCCGGGAAGTAGGTAAGGCCGACGAGCACGAACACGACGGCGATCACCATGAACGTGAACAGCGGCGTGTCGGTTCGTACTGTTCCGCTGGTGGCGGCGAAGGTCCGCTTGCGCACGAGCGAGCCGGCGAGCGCGAGCGCGGGGATGATCTCGAAGAACCTGCCGAAGAACATCGCGATCCCGAGCGTGACGTTGTACCAGGGGAAATTGCCGGCCAGCCCGCCGAGGTCAGACCCGTTGTTGTGGGCCGAGGAGGTGTAGGCGTACACGACTTCGGTCAGCCCATGCGGGCCCGGCACGGCCCCCACGTGTACCAGCGCCGCCGGCAACAGGATCGCGGCGCCCGCGAGCAGCAGCACCGTCGTCGGCAGGACCAGGATGTAGATCGCTATCAGCTTCATATCGGGCGCAAGGATCTGCTTGCCCAAGTAGGAGGGCGTTCGCCCCACCATCAGCCCGGCGATGAACACCGCGATCATGACGAAGATGAGCATCCCGAACAGGCCGGTGCCCGTGCCCCCCGGGATCACCTCCCCGAGCATCATGTTGAACAGCGGGATTGTCCCGCCCAGCGGCGTGTAGCTCGTGAGCGCGGAGGCCGAGCCGCCGGTCGAGGTGGCGGTGATGTCCGCCGCGTTCAACGCCGAGCCCACGGCCCCCAGACGCAGCTCCTTGCCTTCCAGGTTGCCACCCGGGTTGCTGGCGCTCGCCTTCTGCGTCACCCCGGCCGGGTTCAACTTCACGTTGCCGCGCTGCTCCAGCGGCACGACGATCAGCACCGAGATCAGGAACATGGTGCCCATCACGGCGAGCACCATCTTTCCCTGGCGCATCGAGCCGATCATTCTCCCGAACGTCCAGGCAAACGCGAACGGGATCATCGCCGTCAGCCACAGGAGCAGGACGTTGATCAGCCCGGTGGGGTTCTCGAACGGTTGCGCGGCGTTGGCGCCGAAATAGCCACCGCCGTTGTCGCCGAGCATCTCGATCGGGACCATGCTCGCGACGGGGCCGCCCGGAACCGCCTGCTGTAGCGTCGCGCTGCTTGAGTGGGTCGCCTGGGCGGCCACGGTGGTGACCGCCTTTGAGGCGTGGAAGTTGTCGATCACGCCCTGGCTCATGAAGAAGATCGCGAACACGAACGTGATCGGGATCAGGATGCGGGTGGTCGAGCGGATCGTGTCGACCCAGAAGTTCCCCAGCGTGTTGCGCCGGCGGCGCACGAGCGCCCGGATGAAAGCGGCCGCCAGCGCCATGCCGACGGCGGCGGAGATGAACTGGTGCCAGACGAGCCCGAACATCTGGCTCAACTGGCTCATCGTCGCCTCGCCGGTGTAGTTCTGCCAGTTTGTGTTGGTGCCGAAGCTGATCGCAGTGTCGAACGCCAGCGCCGGCGATACGTTCTTGAGTTTGTCCGGATTGCCCGGCAGATGCTGCTGGATCCGCAGGATCAGATAGGTCAGCAGGATCCCGAACAGGGTGAATGCGAGCAGCGAGATGACATACGTGCTCCACCTCTGCTCGGAGTCCGGATCGATCCGGCAGATCCGGTAGAGGAATCGCTCGATCGGCAGGAAGACGCGGTCGCCGGGCGCCTGCTCGTTGCCGTACACCTTGGCCATGTAGTTGCCCAGCAGGGGCGTGCTGATGGCCAGCAGCACACCGAAGAAGATGAGGGTCAGCCAGCCGTCGCCGGTCATCTACATCCGCTCTGCGTTGATCAGGACGAAGATGAGGTAGGCGCCAACCAGGAAGGCGATGATGATCTCGGCGACCTCCGAGCCGCTGATGGCCGCGAGGATCATCCCGCCACCTTCTCGCCGAGCCGCTCAGATTCGAGCGCGGCGTCTGACTCTTCGGCGAGCTCGAGCTCATCCGCCCCGACGATCTTGTCGCAGCCGAGCACAAACAGGGTCCCGATTGCGATCAGGGCGAAGATAATTGCTACATAGAGGACGTCTTGCATAATTAGTTCCTCAACGCGGCGCTCGGGGCCAGTGTCGAAAGCACAGCGTCACGTATACGCCAGGTCGACCGCCACCGGCAGTGGTTTAGCGTTTGCTTTACGCGAACTGCTCAAACTTCTACGGATCGTTTACATGACCGGGTCCCAGATTCAACCGGGTGACACATAGGGGCCTCGTAGAAGCCTCGCGGCACCTCCCAAGCAAAGCGCCAACGGCAGCGCCCTTGCGAGCGTAATGAAATCGTTGTACTCACCGCGTCGATCTTCACGCGGTCGTGATGCCGGGTGATCGATAGTTGAGTTGCGCCATTGGCGCCAAAGCCAGCCAAGCGAAGGAGGCGGTCGATGACCCTTCTACACCACCCCCAGACGGTGCCGAAGAAGTCGGCGGCGATCCCGTTCTGGTCGCTGACGCTCCCACGCTGGGCGGTAAGTGCGGCGCACGGAGTCACGCGTGGTGCGTGAGCCCGAGGCGCCGACGTGGACGTGCGCGAAGTGCGGCGCCGTCGTGAACGGCATCAGTGCCGCCGCAGACCACATCGAGCTTCATCGGTCGCAGGACCGCCCGCAGCCTGCGAGCCCCCGCTGCATGCCGGGCCGAACACGCGGGCGTCGGCGACGCTCGGTGATCCGGGCGGACCGCAAACTCGGCAGTACGAAACCCCTAAAGAACAGCCGATCACGCAGGAGCACCCATGACTGGCGATGAGCGGATCGCAACACTTGAGCACCGCGTGCGCGAACTGCAGACCGCAGTTGTCACAATCGTGCGCCACCTTGGGATCGACGCAGGCCACCGGTTCCGACGATGAGGCCCTCAGCGCCCTCGATGCGCCAGGGGACCGTATGCCAAACGAGCGCGTCTGTTCAACCGTCGGGGCTCGGTCTGCGTCTTCGTGTGCGGATTCGTCGTGGGCGGCTTGACCGCGAGCTGGCCGAGGGTTGCGTGTGCGACGCCTCGGAGGCGCGCGCGTTGCGTGCGAGGCAGCTCGCAGATCTGGTCACTCGTGGTCAGCTTGCGCGTTCGCTGCGCGAGGTCGTCGCCCAGGCGGAGAACCCGCGCGCCGGCGTGCTCAGCTCGACCGTGCCCGTGGTCCGCCGTGTCGTGGTGGCTTGGCGGGAGGCTCTGCTCGGCTTGGCGGAGCGGCTCGAGCAGGCCGGTCCGATCAACCCGGGCGGCGTCGCCAGGGTGCTGGACCTGTTGTCCGATGGGACGGGACCACTCTACAACCCCGCTCCTCGACGGTCGATCGAGGAGGCGATCTGGTGGGTCGCCGATGGGCTGTATCTATGTCCGCCGCATGATTGGCAGTGTCCAGTGAGAACCGAGCTCGATCCGGATCATCTGGTCTGGACGTGCTCGCGCTGCGGCGCCATCGCCACGACTGACGATCTCGCGGTCGGGCCCGAGTAGGCTAGTCGCGATGACCGGTCCCGCTCGAACAACCAGGGGTTCGACCGAGCGGAAACCGAGATGACGGTTGCGGGTTGGACCCAGATCCTCGCGCTGGTGGTGGTGCTCACCGCCTTGACGCCCGTGTTGGGCGGCTACATGGCGAAGGTCTACCAAGGCGAGCGCGTGGCGCTCTCCGGCTTGCTCGGCCCGATCGAGCGCATCACCTACCGCGTCTTCGGCGTCACCTCGGGAGAGGAGCAGGGGTGGAAGAAGTACGCGCGCTCGACTCTGCTGTTCAGCGCCGCGAGCTGGCTGCTTCTGTATCTGATCCTGCGAACACAGGGGATACAGCCATTCAACCCTGAGGGGTTTCACTCCGGGCCGTGGAATCTCTCCTTCAACACCGCCTCCTCGTTCGTGTCCAACACGAGCTGGCAGTACTACGCCGGCGAAACGACGCTCACCTACTTCTCCCAGATGATGGGGATCACGGTCGCGAGCTTTACCTCGTGCGCGACCGGCATGGCGGTGGCGGCCGCCGTCATCCGCGGATTTGGTCGGCGTGGAGCGGAGGGGCTGGGGAACTTCTGGGTCGATTTGACCCGCTCGCTTCTGTATGTGCTCTTGCCGGTGGCTGCCGTCGCTGCGATCTTCCTCGTCGCCTCGGGCGTGCCCCAGACCCTCGAGCACTACCTGAACGCACATGGCCCGACGGGTCTCACTCAGTCGATCGCAATCGGCCCTGTCGCCTCGCAGGAGACGATCAAGCTGATGTCAGGCGACGGCGGAGGATTCTTCAACACGAACTCGGCGCACCCGTTTGAGAACCCAACGGGCCTGTCCAACTTCGTCGAGATCCTGCTGATGCTGCTGATCCCCGCGGCGTTCACCGCGACGTTCGGCAGGATGATCGGTCGTCGGCGCCAGGGCTGGGCGCTGTATGTGGCGATGCTCGTGATGTTCCTCGGCGGTACAGCGGTGATCTATGCCGGGGAGGTGCACGGCACCCCCGCGCAGCACGCCGCTGGCCTGCACACGCACGTGATTGCGGGTTCCACGGGCGGCAACATGGAAGGCAAGGAGCAGCGCTTCGGCACCGCGAGCTCCGCGCTGTTCATCTCGACAGGGACCGCGAGCGGTGACGGAGGAGTCGACAGCAGCGTCGAGTCGTTCAGCGGCCTCGGGGCCGGAGTCGCGATGGCGAACATGATGACCGGCGAGGTCATCTTCGGAGGACCGGGCTCGGGTCTCTTCGGGATGCTCCTGCTCGTCGTGCTAGGAGTGTTCATCGCGGGTCTGATGGTCGGGCGAACGCCCGAGTACCTGGGCAAGCAGATCCAGGCCCGCGAGGTCAAGCTCGCCTCGCTGGGGTCGCTGTTCGTACCACTGGTCCTGCTGGTGTTCGCGGCGATCGCGATCGCAACACCGGCGGGACGCCAATCGATGTCAGCCCACGGGCCCCAGGGGCTCGCCGAGACGGTCTACGCCTACCTCTCCCAAGCGCAGAACAACGGCTCCGCTTTCGCCGGTTACAGCGGCTTTATCCAACCGCTCGCGGGCAACGTCGGCTCGCACGGGATCACCTTCGCAGACCTCGCCGGCGGCTTCATCATGATCTTCGGCCGGTTCGTGCCGATCCTCGCCGCGCTTGCGCTCGCCGGCTCGCTCGGGCCGCGCCGGATCGCCCCGTTCGGCCTCGGCACGCTGCGTACCGACACGCCGACGTTCGTGATCTTCCTGATCGGATTCGTCGTGATCTTCGCCGTGCTGACGTTCCTCAGCGTGCTCGTGCTCGCGCCCTTCGCGCAGGCGCTGAGCTCACACATGCTTAGCTGAGCGGTCATCACGGTTCCTCCTCGTCGTCGAGCACCCCCACGGCGAGGTCCCACCAATCGGGAGACGAGACACCGGCGGACAGCGCAGCGAGTGCTTGCCTCAGATTCCTCCCGCGGCCCTCGCTACCGCGCCCCACCTCAGAGACGAGCCAATCGGTGGGCGCCAACCTATACACGTGCAATGAGCGCCCACATGCGGGCACACCCATGATCCACTCGCCCGGACCCCGCACGTCAACGACGACCCGCTGGTCAAGGGAAGGCAACTGTATCTGCCATGAGTTGTCGGGCACGAATCGTCCTGTGCCGACCAGACTTCCCGGCTCAACCGAGACGCAATGTATCAAGCCACTCGCGCGCTATTTCCAAACCGCCTCCAAAACTCCTAAAAGGCGGTCCGGAAAAAGCGGCGTACAGAGCGGGAGCGACGGGACTCGAACCCGCGACCTCTGCCGTGACAGGGCAGCGCTCTAACCGACTGAGCTACGCCCCCGCGTTGTTGCGTGGGGAGATGCCACTGGGCTCCTTCCGCGCACAGCCCAGTATGCCAAGCCTTGACCCCAGCGACGGTGCGCCCGCCCGCCGCTGGCGCCCACGAGCCCATTTCGCGACACCGTTTGCGACAAGCTCCCCCGGCTCCGCGCCCGCGTCACGTGGTCCTTGCGAGGGCAAAACTGGCCGCTCGGCCAGTGATCGACTAGGGTGCTGATGTGGCTCTCATCGGCCCTCCTGCGCTCCTCAACAGCAGCCCCCTCGCCGTCCTGCTCAGCGACCTTCGCGACGAGCGCGCCGCGACCGTCCCCTTCCCTGCGGGCGAAACGCGCTTCTCGCTCGCTCGCACGAGGCGCTTCGCCGAGGAACCCCTCCCCATCCTGCTCTCCTGTTATGAGCGCTTCGGCCCGATCTTTACGCTGCGGCTGTTCCACGGCAACGTCGTGTTCATGCTCGGGCCGGCCGCCAACCACTACATCACGGTCTCCCACGCCTCGAACTTCCTCTGGCGGGAGTCGCACTTCCGCGACCTCATCGGCCTGATGGGCGACGGCCTGCTCACGATCGACGGCGAGTTCCATCGGCGCTCGCGGATGATCATGCTGCCGGCCTTCCACCGCGAGCACATCGCCGCCTCTGTCGAGGTGATCGCCGAGGAGGCCACCCGCGCACTCGAGCAGTTAGCGCCGGGGGCCACGATCGACCTCTACGCGTGGACGAGGCGCCTGGCCCTGCGCGTGGCGATGCGGGCGCTGTTCGGCCTCGATCCCGACGGCCGGCAGGCGCGCTCGATCGATGCCGCGGGCCTGTTCGAGCAGGCTCTCGCCTTTTACGCAAGCGATTACATCCTGCGCATCTTCCGCGGCCCGTTTACGCCCTGGGCGCGCATGCAGCAGGCCGCGCGCAAGCTCGATTCGCTGATCTACTCGGAGATCTCACGCCGGCGCGCCGGCGGTGAACGCGGAGAAGACATCCTCAGCCTGCTCCTCGTCGCCCACGACGAGGACGGCAACACCCTCAGCGACCTGCAGATCCGCGATGAGGTCATGACGCTCATGTTCGCCGGCCACGACACCACGACCTCGACCGTCTCCTTCATGTTCTACGAGCTCTCCCGCCATCCCCGGATCGTCGCTCGCCTGCTCGCCGAGCAGAAGGAGCTGATCGGCGACGGAAAGCCGACCGCCGCTCAGCTCATGTCGGGCGAGCTTTCCGAGCTCGAGATGGTCCTCGAGGAGACGCTGCGCAAGTACCCCCCCGCGTGGGTCGGCCCGCGGCGTTCGATCGAGGCGTTCGAGTTCGAGGGCCGCACCGTCCCCGCGCGCGCCTTCGTGAACTACTGCTCGTGGGCCTCCCACCACCTCCCCGACGTCTTCAGCGACCCCGAGGAGTTCCGTCCCGAGCGCTTTGCCCCGGAGGCTCGCGCTGCGCTTCCCAAGGGCGCCTACGTTCCCTTCGGCGGGGGCTCGCGCACCTGCATCGGCATGCGCTTCGGCCAGCTCGAGGTGCGCGCCATCGCGACGCTCATCCTCTCGCGCTTTACGCTCTCGCTACCCGAGGACTTCAGGCTCGCGATCCGCCAGATGCCCACGATCAGCCCCCGCGAGGGGCTCCCTATGGTCGTGCACCCCCGCTCCTGCACGGCGGCACTCGCCGGCCTTTCGGCGGCCGCCTGAGGGCCTCCCGGCGCCGCAAGCCCACAGGCTCTGGCCCGGTGGCGCGCCTTTCAGCGAAGGCTCGCGCGCATGCTCAGGCGGTAGCTCAAGGGCGTCTGCGTATGGACGCTCGCGCCGACTCCCTGCACATAGACGTGCGGATCGGAGAACAGGGTCAGCACCAGCCCTTCCACCAGCAACCCCAACGGGTGCGCGATCAGCCTGCCTTCGCTTGCGAGCGCCAGCGCGTCGAGCGTCGCGCCAATACCGAACAGCCCCCCGCTGGCCTGGACTTCCACCTCGCCGCCTTCACTTCTCAGCAGCCGCACGTCGAACCCCGGCGGGAGCGCCGCCATCACGGCCGCTTCGCTCGCATCCGCTTCGGCCGTCAGCGCATCGCCACGCTTGTGCAGGCTCGCATCGCTCAGCCGTAACGGCCCGACCTGCACGCTGTCGGCGCTGACGTCCATGCTCGCCGCGCCGCGTGCTTCCCACAGCAGCTTCGCCGCCTGCTCCGGGCTCACGGCGAGGCTCTTTGCCCGCACCCGCACCGAGTCGGCGCTCCCCCAGAGCAGCTCGAGCGCCGGCAACGCGCTCACGCTCACGCTCTCCACGCTGCCATAGCGCCCGACCCGCGAGGAGATCCTGCTCGCCACGATCGCAGGGAGGAACATCTGCATGAGGGCCAGCACGAGGACCACGCCCGCCGAGCACACAAGGGCGAGCCTCGTGATCCTTCGGCCACCGCCGCCGCGCCGCATCTGTTGAGCTTCGCAGGAGACCCGGCGCGGCCTGGCGGTCGAGGTGCCCTGGCTCCAGGCCGTTGGCCTTCAGGAGCTGCTGGGCCAGGCTCGTGGCGGACCCACCGTGGCAGCAGAACCTCTCCGCTAGCCTTGAGTTCCCGGCCCAGGGCGCGTAGCTCAGTTGGCTAGAGCACCTCGCTTACACCGAGGGGGTCGCCCGTTCGAGTCGGGCCGCGCCCATCGAAAGCCTCCGCAGCCACACCAGGGTCTTTACCGACGATGACAGACGAGCCCCCGTCCCCCATCCGCATCGCCGTGATCGGCTCCGGCCCGGCCGGCTTCTACGCCGCCGGCCATCTCCTGAAGGATTCAGCGAGCCCGATCGAGGTCGACATGCTCGAGCGCCTGCCAACGCCCTGGGGCCTCGTCCGCTCGGGCGTGGCGCCCGACCATCCCAAGATCAAGTCGGTGACGCGCATCTATGAGAAGACCGCGGGGCATCCCCGCTTCCGCTTCTTCGGGAACATCACGATGGGACTGCACGTCTCCCGGGAGGAGCTCCTGTCGCACTACCACGCGATTGTCTACGCGACCGGCTCGCCCCTGGATCGGCCCCTCGGCATACCCGGTGAAGACCTGCCGGGCTCCCATGCTGCGACCGAGTTCATCGGCTGGTATAACGGTCATCCCGACTACACCGAGATGGAGGTCGACCTACTCTCGGCCGAGCGGGCGGTGGTGATCGGCAACGGCAACGTGGCGCTCGACATCGCCCGCATGCTCGTCCTCGCTCCCTCCGAGCTCGCCGGCACGGACACGGCCGACCACGCGCTTGACGTTCTCGCAGAAAGCCGCGTCTCAGAGGTCGTGGTTGTCGGCCGCCGCGGGCCCGCACAGGCGGCGTTCACGAACCCCGAGCTGCTTGAGCTCGGCGAGCTCGCGGAGGCCGAGGTGGTCGTCGATCGCGCAGAGCTCGAGCGCGCCCTCGCCGTCCCCGACCCCGGCGCGGGGGCCAACATCACCTCGCGGCGGAACGTCGAGATCCTGCGCTCCTACGCCGAGCGCGCACCCTCCGGGCGCCGCAAGCGCATCGTCCTGCGCTTCCTGCTTTCGCCGCGGGCGCTCCTCCCCGAGGAGCATGGCCGCCTGGGCGCGATCGAAATGGTGCGCAACGAGCTCGTCCCTGCCGCGGGCGGCGGCCTGCGCGCCAAGCCCGGCGAGGAGCGCGAGACGATCGCGGCCGGCCTGCTCTTCCGCGCGATCGGCTACCGCGGGATCCCCCTACCCGGAGTCCCCTTCGACGAGGAGGCGGGAGTGATCCCCAACGAGGCGGGCCGCGTCCTTGAGCCTGCCAGCGGAGCGCCGCTGCCGGGCGAGTACGTCGTCGGCTGGATCAAGCGCGGCCCATCCGGGGTGATCGGCACGAACAAGAAGGACGCCCAGGAGACCGTCGACGCGATCCTCGCCGATCTGCAAGGCGGCAAGCGCCCGCTCGAACCCGACTCCCCCGACGCCGAGACGGTCGAGTCGATGCTGCGCGCCTGCCAGCCCGATCTGGTCAGCTACGCCGGCTGGTCTGAGATCGACCGTCACGAGCGCGCTCGCGGCGAGGCCGCAGGACGTCCGCGGGTCAAGCTGACCCGGATCGAGGAGATGCTGCAGATCGCGGCCGCAGAACAGCCCACCGAGGATGGCCTCGCCGAGGTCAACCGGACCTGAGCCGTGCGCCCGGCGCGCTGGATCGATGTGGCAGACTGCCGTGCGCGAGCCCCGTTAGCTCATCTGGTAGAGCGCCGGACTTTTAATCCGGTGGGGCGGGTTCGAGTCCCGCACGGGGCATGGCATGCATTGCCTGCAAACCGGCACTTTCAAGCCGAGGACGCGATCGGCGCTCGCGTCCGATTGCAAACGGATTGCTAACGCGCGGTCTGCGCGGGGGCTAAGAGCAGGGTCGCCACGAGCTCGGCCGCGTCAGCGTGCATGGCCGGCGTCGTGTGCGCGTAGGTGTCCATCGCGAAGGCCATCGAGCCGTGTCCCAGTCGCTCGCTGACCACCTTCGGGTGTATCCCCTGCTGCAACATCAGCGACGTGTGTGTGCCTGAGATCGTGCAGGCGGATCGCCGGGACTCCGGCCACCTTCGACTGCGCCTTGAACTCGGACGAGATGTAGCCGGGCGAATACGGCGAGCCCGACCTGCTGCTGATGGACGAGCCGTTCGGTGCGCTCGACGTGCTCACCGCCGAGAACCTCCGGACCGAGCTGCTCGAGCTGTGGCAGGCGGGCGAGTTCCCCGCGCAGGCGATCCTGATCGTCACCCACAACATCGAGGAGGCCGTCACGTTCGCCGACCGGGTGATCGTGCTCGGCACCAACCCCGGGCGGATCCGCGCCGAGCTTGCCTGCGGGCTCGAGCGCCCGCGCGACCGGCGCGACGAGCAGTTCAGCGCGCTCGTCGACGAGATCTACGGGATCATGACCGACCGCCCGACGGCCACCGCGCCTACCCCCCAAGACCAGGAGGGTGGCGGCGTCCAGCACGTCATGCTCCCGCACGCGAGCGTCGACGGCATCGCCGGACTCGCGGAGCTCGCGTTCGCGAGCGGCGACACCGCGGACCTCGCGGCTCTGGCCGCGGTCGTGGGATTCACGATCGACGACTTGTTCCCGATCGTCGATGCGCTGACGATGCTCGGTTTCGCGACGGTCGAGAGCGGGCGCCTCAACCTCACCGAAACCGGCCAGCGGTTCGCCGGCGCCGACAGTCAGCTATCGAAGGAGATCTTCCGCGAGGCCGCGCTCCAGCGAGTGCCGCTGGTGGGCCGCATCCGACGCGCGCTCGAGCACTCGAGCGACGGCGCGCTGCGCGAGAGGTTCTTCATCGACCTCCTGGCCAGCCACTATAGCCGCGACGAGGCCCGGGCACAGCTCGACACGGCGATCGACTGGAGACGCTACGCGGAGCTGTTCGAGTACGACGCGGGCAGCGGCGAGGTCAGCCTGCACGTGCATTCGAGCAGCCGGTGACGCGCTAGCGCGGGGCACTGTTGCGACCGAACCAGGACCACCAGCGTCGCTTTCTGCGGCGCCCGACGAGGCTACGCTGCCACGGCATCGAACTCGATCGTGGGATGCCCCTCAAGCGCCTCTTGAACCTCGAAGACGGCCTCGGTCACAGTTCGCTCGCTGTACGGGTTGAACAGAGGGCTGAGGCCGTCAGTGAGGAGCGCTCGGACGAGAACGACGCCTCTTGGGTTCACTGGAGCCGTCCCTTCGAGTCGCTCCGCCAGTCCCAGGATCGCCCGCCGACCGGTCCTCACCGCCGCCGGCGCAATGACGACTGACGAGATGACCCTACGCGACCCGTGACGGTCGACGTAGTCGATAATCTCACGGAGGCTGCGAGCGATCTGCTGCCGAGTGCGGGGGTGCGTCAGCTGGCGGGCACGCAGCGTGAGCGCAGCGGTCGCTTCGCACGGGCGCCCTTCCGCTATCTGTCGGTCGAGCTTTCCGCGGGTCACGAACACCCTCAGCCGGAGCGCCACGGGAGCGCCCGCTGAAGTCGATCGGCGGCCGTGAAGGGGCGGGATGGCTCCGATAGTGGTCCTCCTCGCCGACATCACGGGCGAGGCCGATTGGCTGTTTCCTAGAGTCCTCATGCAGAGCACCTCCGAGTTAACTTTGGGATGAGAACGGATTCGAGTGTGCCACCGTCTCAGTGACGCCCGCATGACGAACGGGCCGTTGGCCATAACGATTTCGTGAAGGTCTGCTGACCGCCTAATGCAGGTTCGGCGAGACCGTGGACGTGTGACACCAGGCGGCAAGCAGGCCGCGTGGGATGCGCTCACACGGGCTCAGGCCACGGCTTACCCGGCGCGCACCAGCTCACGGTTAGCCGTGTTTGCATGAGCACGAGCAGACCCCCGCGCTTGCCGACTCGATCGCAGGGGGATCGTTCGGGGGCTGTCTGATGCCGGCGACTCCGAAACCTGTTCTCGTGCCGGTGACTCGCCTGGGTCGACGCGAATGCCCGAACCGGGCTCCGTGAGGAAGTAGCGTGGATGGGCGGGGTCGGGCTCGAGCTTGCGTCGAATCGCCGACAGGTACACACGACCGCTTCACTTAGGCAACGCAGTCGTCTCGTCCAAGACCGCGTAGACGAGCGAGTTAGACGAGCTCCGAGTCTGTCGACGACCGCCCTGCTGACTCGGCGGCGGACCGTCGGCAACCAGGTTCACCGCTCATCACACGATCATTGCAGTCTCTGCAAGATCCGGGGTAACCCGGTCGACGCTGTGGACTGCCACCGATGCCGGGCGCGGCGCCGCGTGGTATGGGTGTGTCATATGCCGAGCATCGTTGAGCTGGACACGCGATCGCCGATCTGGAGCCGCTTCTTCACGGTCGCGCCGCTGATAGTTGTCGGCACGCTTGAGGTCGACGGCGCCGTCGACCTCGCGCCGAAGCATATGGCGATGCCGCTCGGCTGGCAGAACTACTTCTGCTTCGTGTGCAGCCCGCGGCACGCGACCCAGCGCAACGCGGAGGAAAGGGGGCAGTTCACGGTGAGTTTCCCGCAGCCGGATCAGCTCGTCCAGTCGAGTCTCCTCGCGTCGGGTCGTGCTGAGGACGGGTCCAAGCCCGCGGCGGCGGCGCTCCCGACGATGCCGGCGCGCGTCGTCGAGGGCGTGCTCGTGCGCGACGCCTACCTGTGGCTCGAGTGTGCGCTGGAGCGCGTCGTCGACGGCTTCGGCGAGAACAGCCTGATCGTCGGCGAGATCGTCGCCGCGTCTGTGGACGAGCGGGCACTGCGGGCTTCGGACGCCGACGACGCGGATCTAACGAGCGCGATGCCGCTGCTCGCGTACGTGAGCCCGCGGCGTTTCGCGGAGATCGGCGAGACGTTCTCGTTTCCGTTCCCGGCTGACTTCCGGCTGTGACGAGCGCTGCCGGGATCCTCGACCGGCTCCGCGGCCAAGAGCTCGAGATGACCGCCCTGCTCGAGCAGCTGGCGAAGGCCGAGTCGCCGTCGGTCGAGCCCGCGACCCAGGCCAGGCCGTTCGCGACCCTGGCTGATGAGCTGAGGTCGATCGGCTTCGAGGTGGAGCGCCTCCCGGGTCGCGGGACCGGCGACCACCTCGAGGCTCGCCCGCAGGGTCGCCGGGGCGCCTACCAATTGCTGCTCGGCCACATGGACACTGTGTGGCCGACCGGGACGCTCGAGCAGATGCCGGTGGTCGCAGATGACGACCGCGTGCGCGGTCCCGGTGTCTACGACATGAAGGGCGGGCTCGTGCAGATGGTGTTCGCGCTGCGGGCGCTGCACGACCTCCACGCGCACTCGCCGCTTGCACCGGTCGTGTTCGTGAACAGCGACGAGGAGATCGGCAGCCACGACTCGAGCACGCACATTCGTCGGCTCGCTGCCGGCGCGAAGCGTGCCTTCGTGCTCGAGCCGTCGTTCGGACCATCGGGCAAGCTCAAGACGGCGCGCAAGGGAGCCGGGTACTTCAAAGTGACGGTTGAGGGTCGCGCGAGCCACGCGGGCCTCGACCCCGAGAAGGGCGCGAGCGCGATCCTCGAGGTCTCGCATCAGATCCAGCGGCTCTTCGCATTGAACGACCGCGAGCGGGGAATCTCGGTCAACGTGGGCACGATCGACGGTGGACTGCGACCGAACGTGGTCGCGCCAAAGGTCAGCGCCGAGGTAGATGTGCGCGTGCTGCACGCCGAGGACGTGGAGGCCGTCGAGCAAGCGATCCTTGGTCTGACCCCCGTGGAGGAGGGCGTCGCCGTCGAGGTTGCCGGCGAGTTCGACTGCCCTCCGCTCGAGCGCACGGAGCGCAACGTTGCACTTTGGCATGCCGCCCAGGGGGCCGCGCGAGAGCTCGGCATCGACATCGACGAGGCAACTGTCGGCGGGACCTCGGACGGGAACATCACGAGCCAATACACTGCGACGCTCGACGGTCTCGGCCCGGTCGGCGACGGCGCGCACGCATCCCACGAGTACGTTGTCGCGTCGCAGATGCCTGAGCGGGCCGCCCTTCTGGCCCTACTCCTGCTCACGCCGGCATGTTCCTGACGAGCCTAGCCCGCAATACCGACTTCGCCGAGCGGCCGTTCGAGCTCGTAGCCCTGCCACGTGAGCAGTGGGCCACGGGCGACTACGTGGCCGCGGAGCTGACAGAGACATCGGAGCTGACCGAGACGTTCACGATCGAGACGGTCGACGGGCGCAGCGTTGAGGTGATCGCCGGCGATCTGATCGTGGGCGCTCTCGGCCGCCGCGCCGCCACGCTCGAGCTGGTCGGCGACTGGAAGTCCGTGGGCGAGGATCTGCGGATGCACACCCTGACCGAATCGGGTCTATTGGGTCGAATCACCTCCGCCGCGACGCCCCCACCGCACTCCACAACGGTGATCTACCGGGGCCACGTCTGGCGCGACGGGAAGCTCGGTATGGGCGACTTCGAGCCGTGTGTGCCCCGCGCCGCACTCGACGCGCCGGTCGTGCTGATCATTGGCACCTCGATGGAGTGCGGCAAGACGGTTGCCGCGAAGGCGGTCGTGCGCCGTCTCAAGGCCCACGGCCTTCGCGTGGCGGCTGCGAAGCTGACCGGCGTCGGCCACTATCGCGACATCCTCGCCATGCGCGACGCCGGAGCCGACGCGATCTTCGACTTCATCGACGCCGGACTGCCGTCGACAGTGGTTGCGGCGGCGACGTACGAAGCGGCGCTCCTCCGCCTGCTCTCGCAGCTCGGCGGCGCTCACCCCGACGTCGTTGTCGCCGAGGCGGGCGCATCGCCGCTGGAGCCCTACAACGGCGACGTTGCGGTGCGACTCCTCGGCGACCGCGTCCGCTGCACCGTCCTGTGCGCCTCGGATCCATACGCGGTCGTCGGCGTCATCAGTGCCTTCCAGTATCAACCCGATCTGGTGTCGGGCCGCGCTACCAGCACCGACGCCGCCATAGCACTCGTCGACCGGCTTTGCGGGGTGCCGGCGGTCAACCTGCTCAACCACCACCACGACAGCGCACTGGATGAGCTGCTCGAGCGCTGCCTGCGGCTCGATCCGCTGCCAAGCACACGCGCGGCGCCGTCACCTTGAACGTGCGTTGCGCGCGATGCGCGCTGGCTGCTGGCCCGTTTCGACATCGGTGGCCCGCCGCCTTCCGGCGCGCGCCTCCGGTCCGCTGCTCGTGCAGCTGGCGGAGGTCGTGCAGGCTGGGCTATTGAGCCGCGAAATCAGTGGTTCGGGGTGCCGACGCTATCCCAGCTGGCAGAATGCAACATCGCCGGCGGCGTTATCCCGAGTCGTCGGGGGACCCCGCGCGGTCGGAGAACCTGGGCATGCACGGAGATCTCCATGCGCGAGAACCGGGAGGTCCCACGATCACCCGTCCGCAGGTTGGGGCGGGTCGCGAGGGGAACGCTGAGGTGGTAAGCCCTCGATGCACGATCGTGGGAAGTCAGACGGGCGCATATTACCCGCGAAGCCGCCGAACAACGCCGCGTCAGCGGCCGCGGAGGTGGTGGAGGGAAGGCGCCCGGCCAAGGGGAACGCGGCCAGCGAGACACGCCCCGCACGCAGAGCCGGCGTGAGCGTGTCAAGTGAGCTGGACCGCGTGCGCCAGGTGGCGCGCAAGGACAGGAATGTGCGGTTCACCACGCTCCTGCACCACGTGACCGTCGAGCGTCTGGAAGCGGCGTACAGGGCGATTCGTCCTGGCGCCGCGCCGGGGGTTGACGGTGTGACGTGGCGGGACTACGGGCAGGATCTCGAGGCGAACCTTTGGGATTTGCACGTCCGAGTCCACCGGGGTGCATATCGGGCGAGGCCGTCTCGCAGGGCGTTGATACCGAAGGCCGACGGGCGGCAGAGGCCGCTCGGGGTCGCTGCGCTTGAGGACAAGATCCTCGAGCGGGCGGTGGTCGAGGTGCTAAACGCGATCTACGAGTGCGACTTCCTCGGCTTCTCCTACGTGGTCCGGCCCGGGCGCAGCCAGCATCGTGCGTTGGATGCGCTGGCGGTCGGGATCGAGAAGAGGAGGGTGAGCTGGATTCTCGACGCGGACATCCGCGACTACTTTTCCAGTCTCGATCACTCGTGGCTTGAAAGGTTCCTCGAGCATCGGATTGCTGACAGAAGGGTCCTGCGCCTGATGCAGAAATGGCTCAGGCGGGGTCATCGAGGACGGGAAGTGGTCGGAGACGTTGCAGGGAACGCCGCAAGGCGCGTCGGCATCGACGTTGCTTGCGAACGTATACCTGCACCCGTTCGACCTGTGGGTCCACCAGTGGCGTGGTCGTCAGGCGCGTGGCGAGGTGATTGTCGTGCGCTTCGCCGATGACGCCGTGGTTGGCTTTGAGCATCATGACGACGCCGAGCGCTTCCTGGCCGATCTTCGCGAGCGGTTCGCGCGGTTCAGTCTGGTGCTGGTCAAAGCCCGAGTCGTTCGACTTCCTCGGGCTCACGCACGCGTGCGGGAAGACGAGGAAGAACGGATGGTTCGCGCTCAAGCGCGTCACGAGCAAGAAGCGGTTGCGGGCGAAGCTAGGCGAGTGCAAGACCGAGCTGGTACGACGCCGGCACGACCCGATCCCCGAGCAAGGGCAGTGGCTGGCGAGCGTGGTGCGAGGTCACTGCCCCTACTACGCCATGCCTGGCAACATCGATGCGGTCGCAGCCTTCCGCAAGCAGGCAACGAGGCACTGATATCGGACGCTAAGGCGCCGCAGCCAGCGGACCAGCCTGACGTGGGAGCGCATGAACCGCCTCCACGACCGGTGGCTGCCACCCGTTCACATCCAGCACCCCTGGCCAAGCGTGCGCTTCGACGCCCGCACCCGAGGCAGGAGCCCAGTGCGCTAGACGCGCACGCTGGGATCTGCGCGGGGGGCCGCCGGCAACGGCGGTCCCTACCGCGATCAGGCCGTTTTGGACGATGGGCTTCGAGCCCGAGGATTGTCGGTGGCAGCCCCTGCGACTTGCCCGGGTGTGCCGTGAGCACGTATCGGTCGTTGTCGTTTGCCTGCTGTTTCTCCGTGATTTCAACAACCATCAGGAGGACGAGGTGAGATCGGTCGGACCCGCCGAGAGCACCTCACCAGCCTCGGGCGGATCCTTGAGCGGCACGTCGCGCGGGTGGTGGTCGTGAGCCCTGCCGATACTGGGATCCGCCAGGCGCGCGCGAAGACCGATCGCTTGGATGCGCGCATGCTCGCGAGGCTGCTGGCGGCCGGCGAGCTGGACGCGGTCTGCTCACCAGATGAGCGCTGCCGGGTGATGCGCCGTCGACTGTCGCGGCGTGAGCAGCTGGTGCGCGGGCGCTCGCGCGCGAAGAACGAGATCCACGCCGTGCTCGTGCGCCGACTCCTGGGCCGCCCGCGCGCCTCTGACCTGTTCGGGGTCAAGGGGCGCCGATGGCTGGCCGAGCTCTGTCTGCCGCTCGAGGAGTCAGAGACGATCGAAGCGTGCCTGCGCCACATCGAGTTCCTCGATTGCGAGATCGCAACGGTTGAGCGGCAGATCGCCTCGGAGGCGTTGGGCTCGGCGGAGATCAAGCGGCTGATGAGCGTGCCCGGGGTCAACGTGATCTGCGCGGCGACGTTCCTGGCCGCGGTCGGCGACATCCGCCGCTTCGGAAACCCCCGGGCGCTGGTCGGCTATCTGGGCCTTGACCCGCGCGTCTACCAGTCAGGCAGCGCGCCCGCGCAGGGCGGGCGGATCTCAAAGCAGGGCTCTGCTTCGGCGCGCTGGTCGAGACAGCGTGGTCGGTGGTCCACGAGCCCGGCCCGTTGCACGCCTTCCATGCGCGCATCCCCCCCCCGCCGCGGCAGCCAGATCGCCGCGGTAGCCACTGCGCGCAAGCTCGCGTGTCTGTTCTGGTTCCTGCTCACCCGCGGCGAGGACTACGCCCACCAGCAGCCCTCACTGACAGCCAAGAAGCTGTGGCGCGCCTTCAGATCGACCGTTGGCCCGATGACCGACCGCCTCGCGTCGTAACGAAATCGTTGTACTCGCGGCCCCGATCGTTACGAGGTCTTGATGCCGGGCGGTGCATAGTTTGAGGTGCGTCGTTGGCACCGAAGCCAGCGACGCGAAGGAGGCGATTGAATGACGCTTCTCCACCACCACCAGACGGTGCCGAAGGACTCGGCGACGATCCCTGTTTGGTCACTAATGCTCCCACGCTGGGCGGCGACCCAGCGCACGGAGTCGCGCCCGATGCGTGAGCCCGAGCCGGCGACATGGACGTGGGCGAAGTGCGGCACAGTCGTGAACGCCATCAGCGCCGCAGTGCACCGCGTCGACGTGCATCGCACGCAGGAACGCCCACGGCCCGCGAGCGCCCGACACCTGCACTTCCGAGCGCGCGGGGTTCGGCGATCCGCGCGAAGCGCAAAGCCACCCGTCGCGCGGGCGAGCTCGACCGCGACTACATGCCAGTCGCGAAGCGTGGCTGACGCCAAGGATCTGGCAATGCGATGACCCCTCCCACGGCCCTCGCGCTTCCCCTGGACGCTGCGGCACGCGTCGCATGTATCCAGAGGGAGGCTACGCAGGACGGCTTCGATGCGGTGCGTCTATGTTCGCAGGACGCTCTCGAAGCGACCTTCGCTCCGCAGGTGGGTATGACGTGCTGCTCGCTGCGGCACGGGGTCGCCGAGCTGTTGGGGGAACGTTGCGGCCTGGCCGCCTACGCGAGCGAGGGCATCACGATGGGAATGTCGTTGATGCACCCGTGGGGCAACCGACTCTCGAGCTGGGGGTACACCGCGTGTGGAGCGACCGTCCGCCTGCCGGTCTCGCCGCTATTGCACACCGATCGCTTTGGCCTGCCGGTCAACGGCGTGCAGTCGTGCGGCCATGCCTGGGTCCTGGAGAACACCGGCGCCGGGCCCGACTCCGCGTGGCTCGAGGCGACGCTGCCCTTCGATAGTGACGCGCGACAGCTCGAGCTGTTCCCGTTCCCGCATCGGGTTCACCTGCGAGCCGAGGTGACGGGCAGTTCCTTGTGCATCGCTACTGTGATCGAGGCGACTGGCAGTGTGCCGGTCCCGGCCTGCTTTGGATATCGCCTCTACGTGCGGCGTGAGCAGCCACGAGCTGATACCACGATGGTCCTACCCGCGCGTCGGCGTGTCGTGACCGACGAGCGCCTACTGCCGACGGGCGCGACCGAGCCGCTCGAGATGAGCGCCTCCACGCTCGGTGTCGATGAGCTCCACGAGGTGTTTCTCCTGGGGGCCGACCGCCGCCTAACAGTCGCCTCGGACGCGCGGCGACTGACGGTTGAGTCGCTCGGCGGCTTCCCGTTTGCGCAGGTGCGCAGCGTCGCCAGCGAACCACACGTCATGGTAGAGGCGCTGACGGCCGCGCCGGATGCGCTGAGCCGCGATGTGTTCCCGGTGGCAACGCCCGGACGGCCGTACCGAGCGGCAGTGCGTCTGTCGGTCGACCAGCTCTCCTGCGAGAGAGCGCCACTCGCCGCGTGATCGTCGACGCCACGAGCAGTCCGAAGCGCCGATCGCCTGACCGCCCCGGCGGGCCCCACCTCGTGTCTGCCCGCGCGGATTACACGAGCCGACACCCGGACCGCTCAGAGCGCCGAGTCTGCGGGAGGACGGCCGCCCCGCACCGACGAGCCAGGCCGCAACGAAACGGAGGGAGCCATGTACGTGAACACCGCTAAGGACCGGACGGCGAGCGAACACGTCGAACGCGTGGCGCGGGCCGTCCAGGAGCGCGCCCGCCGGCTGGAAATCTTGGACCGACAGGCCCTAGCGCGTAGGGAGGCCGAGGACCGGCGATTGGAGGAGGCAAGGCGCCTCGAAGAAGGGGGCGGTTCACAAACCCTCAGGTAGTAGCCGGTCGTGACTGGCGCGAGCAGCTCGTCAGTTCCGGCCAGCACCCAGCGCGAACAGGCTGCGCCGGCGAGCTCCGGCGGCGGCTACTAGTCTAGGAGGGCTAGGAGGGTTTGGCGAAACGACTACCGGCCCCCTGTCCGGTACCGCTGTACGGCGATGACCGTCCAGATGGCCTCAACGACGCCAAAGGGCCACGTCCCAGCTAGGAACCCGTAGACGCTTGAGAGCGCGCAGCCGGAGGCGAAAGCGAGGACGAACCCTCTGTGGCGACGCTCAAGCGCGTACATGACCATCATGAACGTCAAGACAGTCGCCCCGAAGGCGGTAAGCAGCACGGCCCCTCAGTCTGACAGTCACCTCATCGAAGGACTGCGGAAGCGGTGGTCGGCTGCGGGACGCGGGCTGTTCCGGACCGCTGAGCGCCCACCACCGCTACCGCACGCAAGCGGGCGCCGACGATCGCGCTCATCTCGCTAGCGCTCCGGACGACGAAACGCAGCGGTGGGGACGGCCAATGGGATCACCCTTGCTTCGGTGGGAGGGTGTCGCACAAAGCCTCGGAGGCCTCACTGGATCGCTTCTAAGGGTGGCCTCCAAAAACCCGAAGGTCATCGCTCGGCCACGGCGCGCTCTGCTCGACCGCGGCGCTCCCAGCGCC
>JBEKXJ010000029.1:0-39353 GCA_049512215.1 Solirubrobacteraceae bacterium
CATCCGTTGATCCTGATGCGGCCGGCGCCCGCCGCCTGCCGGTGAGGACGCTCTCAACCGCGTTTCTGTTGCTGCTCGGGCTCGCGGTGGCCGCGACGAGTCAGATCACCGGTCCTCTGCTCGTGTTCGCGCTGCTGGTGATGCCGGCCGCGACCGCGCAGGCGTTGACGGCCCGGCCGGGGCTGGGTCTCACGCTCACCGTCGCTCTCGGCCTCTTCGTGGTGTGGTTCGGTCTTGGCGTCGCCTACTTCTCGGTGTATCCCGCCGGGTTCTTCATCACGGCGATCTCCTTCGCGATCTACGTGCTCGTACGGATCGTGAGCAGTGTCCTTGGCGCAGCGCGGGGTCGGGAGGTCCCGCCCGCGCCTTCGCCGCAGGGGCTGATCGCCTGATGTTCTCTGAAGAATTCATGCGCAACGCGCTGCTCGCCGGCACCTTCGTGGCACTCGCGTGCGGGGTGAGCGGTTGGTTCGTCGTCCTGCGCGGGCAGGTGTTCGCCGGGGACGCTTTGAGCCACGTGGCGTTTCCCGGCGCGCTTGCCGCCGCGGCTGCCGGTGTGGACGAGCGCGTCGGCCTGTTCGCGGCCACGATCGCCGTGGGCGCGGGGATTGGGAGTCTCGCTCGCGCGAGGGTTGCGCGGGCGGGGGCTCGGGTGGCGGCGGCGGCCGGGCCCGCCGATGATACGGCGATAGGCATAGCCTTCACGTTCATTCTCGGGATGGGCCTGTTCTTCCTGACCCTCTTCAGCACGAGCTCCGGCGGCGGCGCGGGGATCCAGGCGGCGCACACCCTGTTCGGGTCGATCTTCGGCCTCGACGGGGGTGAAGCGCGCCTCGCGGCCATCGTCGCGATCGCCGTCGTGCTGCTCACGTTCGCGATCTCTAGACCCTTGCTGTTCGCCTCGGTCGCGCCTGAGGTCGCCTCGGCTCGGGGCCTGCCGACGCGCCTGCTCGGCATTGGCTTCCTCGCGCTGCTCGGTGTCGTCGCTGCCGAGGCGACCCAGGTCGTGGGGGCGCTGCTGCTGCTCGGGCTGCTCACCGCACCGGCCGCCGCCGCCCACCGCGCCGTCGAGGGCCCGTTCGCCGGCATCGCGCTGGCGGGTCTGTTCGCGACCGTCGCGATGTGGGGCGGGCTCGCGCTCGCCTACGCGGTTCCGTCACTGCCGCCGAGCACGGCGATCGTGGCGATCGCCGTGAGCATCTACTATGCCTCGAGGGTCCTCGCATGAAGGCCGGCGCATGGGTCGACCGTGCCGAGGCGACGCTCGCAGCCACCGGTCACAAGCGCGGCGGCGCTCGGCGCGCCGTGCTGGAGCTGCTCGAGGGGCAGGCGTGCGCGCTGACGGCGGTCCAGATCGAGGAGGCCCTGCGCAGTGAGTCCGCACGAGCAGTGAGCCGCGCGAGCGTCTACCGTATCCTCGATGAGCTCGAGCGGCTGGGGCTCGTCCAGCGCGTGGAGACCGGTCAGGCGATGGTCCGCTACGAGCGCGTGTGTGAGCGCCACGAGCACCACCACCACCTCGTCTGCGACGAGTGCGGGCTCGTGATGCCCTTCTCCGATCCCGGCCTCGAGCGGGCGATAATGAGCCTCAGCAAGCGGGTGCCGATGGCTGTCTCAGAGCATGAGATAGTGCTGCGCGGCGCCTGCCCGGACTGTCGCGATGACTGAGCCGGAACCAATCCGGCGCGGGGCAGCCGAGCCCGCCCTGCGTCGCAGCGTCGCGGCCTGGTCATTGCTCGGCGAGCTGGGCATGCCGACACCGTGGCAGCGACGCTTCGAGGACCCTGCGCACGAGTGGCGCCGGCTGTTCTCCGAGCTGCTGGGGACATTTCTGCTGGTAACCGTGGGCGCCGGTGCGCCCGTCGTGAACGCCGTCAGCCACGGGGCGATCGGCCGCGGCGCCGCTGTCACCGCGCCGGGGCTCGCCGTGACGGCGATCATCCTGTTCATGGGGACGGTCTCCGGCGCGCATCTGAATCCCGCTGTGAGCATCGCCTTCGCGGCCCGCGGGGACTTTCCCTGGCGGCGCGTGCCCGGCTATGTGATCGTGCAGCTCGTGGGAGCGACGCTCGCGGTGCTCTTCCTCGACGCCATGTTCGGCAAGGTGGGCATGCTCGGCGCGACCGTCCCCGGAGCCGGGATCGACGACGGTCAGGCGTTGCTGATGGAGCTCCTGCTGAGCGTCGGTCTGGTGAGCACGATCCTTGGCACTGCGTCGCGCTCGCAGAACGTCGGTCCGCTCTCAGCCGTTGCGGTCGGCGCCTACATCGTCCTCGCCGGACTGTGGTCGAGCCCGATCACAGGCGCCTCGATGAACCCGGCGCGCTCGTTCGCTCCCGACCTCGTGCGTGGAGACTTCGCGCACTACTGGGTCTATGTGCTCGGACCGATCGCGGGTGGGCTGATCGCGGTCGCGATGGCATTCATCCTGCGCGGCCGAGGCGGCGATGAGCACGCCATCGCCGCTGCACAGGGGACGCTTGGGCAGGCACCGCCGTCGTCGGATAGCTAGGGCTCCGCAGCACGATCGCTGTGCGAGCTATCGTTGAGCGGCGATGGCAGAACCGAAGTGGCTGAGCGAGCCGGAAGCCAAAGACTATGCGGCGGCGCATAGCTTCCTCTCGCTGCTGCTCGGCCCCGAGCAACTGCAGAAGGCGGTGGAGCTGCTGCGCAAGGCGCCCGAGAGCAACTGGCGAGCGAAGGACATCCTGCGCGCGGCGGAACTGCCGTTGCTGAAGCGCAAGCAGAGCAGCGAGGTGGCCGAGAAGCTCAAGCACATCTCCGAAGGCAGGCGCATCTCACCGATCCTGCTGATCCACGACGGCCGCGGCCGGCTGGAGATAGCAGATGGCTATCACCGCGCCTGTGCCGCCTGTCTGGTTGACGAGGACTGCAATGTCCCCGGGCGCCTGGCGCTCTTCAGTGAGCTCGCCTCGCGGCCCCCGGCGCGCCTCATCGACGCCGGCGAGCCTGAGCTCGAGCCGTCCGGTCTGCCCCACAGGTAGGTGAGCACGCAGCCGAGCGTGAAGACGGCGACGACGAGCAGGACCGGCCCGGAGTCCTCGGCCAGGGCCCCGACGATGCCAGCCGTGAGGCCGCCCGCGAGCGCCGCAAGCCAGGCGCGCCCGCCCTCGACCGGGCGCAGGATGCGCTCTCGCCCGCGCAGGCCGAGCCCGGCGCAGAGCAGCGCGAACGCCGTGGCCAGGGGCATCATGTGGTTCTCGAGCTCGTCGAAGGCGGCGCTGTAGCGGCGGACGATGATGTCCCGGGCATCGGCCGCCGAGCGCACATCAAGGACGCTGCCCGTGAAGTGGCCGCCTCCGTGCGCCGTGGCGAGGTCGAGCGCCGCGAGCGCCACGAGCCCCGCGAGGGGCGCGAGCAGCACGATCGGGGCCCGCCTGCGAGTCGTGGAGGCCCAGGCCGAACGAGGATCGCCCATCATGACCGCGGCGACCGCGAAGCCCGCGGCTACGAGGATCACCCCGCCGACGCCGGCTCCGATCCGCGCGGAGCCCTCGACGACGCCCAGCGCGATGCCCGTCCCGGCAACCGCGAGGACGGCTCTGCGACCCGGCTGCGCCGGGTGCAGAGCGGCGGCGAGGGCCGCGAGTACGAGCACGGCCAGGCCGGACTTCAGCTCGTTGCCGATGCCGTAGAAGCGGGCCCCGAGGATCGGGTCCGGGCCGAGCAGCGAGCGCATCAGGAGCTGTGTTCCCGCGAGCGCGTCGACGAGGAGCGCGAGCACGCCGACGATCGCCGGGGCGAGCAGGGCGTGGGGCCAGCGCAGGAGCACGTCGGTGAGCGCCCCGAGCATCAGGCAGCCGACCGCGATCGTCGCGTACTCGACCGCGGCGCTCGGCTCGAGCGCGGCCGTGATCAGCACCACGACGGGCGTCCACAGGACTCCCAGCGCGCCCGCCCGCATCGCCCATGCGCCGCTGAGCAGAGAGCGGGCGGGCGAGGGGATCGCCGAGGCGAGCAGGAGCGCCAACCACGCGCACAGCAGGATGCCGAGCGCCTTCAGACGCCGGCCGGCGACCACCCGCAGGCGAGCCATCAGCGCGGAGAGGCTCTGCGACTCGAGCGACCCGGCCGTCGTGATCGGCTCCCCGCGCATGTCGGGCGGGATCGCTCTCAGGCCGAGCCGGCGCAGGATCGTGGGTGCCAGATCGACCGCCGCGATCAGCCCCCGCTGTTTCGTCGTCTGCGAGCTCAGCTCCCTGCCCCCCCCGCCGCTCAGCCCCGCGAGCGCGGCCCACAGCAGTTCGTGTCCGTCTCCCGGCCTCCCGGAGGCGCGCTGAAGGACGATCAGCAGCTCGCCCGGCGTACGCTCCGCGTCCAGCGTGCGCAGGTCCCTGTCGCCTTGCGCGTCGCCCGGAAGGTCGGCGACGACGAAGCGCCGCTGCTCGCGCAGCGCCGCCAGTCGCGCGAGCAGCGTCGGGGCGGAGCCGAGCGAGATCGCCGAAATGTGCCCGGTGCGCTCGGCTGCGACCACGCCGTCGATGTCATCGAGCCCCTCGATGCCGGCGTAGGCGGCGCCTTCGGGGATCTGCGCCGCGAGCAGGCCCGGCCGCAGCAGCTGGGGGGCCGCATTGGCCCGTGCGCCGGCCGCCCCCCAGCCGGCCACGATCGCCCCGGCGCCGGCGCTCCGCAGCGACAGGACGGGCGGAAAGGCCGTCGGGTAGGCCGACGAGGAGACCCGCGCGCCCTGGGTGATGTCGAGCAGAAACTGCTCGCGCGAGTAGCCGCCCTGGGTGGCGGACATGATGCCCACCGAGAGCCCCGGCACGCTCGCGAGCTCGGCCTCGAACGCCGCGTCCTTGGAAGTCCCGGAGGCGCCGCGGGGAGCCGGTGTCGGCGAAGGCGCTTCCAGGAAGGCGAGCAGGACCGATGGTTCTCGGGCGGAGTACCGTCCAGCGCGCGCGCTCGGGTCGCGCGCGTGCTGGACGGTACTCCGCCCGCCCGCCGCCTGGAACGGGAGGCTGGAGCCGAGTGCCGAGGCCTTCCCGGGCCAAGCCGGCGAGAGCCCCGCGCAGAGCAGCAGGACGAGCGTCGCCCCCCGCGGTAGTGGGCTCAGCCCTCCGCTCCCTCGGTGGCGATCCCCGTACCCCGGCGCCGGGGCCCGGCGGGTTGCGCTAGGTCCTTCTGCTCCTCCTCGCCGGTCTGAGCCGGGAGGATGGTGCCCTCGATGTTCAGGCGCGGCAGCGCGCTGTCCAGCCACCCAGGTAGCCGCCAGGTCATGCTGCCCGTGATGTTCAAGACCGCCGGCAGCAGCAGGCAGCGAACGACGAGCGCGTCGAGGAAGACGGCGCTCGCGAGGCTCAGGCCGAACTCCTTGATCACCCGGTCTTCTCCGAGCATGAACGACAGGAACACGCAGACCATGATCGCCGCGGCCGCGGTCACCACGCGCCCGGTGAGGGCGAGGCCCTCGGCGACCGCGCGCGAGTTCTCGCGCGTGTGCGTCCAGCGCTCGTGGATGCGCGAGACCAGGAACACCTCGTAGTCCATCGACAGCCCGAACACGATCGCGAACAGCATCACGGGGATGAAGGACTCGACGGGTCCCTGCTGGACACCCATCAGGCTGCCCAGCCAGCCCCACTGGAAGATCGCGACGATCACGCCCAGCGAGGCCGCGATGCTCAGCAGGTTCATCACGGCGGCCTGCAGCGGGATCACGAGCGAGCGGAAGGCGAGCAGCAACAAGAGGGCCGAGAGCAGCACGACCACGCCGATGAACAGCGGCAGCTTGTGAGCGAGCGTGGTCGCGAAGTCGACGGCGCCCGCGGTGACGCCGCCGACGTAGACGCGCATGCCCGTGCTCGCGGCGAGCGGCGGGATCACGCTGGCGCGCAGGTGTGAGACGAGCTGGCTGGTCGCGTAGGCCTGGGGGGAGGAGCGCGGGTACACAGTGATCGTCGCCACGTTCCCCGCGGGGTTCATTTTCGCCGGCGCGACCGAGGCCACCCCGGGGGTCCCGGCGAGCGCCGCGCGGAGCCTTTCGACAGGCGTCTTGCCAGCTGAGGGGAGGAGCAGGAGCACGCCCTGTTCGGCGGCTTCGCGCCTCGGGTTCGGCACCTTCGCCACGATCAGCAGCGGGCCGTTGAAGCCTTCGCCGAAGCCCGCGGCGAGGAGCTCATACGCGCGGTGGGTGGTCTGACCCGCGGGGTCGCTGGATGCGTCGCTCGAGCCGAGTCGCAGCGCGGTCGCCGGGACCGCGATCGCGAGCATCAAGGCGGCTGAGAGGATCGCGATCGCCTTCGGCCGGCGCCTGACGAAGACGCTCCAGCGTATCCATGTGTCCCCCGCAGCGGCCGGCATCGACGATGCGCTCGCCGGCGATGACGGCCGGGCGGCGGACCGGTTCCGTGAGCGGCGGCGAGGTCTCGCCAGACGCGCGCCCGCGAGCGTCAGCAGGGCGGGCAGCAGGGTCAGCGATGCGAGCATCACGAGCAGCACGCCGATCGATGCCGCGATCGCGACGCCGTAGAGGAAGTTGACGCCGAGCAGCATCATCCCCAGCAGCGCGACCACGACCGTCGAGCCTGCGAACAGGACCGCCCGCCCGGCCGTGTCCATCGCGTGCACGACCGACTCACGCACGTCGCCGAACGTCTGTCCCGGTGTCGCGTAGGCCTCGCGGAAGCGCGTCAGGATGAATAGCGCGTAGTCGATCCCCACGCCCAGCCCGATCATCGCGGCTAGCTCTGAGGAGAAGTTCGGCGTGTCGACGACATGCGTGAACAGGGCGATCGCCCCCAGGCCGGTGACGAGGCCCGCCACCGCCGTTACGATCGGCAGGCCCATCGCTGTGAGCGAGCCGAAGGTGAGCAGCAGCACGATGATCGCCGCGAACAGGCCGACCGCTGTCGAGAGGCCGAAGCCGGCCTGCTCGGTGGCCTCGATCGCCTGGCCGCCGAGCTCGACCTGCAGTCCCGGCCGTCCCGCCGCGCTCGCCACGCGAACCACGCGTTCGGGCGCGCTCTTTGGCAGCAGGTTCGCTTTCTCATCGAAGACGACGGTCGCGAACGCGATCTTGGCGTCGGCGGAGATCGCTTTGCCCGCTGAGCCTGGCGCGTAGGGGCTGATCACGGCGGCGACGTGCGGGAGCTTGGCCACCGCCGCGAACATCGCGCTCAT
Source organism: Solirubrobacteraceae bacterium (assembly GCA_049512215.1). Taxonomy (GTDB): domain Bacteria; phylum Actinomycetota; class Thermoleophilia; order Solirubrobacterales; family Solirubrobacteraceae; genus Palsa-744. The sequence goes on from JBEKXJ010000029.1 coordinate 7,144, forward strand.
CCTGGTGCGGACCGCCTGATCGAGGACGCTGCCGCTCGCGACCCGGTAGACGATCGTGTCGCGATCTCCGGCCTGCGAGGGGAAGCTCCGCTGGAGCAGGTCGGCCGCGCGCTGCGCGTCGGAGTTGGGGAGCGTGAAGTTGTTGGAGTAGCTCGTTCCCGCCGACTGGGCGAAGGCGTTCACGACGAGCAGCAGGACGATCCAGCCGATCACGACGTACAGGCGGTGAGTGGTCGACCAGCGGGCGAGCTTGAGCATTGCTGAGATCCTTGGCGGAGGAGGGCGGCGCGACGCAGGCCGAGGGCCAGCTCCCTAAGACTAGTACGCGCTCTGGAGGCTTCTCTAGTTGACGCTCGGATCGGTGGGCATGCGCGCGAGGAGCGCATAGCTGCCGCCCTTACGCGTCAGCACCCGGCTCCACAACTCCTCGGGGACCTCGGTGAAGACGTCCTGCGGCTGGGCTGCATCCGCGATCCAGTCACCATTATCGAGCTCGGTGTCCAGCTGTCCGTCGCCCCAGCCCGCATAGCCCGCGAACACCCGCCCCCGGGCGGTGGCCGCCGTCAGCTCCTCGATGCCCGTGTCCGGCGCCGGGAAGCCGATGCGACCGAGCACGAGCAGCCCCGCCGGAGAGGGGTCAAGGAAGTCGCCCAGGAACACGATCGAGTCCGGCGCCACCGGTCCTCCGATGTACACGGGCTCGAGATCGCCCACGGCGGGCTCTAGCTGGGGCACGGCCTCACCCACGGTCACCGTCGAGGGACGATTGAGCACGACGCCCATCGCGCCGTCGGCGCTGTGCACGCCGATCAGGATCACCGTGCGCGCGAAGTTGGGGTCGCGCAGCGACGGGGAGGCGAGCAGGAGCTGGCCGGCCAGCGATTCCTCCATGATCCACTTGAGGCTAGCGCCCTTAATGCCCTAGAGGACGCCGTCCTGCTCACGCACATGGGCAAGCATCAGGCGCGCCTGGCCGCAGCCTCGCCCAGCCACCCGTTCCGACTAGGTGCCTCGCGATGGAGGCCCACGAGCTCCAGGAACGGATCGACGCAAGGTGTCGCATCTAGCCGACCGAGAAGATCTCGATCGAGCCCGTCAGCTGATGCGCGTTGGCGTTGCCCTCGGGCTCGATGATGTGCCCGTCGAGGACGATCGGGCTGTTCCAGTGCCCGGGCGCGCCCGCCAGCTTCGCGATCGGTCGCGGCGAGCCCGGCTGGTACACGTTTATCCCCCCGCCCACCTGGTCATAGACGTAGAGCAGGCTACCCGCCATCACCGGACTGGTGCCCGGGTTGGCGTTCTGCCAGGCGACATGGAGCCGCCCGGCGAGCAGCACGTAGGCGGCGGTCCCCTGTTCGTCGGCGATGAACGTCGTCGAGCGCCCGCCCCTCTGCCACACCGCCGGCGCGCTGAAGAGCTCACCTGCACCCGGTGTCGAGAGCCGCTGCACTTCGCCGCCGAGCGGGTGGCGGGCCGCCGCCGGGCTCGACGGGGGGTGTCCGTCCAGGCGCGAGAGCGACAGCACTCGGAGGATCCCGTCCTTCCCCGCCAGCTCAACGCGGTCATCGCCGAGGAGGGCCGGGGCGCTGGAGCCGAGATCCGTGTCGCTCGTATTCAGGGCTTCCTGGTCGCTCGGCGTGTATGACTGGCGCAGGCTCAGGTCCGGGAAGGTGAGCTCGAGCACGCTGTCGCCGAAGTTCGTGCCCCCGTTCCACGGGCCGTTGCCCGTGTCGATGAGGATGCGCTGCCCACCTGGCTCGACGACCGCTCCGCCGCGCGAGAGGATCGCCGAGTCGCTCGCCGGGCAGCGGATGGGAACGAGCAGTGAGCGCCGTTCGGCACAGAGCGTGTTGAAGACCCTCTCAAGGCTCCCGCTCGCACGGTCGATCAGGACGAGGTGGCCCTGGTAGGTGGGGGTGTCGCCGAAGTAGCCGCCCGTCGCCGCCAGGATGTCCGGCCCGTCGATGTTCAGCGCCGCGGCGATCTTCTCGCGGGTGGGATCAAGCGTGATCCTCACCGGCCAGTCGCCCCCGACCTCGCGCCCGTCGGCGAGGGAGAGCTTGTGGATCAGCCCGTTCGGCGAGGCGGCATATACGAACTGCCGATCGGGGTCGATGAGGGGGCTCGCGGTCGTGATCTGGGCGCTCCCCGCCCATCGGGCATAACCGGGCGGCGTGAACGTCCACAGGACCCTGGCGCTGTCGGCGTCGATCGCGAGCGTCTTGCCGTAGGTGGTCGTAGCGATGATCACGTTGTGCTCGACCCCGCCGATGAGCGCTCCGTGCAGGTAGACGGGCGAGGAGTCGACGGTCCCCGCCAGCGCCACGCTCACGTGTCGCAGGCGCGTGACGTTCGCGCTGGTGATCCCCGTCGCGGCTTCGCTGACGTCGCTGCGCTGCGGGTTCAGGCCGAACTCGGGCCATTCGAGCAGCCGCTCGGCGACGGCGCCCGCAGCCGCGGGTATCGCCGCGGCGCCGGCGGTCGGGGTCGAGACATCCGCGGGGGAGCTGCTTCCGCACGCGGCGAGCAGCACCGCGAGCGGGACGGCGAGGGCGAGGCGCGTCAGCCGGCGTGAGCGCATGTCGGATTGTTCTAGCGCATCGGAGTAGGCTGGCGGGCATGGCGAGGACCCCGCAGGTCGGCGAACAGGCACCCGACTTCGAGCTTCCCGGCAGCGACGGACCCTTCCGGCTTTTCGAGCATCGCGGCGAGCGCGTGGTGCTGCTCTTCTACCCAGGCGACAACACGATGGTCTGCACGAAACAGTTCTGCTCATACCGCGACCGTGCAGAGGACTTCGCCGCGCTGAACGCGACCGTCGTCGGCATCTCCTCTCAGGACCTCGCTTCTCATGAGGCCTTCATCGCAAAGCATTCCCTGAACGTGCCGCTGCTCTCAGACCTCGACAGGCAGGTGGCCCGCGCCTACGACGCCTTCTCGCCTCGCCTGGGGATCAAGCGGGCGGTGATCGTCATCGACGAGCAGGGGGTCGTCCGCTATCGCCACGACCACCTGCTGGGTCTCGACTACCAGTCCGTGGACGAGCTCAAAGAGGCCCTCGACGCGCTTGACCAAAAAGCGGCGCGCAGTAGCCAGCTAGGCTGTCCAAGCTAGGCGACCGCGCTCTCTTCCTGCGCCGGACGCTCGGTGAGAGCGCGTCTGCCGTAAAGCTCCGCGAGCTCGAGCTGCAGGCTGCGGGGCCGGCCGTTCTCCGATCTGTCGTCCGGCGAGCGCCGGTGCCACAGGCCCTCGCCGTCTAGCTCCCAGGAGTTCTGGTTGTCGGCGAAGCCCCGTTCGAGCGTGTCGAGCAGCTCTGCGCGCAGCTCCGGGGCCTCGATCGGCACGGCCAGCTCGACGCGGTGGTCGAGGTTGCGCGGCATCAGGTCGGCTGAGGCGATGTAGATCGTGTACTCGCCGTCGCGCTCGAATGCGTACACGCGCGAGTGCTCGAGCAGCCGCCCGACGATCGAGACCACGCGGATGTTCTCGGAGACTCCCGGCAAGCCGGGGCGCAGGCAGCAGATGCCGCGGACGTTCAGATCGACCCGCACCCCCGCCTGGGAGGCTTCATACAGTGCACGGATGCAGCGCCCGTCGACGAGCGAGTTCATCTTCATCGCGACCCGTGCCGGGGAGTCCTCGGAGTGGGCCGCGATCGTCTGCTGGATCTGATCGATGATGCCTCCGCGCAGGTGGTTGGGCGCCATCAAGACCTTGCGATAGTGAAGCGGCCGCCCGTAGCCGGTCAGGTAGTTGAACATGTCCGCGACATCCGCGCCGATCTGCTCGTCGGTCGTGAACAGCCCGAAGTCCGTGTACAGGCGCGCGGTCGCCGAGTGATAGTTGCCCGTGCCGATGTGCACGTAATTGCGCACGCCGTCGCCCTCGCGACGCACCACGAGCACGCACTTGGCGTGGGTCTTCAGGGCGGGCTGGCCGTAGACGACGTGCACTCCCGCCTCCTCCAGCGCCTTGGCCCAGTGGATGTTCATGCGCTCATCGAAACGAGCCTGGAGCTCCACCAGCGCCACGGCCTGCTTGCCCCGCTCGGTCGCGTCGATCAGCGCCGGCACGAGCGGCGAGTCATCGCTCGTCCGGTAGACGGTCTGCTTGATCGCGAGCACGTTCGGGTCGGCCACCGCCTGCTCGACAAAGCGCTCGACAGAGGTCGAGAAGGAAACGTAGGGGTGGTGCACGAGCAGATCGCCTTCTCGCATCGCGCCGAGCACGTCGGGTCGCTCGCCCTCGCGGCGCAGCAGCCGGGGATGGGTGATCGCGACCAGTGGCTCCTCGCGTAGCTCGGCATGCCCGGGGAGCCCGACGATCTGCCACAGGGCCCCCATGTTGAGAAGGCCGTCGACCGGATAGACCTCCTCGTCCTGGACGCCGAGCAGACCCGCGAGCTCCGCTCGCAGCCGCGCCGAGCAGCCAGCGCCGACCTCGACTCGCACGACCTCTCCGAAGCGCCGCCGGCGCAACTCGTCCTCGACTGCCTGGAGCAGGTCGGCGGCGTCATCGGACACCTCGAGGTCCGCGTCGCGGGTGACCCGGAAGACGTCGTAGTCGGCGATCTCCATGCCCGGGAAGAGCGCGTCGAGGTGATGGGCGATGACGTCCTCGAGCGGCACCAGCAGGGCGGGCTCGGGCGCCGGCTGCTTGAGGGTCACGAAACGGGGCAGGATCTCGGTGGGGACCTTCACGCGCGCGAACACGGTCTCCGTGGTGATGGGATCACGCACGAGCACCGCAAGGCTCAGCGACAGGTTGGAGATGTAGGGGAACGGGCGCCCCGGGGCCACCGCGAGCGGCGTGAGCGCGGGGAAGATCGTCTTCTGGAAGTGCCCTGCGAGCACTGCACGCTGGTCCTCGTCGAGGTCTCCCACCGCCACCACGCGGATGTCGTTATCGGCGAGTTCCTCCCTCAGCCGTCCTTCGAAGCAGTCGGTTAGCCGCCGTCCTTGCTCCAGCACACGCTCGCGGATCAGGGCGATCGACTCCGAGGGGGTGCGGCCGTCCTGGCCCGGGTTATCAACCCCCGCATCGATCTGGTCGTGCAGGCCGGCGACTCGCACCATGTAGAACTCGTCGAGGTTCGTCGTGTAGATCGCGCAGAACTTCACGCGCTCGAGCAGCGGCACCCGCTCGTCCTCGGCGAGCTGCAGTACGCGATCGTTGAAGTCGAGCCAGGAGAGCTCGCGATTGAAGTAGAGGGAGGGATCGTGCCCATCTTCGGCGCTGGCGCTCGCCGCTCCCGGTTCATCGTGTTGGCTGTATTCGCGCCGGTTGGCCATCTTCACAGTTCAAGCTACACCCAAAGGGCGCCTCTCTGAATGGCCGGGCGCAGTGGCCGCGCGCCCGCCAGGAGACGTTGCGCGCTAGGCTGGGCTCGCGAGATGGCTGGTCAGCTCTGGCTCCTACGTCACGCCGAGGCCGAGCCACACGGCACCCGCGTGGACGCCGAACGCAGGCTGACCGAGCGCGGCGAGCGCCAGGCGCGGACGGCAGGCCTCGCGCTGGCGCGGCTCGGGGTCGGCTTCGAGGCGGTGCTCTTCAGCCCGAAGGCGCGTGCCCGCCAGACGGCTGAGCTGGCCGCCGCGGAGTCCGGCGATCGCCTCGGGCGCCTGCAAGCCCACCCGCCGCTGGGCTCGGGCTTCGACGCGAGCCAGGCACTCGACGCCATGGTCGCCGCGGGGGCCGAAGGGCGCCTTCTGATCGTCGGACACGAGCCCGACCTCTCAGGCGTGGTGGCTGAGCTGACGGGCGGCCTGGCGGAACTGAAGAAGGGCGGTCTTGCGGTCGTGCGCCTAGACGGATCCGGCGGGAAGCTCATGGTCCTCATGCGACCCCGCGAGCTTGCCCTGATCGCGGGTGTCCCAGGCAACGGGAACTGAGGAAGGCACCTCGTTAGCGTCGATGACCTCGAGCGATTCGGCGGCAAAGCGGTAGCCGATGCCGAAATGCGTGTGGATGTAGCGCCAGCTGGGCGAGGCCTTTTCAAGCTTCTGGCGCAGCTTGCGAACGAAGACGTCGACCGAGCGGTCGCCGCGCACCATCGTGTAGCCCCACAGGCGCGAGTAGATTTCCTCGCGCTCGAGCACTCGTCCCTCGGCGGCCGCGAGGAGCTCGATCAGCTCGAACTCGCGACGCGTCAGATCTATGCTCAGCTCGCCCACAAACGCCTGGAAGCGGTCCGAGCGGATCTCGACCTCACCGGCCCTCAGCGGCTTTGACTCAGGCCTGTTCGTGCTGCGACGGCGCCGGCGCACGACGCTCTGCACACGGGCGATGACTTCCTCCGGATGGCAGGGCTTCGTGATCCAGTCATCGGCCCCGAGTCGCAATCCGCGCACGCGCTGGGCCACGGTCGAGGGGCCGGTGCAGACGACGACGCCGAGCTCGGGCAGCGCGCCGCATACCCGCTCGAGCCAGGTCCATGCCTGGGGTCCGAGCACCGCGAGGTCGACGACCAGGGCGCTCAGGCGCATCGCGACCACCGCCTCGGAGGGGACAGGGCCGGCGAGCACGCGGTGCTCCCAGCCGGCGCGATCAAGGCGCTTTGAGAGGACCTGGATGAAGCCGCTGTCGCGGTCGAGAACCGCTATCCGAAGAGATGCCGAGGATGAGGTAGCTGCTTCGTGGCTCGAGGAGTCCCCCTCGACGCGCATGCTTGCGGTCATCGCGGCGAAGTGTAGGCGATGAAACGGCCGCGCGGCCGGACTGCAAGAGAACGTCACAGGATCTTCACAGGGGCTTTTCGCCGTGCACGCCGCCTGAAGTCCCTTCGGTGGCGTCTTGATCGAGCCGGCTCGCCCGGCGAATCTGTTTATCGCGCGGTCTTAGAACATTTCGGGGGTCGCATCGGGAGCGGCGTCCGGGCGCGCGCCCGCGGGATGGGAGGAGTCCGAGAACTCCCTGAACAGGCCGGTGACCACGAAGGCCACCTGCTCGCCGATGTCGACCGCGTTGTCCCCGATCCGCTCGAGCGCACGCGCGACGAGGATCATGTGCATCGCCCACTCGCGCGTATCGGGATCGTCGCCGATCTCGATCGCTATGCGGAAGATCTCGCGGTTGAGGCGGTTGATCTCGCGATCCTGGCGCACGAGATCCTCGGCGAGGCCGACGTCGCGTCCGGCGAAGGCCGCCTTTGACTGGACGACCTCCGAGCGGGCGAAAGCGCCCATCTTCGCGAGCGCCTGGAGCATCTCCTCGCGTACCGGCGGCTCGTGCCCGGAGAGCGGGATCAGCTTGGCGATGTTCACGCATTGGTCGCCCATGCGCTCGATGTGCTTGATCATGTGCAGCAGCGCCGCGACCAGCCGCAGGTCGCCCGCCACGGGCGCCTGCAGCGCGAGTAGCGAAAGGATGCCCTGGTGGACCTCCAGATAGCGTCCGTCGACTCGGTCGTCGTCGGCGATCACCATCTGTGCGAGCTCGACGTCCTGATGATCGAGCGCCTCGAGCACGCGGTCGAGCTGCTCGATGATGAGGTCAAGGCCGCCCAGCGCGTGGCTCTCGAGTTGTTTCAGCTGTTGCTGAAAGTGCACCCTCCCGTGGGGAGCGCCGTCTGCGGGCGTGAGCTGAGCTGCGCCGAGCTCGCCCTCGGGCGCGCCGCCGCCGGCCGTGGAGTCGGCTGCTCGCGCGCCGCCGGTGGGCGTGCCCGAGCGTGACCCGCCGCCCCCGGCGCTAGCCGAACTTCCCGGTGACATATTCCTCGGTTCGTGGATCGCTGGGATTGGTGAAGATCTCCTGCGTGGGACCTACCTCGATGAGCTTGCCGTCGAGCACGAACGCCGTGCGGTCGGCCACGCGCGCGGCCTGCTGCATGTTGTGGGTGACGATCACGATCGTGACCCGCGTCTTGAGCTGATCGATCAGCTCCTCGATCTTCAGCGTCGCGACGGGGTCGAGCGCCGAGCAGGGCTCGTCCATGAGGATCACCTCGGGGTCGACCGCAAGCGAGCGCGCTATGCACAATCGCTGCTGCTGTCCACCCGAGAGCCCGGCGCCGGGCTCTGAGAGACGGTCTGAGACCTCGTCCCAGAGGCCGGCGCTGCGCAGGGCAGACTCGACCTTGGGGCGCAGGTCGCCCCGCCGGCGCGAGCTCAGGCGCAGGCCCGCGGCGACGTTGTCGAAGACCGACATCGTCGGGAAGGGATTCGGCTTCTGGAAGACCATGCCGATCGCTCGGCGCACCGCCACGACATCCACCGAGGGGTCGTAGACGTCGAGCTCGTCGAGTAGAACCCGCCCCTCGGCGCGGGCGCCCGGGATCTCCTCGTGCATGCGGTTCATGCAGCGCACCATCGTCGACTTGCCGCAGCCCGAGGGCCCGATGATCGCGGTGACCTCGTTGGGATTGAACGTCAGATCGATGCCCTTGACCTGTTCGGCCTGGCCGTAGAAGGCGCGCAGCTGCTCGAGCCTGACGCTCAGCCCCGGCTTGGCCTGGAGCGCTGGCGCGGCGGCCACGGTCTCGACCCGATCGCGTGGGAGGGCGGTCAGGCGAGCCGGGCCCGGATCCGGGCCTGCGGCGGCGGAGCCTCCGATCTCCGATCGGCCGGGCGGCTCGGTGTCAGTCACCGGTGAGGAGGGTCCGTCGGAACTCATGCAAGGCGACTCCTTCGCGAGATGACGCGGGCTATGAGGTTGAGCAGCAGGATCATGACCACGAGCGTGAGCGCGGCTCCCCAAGCACGGTTTACCACGGCCGTGGTCGGAGATGTGACGTCGTTGTAGATTTGCACAGGCAGCGAGTTCATGAACTGGCCGAGGTTGAAGTTCGTCTTGAACGTCGAACCCGCCGTGAACAGCAGCGGCGCGGTCTCCCCGGCGGCGCGGGCGATCGCGAGCAGCACGCCGGTGACCATCCCGGGCAGGGCGGTCGGCAGGACGATGCTGAAGATCACCCGCCAGCGCGGCGCGCCTAGCGCGAGGGCCGACTCCCGCAGCGAGCCCGGCACGAGCAGCAGGATCACCTCCGAGGAACGGATCACGACGGGCAGCATCAGCAGCGATAGCGCGAAGGAGCCCTTGTAGCCCGCGTATGTGCTGCCGGTGCCGACGATCAGGACGATGTAGATGAACAGACCGAAGACGATCGACGGGACGCCCGTGAGCACGTCGACGAAGAAGCGAACCGTGTTGGCGAACCAGCTGCTTCTTCCATACTCGACGAGCCACACCGCCACCGCGATCCCGACGGGGATCGCGATCACCGAGGCCAGCGCGACGATCTCGATCGTGCCGAGGATCGCGCTCTCGATCCCGCCGATGCCCGAGGCCTTAAAGAAGGTGTTGCCGGTCGGTTCGGTCGTGAAGAAGCTTGGGCTCCATGAGCCGAGGCCCTTGCGCAGCAAGTAGTAGACGATCAGCACCAGCGGGACCAACGCGATCGCGGTGGCGGCGAGGATCGTCCCCCGCGCGAACCTGTCCTTGCGCCTGCGCGCCGGGCTGACGGCGAAGCGGGCGAACCGATCGCTCGAGGCGCCTCGCGCGCTCATACGCCCGCCGCCGTCTCTGCGGTCCGCACGCCGCCGGCGGAGCCCTGAGCACCCCGGCGCTGCCCGCGCGGTCCGCGCGCAGCCCTCAGGACCAGGATCCGCGCCACGCCGTTGACGAGCAGCGTCAGCACGAACAGGACCAAACCCGCGGCGAACAGCGCCGAGCGGTGCAGGCCCTGGGCCTCCCCGAACTCGTTGGCGATCACCGCCGCGAGGCTATAGCCCTGTCCGAACAGGTGACTGCCGAGCCGGGGCGCGTCGCCGATCAGGATCGTGACGGCGATCGTCTCGCCGATCGCCCGGCCGAGGCCAAGCATCGCCCCGCCGACGATGCCCGCCCGGCAGTAGGGCAGCACGGCCGTGGTGAGCATCTCCCAGCGGGTCGCGCCAAGCCCGAGCGCCGCCTCCTTGTGGTCGGATGGCACCGTCGCCATCACCTCACGGCTGATCGCGCTGACGATCGGGAGGATCATGATCGCGAGCACCAGCCCTGTTATGAAGTAGTTGGGGATCGTCACAAGCCCGCCGCCGATGAAGGGGATGAAGGACAGGCGGCTGGCCAGCCACTGCTCGGCTCCCTGAAGCTTGGGGGCGAGGAAGAAGATGCCCCACAGCCCGTAGACGACCGAGGGTACGGCCGCCAAGAGCTCGACCAGGATTGTCAGCGGGGCGCGGAAGCGCAGCGGGCACAGCTCGGTCGCATAGACGGCGGTCGCGACCGCGACCGGGACGCCGATGAGGAGCGCGAGAGCGGAGGTGATCAGCGTCCCCACGACCAGGGGCAGCGCTCCGAAGCGTTCGGCGCTCACGTTCCAGTCGTTGTGGAAGGTGAAGCCGAATACGCCTGCCCGTGCGAAAGCCGGCTGGGCCTGGCCCACCAGGCGGATGAAGAAGTAGACGATCAGCGCCAGGATCAGCGCCGCGAGGGCGGTCAGCCCGTAGCGCAACGCCCGATCGGGCAGGCGCGCCAACGGCGAGCGCCCGAGGATCGAGCGCTCGCCGTAGCTGGTCGCCGAGGCATGCAATGGCCCTTCTCTGTTCCGATCCCGGGCCCGAGCTTCGCGATCAGCCGCTCAGCGGCGAGCCGTTGCATTCGAGCCCGGCAACCGCCGCCTTCGCCTTGGCGAGGATCGCGGCCGGGAGCCCCGCGTAGTCGGCCTGGGAGAGGATCGACTGCCCCTGGCCGAGCCCGTAGTTGAGGAACTCCAAGACGCCCTTCGCGGCCGTCTCGGCGCCGGGCAGCCCGGCCTTGCAGAGATCCTTGTTCACGATGATAAACGTCTGCGAGGTGATCGGGTAGGCACCCGCCCCGGCGGGGTTGCTGATTTTGATGCCCAGGTTCGCGGGCACCTTCACGCCTTCCGCGGCAGCGCTGGTCGAGGCCAGGCTCGGGGCGACGAACGCGCCCGCCTTGTTCTTGACCGAGGCGTAGGTGAAGTTGTGCTGCAGGGCGTAGGCCTGCTCGACGTAGCCGACCGCTCCAACCGTCTGCTGGACGGCGCCCGCGACGCCCGCATTGCCCTTCGCGCCGGTTCCCGTCGGCCACTGGACGTCCTTGCCTTCACCGACCTTGCTCTTGAATTCGGGGTCCACGGCGGCCAGGAAGCCGGTGAAACCGGCGGTCGTGCCCGAGGAGTCCGAGCGGTGGATCACGGTGATCGCGGTGCTCGGGAGCTTGAGGGTCGGGTTCAACGCCTTGATCTCGGCGTCGTTCCAGACCTTGACCTTGCCCAGGTAGATGTCTGCGATCGTCTTGCCGTCGAGCTTCAGCCCCGTCGCCACGCCGGGCAGATTGTAGGAGACGGTGATCGCGCCGAGGAACATCGGGATCTGCACCGCCGGGCTCCCGTTCTTGGCGATCGCCGCTTCGTCGGCCGGCTTCAGGGGCGGATCGCTCGCTCCGAAGTCGACCGTCTTTGACTCCAGCGAGGTGATCCCCGCGCCCGATCCCACGGCCTGGTAGTTGACGGTCAGGCCAGACAGGGAGGAGGCCCATTGCTCATAGACGGGGGCCGCGAATGTCGAGCCCGCTCCCGAGATCGTCCCGGAGGGTTTGCTCGAGGAGGTCGTGCTCGGGGAGCTGCTCGAGCTACTCGAGCTGCTGGACGATTTGGAGCTGCTGCCGCATGCGGCGAGGCCGGATGCGAGCAGGACACAGCTCGCGAGCGCGCCCATCTTGTTCTTGATCACTACGTCTCCTCTGGCTGGATTTCGTGGGAGGTACAGGCGAGCTTCATTGAGCCTCGCGCTCGCCCTGCGATGCTGGTTTTCAGTCTGTTTACTCAACAGGCCTCGCGATGTGAACATCTTGTGAAACCCCTTCCCCGTCGGCGCGGGCAAGGCCGGCATTCCCGGCGCTCGCCGCCGCCGCGATCGTGCTCTCGCGCCAGGGCTGGGGCTGGGGCTGGAAGCGGTAGCCGAACCCGGGGTGGGTGTGGATGAAGCGGCGATCGGGCATGGCCCGCTCGAGCTTGCCGCGGAGTTTGCTTACGTAGACGTCGACCGAACGGTCCCCGGGACGCAGCTCGCCGCGCCAGATCGTCTTGTAGAGCTGCTCGCGTGTGATGATCGAGCCCATCGCGCTCGCCATCGCCACCAGCAGTTCGAACTCCCGCACCGACAGCGTGAGCGCCGTGCCGGCGGCGAGCACGAGCCCTTCGCCAGGCCTGATCTCAAGCTCCCCGGCGTACACAGTCTCCGCGCTCTCTGTGAGGCTCGTCACGACGGCCAGCCTCCCATGGGTCTCCGCAGTCGGCGTTGAGAAGTCGTGATCGAGGCGTAAAAAATGCGTGAACGGAAGCGAACGCGCGCGGCGGGGCGCGGCGGGGCGCGCAGCGGGGCAATATTCTCGCGGGATGAGCTTCTTGGCGCGAGACATCGACAGCGCCCTGATGAGCCTCGTCGAGGAGGCGGGGCGTAACGTACAGCGCTCCGGCCTCTTGCTGCGCGACCTGTTCGTGGACTACCCCGAGCACGCGACGCTGGCGCAGGACTTGAAGGTGTGCGAGCAGGAAGGCGACCGGATAACCCACGACCTCATTCACCGCCTGGCGGGACGCGGACGCGTCAGGGCCCCCTTCGACGCCGGCGACGGCTACGCCCTGGCGACCGCGCTCGATGACATCGTCGACCATTCCGAGCAGGTCGCCGCGCAGCTCGGGCTCTACGGGGTGGAGGCGCCGATGGAGCAGGCGGTCGAATTCACCGAGGTGCTCGTCGGGGCGGGCGAGCAGATCGCCCAGGCGCTCAGATGCCTGCGCACGGGGACCGAGCTCGCCCCGCACCTCGTGGAGATCCACCGACTCGAGAACGAGGGCGACCGGCTGCAGCGCGATGGCGTCGCCTCGTTGTTCGCGGGCGGCATCGATCCGATGGTGGTGATTCGCTGGAAGGACATCTTCGAGTCGCTCGAGGCCGCGGTCGACGCCTGTGAGACGGTCGCGCACGTGCTCGAGGGGATCACGCTCAAGCAGCGCCGGGGACGTCGCCGCTGAGGACCGCCTCAGCCGAACGTCGTCGCTGGAGCGCTCATCGCCAGCTGCGCTCCGCGCGGGTCTCCGATGAAGAAAAGCTGGAATGCCACCGACGCCCCGGCCGCCACCTCCGGGAGCACGGCTCTTCCCGCAGCGATGATCCTGCCGGCGCGGCGGGCGACCCCGAAGACGACAAGCTTCCGCTGCGCGACCGGCGAGCGGTCGGTGACGGTGCCGGCCGCCCCGACGCCGTTGGTCGGGTCTTCGGTCAGATGCACGCCGGCGATGCCCATGACCGGCAAAGCGGCGGAGCTGCTCGCGGCTTCGCCGACTCGCGCGAGCACGGCCGCCGCAGCATCGCTCGGAGGCAGCTGGTCGTCCACCCACGTGAATTCATCGTGCGCAGGCAGCGAAGGAATCGACACGAGGGCGCCTTCAAGTCCCGGGGCATTGTTCTCAAACAGCGTGCGGCCCTCTGCGTCGGTCACGGTGATCGCGATCGGCACTTCCAGCAACGTTCGCGAGGAGGTGTTCCTGAGCGTCACCGCCGCGGCGGCGCCTTCGCGGCTGCGCACGATGACCTCGCCGAGCACCTTCACGTAGGCGCTCGCGCGCTTGATCGAGAGACCGGCCTGCGCGCGCGTCACGTGCTTGCCGGCTTCACGTTCGAGCTTCGCGCTCTTTTCGGCCGTCGTCTCGCAACCCGCGAGCGCCAGCGCCAGCGCGAGTGCCGAGGCGACGAGCGCCGCCCACCTCACCCGCCGGCTCCGCCGAGCCTGCTTGACCGGGGGGTGAGCCCCGGCAGCCGGCTCATCCGAACGCTCCTCTCAGGCTCACCCGAATGCTCCGCTTATGTAGTCCCGCGTGCGCTGCTTGCTCGGGCGATCGAAGACCTCAGAGCTCGGTCCGTACTCGACGAGCTCGCCGAGGTGCATGAACGCGACGTGGTCGGCGACGCGGAACGCCTGCTGGAGGTTGTGGGTGACGATGACGATCGCCACGGTCTCGCGAAGCCCGACGATCAGCTCCTCGATCGTCGAGGTAGAGATCGGATCGAGTGCCGAGCACGGCTCGTCCAAGAGCAGCACGTCCGGTCCGGCGGCCAGCGCTCGCGCGATGCACAAGCGTTGCTGCTGGCCGCCTGAGAGTTTCAGCGCCGAGCGCCCGAGGTCGTCCTGCACCTCCTCATACAGGCCGGCCCGGCGCAGCGCATCGGTCACGGCGAGCTCGAGCTCCGGACTGCGCCTGCGCCGTCTGCGCCCGCGCGCGGGACGTTGCTCGGCGAGGGCGTATGCGACGTTGTCGAAGATGCTCATCGGGAAGGGGTTCGGCTGCTGGAAGACCATCGAGACGCGCCGGCGCAGGTCGTTGACCTCGAGCTCGTAGATGTCGTTGCCGTCGAGCGTGATCCGTCCGCTCCGGGCTGCCCCGGCGGTGATCTCGGTAAGCCGGTTGAGCGAGCGCAGCAACGTCGTCTTGCCCGAGCCGGAGGCCCCGATCAGGGCCAGCACCTCCCCCCGGCGCACCGGCAGCGTCACGCCGCGGACCACCCAGCTCTCGCCGTATGCCAGAGAAACCGACTCGAGCCGCATCCGCTCGATCACGTGAGAGATCCCGAGCGGCCTGGCTCGCGGCTGCACAGCTGCGCGAACGGAGGCCGTGGCGTTTCCGTCCTCGGTGCTCGGTACGGGCCTCGGCGTGGCGACGTGCGGCGCGCGCTCGAGCGCAATCCGGCGAACCGGAGGCGGCATCAGCGGATCCATGCAGGCCTCCGCAGGCGGCCGGTGAAGCGCGCGAGCATGCCCTCCCCGGACGTCTTGGCGCCGGTCGTAAGGCGCGTCACGAGGGCGTTGAGCAGGAGCACCACGACCAGGAGCACGAAGGCGGCGGCGTAGGCCTTCTCGTGGGCATTGCCCTCACCGGCCGGCGAGTTGTTGTAGACGTAGCTCGTGAGCGTCGAGCCCGTGCCGCGCAACGTGCCGATGATCGGCAGGTGACCCACGCCTTCGTTCTTGAGCGTCACGCCGAGGAGCACCGTCACGATCGCCGTGTCGCCGATGATGCGGCCCATGCCGAGCACGACCCCGCTCGCGATGCTCGGCCGGATCGCCGGAAGCAGCACGCGGCGGATGGTCATGTTGCGCGCCTTGCCGAGCGCATAGGAGGCCTCGCGTAGCTGGTCGGGGACCTGGGCGAGAGCCTCGCGGGTGGAGGCGACCACGAGCGGCAGCGCCAGCAGCGACATCACCGCCCCTGCGTTGAAGAACGACTCCCCGAGCGCTCCTTTCGCCGCGCCCTGAGAGAGGAAGCCGAGGAATCCCTGCGAGAAGATCAGCAGTCCGAACAGCGCCAGCACGATGCTCGGCACGCCTGCGAGCATCTCGACCGCGGACTCCACCGTGCGCGCGAGCCAGCTCGGACGCCCGTACTCCGAGAGCCAGGCCGCGATCGCGACTCCCGTGGGCGCCGCGATCGCCGTGCCGATCACCGTGACGATGAACGTCCCGATGAGGGGGTCGCGAAAGCCGCCGCTCTGGCTCTGCTGCAGGGACGGTGCCGGGGACTGGATGAAAAGGCTCGGGTGCAGGTAGGAGATGCCCTTCAAGAACATGTACAGGACGATCGCCACAGCGATCAGGCACATCCCCACCCCGGTCGCCCAGCAAAGCCAGTAGCAGACGCGATCGACGAACGGCCACCCGCCGGTGCCGCCGCGGGGGGGAACGACGATCGCCGCCCCATCCGGCGCCGGGGACAGCGCGACGCTGGCCATCAGGTGCGGATCCCGTAGCGTTTGAGCGGCTGCTTGGCGGCCCATCCGGCGAGCGAGAGCATCGTCGCCGAGACGAGCAGCACCGCGCCCATCGCGTAGATGGTGTGGGCGAGCGGGCCGATCGTCAGACCCTCGGCTTCCTGGAAGATGGTCGCGGCCAGGGGCCGCACCGGCTCGAACAGGAAGGTGATCCCGTCGAGCGGGTTCGCGGCGAACCCTTTCCCCCCGGAGACCATCGCAAGCATCACCGCCTCACCGAGCGCGCGCGCGGTTGCGAGCACCGTCGCCGCGGCGATCGCGGGCCAGGCCATACGCAGCGACACCCTCCAGATCGTCCTCCAGCGGTTCACGCCGAGGGCAGCCGAGCCCTCGCGCCAGGAGGCGGGGACGGCGGCGAGCGCGTTGGCGCTGATCGCGACCATGATCGGGAGGATCATGATCGTGAGGATCAGGGTTGCCGTCATCAGATCGGCTCCGTTCAGCTGCACGACGTAAATGACCGATTGCTTGCGCGCGTTGCTGATGAGGTGTTCGTTGATCCAGGGGGCGATCGCCAGGATCCCGATCAGCCCGTAGATGACCGAGGGCACGGCGGCGAGCAGCCTCACGACCGGGTCGAGCGTGCGCCTGACGGGAGCAGGCGCGAACTCGGTCAGGAAGACCGCCGCGAGGGTCGAGACGACCAGCGCCATCGCGACGGCCAGGACCGTCGTCAGGAGCGTCCCCCAGATCAGGGGCCAGGCCCGAAAGTACATGAGCGAGTGGCCCGCCAGGGGGGTGCCTTCGCGCATCACCCGTAGCTCGGTGTCCACGTCCCCGCCGGCGCCGAACCAGCTGATCCCGTTGGCGGAGAACGACGGCCAGGCCTTGACCAGAACCGTGGCGACCATCAGCGCGATCAGCACCAGCACCGCGGCGGCGAGCGCGCCGAGCGTACGCTCGGCGCGCTTGTCGGCTCTGGCGGCGCCCCCCCGACGGCGGCCGTGGCTGTCAGCGCCGGCGGACACCGCTGTTAGTGGATGGCGATCCAGCTGGAGTTCACGATTGCGCGGACGATCAGGTTGCCGGGCTTGGTCACCCACGCGATGAACTTGGCGGCTTCGCCTTTGGGTGGACCCTTGGTGACCATCCAGAAGTTACGCACGCCGCCGTACTGGCCGGACTTCGCGTTGCGCAGATTGCACGCGATGCCCTCATACCCGACCGCGTTGACGCCTTCGGTGTAGGCGAAGGACACAAACCCGACCGCCTGCGTATCGCTGTGCACGGCCTCCTGCTCGAGGCCGTTGGAGGTCTCGGCCGTCGCCCGCGGAGAGATCTTCAGCGTTTCCCCGAGGAAGATGTGCTGGAAGGCGTCCTGCGTACCGGAGGCGCCATCGCGGTCGAAGAGGTCGATCGGCCCGCTGATGGTCGCTCCCGGGACCTGGCTCCAGTCGTCCAGGCGCCCCGTGAAGATGCCTTCCACCGATTCCTGGGACAGGTTGGACAGCGGGTTGGCCGGGTTGGTGATCACACACACGCCGTCCCGGGCGATCTTCGTGAACACGAGACCTTTCGGATCTACGCCCGGGATCGGGTCACGCGAGGAGTCGCCGATGTCGAAGCGTCCCGCGGCGACACCGCTGATGCCGATGTCCGACTGGCCGCCGCCGACCTTGGGGGCCGGGATCTTCGGGTACGCCTCGTGGTAGGCGGTCGCGAGTTTCTGGGCGAGAGGCAGCACAGACGTGGAGCCCCCGATGATCAGCCGCCTGGCTGAAGCCGCCGCCGGCACGGCCAGCAGGAGGGCGATGGTCACGGAAAGGATCAGTGTGCGGTGCGCGCGCATGGTTCTTTGCTCCTTTGCTCTTGGAAGGGGTTCAGCTGAAGCGTGTTTGACGCCGGTCGGCCGAAACGGCTCTTGGTGTGGATCGATGCGGTATGCGCGATGGACATTCACCGCCGCTTGAGAAGAGTCGCGAATCGCAGGTTTGACTTTTGTTTCGTTCTTGTGAACGAGCCGACATTTACTCCAGTCAGATGTGACGATTGTGTGAACGGGTGATGTGACGATCCTGTGAATTGGTGATGTGACGATTCTGTGAACGGCTCCTTGTCGGACCATGTGTCGTTTTTGTGAACTGGCATTGCTTTTCAGCGTTTCGCGTGTGAGGCTGCTGGTGGCCATTGGTATCGGCCCTGGGCAGCGCTTCGGCAGGGCTGCCTGACACGATGCGGCGCTTCTGTCGGCGCCTCGCCAGACGGACGAGCACCTCGCGTGTGCTCTCAAAGGACGGATCTACAGTGACCCCGCTCCCGAGCTTCACATGACCGACGACCCGACTCCATCCCAGCCACCGCAGCCGCCCCAGGCACCCTCGAGCAACGGTTACTCGCGCTCCGGGAAGCCCGCCGTGCGCTCCGGTCTGGCCCAGCGCCGCAACCCCGTGCTCGCGACCATCGGCGCGATCCTCTCGGGCGCCCGCCGTATCGCCTTCCGCGACCCGCTCTCGCTGTTTCTCGCGCTCGCGTCGATCGGCCTGGCGATCACGTTCGCGTCGTTGCTCGGAGACATACAGCCGAGCAGCTCGGGCATACAGGTGCCGATCAGCACGGTGCAGACGCTGGCCAAGCGACACGAGCTCGCCACCGCCGTTCTGCTCGACCACGACAACCGCGTCGAGCTGACCACGACGGCGACGGCGCCTTCAATCTCCGCCGCAGGCGCCATCGGCAGCAGCGCGGGCGCCGCCGGCAGCAAGGCGGGCGCTGTCGGCAACAGTTCGGGCGGCGTCGCCCCGAGCGGCGTCGTCCAGCGGCTGTGGGCGGCCTACCCCTCCTCCGGCGCCCAGACCCAGCAGCTCCTGCGCGAACTCGGTGCCAGCGGAGCCACCGTCTCGGTCGATCAGCAATCGGGCAAGCCGACGGAGGCGATCATCGTCCAGTTCCTGATCCCGATCCTGCTGCTCGTCTGCCTGTTCTCGCTGTTCACGCGCATGGGAGCCGAGGGCGCCGGGGGCGGGATCGCCGCCTTCTCCCAGTTCACGGGCAAGAGCCGGCGCAAAGGGAAGGGAACCACGGAAAAGATCACCTTCGCCGATGTCGCGGGTGCCGGGGAGGCGGTGGCCGAGCTGCGCGAGATCCGCGACTATCTCGCCGATCCAAACAAGTATCTCGTGGTCGGCGCGGCCGCCCCCAAGGGAGTGCTGCTCGTCGGCCCGCCCGGCACGGGCAAGACGTTGCTCGCGAAGGCCGTGGCCGGTGAAGCGGACGCCGCCTTCTTCTCGCTCTCCGGCTCGGATTTCGTCGAGTCGCTCGTCGGAGTGGGCGCCGCGCGGGTGCGTGACCTCTTTCGCAAGGCTCGCAAGGCGGCGCCGGCGATAATCTTCATCGACGAGCTCGACGCGGCCGGGCGCAAGCGCGGCGCAGGCATCGGCCAGGGAAACGACGAGCGCGAGCAGACCCTCAACCAGATCCTCGTGGAGATGGACGGCTTCGCCGGCGACGGTGGCCTGGTCGTCATGGGCGCGACCAATCGTCCCGACATCCTCGACCCGGCACTGCTGCGGCCCGGGCGCTTCGATCGGCAGGTGGTCGTGGACACGCCCGACGTCCACGGTCGCCTGGAGATCCTGCGCCTGCATGGCGGAAAGCGCCCGCTCGCCCCGGACGCATCGCTCGATGAGGTGGCGCGCCAGACTCCGGGATTCAGCGGAGCCGAGCTGGCCAACGTGATCAACGAGGCCGCTCTGCTGAGCGTTCGCGATGGGCGTGCGGTGATCAACCAGGCGACGCTCGAGGAGGCCATCGACCGCGTCGTTGCGGGCCCGGCCAAACGCCACATCCTCACCGAGCAGGAGCGCTGGCTGATCGCAATCCATGAGGCTTCACACGCGGTCGTGACCGACGCGCTCGGACACACGACCTCGACACGCAAGCTGTCGATCGTGGCCCGCGGACGCCAGCTCGGAACGGCGGCCCACATGCTCTCCGATCGCGACCAGGTGATCATGAGCGAGTCAGATCTGCAGAGCCAGCTGATCGTGATCACGGCCGGCCTGGCGGGCGAGCGCATCGCCTTCGGCAACACCTCGACGAGCGTCCACGACGACCTGCATGCCGCGACAGCGCTCGCGCGCAGCATGGTCACCTCCTTTGGCATGTCGGAGGCGCTCGGGCTGGTCACGATCGGTGAGAAGGGCGGCGAGGTCTTCCTCGGCGCCTCCCTGCAGGACCTGGGCTCGGTCGGACCGGAGACCTTGAACCTGATCGACGACGAGGTCGAGCGCCTGGTCGGCGACGCCGAGGCGCGCGCCTCGGCGGTCCTGGACGCCAACTGGAGCACCGTCGAGGAGACCGCGACCGCGCTGCTCGAGCAGGAGACCCTCTCTGGAGTTGCGCTCGACGCCGTGCTCTCAACGGTCCGTGACATCACGCTAGATGAACTGCGCGACGTGCGCCGCTCCGCGCCGGCGCGCGACCCGAAGCAGGGTTCATGAGCAGCCGCCGGCCGTCCGCGGCCATGGTGATAGCGCTGATCGCGCTCGTGTTCTCCACCACCGGGCTGGCCGATGCCGCTCGCAATGCGGTCGTAAGCGCCATCGCCGGGCACCCGCTGAGCACCAAGCCGCATCCCGGTGGCCTGCTGCTCCTCGGCAAGAACGCGAAATTCCCGCAATCGGCGATCCCCACCGTGAAGGACGCCAGCCGCGTGGGGGGTCTGACGACCGAACAGCTCGCCGGCACCTGCCCGCCCGCGACAGTCGACCTCGGAAGCTGGTGCTTGGACACGGCCCCCTACCCGTTGACGAACGCAGAGGCCGGCGAGAACAACTACATCTGGGCGAGCAAAGCTTGCGTGGCCGAAGGCGGCTGGCTGCCCACGGCGGCGCAGCTGCTCGGCGCCGCCGACCGCGTGAAGCTCGAGTCGACGATCCACGACTCGCCCCTGACGGCCACGGTCAATCTCGACCCGAGCCGCGGCTTGAAAGACGAACGTGAGATGAGCGCCACGCTCGTGACGACCGAAGCTGGCTCCGCGGCCGCCGGGTTCGAGGGCGTGAGCGAAGGTGCCACCGGCAACCCCCGCCAGGGACAGGCCAACCCGATCCCGCTGCCCGCGAACCCGCTCCCCGAATCGCTCCAGTACGTGACCGTCTACAGCAATGGGCAGAAGGGTGGCTTCGCCGGCTCAGAGCCGGTGAGCGCGCCGGAGAACTTCCGCTGCGCGTTCAACAAGACGCCCGGCGCCCTGAACAAATCCGAATCCTAGAAGCATGGTCGACCGGGCGCGAGCATGGGCCGACACGGAGCGTCCGCTCGGTTGGGCGCGATGAGCCAGAATGCCACCTCGAGCGGTTGTGAGCGGTATTGGGCCAGCACGGCGGCTCTGGTCGCGGCCCTCGCTCTGATCATGCTCGCGCTCAGCGCCCAGCAGGCGGTGGCGGTGATCCTCCCGGCCGTCACCATCGACGGTCCCAACGAGGAAATCGTCGGCTTCGGCGGCGTCGCGATGGCCGAAGACGGCACCGGCGGACTCGTCTATCTCAAGCACGTCGAAGGCGTTCCCCACGTGTTCGTCTCCCGTTATCTCGGTGGCCACTGGCTCGCGCCGATCAGGGTCGACACCGAAGAGCCATACGCGGCGAGCTGGCCGCGCATCGGCGCGGCCGATGGAGGCGAGCTCGTGGTCGTCTGGGCCACACCCTTCGCGACAGAAGACGCGCGGCCCGTCGAGGAGCTGCTCGGCTCGGTGTTCGGCCCCGGCTCCTCCGCGTTCGAGCCGGCCATGATCGTCGACCCCGATATCCGCGAAGGAAACGGCACCAGCCCGGACCTGTCCATCAGCTCCACCGGGCAGGGCGACGTCGTCTACCGGGTCGTCACGCAAACCCTGGGCAAACGCAGCAGCATCCCCCTTCTCCGCCCCGGCGATGTGGTCGAGGACGTGCGCGTCGCGCACTTCGACGGCGCTCGGTGGTCATCGCTGGGGGCGATCAATCGCGATTCCGGGGTGTCGATGCGCCCGCCCACCCAGGCCAACGCACCGCAGATCGCGATCGGCCCGACCGGCAACGGGGTGGTCGTCTGGCAGGAGCCCGAAATTACCGGCGTCGCGCGCATCTGGGCCAGGCGCCTGTTCGGCAGCTCGCTTGACTACGTGCTGCCCGTCACGGCCACTACCTTCGACGGGGCGCCGATCGACGACGACGCCGACGCGCCGAGCGTCGCCCTCTCGCGGCTCGGGCAGGCGGAGGTCGCATATCGCCAGGTGGCCGGCGCCGGATCGCCGCTGCCGGGACCGCGCATATTCCTGAACACGCTCCCCGACGGAGAATCTCTCAGCGGCGCGGAGTTCCTCGGGGCGAGCATCGTCGACCCCGAAGTGGCGGGCGGCAAGGCCGCCTCCGTCGGGCGACCCAGCATCGACAGCGACGAACAGCAGGACATGCGCCTGCTCTACGACAGCGACGGCACCCCGCGCGTCGTCGAGGGCACCGACCTGGGGCTGACCGGCGCGCTCTCCATCGGCCCACCCTTCGTCGGCTCTGAACTGTCCTCGGCGAGCGAATCAGCGGCGGTGAGCGTCATGAACCCGGCCGGCGGGGGCGTCTCGGCGTGGCCGAGCGCAGACCCCCGGGGGCACCCGGCTGTGGCCGTACGCGAGGACTTCCCGGGCGGGGCAGTGCAGACGGCGCTCATCGGCGGCGGGGCGGGAGGTCCGGTCAGCGAACTCTCAGTCGGGCGCTCGAACCTGGGCGATGGGCTGGTCGCCTTCCAGCAGGGGCCGCTCGGCGATGCGGCGATCGTCGCCACCGAGGTCTCGGCGCCGCCGGAGCAGTTCGTGGTCAGCCTCCCCAAAGGCTGGCTGAAACCCTCGCAAGCCGTCGTCTCCTGGCAGAGCGTGACCAGCGCCAACGGCCCTCTGAGCTATCAGGTCGTGCTGAACGGCGTACGCCAGCCCACGCCGGCGGGCGTCCATGAGCTTCGCCTGAACCCCTACCGCCTCGCCGACGGGATCCAGCGCGTGCAGGTGCTCGCCACCGACATCGAGGGCGAGTCCATCCTCACGGCTTCATCGGGCCTGCGCGTGGACGGCCACCCGCCCACCGTCACGCTCAGGCGCGCCGACGGAGGCCAGCTCGTCACGCTGCGGATAAGCGACCCCGCCTCGGGCGTCGACACGGGGGCGATCAGCGTCAGCTTCGGCGACGGCACACACGCCGGCGGACGCACCCGCTTTTCGCACCGCTATGGCAGCCCCGGCATCTATGAGATCGTCGTCCACGTTCAGGACAAGGTCGGCAACCAGGGCACGGTGCGCCGGCTGGTGAGCGTGCCATGAGGCGTGCGCTCTGCATCTGCACGGCGCTGTGCGCGCTCGCTGGCGCCGCGGCCGCGCTGCCCGGCCGCGCCCGCGCGGACGTGTTCGGCCCGATCGAGCTGGGCTCGGCGGGCGCGCTCGTCACCCCGCGCGGGGAAGGCGAACAGCAGCAGGCCCTCTATGCCCACGACCCCGCCATATCGGGCAACGGCCGCTACGTGGCCTTCGACGGGTCCTTCGGGGGCGTAACCGGCGTCTGGCGCCGCGATCTGGCGAGCAGGGTCATCGAAAAAGTCGCAGGCGGCGACGCCGAGCTTCCTTCGATCAGCGAAAACGGGCAGTACGTGAGCTTCACGACGACGGCGCGCCTGGATCCACTACTCGACACGAACAGCGATCCGGACGTCTACGTGCGCAACATGGACGTGCCCGAATCACAGCCCTGTGAAGAAGAAGTCCAGCAGCCGAGCCAACCCTGCGCCTTCACGCTGGCCTCGGCCGCCAACGGCAAGAGCGAAGGCCTCAGCTATGAAGGCACCGCAGGGCATGGCTCGGTCGCCGCCGGGCGCTCGGCCCTGAGCGCAGACGGGAGCAAGGTGGCCTTCGTGACGACCGCCGTCTCGAACCTCGCCGGCCCCGGCACCCCTGCCCTGCAGGTCGCCGTGCGCGACCTGCTTAGCAAGGAAACCCAACTCGTCAGCGTGCGCGAGGATCCCGCCACGGGGTTGCCGGAGATCAACGCGGAAACCGGGGAGCCCGAGCCGGTCTTTAGCGAAGAAGGAGGCCGCACCTACGGCGCGGTCTATGCAGGCGCCGGCGCAGGCGCTCCGGCCTTCGGCCCGATCCCCGGGTACGGGCTCGCTCTCCCTGTGGGCGCGTCGCTCAGCGCAGACGGGTCGACCGTCGCATGGATGGGGGACGACATCGCCGAGCAGGCGAAGGTGCTGCCGAGCGAAGCTCATCTCGCGCCGGGGTACACCGAGCCGCTGTGGCGCAGGATTGCGGACGGCACGCAGGCGCCCACGCGACGGATCACCGGCGGCTCGGATCCTGAAGACCCGGCCTGCATCGCTGCGGGCGAACCGCCTATTGCGCAATCCCCCTCGGCCGGGGAACCCTGCCAGGGGCCCTTCTACGTGGGCCTGGACGAACAGGATCCCGGGCTCTGGAAGGGCGGGGGCGAAATCGACTTCCTGCCCCAGCTGAGCGCGGACGGCTCCACGGTCGCGTTCCTCTCACAGGCCCCGCTTCTGGCGCGCTACGAGGGCTTCCTCGCGGGCCTGGAGAACAGTGACCTCTACGTCGCCGACATGCGGGGAGGGCTCACGCGAACGCAGGCGGTGCGCCCGCTCACAGAGCTGGCCAGCGGTAACGGCGCGGACCTCGCGACGACCGGGCCGATCGTCGACGTCGGGATATCACCGGACGGCACGCAGGTCGCCTTCACGACCGAGCGCACCGAGTTTCCACTGGGCTCGCCGGCCTACGTGAGCCCTCCGGCGGCGGTGCCCGGGATGAACGAGCTGTTCGACGTCGACCTCGCCGACGACACGCTGACCCGCGTCAGCCATGGCTTCGAAGGTGGCCCGAGCGAACACCCCCACGAGGAACTCGGGCCGGGAGTGGACCCCTACGGGTCGGCCGACGGCGCGCTCTCGCCGTCCTTCTCCAGCGACGGCCAAACGCTCGCGTTCTCCTCGACGGCCTCGAATCTCGTCTACGGAGACGGCAACACGCCTCCGGCGAGCGAAAGCGGCAGGTATGAAAAGGGCGAATTCGACGGCAGCGACGCCTTCGTCGTCCCGCGCATCTCGTTTACCCCGACAGCGACCGAAACCTATGTGTCGAGCGCCCCCCCGGCACCCGCTCTGACCCCCCAGTGGCTCATGGCGGTGACGGCGCTGACGCTCGCGAACGGGAGCGTGCGCCTGTACGTCTCGATGCCCGGCGCAGGAAGGCTGAGCGCCGCAGGCGAAAGCACCGTGCGCGTCACCGGGCACGCACGCGCCGCTGCTCGCGGCCGAGCGCGCGGGCGCCCCCGCACGACCGTCGCCACGCGCAGGGTCGCGAGCACCGCCAAGGCGGTCACGTCGCCCGCCGGCGGCGTGGTCGAGCTGACGCTCACGCTCGCCCGAAGCTACCGCGCCCTGGCGCTCGAGCCCGGCGGGCTCTCGGCGGCGGTGACGGTGAGCTTCGCCGCCCCCGCTCACAAGACGCTCAAGGAGCTGATCGACGTGACCTTCCGCTCGAAGGCCAAACCGGCCCCCGCGGCCAGGCGTCGAGGCCCGAGGAAGGGCCGGCGGCGATGAGCTTGCGGCGGATCTCCCCCAGGGCGCCACTCGTCGCCCTCGCGGCCCTGCTCGCGCTCGCGTTGCTCTGCGGGCCGTCGGCCGCACGCGCCGGCGCCCAGGGACCGGAATGGCGGCTGGAGCAGCCGCGGCCGCCCGCTCCGCCGCAGGGCGTGCCGGGCTCGGAAATACCGATCGGCCTGGGCCGGATCGGCGACATCGAGTTCTGGGCGCCGAATCGCGGACTGCTGATCACGAGCGGAAACGCGCCCAGCATCCCGCCGGGCCTCTGGGCCTACGACGGCGAAAGCTGGCACGAGCTCTCGACCGTGTGCGGCGCCACCGATGGACGCATAGCGTGGGCTGGCCCCGAGGAGTTCTGGACGGTCTCCGACGGGCGGCCCGGACAGGCCGCCAACCCCCAGAACGGTGAACCCGCGCCGATTCAGGACAACACCCTCTGCCACTTCTCCGGCGGGGAGGTCGTGGGGTCGTTCGCCTCGCTGGCCTTCTCGGCCGGCTCCTACCAGCCGATGCACGCGGCCGCGTGCTTCGGCCCGAGCGACTGCTGGTTCGGCGGCGACCCCCTGCCCGAACCCCAGGTGGGCGCATTCCACCTGCACTGGAACGGCAGCTCGCTGAGCGCCGAAGCCAACCCCCAGGGACACGCGGTCGAGGCGATGCGCATGTTCGATGGGCGCCTGTTCGAGAGCGTTCGGCTGTCCGCAAAGGATCTTCTCAGCGAAAGAGAATCTCCCGAACACCCCTCGGTCCTGCACGAAATCTCTCCCGAAAACGTCCAGCCGACGTTCCTCTCGCTGCTGCCCCAGTCGCCCGCCAGTCACAAGATCCTTCCCGAATACATCCCCGGCGAGTATCCGGAAGCCCTCGACTTCCTGCGCCTCTCGGCTGATGAAGAAGGGCTGTGGGGGGCCGCGGGCCCGGCGAGCGAAGTTCCCGGCGGATCGAGTCCGGCCGGCGTCACCGTCATCCGCTACGCGATCGACCCCGAAGGCCAACAGCTCTCAGGGACCGAGTTGCTCGGCCCCGAAACGAGCCCGTCGGGCGAAGCCCTCTTCCCGGGCGACGTGGTGAAGTCGATCGCGGCGGATCCTGAAACGGGCTCGGCGTGGATCGCCCTGGACTCCCAAGCGGATTCCCAAAGCCCGAGTCCCACGGCGAAGGCGCTCCTCGCGCGCATCTCCGCAAACGGGACCGTCTCAGAAGTGCAGACCCTCCCCTCGGCCGCCGAAGCCGAAGCGGGAGTCGCGCCCAAGGGAGCGGCGGAGACGATCACCTGTCCCGCCCGCGAAGACTGCTGGCTGGCCACGACGCAGGGATGGCTCTTCCATCTCAGCGAAGGCGGTT
The DNA here is from genome assembly GCA_049512215.1 of Solirubrobacteraceae bacterium. GTDB lineage: Bacteria > Actinomycetota > Thermoleophilia > Solirubrobacterales > Solirubrobacteraceae > Palsa-744. The sequence goes on from JBEKXJ010000029.1 coordinate 33,852, forward strand.
CGCTCCCGCGCGACACCGACCCGGCGTTCGCCGGCCTGATCACATACCGGCCGCCCGACCAGGGCGTGCCACAGGTGCTCCCGGACGCACCACCCATCGATGACTCCGGTCTGCTCGGAGAAGCGCCCGCGTCGCTCGCCGGCGCGCTCGAAGTCTCTGCCGCGCCGCATGAATCGAGGGTGACCGTGCCGCTGCTCTCCGGTCTTCACAGCCGCATCGTCAAAGGCAGCACGCTTGAACTGCGCTTCCGCCTCGCTGCACGGGCGCGCGTGCGGCTGCTCGCCAAGCGGCGGCGAACGGTCGTCGCGAGCACTCCCACGCATACGTTCTCCGCCGGCTCGCGCAAGTTGCTGCTGGTCCTCAACCCCCGCCGCTGGCCGACGAAGCTCGACCTGCAGACGCGCGCGCTCGCGCCGCTGCCGACCGTCTCCACCCGCAGCAACAGCGTTGAAACGGTCAGCACCTCGCTGGCGTTCCCCTTCGCCTCAAGCCGGGGATCGATATCCGCACTTCCCTGGGCCCGGCCGGCGCTCTGATGCGCTCGCCGATCACGCGCCGCCGGCGCGCTATCGGTGCGGGCACGCTCGCGGTGGTGGCGTTCGTGCTCTGCGGTGGTCTGCTCGCGGGGGGCACCTCGCGAGCCGCCGCATCCGCGAGCGAAGCGGAACCTTCAGCGCAGACCGACGCCTCGCTGCCGCTGCGCAGGGTCACTATGATCGGCGCCGCCCCGCGCGAGGCGCCCGATGAGACCTGGGGGGTGGGGCAGGTTCGCGCGAGCGCGGGTGGTTCCTCAACGGCGCTCGTGAGATACACGGCCGAAAGCGGGTGGTCGCTGGGCCCGGCGCTTCAGGACGAATCGGGCCAGCCCCTCACCGGCTTCAACCTCGACCAGCCCCAGGGTCTTTCCGGTCCGAGCCCGCTGGCCGGTCAGATCAGCCCCGACGGCGCCGGCGTCCTCGCCGGCACCGTGCCGGCCGGGGAAAAAACTCGCCAGGTGCTGCTCGCGCGCGATCCCGGCGGCGCCTTCAGGGAAACGGCCCCCGTACCCACAGAAGGCACGGAAGGCGAAGAAGCGCTGCTCGCGCCGGGCGAAAGCCTGTTCGGGCTGCGCCGCGCCCCCCTCATCGCGCCGCTCGAAGAATCCGGCGGGGGGGCGGGCGCGCTGGTCGTTCCCGTCGGCGCGAGCGGCCATGCCCAGGAAGCAGTTCTGCACTGGGACGGCCACCGCTGGAAGCGCGAACCGATCGAAGTCCCGGGGAAGAGCAAAGAAGAAAAAGAAGCGAGCGGCTTTCAGGCCCTAGCGCTCGCGGCGAGCTCGCCCGAAAATGCCTGGCTGCTCGCAGAGCCCTCTTCAGAATCGGAAGGGGTTGAGCTGTTTCGCCGCGAGGAAGGCCGCTGGCAGCCCGTGACGCCCGCGCCGCTGGAAGTCGACGGCGAAAAGCTGGTCGTCGCCAACGCCCCCGAACGCGTGGAGGCCCAGGTGCTCACAGTCACCGGCGAAGGCGTATGGATCGACGGGCAGCGCGCGGGCGTGAGGGAGTCGGCCACGGTCTTCTTCAAGCCCGAAGGGGCGCAGTCCGGGAGTGTCAGCGCGAGCTGGTGTCGCACTCCCGCCGGAGCTCCCGGTTGCACCCATGAACTCTCCGAAGAACTGCCGAACGGGCCCTCGCGGAGCTTCGCATGGCCCAACTCCTCCAGTGCGACGCCCTTCGGCGAACGCGTGATCACCGGCCTGGGCGAAGGTGTGAGCCTGCGCTTGGACGGCACGAAATTCACGCGCGTGCTCGCCCTCGGAGGAACGGCAAACGACGTGCCGGGCGGCGGCTTCGGGGCGGCGTTCACAAATCCGCGTGAGGGCTGGCTCGGTAGCGAAGGGCTGCCTGTCCACCTGACGCTGAACCCCGCCGCGAGCCGCCTCTCACCGTGGCCGGTGTCGTTCCGTCACACGCTGCTCGCGATCGCGCCCGAGCCCGGCGCCCCGATCGGCGCGCTCTCGAGTGAAGCGCTCGCGGTCGGCGATCTCGGTGAGGTCGCGCGCTACGAGCCCGGCAAGGGCTGGATGCCCGAAAGCCTGCTGGGGCCGGGGGGGCGGCGTGAAGTGCCGCGCCTGCGCGCGGTCGCCTGGCCGACGCCGACACGCGCCTACGCGGTCGGCGACCTCGGAAAGATGTGGCTGTGGCGCGGTGAGACCGGCCTGTGGGAACCCGACCCGGCGACTCCGGCGAACTTCCGCGGCAACCTGCTCGGAATCGCCTTCGATCCCAGCAACCCCGCGCGGGGATACGCGGTCGGGGAGGGCGGCGTGCTGCTGCGCTACGGCAAGAGCTGGACCCAGGAAACGCTCCCCTCGCAGGTGCAGGGAGCGAGCTTCACGTCGATCGCCTTCGCGGGCTCGGAGGCGATCGTCACCTACCGCGAGCTGCCGGATCCCTCGACGAACAGCTACGCCGGCGGGCTGCTCGTCAACGAAGGCTCCGGATGGCAGATCGACCAGGAAGCAGCGGCGGCGCTCGGCTCTGAGAATGCGCCCTGGGCGGTGGCTGGACTGCCCGACGGCGGCGCTGCCTTCTCCGCGTCCGGGTTTCTCTACGAGCGCGAAGGCCCCGGCACCTCCTGGCAAAAGAGCGGAACGCCCATCCCCGGGGCGGGCGAACCGGGCTCGCTGGCGCTCTTCCGCGAAGGCGGGTCGCTGCGGGCGATCGCCGCGGGCAAGGCGGCCGACGCCTACGAGGCCGAAAGTGCCACGCCGGCGCCCTCGGGGTTTCCACCGACGCTGATCCCCCCCTACCCGCTCGAAACCGACAGCGAAAGAGGGGTGCTGCGACAGACCTCGAGCGGCTGGAGCGATGAGGAGCACGAACTCAACGACATCAAGGAACCCGCGGGGGACTTCGCCTACTACGACACCGTCTATGAGCCCGACCCGATCTCGGCCGTGCTGATCGATCCGACGGGCACCCAGGGCTGGGCAGTCGGGGGCTTCGTCGAAGCCGAAAGCAGGAACGGAGTGCTCGACACCGCCGACGTCGATCGTTATCCCGCCGACGGGTCCACGCCTCCCGGGGTCGGCTCGGCACCGATCAGCGCCGGCTCGGAGGAAGCCAGCTTCGCGATCGGTGGCGGCGCGCAGTGTGCTGCGCCGTGCGCTGAGCGCGCGCAGGCCCGGATCGGCCCCGACGTATGGCTGTCGGCGGCGCTGTCCCGCGCCGGGCAGATCGCGGGAGTGCGAGCCTTCCTGTACACGGGCCCGCGGGTCACCGATGGTGAAACGCGAGGCCCCAAAATCGTCCCGGTCGACTACGAACGCGAGCTCGGCCGCTATGCCCAGCTGCTCGGCGGCGCCCCGCTGCCGGCCTTCGCCGCCGGCTCGCCGAGCGAACTCGACGGCGCCGGGAGCGAGAGCAGCTTCGAGCAGGCCTTCGCCGGGTTTCCGCGGCCGTTCGGGGGGGCCGCGCCCGACGCGGGCCTTTCCTCGGCGGGCGGCTCGGAAGAGTCGTGCGCGGGCAGCCCGGGCTGCGAGACCGCCTACTACGCGCTGAACTCCGAAGGCCCGGCGGGCTCGGTGCGCGTGATCGTGCTCGATCAGAGCAGCGGCGGCGACGTCGACCCGACCCAGCTCGCTTGGCTCGCCGGCGAGCTCAGCTCGGCCAAGGAAAGCTCCGAGCCCGCGATCGTGATCGGCAACGCCGACCTGAACGCACAGCTCGCCGCCGGCGACAACGCCGCGAGCGCGGTCGCCCAGACCCTCCTCTCCGGCGGCGCTTCGGCGTACTTCTACGACTCCCCGGAAAGGAACGTCGAAAGGCCGCTCAGCATAGGCGCCGCGTCGATCCCGACCTTCGGGTCAGGCACGCTCGGCTACGTGAACTCCGAAGCGGAGAGCAGCGGGGCCTTCCTCGGCGCCAGCGGCTTCCTGCTCGCCTCGGTCGATGTCGCCGAACGAAACACGGCGACAAACGTTGCTCCTGTGCACCCGCACCTCATCCCCAACATCGGAGAACTCGCCATGGAAGCTGAGGACGGGACGCTGCTTCGGCGCAGCCAGGCCGCGCTCTTCGACGCTCTCGCGCGCCGTCCTCGCGCCGGCAACCGCGCGCCCAACCAGAGCACCAGCTTCGAAACCGACCCCTACATCCCGATCCCCTCGAACTGCGTCGGGACGGCGTGTGCGGAAGGCCTCTTCCCCGAATACACCTTCAGCTCCTCGCGCCCGGAAATCGGCGAGTTCGTGGAGCCGAACCTGGCGTCACCCGACCCCCGCGCCGTGCTGCTCGGCAGCAACGAAAAGCCGATTGAAGATCCGCACTCGGGACTGTTCTGCGCGTACAACGCGGGTACCACGATCGTCACGATCAGCACCGGTGGCCTGTCCGCGTCGCTGCCGGTCACCGTCCAGGCGGGCAGCGTGCGCCGGCCCTGCGGCACCGCGCCCCTGAGCGGCGTGGCAAGTCAGCAGCAGGCGATCCCGGCGCCGTCGCCGGCGCCCGCGTCCACCCCGGCGAGCGCGCCGCCGGCTGCCTCGCCGACGCCACCGATCCCGCTCCCGCCGACGCCGGTCGTGCCGGCGCCACCGCCGGCGCCTCCCGTCCCGGCGCGAATCCCGCCGCCGTTCGTGCTGCAGCCTGCGCTCGCCGCCCCGGTGCTCGGGGCCGTGCCGCCGCCCGTGCCCACGCCGGCCCGCCCGACACCCCCGACGGGAACCTCGGCGGTCACGGCCCCCGTCGAGGTGGCCGAACGCGAAGAAGAGCAGGAGGAGGCGCCGGAGTCGGTGAGCAACAAGGCCGTCGCCTACCGCGCGCCTGAGCACGAGCCCTCTGCGGCATACATCCTCGGCCTGCTGGTCCTCGCGGCGTTCGCCGCCTCGACGGCGCGCCCGCGTCCCTCCCGCGGCAGGCGGGGGGCGCAAGTGGCGCCGGCAACCATCACGGCGCTGCGCGCTCAGCGGCGCATGGACCGGGAATCGCGCAGAGACGATCGTGTAATGAAATGGTGAATCCGTGTAATGAAATGGTGAATCGTGTTGCGGGCGGCGGGCGCATCTGCGAGCGTCAATCCGGTCAAGCCAATGACTGGAGCCTGATGTCTGCCCGAACAATCCGTCGCTGCCTGCCGGCCGCGATCGTGTCCTGCGTCCTTGTGATGAGTGCTATCGGCGCCTGCTCTGCCTGGGCGAGTGGCTATGGCGTGCTCTCGAGCTGGGCGCCGGGCGGCAAGGTTCAGCTCCGGGAAGAAACGACGTATGCCTTTGGGGTGGACCCGGCCACGGGCAGTGTCTACGTTGGTGAAGAACCGAGCGAAGAAAGCGGTAAGTACCGGATCCAGAAGATCGGCGAAAAGAAGGTGCTCGCCTCGGCTACGTTCAAGCCGCCGAAGCCGCTGACGGAAGTGCTGGAAGAAGAAGGCACCCAGATCGAGGGGATCGCGGTGGACTCGGTCAAGGAACGCATCTATGTCCTGGTGCGCTATGAACGCAGCGAAGCACCCGATGCCGGCGAGCACGCC
>JBEKXJ010000030.1:0-36823 GCA_049512215.1 Solirubrobacteraceae bacterium
TGTTCAGGCTGAGCGCAGCGTTAGCGTGCAGATTCATCCGGTGTCCTCCTTGGGACTGAGCTTGCTTGGCAGCTCTCAGCCCCCAAGGGGGCCCGGATAAACCAACCTACTCAGGAACTACACCTAGGTACCGCGGGTCAGTCTACGCCTCGGGCGTAGACTGACCCGCATGAGTGATTTCACGATCAAGAACCTGATGGAGGTCGAAAACTCCGCCGGTGAGCGGGCACCCGAGCTGGAGGCGCGGTTCGCGCGCAAGCACCTCGACTCCGAGCACCTCGGCGTCAGCTATTTCCGCTACGCGCCGGGCTTCCGCTCACCGTTCGGCCACAGCCACCGCGAGCAGGAGGAGGCCTACGTCGTGATCGGAGGATCGGGCCGGGTCAGGCTCGGCGATGAGATCCTCGAGCTCCGTCGCTGGGATGTCGTTCGCGTCGCACCACAGGTGATTCGCGGCTTCGAGGGTGGCCCTGAGGGCCTTGAGATCATCGCCATCGGCGCCGACCGTCCCGAGGGAGGAGACGGGGTCCCCGTTCGCGACTGGTGGACCGACCACTAGCTCGGGGGCCGTCAGCCGTGAAGACTCGTGCCGCGATATTGGAGGAGTTCGCCAGCCCGCTCGTCGTGCAGGAGCTCGACCTGGCCGATCCCCGCCCGGGGGAGGCTCTGGTAAGGCTTCTGGCCTGTGGCGTGTGCCACACCGACATGTACACGGCTTCCGGAGTCGATCCCTCAGGATATGCTCCGACCGTGCTCGGACACGAGGGCGCGGGGGTCGTGGAGGCTGTCGGGAAGGGTGTCGGCTCGGTCGCGCCCGGCGACCACGTAGTGACGCTGTTCTCGCCGCAGTGCCGTGAGTGCGTTCACTGTCTGAGCCCACGGACGAATCTCTGTCTGGCGATACGCGAGCAGCAGAACAAGGGCTATCTGCCGGACGGGAGCACACGGCTGTCGCGCGCAGGTGTGCCGATCCGCCACTTCATGGGGACCTCCACCTTCGCCGAACACGCCGTCATCCCGGAGATAGCGCTGGCCAAGATCAGCCCCGAGGCTCCGCTCGACCGAGCCTGCCTGTTCGCGTGCGGGCTGTCCACCGGGCTGGGGGCGGCGATGTACACCGCACAGGTGCAGCCCGGGGCGACGTGCATCGTCTTCGGCGCGGGCATGGTCGGTCTCGGCGCAGTGGCCGGCTGCCGGCTGCAGGGAGCCGAGCGCATCATCTGCGTTGACCTTTCCGAGGGGCGCCTGAAGCTTGCCCGCGGCCAGGGCGCAACCGAGTGCTGGCGCGCCGACGGGCACACGGTCGAGCGGGCGCTCCAGAGCACCAGCGGGTTCGGCGCCGACTACACCTTCGAGGCCACGGGTCTGGTCTCCGTCATGCGGGAAGCGCTCGAAGCCGCCCGCATGGGCTGGGGGCTGTGCACCGTCTGCGGAGTGGCGGGCAAGGGCGAGACGCTGGATGTGGTCCCGCGCCTGCTGATCACCGGACGTCGCATGTGCGGATCATCCTTTGGCGGGCTGAAGGGACGCGACCAGGTGCCGCAGCTCGTCGAGCGCTACCTGCAGGGCGAGATCGATGTGGACGCGTTCATCTCGCATCGCATGCCCCTCGAGCAGGTCAACCGCGCGTTCGAGCTCATGCAGGCCCAGGACGGGATTCGGTCGGTTCTCGAGTTGGGCGCCTGACAGCGGCCGGCAGCGGATCTCAGTTGTCCTCCTCGACATCGATCTCGCGCAGCTGGTGGGAGTCGACGTCGTAGACGAATCCGCGAACGAGGTCGCGATGGTCGTCGGCGATCAGATCGTCGATCACATCCATAGGAGGGGCCCTAGAGATTCAGGAGCCCAGGGCCTGTTCGCTCGGCCGAGAGGGGCGGTCCTCGTGCCTGAGCACCTCGAGCGCCCCCACGAGCGTCTCGGCGGCGAGCTTGTGGGCGTCGCAGATACGGCCAAGATGCAGTAACGAGTCGGTCTCTGCCGCGACCTCACCGTCGCCCAGCCGCAGAACCAGGGGTGTTCCCGGAGCGAGATCGCTCGCTGCCAGCCCCACGGCGACGTTGACCAGGTCGGTGGAGGTCACGGCTGCGACGACCGCGCAACGGCGGATTCCGAGGCGCTCGAGCGTCTCGCGGTCATCGCCACGCCCGATCGCGACCGGGATCCCGGCGGCACGCGCGAGACGAACACAGGGGGCCTGTGGATCTCGCTCGACGCCAAGGACGGCGACGCCGCGCCGCCGGAGCTCCTGCGCGAGTCGGAGGCCGACCTGCCCGAAGCCGATGAGCAGCACGTGGCCTCGGGCCGGGGCCGCGCGGGCCCCGAGGAGAGTCGTCAGGCGCGGACGGCTCAGGCGGCGCACGAGCGCCGCGGTGAACACCGCTACGAGCAGGAGCGCAGCGAGTGTGTCGAGGGCCGAGAGGGCCTTGAACCACGGGGCGCCGGACGCGGCGCCGGGGGTGCCCGCCACGGTCGCAACGGATCTCGTGCTGAAATAGAGCGCGTTGACAACGTTCTCGTGCAGCGCGATCATCGAGATCGCCCCCTCGAGCAGGAGGGCGAGCAGGATCCCCGTCCCGGCGCGCACGAGCAACCGCAGGGCATCGTCGACCAGCCGGGTCCCGTTCCGGCGCGACGTGGCCTGACCGGCGACCGACAGGCACTTCTCGGCGAGGTCGCCGGCGACGAGTTCTGAGGGCGAGAGCACCTGCACCGCCGGTACCACGTGCTGGAGCTCCCGGGTGATCGTCCTGTCGAACATCGTGACCCACAGCCGGAGGTCGGGTCTCAGGTGCGCGCTGAGCAGGGTCAGCCGCAATGCGAGCACGTCGTCGCGCGTCACGACTGCGACAGCCCCCCAGCGCCCCTCTCTGAGGATCGCCGCGGTCTCGCTGTCGCTGAGTGACATCGCCGGTTCGGCCGCGATGCCGCTCTGCTCGAGCCGCCTCATGAGCGCCACGGCGAGCCCCCCGGACTCGCCGAGGACCAGCACCGGCTCAGCACCGTGTGGGGGCAGGCCCTCGCTCACCGAGTCAGATCGCCTCGTCCAGCGCGGCATGCATCGCCTGAGTGTGACATCCCCGCGCGGCTTGGAGCCCGCGGGGCAAACTCGGCAATCCCGGCGAGCGTTGGGGACTCTCACGGGGCTGCCTGCAGAACCCGCCGGTCAAGGCGCGGCCTGCCGGGGGATCTCGGCGTGGGCTGCAGCGGAGCGATTCGCATCGACCTGCAGGACGACGCTCCTGCAGGACGACGCTCCGGCAGCACGACGCTCTGCGGGAGCTCGCCCCCTGAGCCCGTTCGCGACCTAAAGCTGCTCGGGTGTGTGGGGGCCGAGCGCGAACGGGCTTCCCTCGGAGTCCTTGCATATCGCCCACGTGTCCCCGGGGTGGATCACGCTGCCGCCGAGCGCCCCGACCCGCTCGAGCGCCTCGGCGAGATCTCCGACCGCAAAATAGGGGAGCGAAAACGAGTCGCCGGGGCCTCCTGCGCGCGCATGGACGCCGACCGCCGGGGCGCCCGAGTGCGTCTGCCAGCCCTCCCCCTCTGCATTCCGGCGGTCGTCGAGCTCTACTCCGAGCAGGCCCGCCCAGAAGCGCCGAGCGCGATCCGGATCGTCTGCGGGGAACTCGAGGAGCGAGAGAACAGGCCGCTGCACCGCTCGCACAATAACGAGCTCGCGCGGACTCGAGGGGTCGAGGTGCCCTCGAGGGCGGCCTTAGCAGCGGCAAGCCAGGGGGCCACCGGCGCAGGCAGGAGCCGGGGCCGAAAGCAGCTGGGCCCACGCATCTCGATCATCCGTCCGGTGACGGTTGAAGTTGGGCAAGAAACGTGCTTCGGCGTCGATCCTCAGTGACCGAGCCCATGCCATGAAGGGCATGCCCGCGTCCAGCCAGGACTAGACAAGTGGTTTACAGCAAAGCCAACGACGAAGCGCCTGACTCGCGGAGTGACGAGCCGCCGCTGCCGGCTGAGCCCGTCCACGGACTGCAGCATCTGAAGGCGCTCACGCAGGGTCGCAACGGCTTTGGGACCGCGATCGCAGCAGTGCTCGTGCTCGCCGGGATCCTCGCGGCGGTCCTCGGCGCACTCTCCGTGGCCAGTTCGGACACCGCCAAAACCAGGCTCGCATTCCGTCTGACCTCGGCCGAGGTCGCCTCGACCCTCGGGCTGGCGATCCAGCGCGAGGAAGACCTCGTCGTGAGCGCAAGCGCCTTCGTCACCGCTAGCACGAACGTATCGGCTTCCGACTTCGACAGGTGGGCGGAATCGGTGCGCGCGATGCGCAGGTACCCCGAGCTGCAGAACATCGGTCTGCTGAAATTGGTGCCGGCATCCGGCCTGGCGAGCTTCAAGGCGCACATGGCCGCCGATCCTCTGCGACCCTTCGGACCGCGATCGGTGGCACCGCAGGAAAGCCTCGCGGTCCAGCCGCCCGGTGAGCGTCCCTACTACTGCTTCGCGGTTGCCGGGCTGGCTAGGAGTGCCGCGAGCTACATCCCGGCGAACTTGGATTACTGTGCGCTCGCCCCGGCGCTCATCACAGGGCGCGATACCGGCCTGCCAAGCTACGCCCCGTTCGCGGATGGCTCCAGCACGACGTTGGGGGTGGAGACGCCGGTATACCGCGGCGGCGTGGTGCCGTTGAGCCTGTCGGACCGCCAACGTGAGTTCGTCGGCTGGGTCGGCGAGCTGCTCGAACCCGGCGTGGTGTTGGAACGGGCTCGCGCGGGTCACGCAAACCTCGCTGTCAGCTTCCGCTACGACTCAGCCAGCTCGCACGTCGAGTTCATCAGCGGAAGCGTCCCCGCCCACCCGCAGAGCGCCACGATCAGCCTCGGCAACGGGTGGACCGTGCAGAGCTTCGGGGCCGCCGTCGGCGGCGGTGTCTTCGCCGACACCAACGCGCTCTCCACGCTGATCGGTGGAACCCTCTTGAGCTTGCTGTTCGGACTGCTGTTGCTGGTCCTCGCAACCGGACGCGGCCGAGCGCTGTCACTGGTGCGCGAGAAGACCCGCGAGCTCTCCTATCAGGCTCTGCACGACGCTCTGACAGGGCTTCCGAACCGTGCTCTCGTGCTCGACCGCGCCGAGCAGCTGCTCGCGCGGGGGGCGCGCGACCCGTCCAGCAGGGCCGGCGCGCTGTTCATCGACATCGACGGCTTCAAGCAGGTCAACGACAACCTCGGGCACGCCGCCGGCGATCAGCTCCTGAGGATCGTCGGGGAGCGACTCAAGGGCGCGCTGCGCGAGCAGGACACCGTGGGTCGTATCGGGGGAGATGAGTTCGTCGTGCTGATCGAAGCGCCGGACGTGGAGACGACGCTCGACCTCCTCGCCGAGCGCCTGACCAAGGTCCTGCGCGCGCCCGCGGAGCTGGACGATGGCCGAAAGATCTCCTCGGTGACCGCCAGCATCGGGATCGCGGTCGGAGCGTATGCGAGCTCCGACGCCCTCCTGCGCGACGCGGACCTGGCCCTTTATGCCGCCAAGGCAGCCGGCAAGGACCGCTATGCACTCTTTGACCCGAGCATGTACACGCACGCCTAGCCGGAGCGTCGACGCTTGCGCGTGAGCGGCGGTGGTGATCGATCAGTCTGCGTCCGGATGGGCCCGGAAGCCGACGTGCGCATGCGTGCCGTCGCAGAACGGCTTGTTCGCGGACTGCCCGCAGCGGCAGAGCGTCACACGGTTTCGCGACTCATACTCGGTTCCGTCGGCGGCTAGGACGGTGACCCCGCCGCGTACCCAGATCGGTCCGCTCGCGTTCTCCTGGGGATCCTCGATCAGCACGATTGAGGGCTCGAAAGGAAGCTCGTAGGCGTCCCCGCCCGGCTTGTCGCTCACTAGGAGCCGGCCGCTCGGGCAGTGGGTGGCCTGATGGGCCACCAGCTCACGGCTCGTCTCATCCTCGGCTGTGAGCACCGTGTTCCAGATCCGCCCGTGGCCGTCACAAATGCGCGCGAATGCGCAGAGGCGGCGATTGTCTGCGAGCTCCATCGTCGGGCCCTCGATCAGCTCGGCGTCGTCGTGAAAGGGTCGCCGGCTGGCGGTCTCGGCGCCTTGGAAGCCGACCCGCGCGTGGGCGCCGTCGCAGAAGGGCTTGCTGGCAGATTGCCCGCAGCGGCAGAGCGCGTAGCTTTCGCCGGCCTCGACGTCGTTCACGTCCTCGTAGTCCCAGGTGTTCCCGCTCGCGTCCAGGCCGAGGGACTGCTCTTTCAACGGGAGAGCCCCGGAGACGAGGTAGGGCCCGTTCTCGGTGATCGTGATCCTTGGCGCGTCTTCGTCGCTCATCCCGCGCAAGCCTACCAGCCAGATGATTTGCTAACGAACTATCCTCTCGGCCGTCCGCCGGGGAGGCGCCCGCTGTCCTGTGCACCGGGGAGTGCTCGCCGGGAGTGCTCGGCCACCTGGACGAAGTACAGCCACCAGAGCCCCCCGGGAAGGCCACCGCGAGAGCGAGGACTACGGTGCTCAGCCCCCGCTGCTCGCCGTGGCGCTCACGACGATCGACTCGCCGAGGGTGATGATGATGAACGACTGGAAGCGCTCGGCTAAGTGGCCACCCGTGCGAGAGCTGGTGACCGCGAAGACATAGGCGAGGTCGAACAGCAGCTCGACCGTGGCGGTCGGCTGCTCGCTGCCGTCACGCGGACTGAGGCGGGACAACGCCTTGGGTTATTTGCTTCTCGAACGAACGATATAATCGTCTGGATGGCTGGGGGCACGAAGACATGCGCAGACGAGGAGCGGGCCGCATGGCTCGGCTTCCTGACCGTGCATTCGCGCGTCACGCGCGAACTGGACGCTCTGCTCAGCGCGAGTCATGGCATGCCGCTGGTCGAGTTCGACGTGCTGCTAAAGCTCTCGATCGCCGGAGGTCGCCTGCGCATGTCCGAGCTCGCCGAGGTGGCGCTCCTGAGCCGAAGCGGGCTCACCCGAATCGTGGACGAGCTCGAGGCGCTCGAACTCGTGCGCCGCGAACCCGACGAGGCCGACGGCAGGGTGCTCCTCGCGACCCTGACGCCCCTCGGGCGCAAACGATTCAACGCCGCCCGCCGGACCCATCTCGCCAATGTTCGCAACCTCTTCCTCGACCCGCTCACCGAGGAGCAGCGCAGAACGCTCGGCGAGAGCTGGCAGGCGATCCTGGAGAAGCTCGGACCCCACACTGCTCGACGCCCCCGACGCTCCCCGCCCGCCGCCGGCAGGCGGCGGGCGCCAGCGGCGCGCCCCTGAGGGCCGCCCGGCTAACCGTCTATGGCGTTCTCGGCCGTGGCCGAGAACATGCTCGCCCCGGTGTCCACCATCACCGGTTTCAGCTCAGGCTTGCCTTCGCCGCTGCCGAGCGCCAGCACCGAACCGTTGCGGGCGAGGTCGCCGCCACAGGAGATCTCGCTGGCGGCGCCCGGAAGCGCCACGTGAGCGGGCTCGTAGACCGCCGGGGTTTCCGAGCCTATTCCGACCTGGCCCTGTTCGTTGCCACCCCATACATAGACGGCACCGGAAGACTCGCGGGCGGCGGACGACACGTTCCCAGCAGAGATTTCGACCACGTGAGCCAGCCCCGGCACCGCGCCCGGCACCCTGTCGGCGCTCACGCCACTGCCGAGACCCAGCTCGCCATGTGCGTTGGTCCCGCATGTCTCGACCGTCCCGTTCGCCAGCAGCCAAAGCACATGCTTGCCCCCGCCCTGCACGGCAACAGCGTCCGTCATCCCCGGCACCTTTTCCGGCATCGTTACCTTCCCCTCGCTGCCCCCGAGGCACAGAGCCCCCTTGCTGTTGGCGCCCCAGGCCCATCCCTGGCCGGTCGAATCGATCGCGTAGCCATCGTTTTTCGCCTCGCCAATCGCAACGATGCTCACGCCGGCGGGGAACATCACCTTGACGGGCGTCGGCGAGGATTCGGATCTACTGTCACCCAACTGGCCGCCACCGCCGCCACCCCAGGCATAGACGGACCCGGATATCAAGACGTAGCTGGCGGAATCGCTCGCGGCGATCGCGACAACACCGTTCGCGAGACCCGGCACGGGCGTGGGCAGAGGCTGCGTGTAGCCTTCCCCGCCGCCGGGTTTCCTGCCCGTTGAGGGGCACCCCCGCGGCGAGCTCACCCTCGGTGAGATCACCCGTCCGCGGCGGGGACCCTAAGGACGCGGTAGCTGGCAAACGTTGCACGCTGGCAAACGTTGCACGCCTCAGACCAGAACGCACCGGGCGCCCGCGCGATTCTCAGGGCAGCCCGGCGTGTGGAGTCTCGACGACGGTGCTGAGCAGCACGGCCTCACGTGCCTGCGCCCGGTTGGCCTCCAGGAAGTCCGGAGCGGCGCACAGCAACAGCGTGCGTCCGTCCTCGCCGCCCAGCATGCACGCGAAGATCCCAAGACCCTCTGGTGCCGGGATCTCATCGACGATCTCACCGCCCGGGGCAACGCGGGCACAGCGCGCGCCGAGGGCATCGGCGGCCCAGATGCAACCATCGCCGTCAAGCGTGCAGCCATCGGGCGCGAACCTGAGCTTGGACAGTGTCTGCTCCAGCGGCCCCAGCTCAGGCGTCTCGGCCACCTGGGCCCAGACTCGCCGATCGCTCACGGAGCCGTCCGCGGCGAGCTTGAACGCTGTGTAGCGCGCGCCGGCGGTCTCCCCAACGATCAGCGTGTCACCGGTGGGCGTGATCACCAAGCCGTTGGGAAACAGCAGATCATCCGCCAGCACGCTGACGCTGCCGTCGGGATCGACTCGCATGAGCTTGGCCGGGGCCGGGTCGGCGAAGGCCATAAGATCGAAGCCGAACTCTCCCACGAAAGCGCGGCCCTGGGAGTCGACCACCATGTCGTTCAGGTGCCCACCGCAATGAGCAGCGAGGTCCGCGTGAACGGTCACCTCCCCTGCGGGCGAGCGGCGCAGCAGCCGCTGATCCTTCATCGACACGGCGAGCAGAGAGCCATCAGGCATCCAGCCGAGACCCGAGGGCTGCTGCTCGACGCTCATCACCTCGGCGGTCGAGCCGTCCGGCGCGACCGTCATCACCAGCCCACGGTAGAAGTCCGAGACCCACCAGCGACCATCGTGCCAGCGAGGCCCCTCGAAGAAGGCGCCACCCTCCAGCAGCGTGCTGAGCTCGCGTGCGGCCATAGCCGGGCACACTAGCGCGCTGCTGAGCCGATCGTCATCGGGGGACGCCGGCTGAGTCTTCCGACCGCATAACCCTGCTCTCATGCGCTCGTCGCCGCGGCGGCCTGCGCCCCGCTCGAGGGCGTGATCTCATCGGGCAGGTAGCCGGCCGGCAACGCCGGGCGAACATCGCGTCGCGCATCCCCTGCCCGGTCACCGGGTCCTTGAAGTGACCGGCGTCGCCCGCCAGGACCCAGCCCGGACCGGAGGCGGCTCGGAAGAACGCGGGCGTCTCACCGGTCGTGCGCAGCTTCGTTCCGGGGGACGCGCCGGGCTCGCGGGCGCTCACCCCGTCCACCTCGACGTGGGTCCAGCGGACGCGTGAGGGCTTCAGGGCGGGGATTCGGGGCAGCGCTCCGAGCTTCGCTAGCTCGCTCGTGCCGGCCGCAAGAGCACGTGGGTGGAGAGCTGGTCGGAGGGAAAGCGCATCTTCTCGAGCACCACCACCCGGCGCCCGGCGCGAGCCAGCGGCGCCGCGACGGCGCACCCGGCCAGGCGCCCTCCCACGACCACGACATCGACCTCTTCCATCCCCCGCTCCTCGATCTTCTGAAAGGTGTCTCTGCTGTCCGCCTGACAGCTTGACCGATCTTGCGGGCGACGGGCATCCAGCGCCACGCGCCGGCGTCCTAGTCGAGCTGGAACTCGCCGTTGCGGTAGATCACCCGCTCACCGCCACCTCGCAGGCGGGCCGTGACGAGCCGATCGGCGGTGGAGACGATGTCGGTGTGCACGCTCGAGCTGTTGAACCCGAGCTGCTCCCACTGCGCGGGGGTGACCTCACTTGGGTCGCCGGCGTAGGCGTCCTGATAGGAGCGCCCGACCGCGATGTGGGTATTGCCGAACGAGCCGCCCACGTTCTCGTCGTAGAGCGTCTGGGCCATGAAGCGCGTAATCCGCGAGAAGCGCCGATCGGTGAGCGAGAACTCGCCCACTCGGTCGGCCCCCTCGGTGGCGATCATCTCGGTGAGGACGCGCTCATTCTCCTCCGCAGTCGCCTCGGTGATGCGCCCATCGGCGAACACGAGCCGGATGCCCTTGACGATGTTGCCGTAGCGGTAGAGCGGCTGATTGCAGTAGATCCATCCCTCTGTCCCGCGCCAGTCCGGACTCGTGAAGATCTCAAAGCTCGGGATGTTTCGACCCCGACCGCCGAGCCAGCGCCGCCGCTCGCCAATGGTCACCCACAGATCGACGTCCTCACCCTCGATGTGCAGCCGCTCGATGTCGAGGGCATCCAGGCGGCTGCGGGCCTCATCCAAGCGCCGCCCCACCTCGCGCCAGCGGGCGAGTGGATCCGCCGTGTCCAAGAAGCACGCATGCACGATCTGCTCCCAGTACGCCGCCGGCTCCATGCCGGCCTCCGCCGCCATCGCCGGCGTCCCGTACAGGCCGAGCGTCCACGTGAAGCGCCCGGCGTTCTCCTTCTCCCCCCGCCAGTCGAGCAGTGGCCTCATGGCGTCGCCCCGCCGCATGATCCTCGCCGGCTCAACCGTATCCAGGGCATGTGGATCGCTGTCGGCGATGACCGACACCTGGTGATCCATCTCATCGACGAGTCCCCGCATGTAACGGGCGGGAAAGTGATCCAGCTGTGCCGGGCTGGCCGACTGATAAAAGTCGCGAGAGAGGTTGATGCTGTGGTCATCGTCAGGCTGGTAGCCGCCGATGACGTGGCCACCCGCCCGCCAGACAGCCTTGTGCAGCTCGGCATAGAGCGGCTTTGCGCTCTCGGGCGCAACAACCCGGACAACCTCGCCCGGCTGCACTCCCCGGCCACCGCCGAGGGCAAAGTCGACGAGAACGGAGGCGTAGCGTTCGAGGATCTCAGGCGCAGGAGCGAAGGGCACACCGAGACCTTATTGAGCTGACTGCAGCCGGTCCGGCTGCTGGCACTCGCATGTCACGTTGAGGAGCGCGAGGAATCCTCGGCCCCGACTCAAAGCGGGCCGGACGCGGAGCTCAGCTCGCCCGCCTGGACGGCTGTCCAGGCGCTGGCCGCTTCCTTCAGCCCGAGCGCACGCGCGGAGCGCAAGCTCGCCTCGGCGCCTGCAACCTCAGCCTGGATGGTGGCGCGTTGCGCGAGCGGCTTCAGGCTGGCGGCCGGTGTCTTTGCGCCGGTTTCGGCTGCCATGACCGTGGAAGCGGCACCCGGCGGCATCAACTGAGCTGGCGCAGCGCCCGCCACGGGCGTTCTCGCCCCGGGTTCGGCAGTCGAGCGCGATGGTGTTGCGACCTGGTTAAACCTGGTCTCGAGCCCGCATCCGAAGTCGACGGCCTTGACATTTCTCATAAAGCTGATACGTTTAGTTTGCAATGTCCGATCTCACGTACACCAAGCTCCCGACCCTCGAGGTGTCGAGGAGCCGTGTAGCCCGCTCCGAACAGGGGCAGGCCGACGTGAACGGGCGATGTACAGGTCCCTGACGTCTCTACAGGTCCCTGACGTCTCATCTCCATCCCTCCCGTCCGGGGAGGGCGCCCGTGTGCCCTCCCCGGACTCTTAATTACTCCCGATGCCCCTGCGCTCGCATGCGCCCGCTTTGCACCTCGATCAGCTCTGAATCTCGAAAGGAGATCCATGCCCAGAATCATCGTCACGACCGAGACATCCGATCGAACCGACCGTCGCTTAGTCCTTCTCGACGAGCGAGTCCAATCGGTGCATCTGAGCACCGGCCACGCCGCGACACAGCTCATCGAGCGGCTCGCCTGGGCGATCAGCGACGCCGAGGACTCCGAGGACTCGCTCCCCCGGCGCGCAGAGCCATCCGAGCGCCAGACACCTATCCGCAAGCCGGCTCCTGCCCAAGGCGCCCGCCGGCAGCTTGCGGCCTAGGGGCCTCGCCTACCCGGCCGCGGCGGCTTCACGCTGATCTCATGCTTTTGATCGTCCGCCGCCTGGACCCGAACTGATCGGCTGGGCGAAGAACGAGGAGGTGAGCGGTTTGCCGCCGCTTGAGCGCGTTCCAGCCTCACCCACGGCGATCGTCGAGCTATCGGCAGCGAGGTTGAACGGCGCCGCGAAGTCGACCCCGGCCGGGGCACGCAAGAGCAGTCCATCGCCCGCCGTCCCCTCCACCAGCCGGTACGGAGAGCCGTCACAAGCAACACCACTCTCTTGCGGGCTTGTAGAGCAGCGCCAACAGGCGTTCGAGGCCTCTCACCGCCACACCGCCGACCCGAACAAAGACGAAACTGTGATCGTTCGGCGGCGTCGGCACGGGTATTCTCTGACGCCAG
This sequence comes from Solirubrobacteraceae bacterium, assembly GCA_049512215.1. Lineage (GTDB taxonomy): Bacteria > Actinomycetota > Thermoleophilia > Solirubrobacterales > Solirubrobacteraceae > Palsa-744. The sequence goes on from JBEKXJ010000030.1 coordinate 12,418, forward strand.
CCGGCGTACAGCGTGCCCAAGGGAACGGTCGGCCCGCAACGGTTTGGCCCCCTGTGTGCCGCAAGGCGCAGCGCAGCGCTCAGGCCTACTCCGCCGCGCCTATCCTGCTGCGTCGAGGATATCTGGGGCTGCCCTATAGTGGCGCGCCTCATGGCTACGGTGATTGCGAGCGGCCTGACCAAGCGATTCGAGACAACCTGCGCGGTCGACGGAGTCGATCTAGTCGTGGGCGAGGGCGAGGTGAGAGGCCTGCTCGGCCCCAACGGCGCCGGCAAGACGACGCTGTTGCGGATGCTGCTTGGGCTGGTGCGGCCGGATGGCGGCACGATCGAGCTGTTCGGCCGCACGCTTCGCGAGGCGGACACGCTTGTCCTGGACGGCGTCTCGGGGTTCGTGGAGGACCCGAGCTTCTATCCGTACCTGTCTGGACGCGCGAACCTGGAGCTACTGGCCGAGCTGGATGGCGGCGGCTCGCGGGCTCGCATTGACGATGTCCTTCAGCAAGTGAAGCTAGCCGGGCGAGGTTCGGATCGGGTGAGCGGCTATTCGTCTGGAATGCGCCAGCGTTTGGGCATTGCCGCAGCGCTACTGCGTGCGCCCCGGCTCCTGCTGCTCGACGAGCCGACTGCCGGGCTGGACCCGGCGGGCGTCCGCTTCGTCGGCGGGCTGGTCCGCGGTCTGTCCGCGAGCGGAGTGGCGGTGTTGCTGAGCAGCCATCAGATCGGCGAGATCGAGGAGGTCTGCGACAGCTTCAGTGTTCTTAGCCGGGGTCGCATGGTATGGGAGGGCACCGCCGAGCAGATGCGGGTCCAGGCCCCGCCGTCGGCCTACCGGATGCTCACGAGCGATGATCCCCGGGCGCTTGAGATCGCCAGAGGCCAGCGCGGCGTGCAGGCCGAGCTGTCGCCGATTGGCGGGCTCACGGTCAAGGTGGAGGGCCGGGCGCTGGATCCCTTTGTGCTCGCCCTCGGACGATCGGACGTGGCTATCCGCCGCCTCGAGCTGACGATGAGCTCGCTCGAGTCGATGTTCTTCGCGCTCACCGACCGATCGCAAGAAGATCCGATAGTCGTCCCCGAGCTGGCCCACAAGAACGTAAGCCCGCAACCGTGACGGCGCACCGCGCTCAGCGCGACGATGTCGCCTCGGCGACACGCACGGGCGGCCGCGTGTTGAGCGTCTATCGAGCCGAGCGGCGCAAGCTCGTCGCTCAGCTCTCGACACGAGTGCTGGCTCTCGTTTGTGCGCTGGGCCCATTCGCATTCGCTGCGATTCTGAGCCAGCAGAGCGGAGTCCCGGCAGACACGCTGCTGGGCGTATGGGTCCACACCTCTGGCTATGCCGTTCCGTTCGTGGTCCTGGGCTTTGCGGGCTTTTGGGGATTCCCTTTGCTGGCGGGCGCGCTCGCCGGCGACCTATTCTCTTCTGAGGACCGCTACGGGACGTGGAAGACGGTCCTTACTCGGTCCGCCAGCCGCAAAGACGTGTTTGCGGGGAAGGTACTCGCCGCCGCGACGTTTTCGTTGGCACTGGTTGCACTGGCCGCGCTGTCCAGCCTCGCCGCCGGCCTGCTCCTGACCGGTGATCAACCGCTCGTCGGCCTGAGCGGGACGGTCATCCCCTCCGGCGAATGCTTGCTGCTTGTGCTCGCGAGCTGGCTGCTCAGCGTGCTGCCGATGCTGGCCTTCACGAGCTTGGCGGTGCTGTTCTCGGTCGCGACCCGCAATGGAATCATGGGCGTGCTCGGACCCGTGCTCATCGGCCTGGTCATGCAACTGCTGGCGTTGATCGGAACCGGGACATGGGTGCACATGCTGCTGGTCGCTTCGGCGTTCAACGACTGGCACGGGCTCTTGACCGCACACAAGTTCTACGGCCCCCTCATCATCGGGAGCTGCGTTTGCATCCTCTGGATGCTGGCATGCCTGGGCACATCGTGGCTGATCCTTCGCGGGCGTGATTTTGCGGGCACGCCGGTCACCCGGCGGCCCGGGTGGGTGGTGCCGGCTCGCGCCGTGCTCGGCTCGGCGGCGTTGATCGTCGTGCTCGGAGCTGCCAGCAACTGGGGGCCGGTGGCCATCACAAAAGGCCGGCTCGAGGCTTCGATTACGCCCGCCTTCAATGATCTCACGCTGCTCCAGCAGGAACAGCTTGGTCGGTCCGTTCCGAAAGGGGCCAAACTCGATGACCGCACGATCTGCCGCCGGCGCGCCGGTGCAAGCCGGGGGCCAGGCGACGATTGGAGCTGCACGATAACCGTCGCTACGCCACAGCCGGGGGCCATTCCGTTCCAGCTCGAACCCGTCACCTACGATGTAAGCGCGCAGTCCGACGGCTGCTACAAGGCGCAGGCGCCACCGTCGTTCGTCGGGCAGCAGACGATGTCCGCCGCACACGGACACAGCATCGTAAACCCGCTCTTCACGATCTACGGCTGCTTCGACATAACAGCCGCAGCCACCGGCTGCGCGGAAAGCCCGACCTGCGCCGGGACCAGCGCGCATCCAAGCACGAGCAACCCGAGAACTACCAGCAGGAGCAAGGCCGAAACGCAAGCCCTACGCAAAGCCGAACGGGCCGCCGGACCAGCTGTCATGCGGGAAATCGACGAAGCCGAAAGAAAGGCAGCACGAGAAGCCGAAAAGCCAGCCGTGGGAGAAGCCGAAAAGCCTGCCGTGGGAGAAGCCGGAAAGCCAGCCGCGGGAGAAGCCGAACACAAAGCCGGCAAGTAACGGTGCGCGCGCACCCCACCATCTGGCATTCGCGGATGCGCTGAGACGCGACCAGCAGACCTGCTCGCCCGCGCAGAACCACTCTCCGAACCTGCTTGCAACGGGACGGGATGGTCATGCTCGTGGGATAGCCTCGCGGCCACCCGCCCGCAGCGCTCGCCACGAGGAAAGTGCATAAACTCGATCGAGTTTGTGTTTCTGTGCTATATAGGACCGACCGCCGGCGTCCGCGGCGGCCGTGCCACCCGACGAAGGAGTCAGCCGATGAGCGTCCACGATCACTCCAGTCACGAGCACAGCAGTCCCGGCTACGCGTCCCCGCAAGCGGCGCGTGAGCAGCCGCCTGAGCAGTTCCTGTATGTCGCCGCGCTGTACGAGGGTACGGGCGTCGACCGGCCTGACTTCATCGCCGTGGTGGACGTGGAGCCGAGCTCATCGAGCTATGGGCAGATCGTCCATCGCACAGAGATGCCCAACGTGGGCGACGAGCTCCACCACTTTGGTTGGAACGCGTGCTCATCGGCGTGCCACTCCCAACTCAAGCGCGACACGCTGATCGTGCCCGGCATGCGCTCCTCTCGGATCCACATCCTTGACATCTCCGAGCCACGGCAGCCGCGAATCAAGAACGTGATCGAGGGTGAGGAGATCAAGGACAAGCTCGGGCTGAGCGCTCCCCACACCGTGCACTGCATGCCCGGCGACATCATCACGATCTCGATGCTCGGTGATGCCGACGGCAACCTGCCGGGCGGCTTCGCGGTACTCGACGCACGCGACTTTTCGGTCGCCGAGCGGTGGGAGCGGGAGAAGAACGGCCAGGAGTTCATGTACGACTTCTGGTACCAGCCGCGCCAGAACACGCTGATCTCGAGCGAGTGGGGCGCGCCGAACACGTTTCTGGACGGCTTCAATCCCGCCGACGTCGCCGCCGGCAAGTACGGTCGGCGGCTTCACTTCTGGGACCTCGAGCGCCGCGCCGTCGTGCAGACGATCGACCTGGGAGACGAGGGGCTGATCCCGCTCGAGATCCGTTGGCAGCACGATCCCGACTCGACGCAGGGCTTCGTCGGGGCGACGCTGTCGAGCAACATCCTCCGCTTCCACCGCGACAACGGCAGTTGGGCGGCCGAGAAGGTGATCGACATCCCCAACGAGGAGCTCCAGGGATGGCCGCTTGAAGGGGGCGTGCCCGGCCTGATCACCGATCTCGTGCTCTCGCTCGACGACCGAGACCTATTCCTGTCGAACTGGCTGCACGGCGACCTGCGCCATTACGACGTCTCGGACCCACGCAACCCGGTATTGCGATCGCAGATCTTCCTCGGCGGATTGCTCGGTCGCGACGGCGGCCATCCGAAGGCTCGAGGTCCGCTGACCGGCGGGCCGCAGATGCTCCAGAACTCGCTCGACGGCGACCGGGTGTACGTCACCAACTCGCTGTTCTCGAGCTGGGACAACCAGTTCTACCCCGAGATCAACGGTTGGCTGACTAAGCTCAACCGCCAGAGCGACGGCAGTTACGCCCTCGACCCCGAGTTCTTCGTCGACTTCCACGAGCAAGCAGAGGGAGCGCGGCCACACGAGATCCATCTGGCGGGCGGGGATTGCACGACCGAGATCTTTCAGTAGCGCATGAAGCCTGCGCACACTCGCGCTTCACCGGAGCCCCGACGGACCGCTAGGCCGCCGCGTTTCTCGCGCTCGTCGTCGCAGCTGGCTGGCAGCGGGCTCAGCCTGCTGTTGAGCACGGGTGGTCGGCGTCGCGCGAGCGCCCCGGCGCCCTCGGACGAGACGCCCGCTGTGGACGGCCTGATCAGTGGTCTACCAGCCCGGCCCGTTGCACGCCTTCTACGTTGCACGCCTTCTATGTGCGTATCCGCGTCCGCCCCCGCGGCCAGGTCGCTGCGGTGGCGGTGGCCCGCACGCTCGCGTGCCTGTTCTGGTGCCTACTCACCCGCGGCGAGGACTCCGCCCACCAGCAGCCCTGCTGGCAGTGAGCCCCAGCCATCACGACAGATCGGCCACCACGCTATTTCCCGCCACGCGGAGCTTTACGCGGCCGTGACGTGCAGGGAGCGTCTCCGTTAGCAGGCCCGCCCGCGCAGCACTCAGCACCGCTACCACTACCGTGTGCGCGGCGGGAAGCACAACGGTTTGCGCTCGCGCCTGCTCGTTGTCGAAAATGAACTGGGGACCGCGTGGGTTACCGCTCACAGCGGTGGTAACAAGTCCTCGCATACCGGTGACCGTCCTCAGCGACGAGCCAACAGGTAACCATTCGTTGAGCGCGACCAACGCGCTCTCAAGCGGCTGATCGACGACCTCTTCGCCACGGACGAAGAACGGATCATACGAGCCACCGCTGATGTGGAAGCGCACCTCCCCGAAGCCGGTCTTCAACGCGCTGAGAACGAAGCGCACAGCCCAAACCGCAGCTGCCGGACTGTCCGACACCCCTGCAATACCACCGCAGGAAACGGAGTTGGCCTCGGAGATGATCGCCGGCACCCCCGCCGCGCTTGCATCCGCAACGACCCACGCGAGGCTGCGAGGTGCTTCAGCGGCGCGCGCCGAGAGTAGCCCCCGGATTGTGGCTGCGCGCGGATCTTTGCAAGCACTGAACGGGTACAAGTGGACACCCACCGTCCCCTCGTGGAGCTGCTCGGTGACCCCTGGGAGTTGGCGCTGCCAGTGCTTGGCCGCAGCCAATTCCGGCCCAAGCAAAGCGAAGCCGCCGATTGCCTGTCGCAGGTAGGTTGCCAGCTGCAAATACAGATTCACTGCTGCGAGATCTTCCTGCTCGCTCAGTTTGTGGCCTAGTGACGGATAGTTGGGGAGTTCGTAGAGGTCCGGCTCATTCCCGAGGGAGAAGTCCAAGCCGTTGGTGGCCGCGCCCTGTGCACTGGCGACCATCTGCGTTGCCCAGGAAAGCTCACCGCTCTTCGCATTGATGCCGACGGTGAGGGGGTCCTTCGCGGCACTTAATAGGCAGTGCAGCTGACTCCAGAAATTAGCGGGTAAAGTGTACAATATCGCCGTTTCCCAAGAAGAAAGGGCGCCGGTGAGCGCTCCGCTGGGCGCGGTCAGGTCTTGGCTTGCGCCGGCCAAAGCTAACGGTGGGGACCCGAGCCGGAGTAACTCCGCGACCAGGGCAGCAGGAGGGCATGCACCCGTGCCGAGGTCTTGTGCCAACACCGGGTACTCGATCGACAAGCCGACGGGCGGCATTGTGACCTGAACGCTCGGGCCGCTGTTGACAGCACTCACCAATGGGAGGTGTGACTGGGAGACAACGGCCGGGCGTCGTGCCCCGATTAGATCCCAATGGGGCGTCGCGGCCGAGGCACGGCTGAGGGTCTGATCGGTGGCGATGAGAAACGGTGCAAGCGCAGCTAGCAGGAGCGGCAGGATCAGCATGAGCGGCTTGCGCAGCACCACGGGAACGTAGCACGAGACTTGCCGATCGGCACCTTCCACACGCTGATGCCACAAGCAGGAAGCCGCTAGCCAGGCGCGTGAGCCCAAGGAGAGGCCTGCTCACGCGCCCATCATCGGACTTTCAGGGGGCTGGCGCTAGCCCCCCGTCCGGTACTGCCTGGCATGATGACTCTCGGGCTTACCGCTCGGAGGATCCCGAGGCCAGCGCGTAGGCGGTCCTTCCGGCGCGCTTGGTTTGGGTGATGGTGCCCTCTTGCAACAGGCGGCGGAGGTTGGTTCGGATGCTTGCCCCAGCCATGGCCGTGACGCTCACGAGCTCGCTCGCGGTATGCGACCCATGCTCCAAGGCCGCGAGGATGGCCTGCTGAGCGGCGCCTCGCCGGGCGCGTGCCCGCTTGCTGGAACCGCTGGCGCGCCTGCTCGAGCTGGACGCCACGGCCTCGATCGCCCCGGCGCGACGACGTCCCCCACCTCGAGCACGGCTCCTCCGCGCGGTGCTCGAGGTGCTTTCGGCGGCGCGGGGTGGTGCTTCTCCATCATCCCCGGCGCCTAGTGCGGCGTCGGCGGCGAGCAGGCGCTCGTACTCGGCCAGGACTGGGCGCAACTCATCCAAGCGCGCGTCGAGTTCGCTGCGTACGGTGCTCAGCAGGTCAGCCGCCATTTGCGATCCTTTCGTTTCAGCTTGTCTCAGGCAGCCGTGCGCGGGAGCCAGAGCCACGTCAGACACCTCGAGCGCACATTGCTGCAGAAGCTTATGGGGTGCGGCGCGAGCTCTGCTCGCTGCAAAGAGTACGCGCGCGTAGCGTGACGATCCGGGCTTATTCGCCCTACGGGTGCCCCGGAGCGTTTGCCGATCGACCTGGACGCGACGCTGATCGGCAGCCATTCCGAGAAGGAGGGCGCGGCGGCCCGCCTCGCAACCGCACCTCACACCACTTGCACGCCGCTGCGCACCTCACTCGGTGAGGCCTCGTGCACGAATGCGAGCCCCACAGTCCTGGCACGCCGCGTGCCTACTCCGGACGACGGCAGGCGTGGTGGGCTGGTGGTTGTGCCTTCTGTTTGCGCCGATATCGCCTCGATGTCAATTCCCTGCAGGTAGATGCTGGTCGTTCCGAGGTTGGAATGACCGAGCTGGCGCTGGATGACGTTCAGCGGCACGCCCTCGCGGGCTAGCTCTAGCGTGTGTGCGTGGCGCAGCTGGTGAGGGGCGGGGCCACCCAATAACGTCACACGACAACCAGACAGTCGTGGCTCCTCCCTCGTTTGGAGCGGATCGGTTTTCGCGCCGGACACGCTTGCCAGGCGCACCACCCGAGATCGTCCCTTATCGCAGATCCACTCGATGCGAGCACGCGCGGCTCCAACGAGCTGACGACCGCTATCCCCGCACGAGCTGCCAGCGGTGGGCGGCGGATGCAACCTATTCGAGGCCGGGCTGAGCCTGCCCGGATTAGAGGAAGTGCATGCCGAGGTGACGAGACGTGAAGGGGAGTGCGCCCATCGGTCCACCGATCTCAAGTCTTCGTCGTCGAGAGTCGATCCCGAACCATGGGGCAACGTCCGCACGGAAGGTCAATTGGCGCTCAAGCTGTGGTCATTGGCCAGGATCAGCGGAAGGCGCATGCCTTTGGTGACTCACCGATCCCCCGCTGGCCGCGTGGCTTTATGGGAGCTTGCGTTGGCGCAGTCGCCTTTCTAGGCGTGTTCCTTGTGTGGCTGGCGCTGACTCTGGGCGGCAAACACGTCACGCTGTGGGTCGACAATCTCGCCCAACTCGTGGCTCCGCTTGGCGCCGCAATCGCATGTCTCACGTGCGGACGACGCGAGTCGGGGCGCAGCCGGCGCGGGTGGACGCTGCTCGGCGCCTCGGCGCTGTCGTGGGGCCTGGGGCAGGCGGTGTGGTGCTATTACGAACTGGTGCAGGGCCGGGAAGTTCCGTTTCCCTCGATGGCCGACCTCGGCTACCTGCTGGCGGTACCGCTCGCGCTTGGTGCGATGCTGGTGTTCTTCTCTCCTCCTGTGGGTTGGACCTCGCGGGTGCGAGCCGCGGTCGACGGCCTGATCGTCGCCGCCTCGTTTCTGCTGATCAGCTGGGAGACGGCCCTGGGCTCGGTCTACCGGGGGGGTCAGGGCGGTCCGGTAAGGCAGGCAATCGCCCTTGCATATCCGCTCGGCGACGTGATGATCATCTCCGTCGTGGTGCTCGTCGCTGGGCGAAGTCGGTCTGTCGCACGGCTGCCGCTGGGTTGGATCGGTGTCGCGCTGGTGGCCCTCGCGGTGTCCGACAGCGCGTTTGCCTACCTCACCCAGATGGGCGACTACGCTACCGGCAACCCGGTCGACGCCGGTTGGGTGGCCGGCTATCTCATCCTCCTCCTCGCCGCACTCAAACCAAACGCAGGCGTCCCTGGCGTTGAGCGGCGTGGCCAACGAGAGCGCACGCTCCTGCCCTACATCCCCGTCCTGATTGCACTCGGTCTCGTTGGCGTTCGGGCTGCGCAAGGCAGCGTGCTTGAAGGCTTCTCGCTCTGGAACGCGCTCGCGCTGTTCGTCATCGTCGTCGTGCGTCAGGTGCTCACGCTTCGTGAGAACCGCTCCCTCGCGCGCGACTTGGAGACCAAGGTGCAGGAGCGCACCCACGAGCTGCGAAGTAGCGAGCGCCGGTTCCGATCACTAATCCGCAACGCGTCAGACGTGGTCTGCATCGTCGAGCACGACGCGGCCGTACGCTATGTGAGCGCCTCGATCGAGCGGATGTTCGGGTGGAGTCCAAATGCCCTCAAGAACGGCAACCTGCTCGACATCCTGCACGCGGACGACGCACTGCGGATGCTCGCGTTCATCACCTCGATCGCGGGCCAGCAGAACGGTCAGCCGCTGATGGCCGAGTTTCGCCTACGCCACTCCTCGGAGGGCTGGCGCTATGTCGAAGTGTTCGGAACGAACCTTGTCGAGGACGAGGCGGTCAAGGGCCTGGTACTCAACATCCGCGACATCAGCGAGCGCAAGGCGTTCGAGGCCGAGTTGGAGCATCAGGCCTTTCATGACCCCCTGACCGGCCTGCCTAATCGAGTTCTATTCCGCGACCGCGTCGAGCACGCTCTCGCGGGCCAGCGCCGTGACGGCGGGTCGGTCGCGGTCTTGTTCCTCGATATCGACGATTTCAAGAACGTGAACGACAGCCTCGGACACACGGTTGGAGACAGTGTGCTGCAAGAGGTGGCTCGGCGGCTAGATGAATGCCAGCGGGCGGTCGACACCGCCGCGCGCATGGGGGGCGACGAGTTCGGCGTCCTGGTCCAGGGCCTCAAGAGCGAGACGGACGTCGTCGAGATCGCCGAGCGGGTGATGAGCGCACTCTCCACCTCCGTGCCGCTCGACGGCAGACAGATATCGATCCGTCCCAGCATCGGGATCGCCTTCGGGAGCGATGACGCGCGCGCCCACTCGGACGCCGACCAGCTACTGCGCGACGCGGACGTGGCGATGTACATGGCCAAGGAGCAAGGCCAGGGCGGCTACCAGATCTTCGAGCCCGAGATGCACGCCCGGGCGCTCGCCCGACTTGAGCTGAAGGCCGATCTCGAGCGCGCCCTGGACGCCGAGGAGTTCACGCTGCGCTACCAGCCGATTATGGATCTCGCCAGAGCTGATCTGGCCGGCATGGAGGCGCTTGTCAGGTGGGAGCACCCCTCCCGCGGCACTGTGTCCCCTTTGGACTTCATACCGCTGGTGGAGGACACGGGCCTGATAGTGCCGCTTGGGCACCACGTCCTCAGGCAAGCGTGCAAGTGGGTCGCCCATATGCAGCAGGCGTGTCCACGTGAGCCACCGCTATGGGTCTCGGTCAATGTCTCGGCTCGCCAGCTGCAACGGGAGGAGTTCGTCGGTGAAGTGCGCGGCGTCCTGGAGCAGGCCGCGATTGCGCCGAGTAGCCTGATTCTCGAGCTGACGGAGAGCGTGGCGATGAAGGACACGGAGGTGACCATCCGTCGCATGGATGCCCTACGTGCACTAGGGGTCCGACTTGCCATCGACGACTTCGGGACGGGCTACTCGTCCCTGAACTATATCCGCCAACTTCCGGTCGACATTCTCAAGATTGATCGTTCCTTCGTGGCAGATCCCAGCCCAGAGGTCACCGAGATGACCGCAGCGATAGTACGACTCGCCGAGATCTTCAAGCTTCAGGTAGTCCCCGAGGGCATCGAGACCGAGCTACAGCTAGAACGTCTCCGGGAGATGCACTGCGCCTTCGGACAGGGGTTCTACTTCGCCAAGCCGCTCTGCGACGATGAGATCCTGTCCATGGCGCTTGAGCAAAGCGTCCCAGCTGGGCGACCACAGGATCGAGCCAGAGATAACATCACTGCAATAGCTTCGATCCATTCTGGCTGAGCGAGCCGAAGCTGTGTGTGCCGGAGTGTTGATTAGACCCACACCGACGGTTTGAGACGGACCGACGTGCGGTTCGCGACGCGTTGGCGGCTGATGGCGCTGCGGCGAACCCAGCTGAGGCCGTCGCTCGGTTGCTGCAGAACGCGCTCCGCGACACCCTGCGTCCCGCGCGCTCAACGCGAGCGTGCCGCTCGTCCCGCAGAGCAGTACGCCCGCTTGTGGCGGTTGCGGAGGTCAGGCACCGACAGCTATGAGTCTGCATGGTTTCCGGCGATCCCGCTCATCGTCTGACCAGGGAGCAGCACGCCGTGTCAGTCAGCGAGGCCGACGGAGTTAACGATCTCTGCGCCGCGCCCCTCTGGTGGGCCCACCAGGCCGCCCTCGATCGGCAGAAGCGGCATCAGTGTCTCCTTCACGAAGCGCTCGCTCGCCTCCTTGGACTCCTGCACCGCCACGATCAGGATTCCGCCGTCGGCCGGACCCGCAGCGTGGAATTTCTCAGGAATCCGACCACCCGCCGCCTCAGTCACGGCAGCGAGAGTTATGCGGTACTGCTCCTCCGTGCCTCCCGGCCAGAAGTGCGTCAGCAGATATGCCACGTCCAGTCCCCCTTTTCGTTGGTTCGCGCGAGCGTAGTGCACCTCAGGCACACGCAATGTCCTGCCTCGCGCGCTGCCGCTCCTGCGTCAAGGGGGCCGCGTCGGCGGACGCCGTCGACACTCCTGCCTCGGACGGTGGGTGTCGCTCAAAGTTGCTGCGGGCGATGGGTGAACGCCAGCGGCGATGGCAGTGGTGCTGGTAGAGATGCGGAATCGCAGGGTGTGGAGATCGCGCTTCGCGCAGCGCAGCGCGCGTCGCCGTAGAGCTCACACGCGTGTGCCCTGTAAGGTGCCAACCCCCGTTGCGCTCATGCGGCAGCGCCGAACGGGCAAGATCCCTGTCGATGCTTGAGTCTATGACGCGCACCTATTCTGTTGCCATGGCTGTCTGCTCGCCGATTGTGCGCGGCTGGAGCCGGCTTGAGGTGGTTGGCCTCGAGCATCTACCGGATCACGGACCTGTGCTCCTGGCCGTCAATCACGACAGCTACTGGGATCCAGTGGCGGTCGGAGTCGCTGCGCTGCCTCGGCGGCAGATCCGCGCGCTCGCGAAGGCGTCGATGTGGCGGATCAAGGGGTTGAACCGCATCCTCGACGGAATGGGGCAGATCCCGATCGAACGGGGCACGACGGACGCGGCGGCGTTCGAGCGCGCCATCACGGAGTTGCGCTCGGGCGCGTGTCTCGGCATCTTCCCAGAGGGCACTCGCAGCCGCGGCCGAGATTTGCGGGCCCGAAGCGGCCTCGGCCGTTTGGCCGAGGCTGTGCCCGAGGCTCGCATATTGTGCTGTTCGGTGGCTGGAACCACCGACATCGCGCGCTTCCCAAAGCGACCACATGTTCGTGTGCGCTTCTTCTCGCCTGCCGGTGGCGGGCTTATGAGCAACGAGAGCGCCGGCGATCTCACCGCCAGGCTGATGGCCGAGATCCGCGCGGATGCGCCGATCGCTGCGGCTGGCAGACACCCGGCGCGAGTCAACTAATCGCTCGACGGTTGGACATGTGCGAATGGCTCTTGCCTCAGTCGGGACGCTCGGATGTCGTCCCAGCAGCAGCGAGACGGGCGCCGTCCGAGACGCTCGGATCTCCGCATTGCAATCGCGCGGCGAAGATTGAAGACCTTGGGCCACAGCTCGCTGTCAGGTCTAGACTGCATTCATGGCGAACATCTTCAGGCTGCTGAGGCGGGAGTCACCCGAACGCGTCGAAGCGCCGGAGGCAAGCGCTCGGGTGGCTGGCGAATCACGTCGAGCGGCTGAGAACGCGACGCGTCGCCAAGCGTCGGACAGCGAAGCCGGCCGCCAAGCTGCCGAGAACGAGACGCGTCGCTTGGCGTCGGAAATCGAAGCCGGCCGCCAAGCTGCCGAGAACGAGACGCGTCGCTTGGCGTCGGAAATCGAAGCCCGCCGCCAAGCGGCTGATAACGAGGCCCTCCACCGGACGCAAGACGACCGCTCCCGTGAGTGAGCGGCCGCACGCCGATGAGGCACGTAGACCCTCCGCGGCTTCAGGGAAACCGGTTGGCTGTCGCACTCACGGACGAGAACGCGATCGTGTCGCAACTCGCGCGTTGTGACAACAAGCGCTTTGTGGAGAGGGCGCGACGATCCGTGGAAATACGCGACTCAGCGCCGCTTCACCCCTCAGCTTGCTGCATCAGACGGGCAACGACGCCTCGCCGCAGGACCCGAGCTGAGGCCGTCAGCGAGCCTCACGTCTCGGCCGGTGCAACCGTCGAGCCGGTTCAAATCCCAGAGAGAGGAGATCTCATGACAGTTGCAGTACTCGTAGAGGTCGAGGGCACCGGGTTGGAGACGTACGAGGCCACGAATGCCGCGATGGGAGGATTATCCGAGAATCCCCCTAAGGGTCTGCTGGTTCACATGGCTGCGGCACGAGAGAGCGGGGGCTATTTCGTTTTCAACGTCTTTGACTCATCAGCTGCGTGGGAGAGCTTTCGAGATGGACGCCGGGCCGCGGCATTGCGTGAGGCGATGCCCCAGGGAGTTGCACCGCCAAAGATCTCGGTCTGGGAGCTACACGCGTTCGCGACCTTCTGAACGGCAGCGCGATTCGATCCGGCTGAACGTCTGTAGAAGGCTCGTTACGCTCCGCGCAGCTGTGCGACAAAGGGCGTGGCGGCATGCGCTTCCGCGCTGCGCGACGAGCGGGCATCGGGCCTCGGGCGCGCCAAGCGCCCGCACGTCGTCGAGGGTGTCGCGCAGAGCCGTCTACGAAAACCTGTGCGGCGCTCGCTGTGACGGCCGTGGAAGGCGTTGGGAGCGGCGAGGGCGCGCAGAGCGCGCCGCGGCCAAGCGATGACCTTAGGGTTCCTCGACCCCATCTTCACTGTTTGTGCGACAGCCTTCGTCCGATCCGAGCGTCTGCTGCAAGTGCGGTCCTCAGCGTCGGCGCACGACCGCTGAGCGGTTTCTCGGCCCCTGGCAGGCCAGCCTGCTGGAGGACTGCGGGAGCAGGCGGGAACAGGTCGCCCCCGACCGGGAGCCCGATGAAACGCGGGCGGCGCGTGGAAGTCCGCTACATGCTCCAAAAAGGCCAAGCGTCAGCGTACGTTTTGGACGCGGATGCGCGGAACTGTTGCTTGTCTTCTTGGGTTTATACCTCCAGAAGCTAGGCCTTTTTGAGACTGCGAGGCCCTCTTGCGAACGACGAGCTCCCCTTATCAGCTTTATCTGCGCGTTATACAACTCGGCCAATCCTTGCTGTGGGCGGCGACGTGATGGAACCGAACAGCTGGCCCCTTGACCCGAAATCCGCCGCGTCGCTCGTAATGCAGGTGATCGACGAGATTGACGCAAGCGACGACGAGCAGCGCGCCGCCTTGCTTGCTGATCTGCTGTGCGCCGCGTGGCCCAGTCAGGGGGCTCAGGACCAGTAACAGCGGGTCGGTCGATGCCATGATGTGCTCGACCCTGATGAAGCAGTGCGAGGCCGCCTCGCGACAACAGCTCCAGCGCCCCGTGCTGTGGGTGGGAGTGTCGGAGGAGCTCTGCTGCCCGCGATCATCGTCGCGACCGACATGATGATCCCCTTGCCGCCAATGTCGTGTGAGACGCTCACGACCACGGAGCTGCTGAGTCCTGAGGGCGAGAATGGAGTACGAGACGATGTGGAGTTGGAGCACGATGGTGGGAGCGGCCGCCGGGCGCGCCGCGCGGGCGTCCCTGATCCGGAGCTGGCCGGCCGTCCGATGCGCACGCGCTACTCGGCTGAGTGCAAGTTGGTGATCCTGTGCGAGGCCGTGCACGCGACCGCGTGAGATCGGCGCCGTCGGCTGGAGCGCACCGAAACGGAGCTTGAGAAGGCGCGCAAGGTGATCGAGGTCCAGGGAAACGTCTCCGCGCTTCTGGGGCGGCTCGAGCCCCGGGGCGCCGACAGGCGCCCCGGGCGATGATCGAGCAGACGGCGACCCCACACAGACGACAAGATCACGCACACCTCCGCAGGTAGCCTCAACGAAGCGCGGCAGGCTACTGGCGCTCGGCCCGGCTTCGTCCGCGAGCCGAGCCCGCAATCGAGTTTTCGAATCCCGCGGGGCGCATGTCAGAGTCTTTGCGGCCGCCTTCGTGACTCGAGCCCTGCCAGAGGAGCCGGTCGCTTCGCGGCGCTCCTACCCCTCGCTGGCGGCTGTCAACCGGGCGCGCCATCGCTTGGTGTCCCACTGCGCCGGCTCGGTCTCCGCGAGGAATCGCTCGAGCACCGCGACGAAGAGCCCGGGCGCCTCGAGCTGTGGCAGATGGCCGACCCCGTCGAAGATCTCAAGGCGGCTGCCTGGGATGGCCTGGTGTGCGTGTTCACCGTGGTGAACGGGGATCATCGGATCGTGCTCCCCCCAGATGATGAGAACGGGCACGCCCGCGGCGAGGTACAAACGGTCACCAGCATGGACGCGCTGGCCGTCAGTGCCGACCACGGCACGCAACGTGGCCAGGAACGCGGCGCGACGGTCGGGGTCGGCGAGCGACGCATATCCGCGCGCCACCTCGGCGACGTCCGCGTTTGGCCGCAGCCCGACGGCCGCCAGACCGCGCGCCACCGCGGAGCCCGCCACGCGTCCAGGTCCCGCTGTTGCGGCGATGAACCGGTCCGCGCCCGGGAGTGCCGCGGCGCGCAGGACCGGGCTGACCTCCGGACCGAGCCCGCCGCTTGAAACCAGTACCAGACGCTCGGTGATCTCAGGGAACTGGTAGGCGAACTGCATCGCGACTCCGCCGCCGAGCGAGTGTCCGACGAGCGTCGCGCGATCATGGCCGAGCGCGATCAGCAGGTCGCGCAGGCCGGCGGCGAGGGCCCCGAGCGAGTAGTCGCCGCCACCCGGCGCCGAGGTGCCGTGGCCGGGGAGATCGGGTGCGAGGACGGTGTGCTCTCGCGCGAGCGGCTCGATCACCGCCCGCCAGTTCTCATACGTGCCCGCCATCCCATGGATCAGGAGCAGCACAGGGCCGCTGCCCTCCTGCGCGTAGGTCACCGCGCGGCCGTGGATGGTCACGGTCTTGGGCTCCATCGCGTTCATGCCGAGACGTCGGCGATCTGGGCGAGCGCTAGCGCATCCTGGAGGCACGATACGCGCACGCGCTCGGGCTCGATCTTGAAGGTCTCTGCGAGGCCCGGCGCGAGCTCGCGCACGCCGACGCCACAGCGCGCAAGGTGCATCGAGCCGAGCACCTGCGCGCAGAGTCGGTTGGCTGTGAAGTCCGGATCGTCGATCGCAAAGAAGCCCTGCTCGGCGCCGGCGGCGAGGATGCGCTCTAGCGGCCCCACGCACGCTGCCATCGCCCGGCCGAGGCGAAGCCACACCGCATCGGAGACGCGCTCGCGCAACTCGGTGACCGGCCGCTGCATCAGCGCCAGGGCGCAGTCCAGGAACGCCGGGTACTCCAAGCAGAAGTCGATGTAGCACTCGCAGGCCTGGCGCAGCGCTGCGACCGGGCTCTCGGGCTCAGCTAACTCGGCGCCGCGCGCTTGAAGTTCGGCAAGGTAGTCGGTCAGCGCCAGGAGGAAGATCTCCTCCTTGGAGTCAAAGGATCGATAGATCAGCGCCTTATTCACGCCGGCCTCGCGCGCGATCTGATCGACCGGCGCCTCTCGCCGGCCGCGCGCGTCAAACAGCCCGCGCGTGGTGTCGACGATCGCCCGCTCCCGGGCGCGACGCCGATCGCGAACCGTAAGGCCCCGCGCATCTCGCGTCAACGACATGCAAAGAGTGTACCAGTGGTAGGACTATTGCTGTAACTACTGGTTGCGTCGGGCGTCCACCAGGCCCCTTGGGTCGGCGCTGGCAGTGAGTACCGCCGACCGCGATCTGCCTGCCTATGTCCCCTTCCCCAAGTCCACGGCCATTCCGCCGGCCGTGGCACTACTCATCTAGGCTGCATCGACCGGGCATGCCGGTCGCTACGGCGCCGGCCGGGCTGCCGGTTCGGCAAGCCGGCCGACGAAGAGCACGGTGCCGGTGCGGTCGTCGCGCAGGAAGAAAAGGAACGGGCGACTGGCGTCGAATCGGGCCTTTGGCCGGATGGGGCCGCGGGCCACGGTGGGTTCGATCGTGACCACGGTCGCGGCAGCCGCCAACGTTCCCTGCTCGTCCACGCTGAAGTCGGCGGCGTGCTCGACCAGGCCGAGCTTGAGCTGCTCGCCTGTGGCGATGCGCGAGAAGTCGGCAGCTTCGCTGAAGGCTTCCGTCATGCCGAGAGCCTCCAGGGGTCTGTTCAGCTCGGCCTGGAATGCGAGGTGGAAACGCGGCAGGCTGAGCGCGACAGGCTCCGACACGAGTCGGTGGACGATCTGGGCAAGGCCGCCCGCGTTGAGCCTATGCTGGAGTGAGGCGACGCTCTGCCCGACGGGGAGCACGACAAGCAGCGAGAGCGTCGAGGCCAGGTAGGGCAGCTCCACCGCCGCGTAGCCCTGACCGTGCCCGTAGGGCAGCCATTCGGTCTCGTGCATGAACGGCACCACGGTCACCTCACGTTGACCGTGGAACGGCGCGGACACAGTGGCATGGGCCTCGAACGGGTGCGCCCAGGCGGCCCTGAGATAGATCGCGTTGGCGAGCGCGAGCCGCGTTTGCGATGGGAGCGACGAAAGGATCTGCGGGATGACCCCCCGCGTATGTTCGTTCACCCAGCCGTTTATGGCCTGGACGGCGCCGGTGGTGCTGGCGTTCTGGAAGTCGACGGTCTGCGGGACGGCGCCGAAGCTTTCCTGCAACCCGGAGAGAAAGGATGGCCGCAGCGGGTAGCCCTGCTGCACGAAGAGCCCGTTGGCGATGTCCAGTGTCGGCGCCTGCGGGTTGCCGTGGCCGGCGACCATCTGTTCAGCCGCGACGGCGCTCTGCAGCTGCCCGACGTCGGCGAAGGCGCCGGGCGAGGCTAGTTGAAGAACACTGGCCATCTGCTCGGCGGTGCGTCCTGCGGCCCCCATCCCCGCCATCGCCAGTGCGCCTGCGACGCTGTCTGGGGAGAACACCAGGTTCCCGCCACCCAGCCTGCGCATGAGATCAAAGCCAAACGCGCCCACGGCGCGAGCCGGAGCGACAGCCTCGCCGGCGAGCAGCGCGCGGCGCGCCACGCGCTGATCCACACCGGGCCAACGAGCCGCGACGGCGCCGTTCCCCGACGACGTCGCCGCCCGCGTGAAGCCGGCTAGTCCCAGCGCGACCAAGAAGACGAGCACGCCGCGGCCCCAGACAGACGAGCGCATGCAGACGATCATCGCAGCTTCCGACGGCGCCGCACGAAGCACCGGGCGCGGACTGGCGCGGGCAATCCCAGGGTTGGCCGGGCCCTCCCGTTCGGGATTTAGCGATGGCTTATCGCCCGCTCTTAGCCTCAGACCCCGTGAGCACCGAGAGCATTGCGGCAGGGGGGCGGGCTGGAGTCGACTGGCGACGCGCCGAGTTCGTCCTGACGCTGCTCGGGTTCCTCGGCTTCCTCACGCTGCCGATCCGCATCACCACGATCTACAGCGGTCTGCCCGCGCATCCGCTGTTCGTCCATGTGCCGGTGGTCCTGATCCCGACCACGATCGTGGCCGCAATCGTCTTCATGATCAAGCCGGAGTGGTTCTCGCGTTACGGGATCGCGCTGGCTGTGGTGTCGATCGTCGCAATGAGCTCGGTGTTCCTCACGATGCAGGCCGGCGCCGCGCTGCGCGCCGCGCTGCACCTGCAGGGCCAGGCCGCCAAACTGATCTCCGAACATTCGCATGCCGCGCACATCCTCGCGATCGTCTACGTAGTTTTCACCGTGACGCTGATCGTCACCTTCGCCGCGCAGCGGATCTGCGGCGGTATGCCAACCGGCCTGGGCATCGTGGACCGCCTGCTGTCCCCTAAGCCGGTGTTCACGGTGCTTCGCGTCGTGCTCGTGCTGCTGTCGATCGGCGCCGGCTACATGACCTTCAGGACTGGCGATCTCGGCGCGAAGGCGGTGTGGGAGGGGCGGCTCCAGGCCGCCCACCACGGTTTCCCTGGCGGTCCGGGCATACCCCTGTTCGCCCCGCCGTCGGGCGTCGGCGCGCCTTAGCCAGAGTCGCTCACCGCGACGGCACCACCGATCGACGCGGCCGGGGCTCGGTGTGTCGCTCGGGATCACGTACAGCACCCGTCGGCACAACCAGGCGCCACGCACGACCCTCAGCAACACGCCTGCTCGCCGAGCATTGCGAGCGCATTCTCGCGCCTCAGACCCAGTCCTCGACCTTTGCGGGCCCCCGCTCGCTGAACAGGTCTTCAATCCAGATCTCCGCTCTATCACGTTGCTCTCGAAGCGGACGGCGAGATCGAGGTGTTCGACGTCTGGGAGTCTCGGGAGACCTTCGAAGCCTTCGGGCCGGCGCTCATGCCGATTCTCACCGAGCTCGGGGTCGAGCTTCACGAGCCAACCGTCTCGCCCGTTCGAAACGTCATCCAGGGCTGAGGTCGGCAGCTCGCGCACGCTCCGTTCACGCGGCAGATGCCGCGTGAACGGAGTCGGACCGTTTTGCGAAACAGCCACCTGGCAAAGCGACCCAGTCGGTTAGGCCGGAGGTGTGGGGCAAGCCCCCGCATGTCGGCCTTGCCCGCACCGTCACGCGAGCAATCACCAGCGTCGGATGTCACGGGTACTCGGGCGCCGCAGATGTGGGTAACCCGCGCGTCGGGTTCACAGCTGGGGGCACAGCCCAGCTACGGAGATCCAACCACCGCCCCGAGAACCCCGCTGACACACAAGAGGAGGGCAGAAGCATGGTGACGATCAACGAGTACGAGGCGAAGCAGATCGAGAAGGCGAACGCGAAGGGACTCACGCCGGTCGTGTTCATCCACGGCCTCGCTGAGTGCGGCTGACTTGCTCTCAGACACGCTGAGTTGCGCCCAGTTGCGCTGAGTTTCGCTCGGCTTGGACCCCGAATTGGACCCCGCGTGCCACTTGGCCCTTGGCGCTCGCCGAATCCTCGGGAGATACGCATCAAGTCGAAAGCAGGAGCGCGACGGTCGTCAGCCGATCGTGCTCGTCCTCGAAACCGGGGGAAGTCCATCTGCGGTCCCAGGCTGTCGCTCGCCGGGAGAGCGACGGTGGCGTGCTTTCAGACGGCGATCGGACAGATGGCCGACCGTCCCGCGTCGTAACGAAATCGTTGCACTCGCCGCCGTGATCGTCACGCGCTCGTGATGCCGGGCGGTCCATAGTTGAGTTGCGCTATTGGCGCCATAGCGACCTGAACGAGCGTGAGATGACGCTTCTACACCACCACCCGAAGACAGCGAAGAACTCGACGACGCTTCCCTTCTGGCCGCTGACGCTCCCGCGCTGGGCGGCGCCGCGGTGCCCGGAGTCGCCCCCGACGGGAGAGCCCGAGCCGGCGAGGTGGACTTGCGCAAGGTGTGGCACAGTCGTTCACGGCATTAGCGCCGCTACGGACCACATCGAGCTGCACCGGTCGCAGGAGAGCACCCCGCCGGCAAGCGTCCGCTGCATGCCCGGCCGGGCACGCCGAGGGCCGCGACGCTCGCTGATCCCGGCGGTGCGCAAACCCGGCGCCAGGGAGCTCTAACGGAACCAGGCGATGATGGAGGCATGCCAATGACCGACGATGAGCGGATCACCAAACTCGAGCACCGCGTGCGTGAGCTGCAGACCGCGGTGGTTGCAATCGTGCACCACCTCGGGCTCGAGGACCACGTGGCCGCCGCAGAGCGAGCCCGACTGGACGACATCAAGTTCAAGGGCGACGCCCCCGACGAGCGTCTGCTTGAGCTCTACCGAACCCCGCCGCATTCCTAGGCGCTACCAGTCAAGAGAAGGCCAACAGCCGCTGGTTCCCGAAGATGAAGCCCCGAACGCTCCCGACACTCGGGCGGGTGGCGCGCCACATGAACAAGTCTGGTAAGCCATCGGCGCTCGGCCGGGGGCTCCGTGTGCGGTTCCGTCGTTGGCGGCTTGATCGTGAGCTGGCCGACGGCTGTGCGCCTGACGCCTGCGAGGCTCGCACCATGCGCGCGAGGCAGCTCGCAGATCCGGCCACCTGTCGTGAGCTCGCGTGCTCGTTGCGCCAGATCGTCGCCAAGGCCGAGAACCCGCGAGCCGCTCTGCTCGGCTCGACCGTGCCGATGGTTCGCGAGGTCTTGATCGCTTGGCGGGAGGCGCTACTCGGCTTGGCGGAGTGGCTCGAGCAGCCGGTCCCGGTTAACTCACTCGGCGTCGCGCGGGTGCAGGTGCTTGTGACCGACGGAACGGGGCCGCTGTACAACCCTGCGTCCGAACGCTCACTGGATGAGGCGATCTGGTGGGTCGCCGACGGCTTGCAGCTGTGTCCGCCGCATGACTGGCGCTGTCCAGTGATCATCAAGCTCGACCCGGATCATGTGGCGTGGACATGCGCGCGCTGCGGCGCCATCGCCACGACCGACGATCCCGCGGTGAGACCCGCGTAGACCAGGCTCGATGACCGGCCCCCGCTCGAGCAAACCGGAGTTGACCGAGCAGAGGCCGAGATGACGATCACGTGGAAGCAGTACGCGCGGTCCCTGCTGCAGTTCAGCGCCGGGAGCTGGCTGTTGCTGTATCTCGTCCTGCGGACGCAGGGGATCCAGCCGTTCAACCCTGACGGCTTTCACTCGGGGCCGTGGGATCTCTCCTTCAACCAACTCGGCGCACCCGTTCGAGAACCCCACCGGTCTGTCCAACTTTGTCGAGATCCTGCTGATGCTGCACCCGAGGCGCGGGACATAGCACCCCCGCGACGGCGTCCCACCAATCGGGAGACGAGACACCAGCTGACAGCGCAGCGAGTGCTTGCGTCAGATCCGTCCCGCGGCCCTCGCTATCACGCCCCACCTCGGAGACGAGCCAATCGGCGGGCGCCAACCTATACACATGCAGCGAACACCCGCCCGCGGGCACACCCACGATCCACTCCCCCGGACCCCGCACATCTACGACGACGCGCTGGTCAAGAGAAGCAAGCTGTGTCTGAAAAAACATGCCTAGCACCAACTCATCCACGCCGACCAGACTTCCCGGCTCAACCGAGACTCAATGTATCAAGCCACGCCTCTCATCGCTCAGCTTGAGGGGTCTGTATGAACCTTCGCGAGACGCCCATCGCACTCGCGCTTTGCCAGCGCGATGCAGAAGTGTCCGCCAGTGCCGCCGTCGCCGCTGCTCCGGACGAGGCCCGAGTGTGAAGGGCGGCGAAGCAGGCGCCCCCGCTTCGCCCGGCGCAAGCGGGCGTGTACCGATCCTCAGTTGGTGCTGTCGGAAGTCGTCCCTCGCGGGCGCGATGTCACTGCCGGCGGCGATGCTCCCTTTCGGGTGACAGCGAGCGCGCGAGCAAGGGCCGCGCTCATGCTCGCTTGAGACGAACAGCAGGCGCGGCGACTCGGGCCGCGCGAGGCGCTTTGGAGCCCAGCTCGGGACTCGAACTGGAATACTCATACCATGATAGTTATGCCAATTTCGGCCCAGGCCCGGACTGCCTGCAGATTGCGGCAGGTTGGTCGGCGTAAGTTGGTCGGCGCGCGCCGGGCGGGCCGTGTGGTCTGTCCGATGGCCCTCGCGGCTGCCCTGCTTGGGTTTGTCCTTCCCCAGGTGGCTGCTGCAGGTGGGCTCGGCTTTTCGTTTACGCCTTCTAAGACCGAACCCTATGCAGTGTGCGGTCGTGCCACGCCCGGTCATGCCGAGTGTCTGGCAATACTCGTTCCGACCGCCTCTGCCCGGTCCTTGTCCGTGCCACAGCCCGCCGTTCCCACGCCCGTCAGCCAGCCTTACTCTGGCAGCGGTGTCGGCGGGGGCTACGCCCCGGCGGATCTACGCTCCGCATACAACCTTCCCTCGGAATCAGCGGGGTCTGGACAGACGGTGGCGATCGTCGATGCCTACAACGACCCTGATGCGGAATCCGACTTGGCCACCTATCGCTCACGCTATCGGCTCTCGGGGTGTACGACCGGCGACGGGTGCTTCAGGAAGGTCAATCAGACCGGTGGCACCAGCTACCCAACGGCGAATGCCAGCTGGGCCGTGGAGATCTCTCTCGACCTGGACATGGTCTCGGCGGCCTGCCCGAACTGTCACATTCTGCTCGTGGAGACGTCGAGCAACTCAAACGACGATCTGTACACGGCCGAGGACGAGGCGGTCGCGCTCGGGGCGACAGAGGTCAGCAACAGCTGGGGGGGCGAAGAGGAACCTAACGAGACATCAGATGACTCATATTTCCATCACACAGGGGTGCTGATCACGGCGGCTGCCGGCGACTCCGGTTACGAAGTCGAGTATCCGGCAGCTTCGCAGTACGTGATCGGGGTGGGTGGGACAACGCTCACCCAAGCGTCGCTGGTCTGAGACCGCCTGGAGTGGCACCGGAAGCGGCTGCAGCGCCTATGAGCCCAAGCCGGCCTGGCAGACCGACAGTCCGCTTTGCACAAAGCGGACCAACAACGACGTCGCCGCGGTCGCGAGCCCGGAAACACCGGTGTCCGTCGCCGATTCATACAAGCTGCCGTCTGAATTCTCGAAACCGGAACCGGGATGGACGCTTGTTGGTGGTACGAGCGTAAGCAGCCCGTTCATTGCCGCGACGATGGCGTTGGCGAACGCCTACACCAAATCGTTTCCTGGCGCCGACGCCCTCTATGAGGAGGCCGCTCAAAACGGCACCGGGGTTCTCGATGACGTCGCCTCCGGGAGCAACGGAAGCTGCCGCAACTATCTGTGCGAAGCCGGTCCCGGCTACGACGGGCCTACGGGCCTGGGCAGCCCCTACGGTGCTCCGGTCGTGTCGCCGAACCCACCGACGGTCGTGACGCAAGCGGCGTCGGCGGTCACCCAGACCTCGGCGAGCCTGAATGCGACGGTGAACCCCAATGGCGGCGAAGTCAGCGAATGCAAGCTTGAATACGGCACGACGAGCTCCTACGGATCGAGCGCGCCGTGCGCCTCGCTGCCGGGGTCAGGCACCAGCGCGACCGCGGTGTCCGCGTCGGTCACAGGCCTTGCCACGAGCACCACCTACCACTTCAGGATCTCAGCGACCAACCCAGGTGGCACCAGCACAGGCTCGGACGAAAAGTTCACGACGATGGCAGCAGCCACAACCCCCCCGACGGTCGTGACGGGCACTGCGTCCTCGCTGACCCTCCCGCAGCAAGGCCCAGGCGGTCAGGAAATGGTGCCCGGCCTCGGAACGCTGCCCTCTCAGGAACACAAGACGCCGCCCGTCCCCGATGCCAAACTGGCGAGCGCATCCTTGACGGTGAGCCCATCGGGCATGGTCAACGTCGAGGTGACGTGCCCGGCTGGGGAGAGCAGCTGCACGGGCACGGTCATGCTTCGCACGCTCAACGCCGTCATCGCCGGCGCGACCATTCATCAATCCAAGAAGCGCAAGGCTGCCATCCTGACCCTCGCGAGCGGCTCCTTCAGGGTCGCCGGTGGAGAGGTGAAGACGCTGACGCTGCGTCTATCAACTGAGGCTCGCAAGCTGCTCGCAACTACACATCTGCTGCGGGCGCGAGCGACGATCGTCGCCCACGACCCGACGGGCGCAAAGCACAGCACTCAGACGATCGTGACGCTGCGTGCGCTCAAAGCTACGAGCCACCATGGAATGAACCGCTCCGAGAAAGCTGGAGGCCTGATCGCTTGAGAGGATTGGGCGATGTCAACGAGCAAGAGGTATCCAGCGGAGGTTCGTGAGCGTGCGGTGCGGATGGTGATGGAGCACCGGCGG
>JBEKXJ010000031.1:0-63749 GCA_049512215.1 Solirubrobacteraceae bacterium
GCTGCGCATGGCCTCGTTCCCGACGGCCGGGGCGACGCTGATGCCGCTGGCGATCGCGAGGTTCCGCGCCGCGCACCCCGACGTCGAGCTGACGCTCGCCGAGGGCGAGCCCGAGCAGATCGCGCCGCGCCTTCGTGCCGGCGAGCTCGACCTCGCGCTGCTGTTCGAGTTCGCGCAGGAGAGCCCCGTGGCGGCCGGCATGACCCGCACGGAGCTGCTCCCGGACCCGATGTACCTCGCGCTCGCCCGCGATCACCCGCTCGCGGGCAAGCAGAAGCTCCGGCTCGGGGACCTCTCCGGGGAGGCGTGGGTGCAGACGTCTCGATCGAGCCCCTGCGCCCGGCACGTCGTGCGCTCTTGCCACGCGGCCGGCTTCGAGCCGAACGTGAGCTTCGAGAGCGACGACTACCAGACGATCCAGGGCCTCGTCGCCGCGGGCGTCGGCGTGGCCCTGATCCCGGCGCTCGCGCTCACGGTTCTGCGCGATGACATCGCGATCCGCGCGCTCTCCCCCGCGCCGCCGCTGCGCGAGATCGTGGCCGCGACACCCGCGGGCGCGCGCCTGGTGCCGGCGGCGGCGGCGATGCTCGGTGCGCTCGAAGAGGCCGCCTCGCGCCTGAAGAGCTCGGGGCGCCCCGCCGGCCTGGCGGGGCGCCCCGAGTGAGCCTTTGCGTTCCCTTACCTAGACGAGGTCAGGGGTGCTGCCTACTCGACTGCCGGTGGGCAGGCCGCTTTCATGACCTGGGCCAGCACTTTGTAGCCGGCAGGGGTCGGGTGGATGTCCGGCCCGTCAGCACCTGGTTCACCGTAGTGTTTGCCTTCGAATTCCGTGAAGTTGGCCATGTTCGTGTATTTCTGAAGCTTCGCCGGTTCGTGCTTGCCGAACGGGTTGAACTTCGGTTGCGGGTTGGCAAAGGTGGCGCCGAACGCTTCGACTCCGGTCTTGACGTTTTCGTTGATGACGATCGCCAAGGGCAACGAGTTCGTCAGGAGTTCGTGCCCTGCTACGAAGACACTGCCGTACGGGTCATAACCGCCCTGGAAGCAGATCTGCCCTGTGTAGTTCACGCCTCCGAACGCTGCGCCGTTGCGGATCGCGTAGAGCGTCGCCTCGACGTTTTTGACGATTGTTTCGATCAGCCCATGCACATGCGCATTGAGGCAATGTTCGACTGCTTCTGCGGGCGTCGTGCCCACTTCGTAGGGTGCTTCGTTGTATTTGCTCGTGTAGGGTGGTGTTGCGAATTCGGTCCCGACTTCTGTTTCGCATCCGTGGACCGCGGCGAGCTCGTCGTTCGCGCCGATGTTCATCGTGATCGTTGAAACTTCCTTGCCGGTTCCCGCGTCGTAGGCGATCGTTCCAAGCGCGTTTTCCAGCTGCGACGTGGTTGGGCTGCCATATTCGTTGTGGAGAGGATAGCCTTCGACGTTGTGGTAGGCGCACGGGGCTTCCTCGCTCGCTGCGAACGGCGACGCGTGCAGCGCCGCACCGATGGGGCCGTTTCCGATCAGCGAGGCCGAGGTCTCACCGGGGCAGCCGTCGTTGGTGAGCTGGACCCCTGTGTGTTTCGGCTCCATGTATTTGTAGTAGTCGTTGACGTAGCCGTTTTCAAACGCGGTGGGCGGCTCACCGGGTTTGTTTTCGTTGAAGAGCTGTTTGGAGTAGCCGAACGCGAGCGAGTCGCCGAGCGCCAGATAGGTGTGCGTCACCGGCTTCGGCTTAGCGCTCGCGGTCGAGGCGAACACCAGCGCCGAGAGCGCCAGCACGATCGCCATCGTGCACCCGATCAAGCGGGTGCGGGAACGGAACGGAACGGCAGAGCCATTCATGGCTTGCATCTCACATCCTCCTCATAAGTGCGGGACTAGGCGGCAGATGGCTCCGATGCGTCGCCCCGTTATCGATATATCCCTCTATAGAAGGCTCCCCAGACGTTTCCGCACCCGGGAAGCGTTCGCCGAGCATACCCCCCCGGCCGCGTAGGTGTCAAGCAGGGTTTATCGGGCCGCAGGCCGCTCGCAGCCTCGCGTCGCCGCGCCGGCGAGCGGGCGATGCTCCGCGGTACACCGCTCGCGCGCTCGCGTCCGGTGCGGATGGGACCCTTGCTGGCCAACCTTCCCGAGAAGGGTCGTGCCGAATGAGTGTCCTTTTGCTTATCGCCGGAGTCCTGATCGGCGGCGCGTGCGCCGCCGTCCTGCTCAGGCCCAACCGCGAGCGGATGCGCGACGAGCTGAAGGCGATCTCGCTCGACGTTCTCAGCCAGACCGGCGACTCGCTGGCCCAGCGGATCGCCGAGACACGCCGCGCCGAGGAGGAGCGCGCCGCCGGGGAGATGGCCAGGCGCGCCGAGGAGATCAAGGGGCTCGTCCAGCCGGTCCAGGAGAAGCTCGGCAGGATGGAGGGCGAGATCGGGCGTCTGGAGCGCGAGCGCCGCCAGGCCCAGGGCGAGCTCGCGCAGATGGTCCGCCAGCTCAACGACGGCGTCGGCACGCTGCGCCAGGAGACGGGCAACCTCGTCTCCGCGCTGAAGCGGCCCAGCACGCGCGGCTCCTGGGGGGAGATCCAGCTGCGCAACGTCGTCGAGATGG
Organism: Solirubrobacteraceae bacterium; assembly: GCA_049512215.1. Lineage (GTDB taxonomy): Bacteria > Actinomycetota > Thermoleophilia > Solirubrobacterales > Solirubrobacteraceae > Palsa-744. The sequence continues at coordinate 2,590 of JBEKXJ010000031.1, forward strand.
CCGGGATGGTCTCGCACTGCGACTTCATCGAGCAGGGCACGATCCACAGCGATGAGGGGCAGCTGCGGCCCGACATGCTCGTGCGCCTCCCCGGCGGGAAGCTGATCGTCGTCGACTCCAAGGTGCCGCTCGACGCCTATCTCTCGGCGCTCGAGGCCGCCGGCGAGGAGGAGCGCGATCTCCAGCTCGCGCGCCACTCCAAGCAGACCCGCGCGCACATCGCGAAGCTGGCCGCGAAGGGCTATCAGCGCCAGTTCGACTCGACGCCGGAGTTCGTCGTCATGTTCGTCCCCTCAGACGGGATCTACCACGCGGCGCTCGCGAAGGATCCCGGGCTGATCGAGTACGGCGTCCAGCAGCATGTGCTGATGGCCACGCCGACCACCCTCATCGGCCTGCTCTGGGCCGTCCACTACGGCTGGCGCCAGGAGCTGATCGCCGAGTCCGCGCGCGAGATCGCCGCGTCCGCGCGCGAGCTGCACGGTCGTCTGGGCCGCTTCGTCGAGCCGCTCGCGAAGGTCGGGCGCCAGTTGGGCTCGGCCGTCTCGGCCTACAACGAGGCGGTGGGCTCCTTCGACCATCGCGTGATACCCCAGGTGCGGCGCATCGAGCAGGCGGGGGCCGCCTCCGAACGCGAGGTACTCGCCCCCGAGGCCGTCGAGGCCACGGCGCGCGCGGTCACCGCGCAGATCGACCTCGAGCCGATCGCGCTAGAGCAGACTGCGCCTGGGCCGCAGGCGGCGCCCATGGATGAGGCTTCGCTTCAATCCGCGGCGAGCCCCCGCCGGGCCGCGGCGCTCCAGGCCGCCGAGCGGCCCCCCGACGGCGAGTGGCCGACAGAATCAGCAGCGTGAGCGCGACCGGGACGGTCGCCGGCAGTTCGTGCAGGAGGAAGAAGAGCAGGTCGAACGCGAGCGCCAGCAGCGCCGTGAGCAGCGCCGCGCGGCGCTGGACCGAGCCGCCGATGCCCGCCGCGAGCAACCCCCCGAGCAGCGCCGCGACGAACAGGTCGCCGTAGCCCATCACCGCGGAGCCGAACACGGCGCTTTGGAGCCTGGGTAGGCCCGCCGCCGGGTGCGCGGCGTTCAACGCGTTGTTCGGCCGCCTGAGCAGGTTTGAGACGACAAACGCCGTATCGGACGCTGCCATCGCGAGGATGCCCGCCGCGAGCCACCGCGGGGGCGTCACCGCGGCCAGGAGCACGCCGAGCGCCACGCAGCTGAGCCCCGAGAGGGCGAGCGCCGCCCCCTCTCCCGCGAGGCCCCCGCGGTCGACCCACGCGATCGCGAACAGGGGCACCACGAACAGGGCGTACAGCGGGCGCGCGCCGCGCGAGAGCCACCCCAGGGCGAGCGCCGCGAGCAGCGGCACCGCGAGCAGGGCGAGATAGGTGAGCGCCTGTGCGCTCGCGCTTTGCGCGGCGCCCGCGACGAGGACAAAGAGGACCACCGACGCCGGCGGGATCAGCGCCCAGCCACGGCGGCGCAGTCGTTCAAGGGGGGCCAAGCGCAGCGTGCCGGGGGCCGCGAGGAGCGACCCCTGGACCAGCGAGAGCACGGCGATGGAGGCCCAGAAGGGAAGCACCAGGGGCCTCACTGGCCGATCTGCACGGTCTTGACGATGAGCAACAGCACGGCCACGACGAGATAGCCGCGCAGCAGGAGCATCGCCGCCTTGCGCCCGGGCGAGAACACGGGGCGTTCGAGCAGCGCGAGCGGGGGCATCGTCCATGTGCTGCGCTGCTCGGTTCCCATCTTGCGAATGTCCTCACCCTCGCTCGGCGCTCGCCCGCGCGTGCGCACAGCGTAGATCGCCATTCCGGCCAGGGCCGCCAGCAGGACGACAGAGAGCCAGGCGAAGAGATCGGTCACGTTGACCTTCGGAAACACCGTGCTCGCCATCAGGATCAGCGAGAGCTCGACGAGGACCCCGATGATCACGCTCGCGACGGCGTTCAGCCAGGTCGCGTTCGACCACGGGCCGAGCACCTCCCTGTCATTGCAGAGAAGCAGCAGGAACACGGTCGCGCTCGGCAGCAACACCCCAGCCAACGCCTGCACGGAGGTCGTGATCAGGCCGAGCGGCGCGTGCGGGATCAGGACGATGCCGGCCGCCGCGATCACCATCAGCGTGAAGCTCGCGTAGAAGACCTTCGCGTCCAGCGGGCCGCGGTTGAGCGAGTGCTTGGCCCCGAAGACATCGCCGAAGGCATAGGAGGTGGCGAGCGTCACCGCCGCCGCGCCGATCAGCGAGGCGTTCAGAAGCACGACCGCGAAGAACGTGCCGGCGAGGGAGCCGATGTGATGCCCGAGCTCGGCAGCCACCGTGCCCGCGTCGCTGAAGCGGCCGAAGTCCGCGGTGCCGCCGAAGGCGAAAGCGGTCACGGCCATCAGCGCGCCGGCGCCCACCACGACGACGAAGGCCCCGATCACGGTGTCCATCCGCTCGTAGTTGATCCAGCGCGGCGTTATCCGCTTGTCGATGATGTTCGACTGCTGAAAGAACAGCTGCCACGGCGCGACCGTCGTCCCCACGATCGCGATGATCAGCAGCACGGCGGTCGAGCTCGCCCCGCCCTTGATCGCGGGCGTGAAGGTGTGCTGCGCGATGTCAGCGAAGCTCGGGTGCGCGAGCAGCAACAGGGGGATGACCAGGAAGTTGGCGAGGATGAACACGTACATGAAGCGCTCCCAGCTGCGGAAGCTGCCGGTCGAGGTGATCGCCACGAGCGCGGCCGCCGCGATCGGCACGGCGAGGTACTTGCTGACCCCGAGATAGCCGAGCGCGAGGCTGACCCCGATGAACTCGGTGACGATCGTCAGGAAGTTGAGGACGAAGAGGTCGCCGACCGAGAACCAGCCCCAGAAGCGCCCGAAGCGCTCGTTGATCAGGCGCGCGTGACCGACCCCGGTGACGGCTCCCAGGCGGATCACCATCTCCTGGTTGACGATCAGCACCGGGATCAGCAGGAGCAGGACCCACAACAGGCTCGTGCCGTAGTTCTGGCCGGCCTGGGCGTATGTGGAGACGCCGCCCGCGTCGTTGTCCCCGACCATCACGATCAGGCCGGGGCCCATGATCGCGAGCATCGCCATCGACCGCGAACGCCAGCCGTAACGCTCACCGCTGTCGTGCATCGCTATCGTCCCGAGCGCCCCGCGGATGTCGCCGATGTGCGCCTCGTCAAGGACGGGCGGCCCCCCCGCAGGCCGCGGCGGCGCGCTCGCCGGCGTGCTCAGGTCCTCCGCCATCTTGGTCACCTCCTTTCCTGCTCTAAAGGGATTCAACTCACGTCTCTGCGCACCGCCGGCGCGGACGAAGTCCCTGAGCGAGGTGGCTTGCTTAGGCCAGGAGGGACGGGCCCGACGGGCGTGTGGCCGGCTGGGTACTTCGCGGCTGTTCTCGGTCCATGCCGGCCTCCTCCCTGCTCGCCGTCGCGGGGCTCATCGACCGCTCAGCCTAGCAATGGTCAATCGCTCACGAGTCCGAAGCGCCGCCGCCAGCCGGCGGGCAAAGTGAGCTCGAGCACGTCGTCGACCGTGACCACGCCGACCATCCGCTCCTCCTGGTCGAGCACCGGCAGCATCACGAGGTTGTAGTCGGTCATCGTGCGCGCCACCTCGGGCAGGTCGGCGTCGGTCTTCACCGATACCGGCTCGTGCTCGGCGAGGTGCTCAAGGAGCGCATCGGGCCGGGAGCGAAGGAGCGTGACCACCGCCACCGAGCCGAGCAGTCCACCCTCCTGCGAGCAGAGGTAGACGGTCGTGACCGCGGCCGGAGCAAGCGTGCTGGAGCGCACGCTCTCGATGGCGCTCGCAACCGTGTCCTCTCTGCGCAGGCTGATGAAGTCGGGGCTCATCAGCCCCCCGGCGGTGGAGGGGTTATATCCGAGCAGCGCTTCTATCCGGCGCCGCTGGGCGGCCGGCAGCAGGGCGAGGATCCGCCCGCGGCGCTCCTGGTCGATCTCGGCTATGAGGTCGGCCGCGTCATCGCTCGCCATGCGCGCGATCACAGCCGCGACCTGGGTGTCCGATCGCTCGCGGATGAACTCGAGCTGATGATGCTCGTCGAGCTCCTCGAAGACGTCCGCCTCGAGCTCGCGATCCTGCCCCACCGCCTCGATGATCTCCTCGCCCTCCTCGTGGGAGGCAGCCTCCACGAGATCGGCGATCTCCGCCGGATGCAGGTTCGCGAGCTTGCGATGGGAGAAGCGCAGGCGCGCGCTGGGCACGTGACCGACGAACGGCTCCATGTCGGCCCAGTCGAGGAACGGCCGCTGACCGAGCAGGCCACGCAGACGGCGCGGCAGCAGCCGCCGCAGGCGTGCCCGGCTGCTGTGGTCCACGCCGACCACCCGCCACCAGGAGTCGATGCAGGCGAGCTCGATCTCATGCGCTGTCACGAGCCGCGGCGGATCGGCCTCGACGTTGACGAGCTTACGGTGAAGCACGTCCTGCCCGAGCAGCATCTCCCCCACCCGCCGCTCGAAGCGCCCGAGGCTGAGCGTCTCGCCCGCGAGCCGCACCGCGCCAGGCTCAAGCGAGGCGACCCGATCCACGGGCACGAACAGATCGCGTCCGCCGATCCTCGCCTTCAGGCCGGTCACGGGGGGATAGCCGCGGTCCGCCAGGCGGACGATCAGGTCCTCGACGCGACCGAGCCTGTCCCCTGCCCGGTCCAGCAGCGGACTGCGCAGAACCGACGACAAGTGCATGATCGCCTGTGTCACGGCAGGCTGAACGTTACGCCACCGAGCCGATCGTCCCCGCCTCGGCGGCGGACGCGCCCGCGAGAGGCTCGCCTTCCTGTGCGAGCAGCGCAGCCCCGATCGCGCCGCCGAGATCGCCCAGCGCGGCCACGTGGACACTCGGCGGACGGGAGTCCGCGAACAGGTGCGGGCGCATCGCGTCGGAGATGCGTTGGGCGTAGGGCTCGCCCAGCCGCACCCCCAGCCCACCGCCGATGATCACGCCTTCGACGTCGAGCACGTTGACGGCGGAGGCGATCCCGGCTCCCAGCGCCCTCACCGCTCGGTCGATGATGTGCAGCGCCAGCTTGTCGCCACGATCGAGCGCCCGTGCCCAGATCCCGCTCGTCAAGCGGGTCCGCTGACGCTCCTTCATCAGCTTGAACAGGTCGGTCTTCCTGCCCTTCTGAACGAGCGTGCTCGCGTGCACTTCCATCGCCGCCCGCCCGGCGTAGGCCTCCATGCACCCGCGCCTTCCACAGGTGCAGCGGGCGCCGTCGATCTCGATCACGATGTGCCCGATCTCCCCCGCGGCTCCGCGGCCGGTCCAGGGCGCGCAGCCGAGCACGAGCCCGCCTCCGACGCCCGTCCCCCAGAAGACGCCGAGCAGCGAGCCGTAGGGGCGGCCCGCTCCCAGTTTGAACTCGGCGTCGGTCGCGACCTGCACGTCGTTGCCGACCCTGACCGGGGGGCCGAGTGCGTCAGACAGCTTCGCGGCGAGCGGGAAGCTGCCCTCCCAGCCCGGCAGGTTGCGGGCGCTCGTGACGCTGCCGTCCTCTATCGTTCCCGGCGATCCGACACCGATCCCCGCCAACGCTCCAGGCTCGACCCCCGCGGCCTGCGCCGCTTCACGCACAGCCGTCTCGATCTCGCGCGCGACGTCGGCAGGGCCCCCGGCGGTGGGCGTCGGCCTGCGGGCTGAGCCCAGCACCTCGTGCTCGGCGTCGAGGACCGCGGCCTGGATCTTGGTGCCGCCGAGATCGACCCCTCCGTATATGGACATCGCCCTGATCATGGCAGACGCCCGGGACGAGAAAAGCCGCTTGAAGGGCAGGTCGCGGATGGGGCCGCCGGCCGGGGCATAATGCTGAATCCAGCTGCGAATTTAGCTGCGCTTACAGCCCTTCTTCGCCTTTTCTTACGGCGCCCTATCACCATCAGACATGAGCAAGATGACTGAGAGCAAGAGAGCATCCGGTCTCGTTTACCCGCTGGGCGCCCTCTGCGCCGGTGCGATCGCTGCTGCGATCATCGTGATCGGGCCCGCCTCGGGCAGCCAGGCGAGCCAGACACGCACAGCTACCGTCGCACAAGGGGTCGTCCAGTCGACCGTCTCTGGCAGCGGAACGCTCCAGCCGGCGACGAAAGTCGGCGTCAACTTCGCTACGAGCGGAACGCTCGCGGGGCTTTTCGTGAGCGTCGGCAACCACGTCATCAGCGGCGAGCTGCTGGGCGAAATCAGCCCGACCAGCGCGGAATCGAGCCTGCGCTCGGCGGAGATGAGCTTGACCACCGAGGAAGCGGCCTACCAGGCGGCGGTTGAAGGACTCACGCCCGTGGAGGTGCGCGAGAATGACATCAGCGCGGCGCAGTCACAAGCGTCGGTCGGGACCGCGCAGCAGTCGCTAAAGGAGGCGCGGGAAACAGCAAAGTCAGACGAAGCCGCCTCTGCCGCGACGGTCGCGCAGGATGAGGTTGCGCTGGAGGGAGACGAACAGTCGGTCGCCCTCGAAGCGACCAGCCAGCTGAACGCGGTCAACGAGGCGATCAGTCAGCTCAGCTCCGATGAACAGGTCCTCGCCGGTGCCAAGACTCAGCTTGAAGAAGCCAAGACTCAGCTTGAAGCAGCGAAGTCGCTGCTCGCCAGCGAAAGAGACAAGCCGGTTCCCAGCGAAGCGAAGGTCAACTCGGCCGAATCGAAGGTCAACTCGGCCGAATCGAAGGTCAGCTCGGCCGAATCCACGATCAAGTCCGACGAATCCAAGGTGAAACAGGACAGCTACTCGGTGGTGACCGCGAAGAACGCTCAAGCCGCGTCGGCGCTGAAGGGCCAGCAGTCGATCGTCAGCGCTCGCAATTCGGTGGCGAACGCGAAGCAGAACAGGGCCGCCACCAAGCTCAAGGATCACCAGTCGATCGCGCAGGCGCAGACCAGCCTCACGACCGCCAGGCAGTCGCTGCAGGCCACGCTTGCTTCCAATGAAGCCAAGGCGGCGCCGCCGACGACGTCAACCGTGGTGAGCGCCGAGAACAGCGTCAAGAGCGCACAGCTGACGGTCGAAAACGCACAGCGGACGCTCTCCGAGACGAAGCTGTATGCACCAGTCGCAGGCGTGGTCGCGTCGATCAAGAGCTCTGTAGGCGAAGCCGTCTCAGGCACAGGGACCTCATCCGGCGAAGCGAGCACCAGCAGCGGTACGAGCAGCAGCGCGACCCGGGGCGCCAGCTCCAGCGGAGCCAGCAGCACCAGCGGAACCGCCAGCGGCACCGGCACAAGCGGCGGCGGGACCAGCGCAACCGGCAGCGGGACCCGCGGCGCCGGCAGCAGCGGAACCGGCAGCAGCACGGGCGCAAGCAGCACCGGCGCAAGCGGCGGCGGGACCGGCGGCGGGGCGAGCACCAGCGACAGCAGTGCTGGCAGCTTTCACGACATCGCTGCCACGAGTGCAAGCGGCAGCGCCACCAGCGCCGCCAGCACGAGCAGCGAAAGCAGCAGCAGTTCGTTCATCGAACTGGTTGACCTGCATGGCTATCAGCTGGTCGTGCCGTTGAGCGAGTCTGAAATCGCCAACGTGCATGTCGGGCAGATCGCCACCGCCACCGTCGAAGCACTCGAAGGCCGCAAGTTCGCGGCTCATGTGGTGAGCTTGGCGGTTCTCTCGACCAGCAACAGCGGGGTCGTGAGCTACGACGTCACCTTCCAGCTCAACCAGGTGGAACCTGCCCTGAAGCCCGGCATGAGCGCCACCGCCGAAGTCGTCGTCAAGCAGGCCGAAGGCATCAACGTCCCCACCAGCGCGATCTCCGCCGACACCGTGACAGTGGTGCGCAATGGCAAACATGTGCGCCAGCGCGTGGTCACGGGGCTGGCCGGCAACAGCTCGACGATCATCCTCAGCGGTCTGAAGGCAGGAGAAGAAGTCGTGCTGCCCACCGCGACGACGAGCACGGCCCGGACCTCAACGACCGGCCGCAGCGGTGGCGGTCTGGCGGGCGCCGGCGGCCTTGGGGGTGGCGGCTTCGGCGGCGGTGGCGGCGCTGCCTTCTTCAGAGGCGGCGGCTGATGCAGCGCCCTCTGCGCCCACGGATGCAGATCCGCGCACGTGTTCCCCGCCCCCGGCCCCTGGTCGCACGCTCGAGCCCCGATGGCGCCCGCGCGGGCCGCGAGGCGCGGCGTTCGCCCCACCCCGTCATAGAGGTGCACGAGGTCACGAAGATCTTCGAGCTCGGGCAGATCCGGGTGCGCGCCCTGCGCAAGGTCACCCTGAGCATCGACACGGGCGACCTCGTGGCCATCATGGGCAGCTCGGGCAGCGGCAAGAGCACGCTGATGAACATCCTCGGCTGCCTGGACATACCCACGAGCGGCCGCTACCTGATCGACGGCGTGGACGTCAGCCAGATGGACGAGGACGAGCTCGCCGACCTGCGCAACCGCAAGATCGGCTTCGTCTTTCAGAGCTTCAACCTCGTCCCCCGCACCAGCGCGCTCGTCAACGTCGAGCTGCCGCTCGCATACGCCGGCCTGAGGGGCGCCGAGCGCAGACGGCGCGCCGAGCGGGCGCTGAGCTCGGTGGGGATGGCCAACCGCATGCATCATCAGCCGTCCGAGCTCTCCGGTGGCCAGCAGCAGCGGGTCGCGGTCGCGCGGGCGATCGTGACCAACCCCTCGCTGATCCTCGCGGACGAGCCGACCGGCAACCTGGACTCGCACTCCACCGAGGACGTCCTGCGGATCTTCGCGCGCCTGAACGAAGAAGGCCGCACCGTGGTGCTGATCACCCACGAGCCCGACGTCGCGGACCAGACCAAGCGCGTGATCCGCTTGAGCGACGGCGAGGTGGTCGAGGATCGCCGCCTGACCGGCGTGCGCGACGCCCCGCCCGCGCCCCACAGCCAGAAGTCGGCCCACCATCATCTTGACGGCGGCGTCGTGGAGGCACAGCCATGATCGGCCCCGAGACGCTGCGCATCGCCTGGAGCGGGATCACCGCGAACAAGCTCCGCTCCGGCCTGACGATTCTGGGCATGACGATCGGCGTCGCCTCGGTCATCGTTCTGATAGCCGTCGGAAACGGCTCCTCGAAGGCCGTCGAGTCGCGCATCCAGAGCCTCGGCACCAACGTGCTGGTCGTGCAGTCCAGCGGCGGCTTTCGCGGCGGCGCGCGCGCGAGCACCACGACAAGCATCTCACTGACAAAGCCGGACACCGAAGCGCTGCAGAACCCCGGCCTGGCGCCGGACGTCAAGAGCGCCTCACCCGTGGTGAACGCCAGCAGCGTGAAACTCGTCTACGGCAGCTCGAGCTATGAACCGTCGTCATTCGTCGGCACCACGCCCGCCTATGTGACGGCCCACAGCTACAAGGTCGCCGAAGGAGCCTCCTTCACAGAAGCCGACGTCAAAGAACACAGGCGTGTCGCGCTGATCGGGCAGACGGTCCTGCAGGAACTGTTCGCCGGGGAGAGCCCCGTCGGGCAGAACATGAAGGTGAACGGCAGCAACTACGAAGTCGTCGGGGTGCTCGCCTCGAAGGGATCCAACGGCGCGACCAACGAGGATGACGTCGTGATGGCCCCGATCTCGACCGTGCAGGACTCGCTCACCGGCACCGGGCCGATCAACTCGATCACCGTCCAGGCCAAGTCCGAATCCTCGCTCGACGCCGCAGAATCAGAGGTCACGCAGATCCTCGACGAACGCCACAAGATCAAGAACACCGCCGAACCGGGCTTCAGCGTGCTCAACCAGGGCTCGCTGCTGGAAACATCGAGCTCGACCAGCAGCGTGTTCACGACGCTGCTCGGCGAGGTCGCCGCGATCTCGCTGCTCGTCGGAGGGATCGGCGTCATGAACATCATGCTCGTGAGCGTCACCGAGCGCACGCGCGAGATCGGCATCCGCAAGGCGATCGGTGCCAGACGCAGCGACATCCTCACCCAGTTCTTGACCGAGGCTGTGCTCGTCTCCCTCTTCGGTGGGCTCACCGGAGTGGCCGTCGGCGTCATCGGCAGCCAGTTCGAGATCGCCGGAGTGCACCCTGAAATCGCCACCTACTCGATCTTCCTCGCCTTCGGCGCAGCGCTGGCCTCCGGGCTGTTCTTCGGCACCTACCCCGCCGCTCGCGCTGCCGCCCTCAGACCGATCGAAGCGCTGCGCTTTGAGTGACCCATCTTCCCCCCACCAGGAGCCCGTGATGCCCCCCGAGCAACCCGACCTCTACGACACCCCCACTCAGCCCGTTCAGGCGCAGCAGACAGCGGCCTATGAACCGATTGACCGGGACGACGAGTGGCGCCAGGAGCCCGCCGAGCTGCCCCGCCGGCCCCACCGGCGCCTGCTCACCCCGATCCCGCTCGCGCTGCTCGGCGTGCTGCTGGCCGCCTGCGGGTTCATCGGAGGGGTGCTCGTCGAGAAGGGCCAGGGCTCCTCCTCGAGCTCCTCCGCGGGCTCCGCGGCGAGCCTCGCGTCGCGCCTGCGCGGCCTGGCCGGCACCAGCTCGAGCTCCACGTCCGCAAGCGGAGCCTCGGGCTCGAGCAGCGGCTTCACCCGGCCGACCGCCGGTACGGTGGCATACCTGTCGGGGAGCACGCTGTATGTGACCAACTCCGAAGGCAACACCATCAAGATCGGCACCTCGGCGGGCACGACCGTCACCAAGACCGTGAAATCGACCCTCACGGGCATCCACCCCGGTGAAACGGTCACGATCACCGGCGCCACCGCCTCCAACGGCACGGTCAGCGCCGAATCGATCAGCGTAGGCTCGAGCGGGAGCGGCCTCGCGTCGCTGTTCGGCCGCTCGGGCTCCCGGTCGAGCGGCGCCGGCAGCGCCGGCAGCAAAAGCAGCGAACCCACGCTCTTCGGCAGCGGCGGCTAGCTTCACGCGTGCCGAGCGGCGAGCACCGCCGGAGGGGGCGGGAGTCAGACAACGAAGATCAAGATCATCAACAAAGGGAGTCCATGCCTCACATCAACATAAAGAGAAGCAGGGCCGCGACAGCGGTTCTGCTGCTACTACTCATCAGCCTCGTGCTCGCGGCATGCGGAGGGTCCTCGAAAAGCTCCTCCACGAGCGCCACCGCGAGCGCCTCGACCTCGGCCTCGGGCGGCGGCGGCTCAGGCGCCGCGAGCGGCCGTTTCACGGCACTTCGCGAATGCCTGAAGAAGAACGGCATCACGCTGCCCAAACGCACAACCGGCCAGGCGCCGGGCGGCGGCTTTCTCGGCGGCAGTGGCGGCCCGCAGCTGCCCAAAGGCGTGACTCGCGCGCAGTATGAAGCGACCGTGAAGAAGTGCGGCGGCAGCGGCTTTGCGGGCCGCGGTGCTCGCACGAACAGCCCGGCGTTCAAAGAAACGCTCAAGAAGTTCGCGGCTTGCATGCGCCAGAACGGCGTGAACCTGCCGGAACCGAACAGCTCCGGGAGCGGCCCGATCTTCAACACCAAGGGGTTGAACACGGCCAGCACCCAGTTCAGGAGCGCCGAGAGCAAGTGCAGCGCCGACCTCGGAGGAGCCTTCCGCAGAGGCAGCCGCACCTCGTCGGCCGGTGCATCCCCCCCGGCCGCCGCCGTCCCCAGCAGCTGAGGCCCGCGGGTGAGCTCCCGCTGCTCGCGCCCCCCAGAGCCATCTGGTGGAGCGAGCAGCGGGTGGCTGCCCTGCGAGCGGGTGGCTGCCCTGCGGCTAGCGGACCTTGGGGTCGGGGATCGCCGTGGGGTCGGGGATCGCCGCTGAGCTCGGCTTGGTCTGAATGTTCGGCGCCGGTAGGGCGGCGATGCGCGTGATCAGGCCGTTCCACTGTGTGCTGTTCAGCTCGCCTTCGGCGGCAACGAGCGGGGAGGGAGCCGTCGCGCCCGAGCGCGCCGAGTGAGCGACCGCCGCGGGGCTGAGCGGGAGCCCGGACCTGCCCGCGAGGAAGCCGACATGAATATGGCTCGCGAATGCGGCCTCGGCGTGGGTCTCAGCAGCGCCGGGGTAGCGCATCAGGCTGATGATCTCGTGGGGCAGAAATGCCCGCGGGAGCGTCAGCAGCGTGCGGATCGCGAGGTCGGTCACCGAGGAGGGCCCCTGGTGGTGGGCGATCGGGACGCCGTTGATCGCGGAGATTTCCAACGCGTCGACTTCGCGCTGGCCGTCGCGCTGGCCGGAGACCGAGAACGTGGGGCCTACGCCGGCGCAGCCGAGCTGGCTCACGGTCGGCTTCAGCCCGCTGCGTGAGAGGAAGACGAGGGTCGCCAGCACGCGCGCCTCGACCGCCCCGGAGCCGATTTCGTGGCGCCCACATGCCGACAGGACGATGCCGGGATCCGAGAGCGCCGCGCCCTCGAGCTGGCTCTTGGAGAGCAGGAGGACGTCGCGCGCGGTGGCGCCGATCAAAGCGCTTTCGCCTTTCGCTCCCTGCGGGTGCAGAGCTGCCTGGAGCTGGGCCCAGTTCGCGAGGATCGGGCGGGGATCGATCGTGCTGCGGTCGCCCGCGGGGCGGATCGCGAAGCGCAGATGCCCATCCTGAGCCCCGGGCGGCACGTTGACTCGACCCAGAATGGTCCCCGTGGAGACGATCGATCCGACACGCAGAGGCTGCGCGCCGCCGGCGCTCGTGCGTCGGGTTCCGCGGGCGGCGCTTGCCGCGGCGGCGATCGCGTCGGGGTTGCCCGGCTTCGCGAACAGGCGCAGCTTGTCCGCTACGGCAGACCCCGATTCGGTCGATTCGCCCACCGTCGAGGCGTCGAAGCCGGCCGCTTCGGCGAGCGAGGCCGTCTTTCTCACCTTCAGCGTGACGGGAAGCTGACTTCCTTCGCTCGCCGGTGTGGAGGGAGCGGGTTCGTGCCCTTCGGCGAAGAGGGCGCCCGCGCTCTTCGCGGCGCTCGCCTCCTCGGCCGGGTCCTTCGCAAGCGTGTAGTTAGGGGCGATGCGCCCGAGCGAGGCGTAGGTGAAGATGTCGCCGTAGACGTCGCGCAGGATCACGTACCTGCCGAGCGCCCGGGAGGATCCAAGCGCGACGATGCGGCCGTCCTGGACGGCAACAACCTTGGCGCTGGGAGCGCTCATCAGTTCGACGAACAGGGGAGCCTGGGAAGCGGACTTGCCCGTCGCGAGGGCCGCGGCGGTGGCCGGCGAGGCGGACTCCGTGGAGCCTTGCGCCGCCGCGGCGTTTGGCGAACTGGCTGTCGTTTGCGGCGATGAGGGGTCCCCGGCCGCTTCGCCCGGGACGAGCGTGGCGTTCGCCGTCGCGCTCGACGGCGAGGACGCCGCTGAGGCCGTCAGCGAGGCCCATGTGACGCGCGTCCCGGTCACGGGCAGACGAGCATCGACCAGGCCCGTGAGCGACGCGACCACCGACTTCGGATAGGCGGCGATGAGCTTGGCGCGCAGGAGCACCGAGCTGACGTATTCATCGGAGTGGTTGTAGGCGAGGATCGCCTTGGGGAGGTCGCTCGCGATGCCGGCGGCACGCAGATAGCGGGCGGCAGCGAAGATCGCGTCGACGGGGTTGTAGGGGTCTGCGTAGCCCGCGTTCAGATCATCCACCCCGTACTGAAGCCACGTACCCGGCATGAACTGCATCCAGCCGACGGCCCCGGCGGTGGAAACGGAGAGATCGCTGCCGTAGTCGGTCTCGATTTCATTGATCGCCGCGAGGATCTGCCAGGGCACCCCATACTGGGTCGCGGCGGCCTTGTAGATGGGGAGCAAGAACAGCGGTATCCGGTAGAAGGAGAGCGCCTGGATGGATGCCGCCGAGGATGCGACTTGCGCCGCGAGCGCTTCGGCCTCGGCGGCGACGAGGTGCGGCGAGAGCGCCACGTTGTCGGCCCCGGAGGCCGCGCCGGGCTGTTCGGACTTGGCGGTCGCCTTGGTCTGCTTGGCGCTCTTGGGCTTGGCGCTCTTGGGCTTGGCGCTCGTGCCGGTGAGGTTGGGGCTCGAAGCGGGTGCCTTTGTGGTCTTCTGCCTGCGCTGGAGGACGACCGAGGGAGCTTCGCTGGGCACGGCTTCAGCGGGCGGCGAGGCGCTCGCCTGGGGAGCACCCGAGGCCCCCGAGGACGATGGCGATGGCGTGGATGTGGTGGTGGTGGTGGTCGCTGCTTCCTGAGGGCCGCCTTCCGGGGCGACGGGCGCCGGGGAGGCGGCGGCGGGTGCCGAGGCGCCTTCCGCGGGCGAGCCTGCGGGCGGGGAGGCACCGAGCGCCGGGCCCGCGAGCGGGCCGCCGAGACCGACAGCCGTCAACCCTCCTCCGGCGAGGGTCGACAGGAAGGCGCGGCGTGCCCAGCGGCCCGGGTTCCTCAGCGACGCCGGCATCCCTCGGAATCTATAGATCATCGTGTGGTCGTCTCATGGTCTCCTCCGCGCAGCACCCCCGAACGGGAGATCCGCAGGGCCACAGTCATATAGGTAGACAAGCATGCACCCGTAAAGGATTCGTAATCGCGCGCGATGCCCGCCGACCGACGGCTGCGACTGCATTAGACACAACGGGACCCTAGCGGGCCTACTTGCGCGCGGCAACGCCCAACCGCCGCCAGTAGTGCTGCGCCCGTGTGCGCGATGGCGCTCTATTCTTCCCTCGCGAGGGTTAGGGGCAGGTGGCCGGCGAGAACGCCGGCGGCCTTGATGAGAGATATGGAGAGGGTGATGATCGCCAAGCTTCGGATCCTGACAGCGGCACTGATATGCGGCGCGTCCCTGCTCACCGCCACCGCCGCGCAGGCGGAAGAGACCGTCAAGATCATCGCCGCGGGCTTCTCGCCCGACCGGCTGGGCGTGCCCGCCAACGTCTTCGGAAGCGCGACCATCGGTTCGACCAACCTCCCGGTGCCCTCGCCGATCACCCACGTCAACGTGTACGGGCCCGCCGGGACGACCCTGAACCTCGAAGGCACCGGCACGTGCAGCGAAGCGACGCTCTTGAACATCGGCCCGCAGGGCTGCCCGGCCGACTCCCGCGCCGGGTCCGGGGGCGGCGAAGGCATCTATGAACTCGCGAAGGAACTCATCAAAGAGAAGTTCACGCTCGAGTTCTTCCTCGGCGACAACCGACCAGGCCAGACGCTCATGCTGATCTACCTCAACGGGGCCAGCCCGGTCTCGATCCAGCTCGTGTTCACGGCGCCGGTCATCCACGGGCCCAAGCCCTACGGGATCGGCTTCAGCCTCAACGTGCCGCTCATCAAAGTCCTCCCCGAAGCCTCCGACGCCTCGGCGACGAGCTCGTTCCTGACGCTCGGCGCCATGAACATCGCCTACTTCAAGAAGGTCCACGGCAAGCGCAGGCTCTTCCACGTGAAGGGCCTCACCACCCCCACGAGCTGCCCCCGCGGCGGCTGGCCGGTGGCCACGCAGTTCAGTTTCGAGGACGGCTCGATGGTGACGGCCACGCGCAAGATCCCCTGCCCGAGATGAGCACCCCCTTCCGAGCAGCGCGGGAAGCTCCGAGCGGCGATGAGACTCAGGTGCGGGGCCCTGACGCAGATGCCCGGCGGGCGGGTTCCCTTTCGCGGCAAGCTTCACCTTCGCGGACCTCTCGATGGCCAGCGCGGCCGCTGAGGCGCCCTGTCCATTGCCGACCCAACGCGGTACTCTGAGCCCGTGGAAACCGTCCTCTCGGTCCTTCAGGTCGTCATCGCGGTGACCGTGATCTTCCTCGTGCTCATGCACTCCGGCAAGGATTCCGGTCTCTCCGGCGCCTTCGGCGTCGGCAGCGGAACCGGCCCTCTGGGAGGCGGTTCGATGGTCGAGCGCAACCTAAATCGCTGGACGATCTTCTTCGCGGTCCTGTTCCTGGTGAACGCGATCGTCCTGCTCAAGCGGCCCTGGGCCTAGTTCAGCCTCCTCCCCTGAAGCGTCCAGGCGGTTGAGGACCTCGAGCGCTTCCGCGCGCAGCTCGCCGTCGATCGCCGCGTAATCCTCGACGGAGAGCTTGCCCGTCCTGTAGTCGAGCTCGGCGTCGCGGATCTCACGGTACTTGGCCTCGCGCGCCGCCTCGAGCTCGTCGCGCTCGAGCTGATCGCGTCCGGCCGCGGCACCGGGCTCGCGAGCGCCCGGCGACGGCGCGAGCCGCTCAGGATCCGCCGGGCGCCGCGCGGCGCGCAGGGGGGCGCTGATCACGAGGATCACGACAGCGAGCAGCACCAGCGTGAGGATCGCAAGCAGGAAGCTCACACGTCAGGCGCGGGCGAGGCCCCGCTCCGAACGCGCGAGCGAGCGTGTCGCCACCCTGCGGCGCACCGTGCTCGGAGCCGGCCAGACTGCGAGCAGGCCGCCGCCGAAGACGATCAGGCCGCCGAGCCAGATCCACATCACCAGAGGCGAGACGATCAGATGGAACTGCGCCTGTGGCGGGTGGCGCAGGTAGGCGCGGGCCAGATAGCCGATCGCGACGAGGGCGTCTTCGGGCGGAAGCTCGCGGTTTCCCAGCTTGACGATCCTCTGCAGCGCGGGGCTTTCGATGTCGGGCTCGACCGCGCTCCAGACGTCGCGCGTGACGCCGGCGTCCACGCTCACGTGGCTGACCGGCTGCCCGCCGATCAGGCTCCCGACCGTCCCCTGGCTGGGTTCCTGTGAGGCGTAGTAGCCCTCGCTCGGGTTCAGCGTGGCCACATGGCGCCCGTGCTTGGTCACGTCGAGGACCGCCCCGAGGCTGAGCGTGGAGCCGGTGTGGGCGGCGTCGTACTTCGGCGTGATCGTCGCTGTCGCTCGCACGTAACGAACCCGGTAGGCGCCGACACCCACCGACTGGCCCGGGGACAGACCGAGCTCCGAGGCATGCTGGAAGGACGAGGAGGCGGCAACCCCGATGAAAAGGACGGCGATGCCGAGGTGCACGATGTAGCCCCCGTAGCGCCTGCGGTTGCGCCGCACGAGCGCCACGAGCGCGACGGGAGCGGCCTCGCCGGCCATCGCGCCGCGCGCGCGCATTCCGCGGAAGAACTCCTGCCCCACGCTGCCGAAGACGAATGCCCCACAGCAGAACATCGCTATCGCGAAGGGCTTCTCCGGGACACCCGCGGCCAGCAACACCAAGAGCGTCAAGAGCGCGGCCAGGACCGGCGCGAGGAAGTTCCGGCGCGCGTTGGCGAGCGTCGCCCGCCGCCAGGCGATGACGGGGCCGATCCCGCTCAGCAGCACGAGCACCAGCGCCAGGGGAACCGTGTAACGGTCGAACCACGGCGGCCCGACGGAGGCTTCCTGACCGGTGAGCGCCTCGGAGATCAGGGGGAAGTAGGTCCCCCAGAAGATCACCAGGCACAACCCGACCAGCACGAGGTTGTTGGCCATGAAGATCGACTCGCGCGAGAGCAGCGAGTCCAGACGGTGCTCTGAGCGCAGCATGTCCCGCCGCGAGACGACGAGGTAGATCGAGCCGCCTATCAGCACCGCGATCAGCACGACGAACGGCACGCCGAGGGTCGCGCCGCCGAAGGCGTGGATCGAGTTGAGGATCCCGCTGCGCACGAGGAACGTCCCCATGATCGCGAGCGTGCCGGTGGCGAGCACGAGCGACACGTTCCAGACCTTCAGCATCCCGCGCTTCTCCTGGATCATCAGGGAGTGCAGGAAGGCGGTGCCCGTGAGCCAAGGCATCAACGACGCGTTCTCGACCGCATCCCAGCCCCAGTAGCCACCCCAGCCGAGCTCGGAGTAGGACCAGCGCGCTCCCAGGAGGATGCCAATCCCCAGGAACAGCCAGGCGGCGAAGGCAAACCGGCGGATCGATTTGATCCAGTCGGCATCCACCCTGCGCGCCAGCAGCGCCCCCATCCCGAAGGCGAGCGGGATCGTGCAGAGCGTGTAGCCCGAGTAGAGCATCGGCGGGTGGATCATCATCGTCGGGAAGCGCAGCAGCGGGTCGAGGCCCGCGCCTTCGACGGGGGCCGGACTGGTGGTGGCGAAGGGATTCGCGTAGAAGATCATCAGCGAGACGAAGAAGCCCCCGAACCCGAGCAGGATCGCCGTCGCGTAGGCGGCCACGTCGCGCATCCGCCGGCGCGTCAGAAACAGCGCCAGGCTCGACCACACCGACAGCAGCCAGGCCCATAGCAGCAGTGAGCCTTCCTGGGAGGACCACACCGCGGCGGCCCGGTAGAACATCGGCGTGGTCCTGCTCGAGGTATCGGCCACGGTGTTGAAGAGAAAGTCGTTGCGCAGGAATGCGGCCTCCAGAACGGCGAACGCCACGGTGAGGATCCCCGCGAGCGCATACACCGAGCGCCGGCCGGACTCCGAGAACTCGACGCGGCCGCTGCGCACGCCGTACAGCGAGGCGCCGATGCCGTAGACGCATACGGCGAGCGCGAGCAGCAGGCAGGCACGACCGAGCCCGGCCATCAGCTCCTACCTTCTGTGCAAGTCACGTGCGCCGCGGCGGGAGACACTCAGTAGTTCTGCTTCTCGCTGGGAGGAGCCGTCTTGTACTTGGAAGGGCACTTGGTGATCAGCGAGTTGCGTTCGCCCGTGTAACGGGAGCCCTGCTTCTCGACGGTCACGATCACCTCGCGCCCTTCCCGAAATGGGTCAGGCACCGTACCCGTGTAGGCGATCGGGACCGTGGTGCCGCCGACGCGGTCCTCGACGCTGAAGTCAAGGACGGCCCCTTCGCGATGGACCGATCCTGCGACGACCGTTCCTGTGAGCTGATAGCTGCGACCCGGCTGGGCCTCGTGCACCAGCTGGCTGGGGCTGAGAGCCGGGCTCGCGGCGCTGAAGCTCGTGTAGATCAACGCGCTGGCCAGCACTACGGCCGCGCTCAGCGCCACGATCAGGCGCACCGTTCGCTTGCGAGCCGGGTTCATCGCGACCAGTATCGCAAAACCCCTCTGCCGATCGAGCCGGTGGCGCCGCGGGCTGCTGAGCGGGCGGGAAGCCCCGGCCGCGAGGAAATCATGCGCGAACGGCGAAACCTTCGGGCGTGGAAAGAGTCTTTAGGGGTGGAGCATGATCAGACCGAGCCTCCCCAGTTCCCTCGCCGAAAGGCGCCACGCCCGCCGCCGCCGCCGGAGCAGAGGAGCGACCCCGGCGGCCCAGCGAGAGTCTGACGAGGCCGTCCAGCGGGTCCGCGCCGCCGGCGGCCCGCTCGACCACGCCTCCTACACCTGCTCCTGCGGCTATCTGTTCGTCGCGAGCGTCTCGACGACCGTCAGGTGCCCGCACTGCGGCGTCGGCCAAGCCTGGTAGCCCGCGCTCGCGGAGTTTGAGTCTGTCGGATCTCGGGGCCACCCTCGTGGAGGGTGCTCTCTGTCAGGACGCGGAGGTCCGTGTCAGGACGCGGAGGTCCGCTGTCATGCGCTGGTCTCGTACTTGAACGAGATCGCCAGCCGGATGCGATAGCTCTTGATCTCTCCATTCTCGATCGCCACATCCTGCTTGAGGACCTCGGCGATGCGGAGGTCGCGCACGGTCTTCGCGGCCGTCTCCACCGCGGTGCGGGCGGCGGCCTCCCAGGACTCGCTGCTCACGCCGATCACTTCGGTAACTCGGTAAACCCCGTCGGCCATCTCAATCCTCCCCTGCTCGACTTTGGAGGCTGCAACTCTCGCACATCCCGGCCGCCAAGCTTGCTGTCGTGAGACGTTGTGAGCAGTTTGCGGTGCCCTTGCAGGCGGCTCGCGTACTTCCCCGCAGCCAGAGCGCGGCAGACAGCCGACGCAACCAGGGCATGCCTTTGCGAGGATCTAATCCAGAGGATCTACGCAATGAGCCAGGATGGCTACTGAATCCACGACGCTGCTGAACACGTGACCGCGACGACCGCTGCCGAAGAGGCGACTGCGACGAGCGCCGCCGCCGGGCTGGACCCCGAGAGTCTGGCGTTCACGCTCGAATCGATCGACGAATTCGCCCAGCGTGAGCTCTCCGACGAGCTGCTGCTCGAGCTCGACGAGCGCGACGAGTTCCCGGAGGGGCTCGTGCGGAGCATGTGTGGCGAGGAACTCGGTGTGCAGTTGCTGTTCGTGCCCGAGCAGCACGGCGGCATGGGCGGCTCGGCGCTCGACGTGTACCGAGTTTGCGAGCGCATGGCCGCGATCGACGCCGGCATTGCCACCTCGGTGCTCGCCACCTTCCTGGGCAGCGAGCCGATCAGGGTCGGCGGCACGCCCGAGCAGCGGGCGCTGTGGCTGGGACGGATTGCCAACGAGGGCATCCTGATGGCCTACGGCGCGACCGAGCCCGACGCTGGCTCGGACCTCGCCGCGCTGAAGACAACCGCGAAGCCGGTCGTGGAGGATGGCGCGGCGGTCGCCTACCTGCTCAACGGCGCCAAGCAGTGGATCTCCAACGGCGGCGTGGCCGAGGCGGCAACCGTGCTCGCGCTCGCGCCGGGTGGCCCGACGTGGTTCGTCGTCGACGGCGACGCGCCCGGGCTCACGCGCGGGGAGCCCGAGCACAAGCACGGCATCCGCCTGAGCAACACGGCGGCGCTGTTCCTCGACGACGTGCGGGTACCGGCCGAGCGGCTCGTGGGCGGCGTCGAGGGCCAGGGCCTCGTCCAGGCCCAGCAGGTCTTCGGCTACACGCGCCTGATGGTCGCCGCCTTCGGGCTCGGAGCCGGGTGGGCGGCGCTGGACCGTGCGATCCCCTATTCCACCGAACGCATCCAGGCCGGCGGCCCGCTCTCCGTCAAGCAGGGCTACACCCACAAGCTGATCGTCCCCAACGCCGTGCGCCTGGAGGCTGCACGCGCCGCGATCGAGGAAACCGCCGATCGCATCGACGCCGGCGAGGGAATGCTCAACACTGAGGGCGCGATCGCCAAGTACCTCGCCTCGGAGGCGGGCAACGCGGCTGCCGACGCTGCCATCCAGGCGCTCGGCGGCTACGGCTACACGCACGAGTACGTGGTGGAGAAGATTAAGCGCGACGTCCGCATCACCACGATCTACGAGGGCACCTCAGAGATCATGGAGATGACGGTCGCACGCGACCGTTGGCAGCAGCACCTCAAGACGCGCGGCGAGCACTATCATGCCGCCGCGCGCGAGCTCGAGGCTCTGTGCGCATCGACCCCGGGGGTCGGATCGGACGTCGCGGCACTCGCGCAGCATGCGCTCGCCGAGCTGCTGGAGGCCTGCCGCGTCGAGCGGCTCACCCGCCATCAGCACGTGCTCCTGCGCGTCGGGCAGCTCGCCGCGCTCGTCGAGGGCGCGGCGGCGCTCGTCCGCCGCGCCGCCCGCGCGGCGGAGAACGGGCTTGGCCCGAAGGCCTCCCGCCGCTTCGATCCCGACCTGCTCGCGGCGATGAGCCGCGCGAACGCCCGCGACGTCGCCATGACGGTGGCCACCGAAGGCGTGCGCTGGGTCGTGGGCGCCGGGGAGGGCAGCGGTGTGGAGCAGCTCGTCGCCCGCCTCGGCGTGCCCGCCATCCAGGCGGCTCAGGTCGGCCTCATGGCCGACCTCGACGCGGTCGCCGACGGTATCTACGGCCGCACATGACCCGCGTCTCCTACAACCGCAGGAATCAGCCATGAGCTACGACGCCGACCGCGCCGCCGCCATCATCGGCGTTGGCGCAATCCTCCCCGACGCCCCCGACGCCGATGGCTTCTGGCGCAACGTGCGCGAGGGTCACTACGCGATCAGCGAGGTCGACCCTGCCCGCTGGGACCCGGCGCTGTATTACGACCCAGACCCGCGGGCGCCGGAGAAGACCTACTCCAAGATCGGCGCGTGGGTGCGCGACTTCGAGTGGGACCCGCTCGGCTGGAAGCTGGCGCTGCCGCCGAAGGTGACCGACGCGATGGACGACGCCCAGAAGTGGGCGATCGCCTGCACGCGCATGGCGCTGCGCGACTGCGGCTGGCCCGAGCGGCCGCTGGACCTCGACCGCACCGCCGTCATCGTCGGCAACGCCCTCTCGGGCGAGCAGCACTACCTGACCGCGCTGCGCATCACCTTCCCGGAGCTGGCGCGCGAGCTCGGGCGCGCCGCAAGCTTCGCCGCTCTCCCAACTGATGTACGGGCCGCAATCGAGCGCGAGCTGCGCGCGAACGTCGAGTCGTGGCTACCGCAGATCAGCGAGGACACGATGCCGGGCGAGCTGAGCAACTGCATCGCCGGGCGGATCGCGAACCTCTTCAACCTCCGCGGGCCGAACTTCACGGTGGACGCCGCCTGCGCCTCGGCGATGGCCGCCCTGGACGCGGCCGTCCAGGGCCTGACCGAGCACGAGTTCAACGTGGCGATCGTCGGCGGCGTCGATCGCAACATGGGTGCCTCGACGTTCGTGAAGTTCTGCGCGATAGGCGCGCTGTCGCCGACCGGCACGCGCCCGTATGCCGATGGCGCCGACGGCTTCGTGATGGGTGAGGGCGCGGGGCTGTTCGTGCTCAAGCGGCTCGCCGACGCCGAGCGCGACGGCGACCGGATCTACGCCGTCGTGCGCGGCATCGGCGGCGCCAGCGATGGCAAGGGCAAGGGCATCACCGCGCCCAACCCGGTCGGCCAGCGCCTCGCCGTCGAGCGCGCCTGGCGCAATGCCGGCCTGTCGCCCGCCGAGTGCACGCTGGTGGAGGGCCACGGGACCTCGACGCGCGTGGGCGACGTGGTGGAGGTCGGTAGCCTCGTCGAGGCCTTCTCCGGCGCGCAGCTCGCGCCCGGTTCGGTCGCGCTCGGCTCGGTCAAGTCCAACATCGGCCACCTCAAGGCGGCGGCCGGTGCAGCCGGCATCCTCAAGACCGCGCTCGCGCTGCACGACAAGGTGCTGCCGCCCAGCGTCAACTTCGAGCGGCCCAATCCCAACGTGGACTGGGCCCAGTCCCCCTTCGCCGTCAACACCGAGCTGCGCGAGTGGGAGGTCGCGGCCGGTCACGTGCGCGTGGCCGGGGTCAGCGCCTTCGGCTTCGGCGGCACCAACTTCCACATCGTCATGGAGGAGCACGTGCCTGGCCGCCTGAACACCAACGGCCATCGCTCGTCGATCGCCGTGCCGGCCGACCCGTCGGCGCCCCGCGCGGCGCGGGTCCCGGCCGAGCGCACCCCGCCCGCTCGGGCGCGCGCCGCGGCGCCCGCGGGCACGAAGCTGCCGCTGCGTGGCGCGCTCGTGCTCGGCGCCGCCGACGAGGCGGCGCTCGCCAACGAGCTGCGCACCGCCCTGGCCGAGGCGCGCCAGGGACGACACCTCGACCCCGCTCCGCCGAGCGCGGCGGCACTGCGCGCGCCCGAGCGCATGGCGATCGACTACGCCGACGGCGAGGAGCTCATCGCCAAGGCCGAGCTCGGACTGCGCGCGCTGCAGGCCGGCAACCCCGCCACTTGGCCGGCGCTGCGCGGGCGCGGCATCTACCGCGGCAGCGGCCCGCCGGGCAAGGTTGCCTTCCTGTACACGGGACAGGGCTCCCAGTACGCCAACATGCTCGCCGACCTGCGCCGACGCGAGCCGGCCGTCGCCGAGGCCTTCGACGAGGCCGACGCAATCATGGCGCCGCTGCTGGAGGGGCGCCGGTTGTCGGAGATCGTCTTCGTCGACCCGACCGACGCGGCAGCGGTGGCGCACGCGGAGGAGGAGTTGCGCCGCACCGAGACCACCCAGCCCGCCGTGCTCACGGTCGACATCGCTCTCACCCGCCTGCTGGGCGAGTACGGGATCGCTGCGGACCTGGTGATGGGCCACTCGCTCGGCGAGTACGGCGCGCTGGTCGCAGCCGGAGCGCTCTCGTTCGACGCCGCGCTCGAGGCCGTCAGCGCGCGCGGGCGCGAGATGGCCAGCCTGGACGTCGCGGATCCCGGTGCGATGGTCGCCGTGATGGCGCCGCTCGCGGAGATCGAGGAGATCGTCGCGCAGGCCGACGGCTACGTCGTGCTCGCCAACGTCAACTCGACTCACCAGGTCGTGCTGGGCGGCAGCACGGACGCGGTCGGGCGGGTCGCCGCCGTGCTGCGGGAGCGCGGGCACCAGGCGATCTCGCTGCCCGTGAGCCACGCCTTCCACACCGACATCGTGGCCCCCGTGAGCGGCCCCCTGCGGGCGACGCTGCAGCGGCTGGGCCTGCGCGCCCCGCGGCTGCCGATTGTGGCCAACGTCGACGGCGAGCTGTACCCGTCCGGCGAGGGCGTTGAGGAGCAGATGCTCGACATCCTCGCGCGCCAGGTCGCCTCGCCGGTGCAGTTCGTCAAGGGGCTGCGCACGCTCTACGACGAGGGTGCGCGGGTGTTCCTCGAGGTTGGCCCCAAGCACGCGCTGCAGGGCTTCGCCTCCGACGTGCTGGGCGAGGACGAGGTGCTGAGCCTCGCCACCAACCATCCCAAGACCGGCGACATAGCCTCGTTCAACGGTGCGCTGTGCGGCCTGTGGGCCGCCGGGCTCGGCGCCGGCATCGAGCCGGAGACCCAGGAGGCGGTCGCGCTGCGTTCCGGGGCCACCGCGCAGCCGCGCACGACGGCGCCCGCGAGCGTCGCACCGCGCGCTTCGGCGCCCGCGAGCGTCGCAGCCGTTCCCCCGCGGGCCGGCGGCGGCCTGGACGAGGCCACCTACAACGACCTCGGGCGCCTGTTCGCCGAGTTCCTCGAGCGCGGCCGCGAGCTGATGGGCGGGCGCGGCGAGGAGCGCGCCCCGGCGACCGAGCCCGTCGTTATCACCGGCGCGGCGCTCGGGCTGCCGGGCACCGAGCGACTGTTCGACGACGCGAACCTCGCGCGGCTGCTCGCCGGTGAGCAGGGCATCGACGTGATCCCTGGCCGCCTGCGCCGCGACATCCTCGACAAGCACATCACGCGGCTGGTCAAGAGCGACGGCGGTGCCAGCTTCGAGACGATCGACAGGCTCGACGACGTGATCAAGCTGGCGGCGCGCGCGGGCGCGTTCGACCCGCACGAGGAGTTCGGGATCGATGCCGATCGCCTGCCCGCCCTCGGGCGTGACACGCAGCTGGCGATCGCCGCCGGCATCGACGCGCTGCGCGACGCGGGGATCCCGCTCGTCCTGCACTACAAGACCACGACGACGGGCACACAACTCCCCGACCGTTGGTCGCTGCCCGAGGAGCTCCGCGACGACACGGGGGTGATCTTCGCCTCGGCCTTCCCGGGCCTGGAGGAGATGACCAGCGAGGTGGCCCGCTACACCGTCGAGCACATGCGCCGGGAGCGGCTGGCAGCGCTCGAGTCGCTGCGCGCCCGCATGCTCGACCACGAGGACACCGACGCGGTCGTGCTCGCCGAGGTCGAGCGGCGCATCCACGACGTGCGCCGGCAGCTCGAGGAGGAACCCTACACGTTCGACCGCCGCTTCATCTTCCGCGTGCTGGCCATGGGACACTCGCAGCTCGCCGAGCTGATCGGGGCACGCGGGCCCAACACCCAGATCAACTCGGCGTGCGCGAGCACGACGCAGGCCGTGGCGCTGGCCGAGGACTGGATCCGCGCGGGCCGCTGCCGGCGCGTGGTGATCGTGGCCGCCGACGATGCGACCTCGGACACCATGCTCGGCTGGATCGGCGCAGGCTTCCTGGCGACCGGCGCGGCCGCCACCGACGAGGTGGTCGAGGACGCTGCGCTGCCGTTCGACCGGCGCCGCCACGGGATGATCCTCGGCATGGGTGCCGCCGGCCTCGTGGTGGAGAGCGCGGCGGCGGCACGCGAGCGCAGCCTCACGCCGATCTGCGAGGTGCTCGGGTCGGTCACGGCGAACTCCGCGTTCCACGGCACACGCCTCGACGTCGGCCACATCGGCCGGGTCCTGGAGCAGGTCGTCGCGCAGGCGGAGGCGCGTGGCGTGCGCCGGCATGACATGGCGCACGAGACGATGTTCGTCTCGCACGAGACCTACACGCCGGCACGCGGAGGCAGCGCCGCAGCGGAGATCCACGCGCTGCGCGAGGTCTTCGGCGAGGACGCCGACCGCATCGTGATCGCGAACACCAAGGGCTTCACCGGCCACCCGATGGGCGTCGGCCTGGAGGACATCGTCGCGGTCAAGGCGCTCGAGACCGGTGTGGTGCCGCCGGTGCCGAACTTCCGTGATCCCGACCCCGAGCTCGGCATGCTCAATCTCTCGCGCGGCGGCGTCTATCCGGTGCGCTACGCGCTGCGGCTCGCGGCCGGCTTCGGCTCGCAGATCAGCCTGCTGCTGCTGCGCTGGTCACCGGTGGCGGACGGCCGGCGGCGCAACCCCGAGGAACTGGGCTACGCCTACCGGATCGCCGACCGCGCAGCGTGGACAGCCTGGCTGCGGCGGGTGAGCGGCTACGAGGACCCGAAGCTCGAGGTCGTCCAGCACCGTCTGCGCGTCGCCGACCAGGGCCCAGCCACGGCGGCTGTCACGCGTGAGCCCGAGCACGTCGCGGTGCCGCTCGGCGCGCCGCTCGACCTCCCGGCCGAGCCCGTCGCACCCGGGTTCGCTCCCGCAGCGGCCGCGGCGCAGCCCGCCGTGGCCAGGCCCACCGTGGCCGAGCCAGTCGTCGCCGCGCCAGCCGTGGCCGAGTCAGGCGTGGCCGAGCCGGCCGTGGCCGCGCCTGGGGCGGCGCAGGGCGACGGCGTTGAGGGCCGCGTGCTCGCGATCATCGCGGAGCAGACCGGCTCGATCATCGCGGAGCAGACCGGCTACCCGCAGGACCTGCTCGACATGGACCTCGACCTCGAGGCCGACCTGGGGATCGACACCGTCAAGCAGGCCGAGGTCTTCGCCACCATCCGCGAGGCCTACGGCATTGAGCGCGACGACACGCTCAAGCTGCGCGACTACCCCACCGTCAACCACGTCGTCGGGTTCGTGCGCGAGCGCACAGGACAGCCCGTTCAACCGGCGCCCGCCGCCGAGCCCCTGGGGCGGCGCCACTGGAGGCGGCGGACGCCGAGGGCTTCACGCGCCGGGTGCCCGTTGCGGTACTGCGCCCGCCACTGGAGAGCTGTTTAGCGACCGGCGTGGCGCTCGGCGAGGGCAGCAGGGTCGTGCTCATGCCCGACGCCGGCGGCGTCGGCACCGCGCTGGCGGACCGATTGAGCAAGCGCGGCGTCGAGGTGATCAGCATCGATGGCTCCCCTGACGGAGAGGCGCTCGAGGCGCTCATCGCCGAGTGGAGTGCGGCCGGCCCGATTCAGGGCGTGTACTGGCTGCCCGCGCTCGACGAGGAGCAGCCGCTCGCGATGCTCGATCCCACCTACCGGCACGAGGCCCTGCGTGTGCGGGTCAAGCTGCTCGCCATCACCATGCGCGCGCTCGCCGAGCAGATCGGCACGGCCGGAGCGTTCCTCGTGTCCGCCACGCGCCTCGGTGGACGCCACGGCTACGACGCCGACGGGGCGACCTCCGTCCTTGGCGGCGCGGTCACGGGCTTCACGAAGGCACTCTCGCGCGAGCGGCCCGACGCGCTCGTCAAGGCTGTCGACTTCGCTCCGAGCCGCAAGACCGCGGCGCTGGCCGACGTGCTCCTGGAGGAGACGCTGCGCGATCCGGGTGCCGTCGAGGTCGGCCACGCCGACGAGTTGCGCTGGTCGGTCGGCCTGGTCGAGCAGCCCGCCGTACACGACGCGGCGCGCGAGCCCACCGGCGACACGGTGTTCCTCGTGACGGGCGCCGCGGGCAGCATCGTGTCCGCGATCATCGCTGACCTGGCTGCGGCGTCGGGCGGCTCCTTCCACCTGCTCGACCTCGTGCCCGAGCCCGATCCCGGCGATCCCGACCTGGCCCGGTTCACGACCGATCGCGACGGCCTCAAGCACGAGCTCGCCGAGCGCATCCGCCAGCGCGGCGAGCGTCCGACGCCCAAGCTCGTCGAGCGCGAACTGGCCGGAATCGAGCGGGCCCGCGCGGCGCTCGACGCGATCGAGGCGATCCGGGCGGCCGGCGGCGGCGTCCGCTGGCACCAGATCGACCTGACCGACGCGCGGCAGGTGTCCGCCGCGGTGGCGGCGGCGCTCGAGGACAGCGGCCGCATCGACGTGCTGCTGCACTGCGCCGGCTTGGAGGTCAGCCACTTCCTCCCCGACAAGCCCCAGCGCGAGTTCGACCTCGTGTTCGACGTCAAGGCCGATGGCTGGCTGAATGTGCTGCACGCGCTTGGCGACGCCGCGCCCGGGACCGCGATCGTGTTCAGCTCGATCGCCGGGCGCCTTGGCAACGCGGGCCAGACCGACTACGCCGCGGCCAACGACCTGCTCTGCAAGAGCATCTCGAACATGCGTCGGCGCTCGGGCGGCACGCGCGGCATCGCGATCGACTGGACCGCGTGGGCGAGCATCGGTATGGCGAGCCGTGGCTCGATCCCGAAGATGATGCAGGTGGCCGGCATCGACACGCTGCCGCCCGAGATCGGCGTTCCCGTCGTGCGCCGCGAGCTGACCGCGTCCGGCGCGGGTGGCGAGGTCCTGGTGGCCGGCTCGCTCGGCGTGCTGCTCGAGGAACGCCACCCGAGCGGCGGCCTGGACGCCGAGCGCATCAGCGACGCCGTCGCAGAGCGTTCCGGACCGATGACCGGTCGGATCGCCGGGCTGACGATCGGCGGCGGGCTGCGCGTCCTGACCGAGCTCGACCCAAGCCGGCAGGCCTTCCTTCACGACCACCGCATCGAGGGCATCCCCGTGCTCCCCGGCGTGATGGCGATGGAGGGCTTCGTCGAGGCCGCCGGTGCGCTGCTGCCCGGCTGGAGCGTGGTGGCACTCGAGGACGTCGAGCTGCGCGCTCCGTTCAAGTTCTACCGCGACGAGGCGCGCACGCTCGAGCTGCGGGCGCTGGTGTGCGACGGCGGCGACGGCACGCTCGTGGCCGACTGCCAGCTGATCGGCTGCCGCGCACTGCGCGGCCAGGGCGAGCAGGAGACGCGCCACGTCAGCGGACGTGCTCACCTGGCCCGCGAGGCGCCCGCCGCCCCGCAGGCGACGCCGCCTGCCGACACCCGCGACGACGGCGTCGGTCGCGAGGTGATCTACCGCGTGTTCTTCCACGGCCCCGCCTACCAGGTGCTCGACCGGGTCTGGCGCGAGGACGGCCACGTCGTCGGTCGGCTGGCGGGCGAGCTGCCGGCCGACCACGAGCCCGAGACCCGGCCGATCGAGTTCGTGCCGCGGTTGATCGAGCTGTGCTTCCAGACTGCGGGCATCTGGGAGCTCGGGAGGACCGGCCGCATGGCGGTGCCGACGCGTGTGGAGCGCGTCATGCGCTTTGTCGGAGCCGACGCGCCCGGCCGCCTGTGGGCGGTCGTGAGTCCGCGCGAGGGCGGCGGGGGCGTCGACGCCGAGGTCGTCGACGAGGCGGGGCGGGTGCGGGTGCGGCTCGAGGGCTACCGCACGATCGAGTTGCCGGGGGCCATCGACGCCGAGGCACTCGCACCGATCCGCACGGCCATGGGCTGGGGCTGAGGCAACGGCGATGCAGCGCCCCTTCTCGCGCCTGGCGATCGTCAATCGCGGCGAGGCTGCGATGCGGGTCATCCATGCCGTGCGCGAGCTCAACGGGCAGCGCGACGAGCCTATCCGCCTGATCGCGCTCTACACCGAGCCCGAGCGTGATGCGATGTTCGTACGTCACGCCGACGAGGCGCTGTGCCTGGACCCCGGCCCGATTGCCGAAGGCGACGGCGGACGACGCAGCGCCTATCTGGACTTCAGCGCGCTGGAGCGCGCGCTCGGGGCGGCTGGCGCCGACGCGGCGTGGGTGGGGTGGGGCTTCGTTGCCGAGCGCCCCGAGTTCGCGGAGCTGTGCGAGCGGCTCGGCATCGTCTTCGTCGGTCCCGATGCGGCGGTGATGCGCCTCGTCGGCAATAAGATCGCCGCCAAGCGGCTGGCCGAGGAGACCGACGTCCCGGTCGCGCCCTGGAGCGAGGGACCGGTCGAGACGGCCGACGACGCGCTGCGCCACGGGGAGCGGATCGGCTTCCCGGTGATGATCAAGGCCGCCGCCGGCGGCGGCGGCCGCGGCATCCGGCGCGTCGAGGCGCCCGACGCGCTCCCGGCCGCCTTCGCGAGCGCGCAGGCCGAGGCACTTCAGGCATTCGGCGACGGCACAATGCTGCTGGAGCGGCTCGTCACCGGTGCACGGCATGTCGAGGTGCAGATCATCGCCGACGGCCAGGGCACGGTGTGGGCGGCCGGCCTGCGCGACTGCTCCTGCCAGCGACGCAACCAGAAGGTCATCGAGGAGTCCGCCAGCCCCGCTCTCACGCCCGAGCAGGGGCGCGAGGTCATGGAGGCGGCGCGGCGGCTCGCGCTGCGCGCCGGATACCAGAACGCCGGCACGGTGGAGTTCCTCTACGAGCCCGCGGAGCGGCGCTTCTCCTTCATGGAGGTCAACGCGCGGCTGCAGGTCGAGCACCCGGTGACCGAGGCGGTGACGGGGCTCGACCTCGTCAAGCTGCAGCTTCACGTCGCCGCCGGCGGGCTGCTGGAGGGTGAGCCGCCGGCGCCCGTCGGGTACGCGATCGAGGCGCGGCTCAACGCCGAGGACCCCGCGCTCGGCTTCCTGCCCGCTCCCGGCCGAGTCGCCATGCTGCGCCTGCCCACCGGACCGGGCGTGCGCGTGGACACGGGCGTCGCCGAGGGCGACGTCATCCCCGCCGAGTTCGACTCGATGATTGCCAAGCTGATTGGTTGGGGCCACGATCGCGAGGAGGCCCTCGCCCGACTGCGCCGCGCCCTCACCGACACGATGGTCGTCCTCGACGGAGGGACCACGAACCAAGGCTTCCTGCTCGAGCTGCTCGGCCGTCCGGAGGTCCGCACGGGCGACATCGACACGACCTGGCTGGACCGGCTGAACCTCAGCGGTGAGATCGTGCCCGTGCGCCACGCCGACCTCGCGCTGCTGCAGGCGGCGATCGAGCTGGCGGAGGCGGAGACGGAGGCCGACCGCGCCCGCTTCTACGCGTTCGCCCGGCGCGGGCGTCCGCAGGTCAGCGCGGGCCTCGCGCGCACCGTCCAGCTGCGCCACAGCGGGCAGTCTTACCGGTTCGCCGTGGCGCAGGTCGCACCCGGCCGCCATCGCGTGACGGTCGACGGCGAGACGGTCGAGGTGGGCGTCCAGCGGCTCGGCGCGCACCAGCGGCGGCTCGAGCTACGGGGGGGCGCTCACCGCACGCTGGCCTCGATCCAGGGCGCGGACCTGCTCGTCGAGGTCGACGGAGTGCCGCACCGGGTATCGCGCGACGACGGCGGGCTCGTGCGCAACCTCGCGCCGGGGGTCGTCGTCTCGATCCCCGTCGCGCCGGGCGACGAGGTCGAGGCCGGGGACGTCGTCGCGGTCGTCGAGGCCATGAAGATGGAGAACTCGCTGACCGCGCCGTTCCGTGGCCGCGTCCGGCAGGTGCTCGTCGGCGCGAACGTCCACGTGGCCGCGCAGGCGCCGCTCGTGGCCCTCGAGCCGCTGGACGGTGGGCTGCCCGCGGCGACAGGCGAGCGCGTCTGCTTCGCGCCGCCGGAGCCGCCGCCGGCCTCCGTCGCGCCCGAGCGCTGCCGCGAGAACCTGCGAAGGCTGGAGTGGCTCGTGCTCGGCTATGACATCGAGGCCGCCGAGGTGCAGCGGATCATCGCCGACCTGCACGACGAGTGCGCCGACCTGCTCGCCTGCGACCCGGCGCTCATCCCCGGCGAGCACCGCCTCCTGCAGATGTTCGCGGACCTGCGTGCGCTGTCGGGCCGCCGCCACGACGAGGCCGATCCCGAAACCCCCCTGCTGTCCAGCCCGCAGGAGCACCTGCACGCGTGGCTGCGCTCTCTGGACACCGACGCGGAGGGGCTGCCGGCCACGTTCGTCGAGCAGCTCCGGCGCGCGCTGGCGCACTACGGGGTCGAGAGCCTGGACCGCACGCCAGCGCTCGAGGAGGCGTGCTATCGCCTGTTCGTCTCCGAGCAGCGTGCCGAGACCGCGCGCGCGGCGATCATGGCGGTCCTCGACCGGCGACTCGAACAGGCCGAGGAGCTCGCCGGACACGTCAGCGACGACTTCCGCGAGGCGCTCGACGGGCTGGTGAGCGCGCTGGAGGGTCGCGACCCGGTGCTGGCGGACCTCGCCCGCGAGGTCCGCTTCCGCTACTTCGACGAGCCGGTCATCGCGGAGGCGCGCGAGCGCGGTTACGCCGAGATGGAGGCCCACGTCGCCGCGCTCGCTCACGACCCTGTGCGGCCCGACCGCCACGAGCGCATGGCGGCGCTCGTGGCCTGCCCGTGGCCGCTGGCCGCGCTGCTCAGCGCGCGAATGCGCACCGCGAAGCCACCGCTGCGGCGTCTGCTGGTCGAGGCGCTTGCGCGCCGCTACTACCGTGTCCGCTCGCTCGAAGGCTTCGAGGAGATCGAGCTCGACGGCCACGCCTTCCTGATCGGCCGCTATCCCTTCGAGGGGCGCAGGCGTCACCTCGCCGTCGCGTACGTCGAGCTGGAGGACGTGGCAGGCGCCGCGGCGGCGTTCGCGCGCCACGCCGCGGCGCTCTCCGAGGGCGAGCTCGCCGTCGTCGATCTATACGCGGAGCATGCCGACCAGGCCCCGCCCCACAAGGAGCTGGCCGAGACGCTCCGCGCAGCCGTCGCTGACATCCCCCTGTCGCCCGCCCTGCACCGGATCGTCGTCGGGGTCGCCGAGCCACGCCGCGGCCGCGGTATGTCCGCGATCGACCTGTTCACGTTCAGGCCCGGGCCGGGGGGCCTCGTGGAGGACGAGGTCGTACGCGGGCTGCACCCGATGATGGGGTGGCGACTGGACCTATGGCGACTTTCGAACTTCGCCCTCGAGCGGCTGCCCTCGCCCGAGGACATCTACCTCTTCCGCGGCGTCGCTCGCACAAACCCCAAGGACGAGCGGCTGTTCGCCCTCGCCGAGGTGCGCGACCTCACCCCGATCCGCGACGACGACGGGCGCGTCGTCGCCGTCCCGGAGCTCGAGCGGATGCTCGTCGGTGTGCTCGAGACGATCCGCGGCTTCCAGGCGCACCGCACGCCGAACAGGCGCCTGCAATGGAACCGTGTGCTGCTCCACGCGTGGCCCACGATCGAGCTCAGCCCGGAGGAGATCGACTCGTTCGTCAGACGCCTGGCGCCCACGGCCGCCGGACTCGGGATCGAGATGCTGCTCGTCCGCGGGCGCCAACGCGAGCCGGACGGGAGCGCGCGCGACCGCCTCCTGCGCTTCTATCCGCCCCCCGCCGGGCAGGGCGTGGTCGTCCAGGTCGACGACCCACCGACACGGCCGCTGCAGCCACTCGACGAGGGCGCCCAGCGCATCATCTCGGCGCGGCGGCGAGGAACGCTGCACCCGGCCGAGATCGTGCGGCTGCTCACGCCGGGCCATGGGACACCGGACCAGCCGGCGGGGGCGTTCGTCGAGCACGACCTCGAGGTGGGCGGGCGGCTCGTGCCCGTCGACCGCCCGCCGGCGACCAACCCCGCGGGCGTCGTCCTCGGCACGATCCGCAACCTCACCGAGCGCTACCCGGAGGGGATGCTGCGCGTGATCATCCTCGGCGATCCCACGCTCGCGCTCGGCTCCCTTGCCGAGCCCGAGTGCCGGCGGATCATCGCAGCGCTCGACCTAGCCGAGGAGCTAGGCGTCCCACTCGAGTGGTTCGCGATCTCCGCGGGCGCGAAGATCGCGATGGACAGCGGGACCGAGAACATGGATTGGATCGCAGCCGTGCTGCGGCGGATCGTGCTGTTCACCCAGGCCGGGGGCGAACTCAACGTCGTTGTGGCGGGAGTCAATGTCGGGGCGCAGCCCTACTGGAACGCCGAGGCGACGATGCTCATGCACACCCGCGGCGCGCTGATCATGACGCCCGAGAGCGCGATGGTCCTGACCGGCAAGCAGGCGCTTGACTACTCGGGCGGCGTGTCGGCGGAGGACAACTTCGGCATCGGCGGCTACGAGCGCATCATGGGCCCGAACGGCCAGGCGCAGTACTGGGCGCCCAACCTAGCGGGAGCCTGCCGCGTGCTGCTCACCTACTACGAGCACACCTACGTCGCGCCCGGCGAGCGCTTCCCGCGGCGCGCGCGCACGACCGATGTCACCGAGCGTGACATCTCCGAGGACGCGCACCGGGCTCTCGGCTCGGAGCTGCTGCGAGTCGGCGACATCTTCTCCGACGCGACCAACCCGGGGCGCAAGAAGCCGTTCGACATCCGCTCGGTCATGCGCGCGGTGATCGATCGCGACCATCCGCCGCTTGCACGCTGGGCGGGGATGCACGAGGCGGAGATCGCCGTGGTGTGGGACGCACACCTGGGCGGCTGGCCGGTCTCGGTCATCGGGATCGAGTCGCGCCCGTTGCCCCGGCACGGCCCGATCCCCGCGGACGGGCCCGAGCAGTGGACCTCAGGCACGCTCTTCCCCCGCGCCTCGAAGAAGATCGCGCGCGCGATCAACGCGGCGGGCGGCCGTCGCCCGCTCGTCGTGCTGGCCAACCTCGCCGGCTTCGACGGCTCGCCTGAGTCGATGCGCGAGTGGCAACTCGAGTTCGGCGCCGAGATCGGCCGGGCTGTTGTCAACTTCGACGGGCCGATCGTTTTCTGCGTCGTGTCGCGCTACCACGGCGGCGCGTTCGTCGTGTTCTCGCAGAAGCTGAACCCGAACCTCGAGGCGGTCGCCCTCGAGGGCGCGCACGCCTCCGTGATCGGGGGAGCGCCTGCCGCCGCGGTCGTCTTCGCCCGCGAGGTCGAGCAAGCAGCGCGCCGGGACGAGCGGATCGCGGCGCTCGACGAGCGCATTGCCGATGCCGAGGGGGCGGAGCGCCAGCGCCTGCGCGCGGAGCGCGCTGCGCTTTGGCCCGAGGTCCTCGCGCACAAGCGTGGGGAGTTCGCAGCGCAGTTCGATGCCCACCACAGCGTGGAGCGCGCCGTGCGGATGGGGTCCGTGAGCGGCATCGTCGCGCCCTCGTCGTTGCGCCCGTTCCTCGTCGACGCCGTCGAGCGTGGGATGCGCCGTGTCCTTGACAAAGCCACCACGACCGATGGCCGCGCCGGGCTGGCTCAGCCGCTGCCTCGCTGACGTCCCGGCGGGCGAGAAATGGCTCGGAACCGCCGAGCGCCGCGTGCTGGCCGAGCTGCGCTTGGAGCGGCGCCGGAGCGACTGGCGCCTCGGGCGCTGGACGGCCAAGGTGGCCGTCGGCACCTGGCTGTCCGTGGCGCCGGAGCGCGTGGAGATCCTCGCCGCGCCCGACGGTGCGCCCGAGGCCTGGCTCGATGAGGAGCGCGCGCGCGTATCGGTGTCGCTGAGCCATCGTGCCGGTCGGTCGCTGGCCGTCGTCGGGGACGCCCCAAACGTGGTCGGTTGCGACCTGGAGCTCGTCGAGCCGCGCAGCGATGCCTTCGTGCGCGAGTGGCTGACGCCGGCGGAGCAGGACATGCTGGCCGCGTGCGGCGAAGGCGAGCGCGCGCGCCTCGCCAACCTCCTGTGGACGGGCAAGGAGGCGGCCGCCAAGGTGCGCAGGGAGGGACTGCGGCTCGACGTCCGCCACGCGCTCGTGACGCCGGCGGACGCCGGCGCCCCCGCCGGCGTCCGCGCCGGCGCGTGGCGGACGCTGCGCGTGGACTGGGGAGACGGTTCGGCTGCGACGGCCGGGTGGTGGCGCGGGGAGCCCGGGTGCGTGATGGCGATCGCGGGCGAGCCCCCGCCTGGCCCGCCGCGGCTGCTGGGCTGAGACACGGCAGCCCCGAGAGACCGACAACGCGCACGAGCCCCCATCCCGGCCGGCGGATGAGCACTCCGGTGCCCGCTGTCCTCGGGTGAGAGTCTCGTGGGCGCCACCGAGTCCGAGCCGGATGTGCCCGCGCCGTACTACCGCGACGGGGAGGGTGGCACCCACCTGCCGTCATAGCCGGCGGCCGTCCTCAGGTCACCGAGGCCGTACTCTCACGCTCGTCCCGCGCACCGGGTCGATCGTGTCCAAGACGCCGCTCCAGCTCTAGGACCTGCCGGGTGGTCTTGAGCACGGTGTCCGGGTTGAGGCTCATGGAGCCGATGCCGATTTCGACCAGGTACGCGGCCATGTCGGGGTAGTCGGACGGCGCCTGGCCGCATAGCCCGGAGTGGATGCCGTTGCGGCTGCACCCCTCGACGGCCAGGCGGATCATCTCCTTGACGCCCTCGTCGCGCTCGTCGTAGTCGAACGCCACGATCGCGCTGTCGCGGTCCACCCCGAGGGTGAGCTGGGTGAGGTCGTTGGAGCCGATCGAGAAGCCGTCGAAGCGCTCGGCGAACCGGTCGATGAGAATGACGTTGTTGGGGATCTCGCACATGGCGTAGATCTCCAGGCCGTTCTTGCCGCGCTCGAGGCCGAGCTCGGCCATGCGCGCCAGCACCCGGTCGGCCTCCTCCACGCGCCGCACGAAGGGGAGCATGAGGATGACGTTCGTGAGCCCCATCTCCTCGCGCACCCTCTTCATCGCCTGGCACTCCAGGGCGAAGCCCTCGGCGTAGGCGGGATGGGCGTAGCGCGAGGCGCCGCGGAAGCCGAGCATCGGGTTTTCCTCATCGGGCTCGAAGTCGGAGCCGCCCACGAGGCTCGCGTACTCGTTGGTCTTGAAGTCGGACATGCGCACCACCACCGGCTTGGGCCAGAAGGCCGCGGCGATCGTGCCGATGCCCTCGGAGAGGCGCTGCACGAAGAAGCTCGCGCCGTCGGGGTAGCCGCGGGTCAGCCGGGTGATGCTCTCGCGTGTCTGGGGGTCTGTGACCTTATCTGGGTGGATCAGGGCGAGCGGGTGGGCCTTGATGTACTCGCTGACGATGAACTCCATGCGCGCCAGCCCGACGCCATCGTTGGGCAGGAAGGAGGTCTTGAACGCGAGATCGGGATTGCCGAGGTTGATCATGATCTGGGTGGCCGGGCGCGGGATGTCGCCGACCTCGGTGCGATCGACGTGGAACGCCACCTCTCCGCGGTAGACGCGCCCACTGTCACCCTCCGCGCAGGAGATCGTGACCGGCTCCCCGTTCGGGATGCTGGTGGTGGCGTCGCCGGCGCCGACGACGGCGGGGACGCCGAGCTCGCGGGCGATGATCGCCGCATGGCAGGTGCGTCCGCCGCGGTTGGTGACGATCGCCGCGGCTGTCTTCATCACCGGCTCCCAGTCCGGCGTGGTGATGTCGGCTACCAGTACCTCACCGGGCTTGAACTCAGACAAGTGGGTCAGGTTCTCGATCAGACGGGCGTTGCCCGAGGCTATCTTCTCGCCCACCGATCGCCCTTCGGTGAGGATCTCGCCGCTCCCGTCGAGGGAGTAGCTCTCGAGGGTCGTGGCCTTGCGCTGGGAGGCGACCGTCTCGGGCCGGGCCTGGACGATGTAGAGCAGGCCGTCGATGCCGTCCTTGGCCCACTCCATGTCCATCGGTCGCCCGTAGTGGCGCTCGATCTTGATCGCGTAATCAGCCAGCTCCAGGACGTCCGCGTCGTCGATGCAGTAGCGCTCGCGGTTCGCCTTCGCGGTCGGGACATTGCGGGTGGTGTGCTTGGTACCGCCTTCGACGAAGATCATCTTCACCGCCTTGTCACCCATCAGGCGGCGCAGCACGACGCGGTGGCCGGCGGCAAACGTCGGCTTGTGAACGTAGAACTCATCAGGGTCCACGGCGCCCTGCACCACGTTCTCGCCCAGGCCGTAGGCGCCGGTGATGAACACGACGTCACGGAAGCCGGACTCGGTGTCCAGCGAGAAGAACACCCCCGAGGCGGCGAGGTCGGAGCGCACCATCTTCATCACGCCGATCGACAGAGCAACCTGGAAGTGGTCGAAGCCCTGGTCGATGCGGTAGTGGATCGCGCGATCGGTGAACAGGCTCGCGAAGCAGCGACGACAGGCGTCGAGCAGGCTCTCCTCGCCGCGGATGTTCAGAAACGTGTCCTGCTGACCGGCGAAGCTCGCCGTCGGCAGGTCCTCCGCGGTGGCGGAGCTTCGCACAGCGAGGCTCACGTCCTCGCCGTACTGCTCTTGCAGGCGCTGGTAGCCGGCGCGGATCTCGCGTGCCAGATCCTCGGGCACGCCGGCGCCGTACACGATCTCCCGGGCGCGCTTTGCCCGTCTGGCCAGGTCGACGACATCGGTGGGGTCGAGGCCCTCCAGCGCAGCGCGCAGCTGGTTCCCGGTGCCGGCCTCCTCCAGCATGTGACGATACGCCTCGGCGGTGGTGGCAAAGCCGTTGGGCACGCGCACGCCTTCGCTGGAGAGCTCCCGATACATCTCGCCCAGCGATGCGTTCTTGCCTCCCACCAGCGGTACGTCGGCGATGCCGAACTCTTCGAAGAAGCGGACGTACTCACTCATGGTCGTTCCTCCCGTAGTTGTTCGAGCAACGGCGAGCTTACGCCTATCAACAGGTCAATGACCGCCGCGGCCCGCCATACATCGCGGTCGCCCAGTCCACACGACGCCGGGGAGCCGCTGCGCTAGCTCGACGGCTGTCAACTCTCGGCGAGGCCGCGGGCTCACGGAACGCCGTCTGCTGGCCCAGGACCGGCGCGAGAACTCGCGCGCACCCAACCAGGGCCTGGATTCGCGGGGATCGACACCCTGGGCTAGGGGATTCCCGGAACAGCCGGAAAACCTAGTACCAGAGCTACTTGATGTGCATCCCCGAGATCGCGCGGGCGATCACGAGCTGCTGGATCTCGGCGGTGCCCTCGAAGATGTCGTAGATCTTCGCGTCGCGGTGCCAGCGCTCGACCGGGAACTCGCGCGTGTAGCCGTTGCCTGCCAGGATCTGCATCGCGCGCTCGGTCACCCACACGGCGACCTCACCCGCCTTCAGCTTGCTCATCGAGCCCTCGGCGTTCTCGAAGGGAACCTGGTTTCGTCCCATCCAGGACGCGCGCCAGACGAGCAGGCGGGCCGCGTCTATCTCCATCTTCATCCGCGCGAGCGTGAATGCGATCGCCTGGTTCTCGATGATCTTGCGAGAGAACTGCTCACGCTCCTTGGCGTAATCGAGCGCGTACTCATAGGCGGCGCGGGCGATGCCGAGCGCCTGGGCGCCGACCGTGGGGCGCGAGGCCTCGAAGGTCGCGATCGCCGCCTGGGACTGGCTCTTCTTGCCTTCGCGCACCCGTGCCAGGCGCTCGTCGAGCTTCTCCTTTCCCCCGAGCACGTGGCCGGCCGGCACGCGGCAGTCGTCCAGAAAGACGTCTGCCGTGTGCGATGCGCGCAGCCCGTGCTTTGAGACCTTCGTGCCCTGTGAGATCCCCTTGGCCTCACTCATGGGCACCACGAACGCGGCGTGCCCGCGCGAGCCGAGCTCGCGGTCGACCGTGGCGATCACGACATGCACATCGGCGATGCCCCCGTTCGTCGCCCAAGCCTTCTGGCCGTTGAGCACCCACTCGTTCTTCGCCTGATCGAACCTCGCGCTCGTGCGCACCCCGGAGATGTCCGACCCGGCGTTGGGCTCCGAGGCGCAGAACGCGGCGAGCTTGACCTCCTCGGCGGTGCCGAAGCAGCGCGGAATCCATTCGCCGATCTGCTCGCCCGTGCCCTGGCCGAAGATGGCGGCGACCGCGAGCGCGGTTCCCATGATCGACATGCCGATCCCGGCATCCCCCCAGAACAGCTCCTCGTTGACGAGCGGCATGCCGAGGCCGCTCGGGTCGGCGAAGAACTGCGCCATCCCTTCGAAGCCGTAGAGGCCGATCTTGGCGGCCTCCTGAATGATCGGCCAGGGAGTCTGCTCGCGCTCGTCCCACTCGTGCGCGGCCGGGCGCACGACGTCGGCGGCGAAGCCGTGGACCCAGTCGCGGATGTCCCTCTGCTCCTGGCTCAGTTCCAGCGAGAAGCCCAGCTCCTGTTTGGCCGAGCCGGAGCTCGCCCGCACCGCTGCCTCGCCGGCTTCGCTGCTGCCGTTCGCTCCAATGCTGATCGGGGGTGTGGCTGAGGGTGACATGAGGCTCCTTTGCGCCATCAAGAGCGCGGCCGACGCGACAGCCGCTGGAAGGGTTCCGGCGAAGCCTACGCCCCGCGCAGAGTCATGTGCCGGCCGGCTCCACGCGTCTCCGCCACCTAGCGCGCATGCCAGGAATCCTCTTCGCGCGTCAGCGCGAGCACATCTCTGGGCAGTTTGCCGGCGGCGACGTCGGCGACACTCACGCGCTCGAGCACCTTGCGCAGGTTCGCCCGCAGCGCGATCCACACCTGCTGCAGGGCCTCTGCGGAGCCGGTGTATTCGACCTCCTCCGGCCGCTGTCCGCGGACACCGACCAGCGGGCCCTCGACCGCGCGGATGATATCGGCGAGGCTCACCTGCTCGGGCGGCTGTGCGAGCCAATAGCCGCCTTCGGGCCCTCGCTGGCTGCGGACGAGCCCGGAGGACCGCAGCTGCGTGAGGATGTTCTCGAGGAAGGACAGGGGGATGCCCTGTGCTTGGGCGATCGAATCGACCTTCCTGGGAGACTCCTGGCTGCTGCCCGCGAGCTCAATGATCGCCCGCACGGCGTAATCGGCCTTCGCTGTGACGTGCATCGGCGGATTCTCCCCGAAACGGCGCTCGAGGGCGTCCGGGAGCTAATCCCGACCCGTGTGGTGGTGTTATTAGGTGTCCCTAAGATGCTCTAGACAACGCAGAGGTCGCCTTGGGTTTCGCCGAGACAGTCGCGCTGGGAGCTACCACCGGCTTCACGATCTATCTCGCCTGACGTAGGGGCGGGTCAGGCGCGTCGATGACCGCCTGCGCGTCGCCCTGGCGATGTTCTCGGTGGGAATCCTCGACTTCATCTTCATGGACGTGACCAAGCACGGCGAGGCCATCCTCGAAACCGCGCTCGGCCGATTCAAGGGTCACAGCGCCGGCTTCGGTCATGTCCTCGGCCTGTTCGCCCTGCCGGGTGGCGCCGGCTCCGATCGCGGGAGCCGGGGCTGCGGCGGTGCTCACCCCCGAGCAGCTCCTCCGCGTAGCGGCGAGCGCCGTGGCAGCGGGCCGCATCCGCCGGCGCCCCGCCGAGCCGCGCCCGAAACCGGGCGGCAGCCCCTCCTGCCTCTAGCATCCGGCCATGGGGCCTCACTGGAACTGGGACTTCGAGGACGAGCAGCGGGCGTCCCGGATGCCCGGCTCATCGCAGCCGAGCGCCCGGCAGAGCGGGCGCAAGACCCGACTTCGCCGTCGCCGGCTCGGGGCGGCGGCGGCAGCCACGTTGTGCCTGGCCGCGATCCTCGGGGCGCTGCTCGGAGCCGGCCGGCATGGAGCGTCGTCCTCCGCGAGCGCACCAGCCGACATGCACCGCCTGCAGCCGGCGCCCACAAAGCGCCCGACGGACACGCTGGAAGAGGGGGAGAGAGCCGTCTCCTCGGTGCTGGCATACACACCGTTCGTGAAAGCGGGAGGCGCCCGCGCACGCGATGTCGCGCTGACCTTCGACGATGGGCCGGGGCCGTACACCCCCGCGGTGCTCAGTGTCCTGGAGCGCGCCCACGCCCCGGCGACGTTCTTCGCGATCGGTGAGATGGAGCGCTACTTCAGCTCCTCGACCATCCGCGAGCTCCACGACGGGGATGTGGTCGGCGACCACACCGAGACCCATCCGGAACTGGCGCGGCTCTCGGCGCACGATCAGTACGAAGAGCTCTTTGAACAGATCGCCAGGATCGAACTGCTGGGCGGCCCGAGGCCCCGCCTCTTTCGACCCCCCTACGGGTCGTTCGACGCCACAACCTTCCGCGAGCTGCGGGCGCTGCACCTGCTGATGGTCCTGTGGTCGGTCGACACCGGCGACTACCTTCAGCCGGGCGTGGACGCGATCGTCCAGCGCGCGCTCGCGGGAGCGAAGCCCGGCGCGATCATCCTGATGCACGACGCCGGGGGCAACCGTTCGCAGACGGTCGCCGCGCTGCCGACGCTGATACGTGATCTCCGCGCGCGCGGCTTTGACCTCGTGACGGTGCCCCAGCTGCTCGCCGACGATCCCCCGCCTCGCGGCCAGCAGGTGCCAAAGAGCCTGAGCGGCGACTGATCGCTCACCATCAGCGAGCGCCGGCGCAGCGCTCGCAGGCTCCGTGGATGACGATCTCATGCTCTGAGGCGCCTCGCGGGCGCAGGCGCTCGCTCACGCGCCGCAGCGCGCGCTCGAGCGCTTCGTCGGTGAACGGCTCAAGCCGCCCGCAGCGATCACAGACCAGGTGATGGTGATGGCCCGCTCCTTGCCTGAGCGCCTCATAACGAACCGTGCCCTGCCCGATCTCTACGCGCTGCAGGAACCCGATCTCCTCGAGCTCCTCCATCACGCGATAGACGCTCGCGCGTGAGACATCGCGGCCGCGGCGGCTGAGGGCCTCGCCGATCTCCACGGCCGACAACGCGCACGCCTGCGCGTCGAGCAGCTCGAGGATCGCCCGGCGGGCGCTCCCGCGCCGGTGGCCGGCATCGCTCAGCGCCTGCGCAGCCTGCTCGGCCCAGCTCGGGCGTGCTCGAGCAACCGTCACACCCGCGATCTCGAGACGCTTCTCGCGCATCGGCGCTAGCGGCCGGTCGCCTGGCGCAGAGCGCGCATGAGACCTTCGAGCTCCGCCACCTGCCACTGCTGGAAGGTGTCTGAGGCCGGCGAGAGCGTCTCGGTGACCGTGGCGAGCGGGATGTGCTCTTCGGCCACGATCTGGTTGACCCTCTGCACGTCCGGGGTCACGTTCTGGCTGTTGAAGATCCAGACCTTGATCTGGTGCTTCTGTGCCTGGCTGTCGACCGTGGTCTTCTCCTCGGCGGTCACGTCGGTGCCCTCGGCGATCGCCTTGGCGAAGCCATAGGGCGTCAGCAGCCTCAGAGCGAGGTCTTCGCCCATGCCTTGAAAGATGCTCTCGCTGTAGCCGACCGGGACCCCCGCGTAGCGCGCGCGGATCTCCCGGCGCAGCTCGTCATAGCGCGCGAGACCCTGGGTCTCGAAGGCCCGCTCTCTGGCCGCGAAGTAGGCGGCGTCGGCGGGATCCAGCTTCTCGTAGTCGGCGACGATCTCGTTGACGACCGCGTTGACGTCGGAAGGGTAGTACCACCGGTGCGGGTTATCCCCTTCGTGCAGCCCGAGCAGCCCGCCGACGTTGAGCACGGTCCGGCGGCGGAGCGGGCTCGCCTGCAGGAGCTTCGACGCCCAGTTGTCATAGCCGACGCCGTTGACGATCGCGATCTTCGCAACGGCCATCGTGCGGGCATCCTGCGCGGTCGGCTCATAGCTGTGGGGGTCGGTGTACGGGTTGACGATGATGCTCTTGACCGTGGCCTTCTCGCCCGCGAGCTGTCGGGCGATGCTGCCCCAGAAGTTCTCGGCCGCGACGACGTCGAAGCGAGCCCCACCCGTGCCGCCGTGAGCACTCGAGGGGCCGGGGGCCGGGGAGCCCGCGCCGGCGCAGCCCGCGCCCCCGGCGACGAGCGCGACGGCGAGCAGGACGAGCACCGACCGGGGCGCCAATCTGAGGGCCATTCTGGACAGCTGAAGGCGCCTTTCCTTGCAGGGCAGCGGATTCTTGGAAGAGATTCTTGGAAGAGATGCTTCCCCCCCAGGGGCCGCCGGGAGCGGCGGAAGGACGCCGACAACCTAGCAGAAAACGAGATCGCGTCTTATCAAGGCGGCATCTCATCCCCTTCAGCGGCTATCCTCGCCCCATGTTCGCTTGCGCGACGGCCACGTCGGCCGCGGGGTGAATCGCCGTCATGGCCCTGCATGATCGCCGTGAGGCTCGTCGGCGGGAGATTCGCC
Source organism: Solirubrobacteraceae bacterium (assembly GCA_049512215.1). Classification (GTDB taxonomy): domain Bacteria; phylum Actinomycetota; class Thermoleophilia; order Solirubrobacterales; family Solirubrobacteraceae; genus Palsa-744. Next base: position 46,122 of record JBEKXJ010000031.1, read on the forward strand.
GCCGACGGCTGGCGCTCGCGGCCCTCGCCGCCGTCGCACTCGCGGCGGTAGTCGTGATCGCGCTGGCCCGCGGGGGCGCCAGCTCGAGGACCCCCCGCCCGGACGCCCACCCCGCTTCCGCCTCGAGCGGCGGGGCAGCCGGCGCCAAGGGAGGCTCCTCGAGCGATCTGGGCAAGCCTTCGAGCGGCCCTCCCGGGACCGAGCCCGTCCCGATCCTCATGTACCACGTGATCGCCGCACCGCCCCCCGGCGCGCCTTTTCCCGGCCTCTACGTGCCGCCCGGCGAGTTCGCGACGCAGATGCAGGCGCTGAAGAGCGCCGGCTGGCATGCCGTGACGCTCGACCAGGTCGAGGCCTACTGGCGCAGGGGGGTGGCACTCGGTGCGGGCAAACCGATCGTGCTCAGCTTCGACAACGGCTATCAGTCCCAGTACACCCAGGCTTTCCCCGTGCTTCGCCGGCTCGGCTGGGTCGGCGTCGAGAATGTTCAGCTCACGGGCCTTCCGCCGTCTCAGGGCGGCCTGGGGACGGGGGAGATCCGCGGGCTGGTCTCCGCCGGCTGGGAGCTCGACACGCAGGGCTTCAGCCACGCCGACCTGATCACGCTCGACGCGCAGCAGCTCCACTACCAGGTCGCGGTCGCCCGCAGCGTGGTGCAGCAGCGCTATCACGTCCCCGTGAACTGGTTCTGCTACCCCTCCGGGGACTACGACGCGACGGTCGTCGCCGCCGTGCAGAGCGCCGGCTACCTCGGGTCGACGACGGTGGTGCCCGGCTGGGCACACCCCACCGACGACCCCTACCAGCTGCCTCGCCTGCGCGTGCTCGGCGGCACCACGCCCCAGGAACTGCTGGGGCTGCTGAGCAGCATCCGTGATGATCCGCCGGCGCCGGAGTCCTACGGCAGCGCCTGATCGCGCTCGCCTGGCCTAGCCGGCCTCCCGCAGAGCTCCGGCGAATCGGTGAAAGAGCGGCGGACGGGGGTCGAAGTCGTGACACCGCATCACGGATATGGCGTCCTAGAGCCAGATTTGGCTCTACCATGTGGGATCGCGGTGTTACCCCTCACCGCTGGGAGACGCACGAAGACGCACCACGCCGACCCCGACTGTCATTCACCTGCCACTCACCCCCAGCCTTGCATTTCGGCGAGTACGTCGGCCTCGCTCGGCCTGCCCTCGCCTTCAAGTTGGCAGACATACTGGAAGCTGGCGACCGCCAGGTTCGCCTCCATTCGTTTGCTCTCGCGCAAACGATGACGCGCCCCACGACGGATGCCCGCGATTCGGTGAGGAAGTCTCTATTCCCATCAGTCCTTGCGGAAGATGATGGCGACTGCGTCGAAGGACCGCCCGGTGGGTCCAGGGTTGAACTGCACATGCCAGTCAGTGACCCCCGCATCGGCCAAGAGCCTGCCGAGACGGTTGAGCGAGTAGGAGTTCATCAGCATGTACAGGTAGGACAAGTCCCAGACGCGGACCAGGCTCAAAGGGTTGTAGGCGGACCGGACCGACTTCCTCCTCGGCCTCGCCGCTCTTGGCGAGCGCCACGTCCAGCGAAACAGTCGCGCCAACGGATGGCTGGGTCGAAGGATCAGGTTGATGAATCCGACCCCGCCCGGACGCAGCCCCCGCACGAGCGTGGCGAAGATTCGCTCGCCCTTGCGGGCGGGGATGTGCTGGAACACATGCAGCGATAGCACCAGGTCGTAGCAGCCACTCAGCTCGGCAAGCCTCCCCGCATCCACCCACTCGACGTTGGTCAGGTTCATGCGCCTTGCGTTACTGTCCGCCTCGCGCAGCACCGAGGGCGACACGTCGAGCCCATAGACGTGCTCGCAGCGCTCGGCCAGCGGCAGGGCCACGCGTCCCACGCCGCACCCGAAGTCAAGCGCCCGCCGCGACTCCAGCGCGGATCCCGTGTGGGCTTCGATCGCCGCCGCCAAACTGGTGACCCGTTTGCGACCGTTGTCGAAGACCCGCTCACGCGACATTTGGCCGTAGCCCTGCCACTGAGTGTCTCGTTTGTAGACCATCGCCGATCGCCTCCTCTCACCCGCAGCCTACATGGGGTGACCAGGAGCGCCGTCGCTGAGCGCTTACGAGCCGCAGCCGATCACCAAGCTTCTTGACGATCCACTCGGCCAATCTCATTCGGCCATCGTCAGCGCGGCCCAGCCGCCGCGCCCGCTCCATTCGGCTCGGATCGCGGGCATGGCCGCATAGTCGAGCCCGCCCATGCCGCCGCGGCGAAGACGGAGGTCACCAAACTTCACCGCGTCGGCATGAGTCGCCCGCCGGCAAGGGATGGCGGGGTGCCCAGCGACCCCCCGGAAACTGAGCGGGACGAGAAGGCGATACGCCGCCGACTGACCTTCAGGCTGTCATTCAGCACCCTCGGCGAGAGGGAGATCGGCTTGGTGGTGCGGGTATCGGCGAAGCGGCGGACGGGGGTCGAACCCGCGACCTCGAGCTTGGGAAGCTCGCGCTCTACCAACTGAGCTACCGCCGCGCCCGGCAGATATTACGCGCCCGGCGTCTACCCTTGATGACGGTGATCGCCATGAGACGCCGCGTCCTGCCGGTCTTCGCCTCGCTCCTCGGCGCGGGACTGATCGGGCTCTTGATCTACGGGGTTTCCCACCAGGCGGCCAGCCGCACGCTCGATGAGCTCGTCGCCCGGGGCCGGCGGCCCCGGGCGCCCGACGCCGCCCGCTCGCTGCCGGTGCTCGGGGGCCACGGCGAGGCTTCGCTGGCCTCCTTCAGGGGCGAGCTGGTCGTGCTCAACTTCTGGGCATCCTGGTGCGAACCGTGTCAGGTCGAGGCCCCGCTGCTCGAGCGCGCCCAGGCTCGGCTCGAGCGCCATTCGGCGACGGTGCTCGGCGTGACCTACCTCGACGCCTCGCCCGACTCGCTCAGCTTCGTGCGTCGCTACCACCTCACCTACCCCAACCTGCGTGACAATGACGGAGCGTTCGCGCACTCCTACGGCACCGACCAGCTGCCGGAGAGCTTCATCGTCGATCGCCAGGGGCAGATCGTCGCGCTCTCACGGGGCGAGATAGACCAGGCCTTCCTCAACCGCGCGATCGCGCTCGCGGAAAGCTCATGAGCGGCTCAAGCACGTTCAGATCACGTGCCCTGGCGCTGCTCGCCGTGCTCGTGAGCGCGACGTCGGCGGGCGCCGCCTCAGCCGCCGTCCCGCGCGTTGCGCTGCCGGCGATCGAACGCCAGCTGATGTGCGTCACCTGCAAAATCCCCCTGAACGTCGCCCAGTCTCCGCAGGCCGATCGCGAGCGCGCGTTCATCATGAGCCTGATCGGCGAGGGCGACAGCGAAGCCCAGATCAAGCACGCGCTGGTGGGCCAGTACGGGCCCACCGTGCTGGGGCTGCCGAGCACGCACGGTTTCGACCTGGCCGCATATCTCGTCCCGCTCGCGCTCGTGCTGGCACTGCTCGCCACGCTCGCCGTGCTCCTCCCGCGCTGGCGGCGGCGCACCGCTGATCTCGCCGGCGAAGCGCCGGCAGGAACCCTCAGCGCGAGCGACACCGCGCGCCTGGAGGCCGACCTCGAACGCTTCGACTAAAGCTCTAAGCCGGCGCCGGGGGGCGCGGCGCTCCTCGCGGCGCTCCTACATCTCCTCCGGCGCGCTCACGCCCAGCAGCTCAAGGCAGCTCGCGATCGTGCGCCTGCTCGCGACGCTCAGGGCGATGCGGAAGGACTCCAGGCTCTCCGGCTCGGCGCCGAGCACGCGGCAATCGCGGTAGAAGGCGGTGAAGCTTTGGGCGAGCTCGAGCGCATAGGCGGCGATCCTGTGCGGGGCGCGCCGCTCGGCGGCCTCGGCGATCTCCACAGGAAACGCGAGCAGCTGCTCTATCAGCCCACGCTCGGCCGCATGCAACGGCTCACCCGCGCGATCCTCCACGCCGGCTGACGCCGCGAGTACGAGCTGCGGCCCCGCCTTGGCGAGCATCGAGGCGATGCGCGCGTGCGCGTACTGCACGTAATAGACGGGATTCTCGTTGGACTGCGCGCGCGCGAGATCGAGGTCGAGGTCGACCGTCGTGTCGTGCGAGCGCGCGAGCAGATACCAGCGCGCGGCGTCCACGCCGATCTCCGCGAGCAGCTCATCCAGCGTGACGAACTCGCCGGCGCGCTTGGACATCTGGGCGCGCTCGCCGCCGCGCACGAGGTGAACGAGCTGCATGATCAGGAGCTCGAGGTGCTCTCGGTCACCCCCGAGCGCCTCATAGGCGGCCTTCATCCGCAGCACGTAGCCGTGGTGGTCGGCCCCCCACACGTCGATCTGCCGGTCGAACCCGCGCTCTCGCTTGGCCTGGTGGTAGGCGATGTCCGAGGCGAAGTAGGTGTGCTCGCCGCTCGAGCGAACGAGCACGCGATCCTTGTCGTCCCCGAAGTCGGTGGTGCGCAGCCACAGCGCGCCCTCACGGGAATAGGTGCACCCCTGCTCGGCGAGCAGCGCGAGCGTGTGCGAGACCGGGCTGTCCTCGCCCTCGTGCAGGGAGCTCTCATAGGCCCAGCCGTCGAAATCCCGCACGCGAAAGGCCGCCAGCGAAGCCTGCATCTGCCCCACCATCACGGCGACCGCGGCGCGGCCCAGCTCGGCAGGGTCGATCGACTCTCCCTGCGCCAGGTGGACCAGGCGCTCGACGTAGGCCCCCCGGTAGCCGTCCTCGGGCGGCGGCTCGCCGCGCGCGAGCGCCTGTATCGACTCGCCGAGCTTGCGCACCTGCGAGCCCGCGTCGTTGACGTAGAACTCGCGCTCCACCTCGTGACCGTAAAAGCTCAACACGCGGGCGAGAGCATCGCCATAGGCGGCGTTGCGGGCGTGACCGACATGCATCGGACCGGTGGGGTTGGCCGAGACGAACTCGATCAGGATGCGCTCCCGCCGGGGGGCACCATCGCCGCCGAACGCCTCGCCGGCGGCCAGCAGCTCCGAGAGCGCGCCGCTCAGCCAGGCGTCGGCGAGGAAGAGGTTGAGGAACCCCGGTCCCGCCACCTCGAAGCGCTCGAGGCTCGCGCCGAGCCGGCGCCCGAGCGCCTCTCCTAGATGCTCCGCGACCTCCCGCGGGGGCCTTCGCAGAGCAGGCGCGAGCAGCAGCGCCGCGTTCGTGGAGTAGTCGCCGAACTCGGCGCGAGGCGGACGCTCGAGTGAGATCGGCCCGCGAACCGGCCGCTCGGGGGGCTCGCCGGCCGGCGGCTGCCCGGCGGCACTGTCAGCGGCGTCCGGGAGCCCACGCGCGAGCTCTTCGGCTACCGCGAGCACGACCTCCCGCAGGCTCGCGAGCGGAGTCGGGGGCCCTGAGGCGATCGCTTGCTGGGGGGCTCGTTCGTCGCGGATCGAAGGCTCGGTCATGACTGCGGGAGGGGTCGCTCATCGCTCGTGTCTTGCGGGATTGCGATACTAGCTACGTGAACGACCAAGACTCAGGCGCCGAGCGCCACATAAACATTCATCTCTCCCCCGAGATCATGGGGGGCGTATACGCAAACTTTGCGAACGTCAGCCACTCCGACTACGAGTTCACCGTGACCTTCGCCCGGGTCGACCACGAGGTCGAGTCCGAGGAGGTTCCGGGCGTGGTCGTCACGCGTGTGAACGTCTCGCCGCGCTTCATGCGCGAGCTGATCGACGCGATGGAGGACAACTACTCCAAGTGGCTCACCCGCGAGGGAATCAAGAACCTGCCTGAGTACGGCGGCTCGGAGAAGGCCTCAGAGGACGAGTAGGCCACGATCGCCGGCACGCGCCGGCACGCGCCCTGTCTGCGGGCCGCATCCAGCGGCCCCGCCCGCGGTGCGAGCGCGCGTGGAACGCCCGCAGGCGGGGCAGGGTTCCTACCCTTCAATAATGAAGGTCGCGGTCATCTCAGACATCCACGCCAATCGCCACGCCTTCGAGGCAACCCTCGAGGCGATCGCCGCCGGTGACGCCGCCGAGGTCTGGTGCCTCGGTGATCTGGTCGGCTACGGAGCGGAGCCGGACGCCTGCGTTGAACTCGCCCGCGAGCACGTCGCGGTGTGCCTGGCCGGCAACCACGACCTCGCCGTCAGGGACGAGATCCCGCTCGATGAGTTCTCGCGCGGCGCCAGCCTCGCGGCGCAGTGGACCCGGGAGGTCATCGCAGCTGAGAACCTGGCCTTCCTGGAGAGCCTGAGCCCCCAGGGCGAGGAGGGATCGGTCGGCCTCTACCACGCGAGCCCCCGCGATCCGGTGTGGGAGTACGTGCTCTCGGCGCTCCTCGCCGATCTGTGCCTGGACGAGCAGCGCCACCGGGTCTGCCTGATTGGCCACTCCCACGTCGCGCTCTCCTTCTCACGCCGCGACGCTGAGCTCGCGACGGGGGAGCCCCGGCGCAAGGGCGCGAAGCTCGACATCGCCGCCGGGGAATGGCTCCTGAACCCCGGGAGCGTGGGGCAGCCGCGTGATGGAGACCCGCGCGCATCCTGGCTGCTGCTCGACCTGGACGAGAACAGGGCGTGCTTTCACCGAACCGAGTACGACATCGCCGGTGCGGCCGCGGCCATCCGGGTGGCCCGCCTGCCGAACTCGCTCGCCGAACGCCTGGAGTACGGTCAATGACGATGCCCATCGGCTCCCCGTCGCGCAGATCTTCAGGTCGCATCGGTGCCCTGCGCCTGATCCTGGCCGGCCTGCTCGGGGTCCTGGCCGCGTTGCTCGTCTCCTGCGGAAGCTCCGGCGCGGGCCTGATCCCCTCCGCGAACGCGACGCCCCTGCAGAACGACTTCGAAGAAGTGGCCCAGGCGGCGAAGAACGGGAACGGCAGCTGCGCCGCCACCGAAGCGGCCATAGCGAAGACCGAACACGACTTCCAGGGGCTCCCCTTGAGCACCGACTCGGGGCTTCGCAACACCCTGCGCCAGGGCATCGCGAACCTGCGCTCCCGCGCGCTCGTGCTCTGCGCGCAGCCGCTTTCCCAGGCGACCGTGACGAGCACGTCCCCGCGGACGACGAGCACGAGCACCCCGACCAGCACGCCGGCGACGACACCCACCGTCACCCAGACGACCCCGACGACGACGAGCACGCCGACGACGAGCACACCGACCACGACGAGCCCCGCAGGAGGCACTCAGGCCCCGGGCGCCGGGGAAGCCTCGCCGGGAGCGGGCGGCGGAGCGGGCGGCGGCACCGGCGTCGGTGAAAGCGGCGCGGGCGGCGGCTCTGCTCGCGGGAACCCCGGCGCCGGCGGCCAGGAAGGCGGAAAGTGAGCCCCGTGGAGATCGCGGGGCGCTACCGCCTGGAGGGACGGCTGGGCTCCGGCGGGATGTCGACCGTGCACCTCGCCCTCGATCTGCGCCTCGAGCGCCAGGTCGCCGTGAAGCTGCTCGCCGAGCATCTCGCCGATGACCCCTCATTCGTCTCACGCTTCCAGCGGGAGGCCCAGGCCGCGGCGAGGCTGGTGCATCCGAACATCGTGCAGGTCTTCGACTCCGGCCGGGATGAGAGCACGGGCCAGTACTTCATCGTGATGGAGTACATCGAGGGCTCCTCCTGCGCCGAGATCCTGCGCGACGACGGCTGGGTCGAGGTCGAGGAGGCGATCTCGATCATCGAGCAGGCCTGTGAGGGCCTGCACTACGCCCATCGCCACGGCCTGGTTCACCGCGACGTGAAGCCGGGGAACCTGCTGCGCTCGCGCGAAGGCGAGGTCAAGCTCGCCGACTTCGGCATCGCCAAGACCACCGAGCAGTCGAGCATCACCCAGATCGGCTCGGTGCTGGGGACGGCCGCCTACCTGGCGCCCGAGCAGGCTCGCGGCGAGGAGGCGGGCCCGAGCGCCGACCTCTACGCGCTCGGGGTCGTCACCTATCAGCTCATCTCCGGCCGCCTACCGTATGAGGCGAGCTCGCTCACCGAGCTGGCGCTCAAGCAGCAGCAGGAAGAGCCGCCGAAGCTCGACACGCTCGTGGCCGCCGTCACTCCCGAGCTCGCCGACGCCGTCGCGATCGCGCTCGCGCTCGACCCGCGCGAGCGCTACCGGACAGCGCGCGAGATGGGGCGCGCGCTGAGCGACGGCGCGAACGGCATCGCCCCGCAGGAGCGCCGGGCCGCCGAGCGGGCCGCCCCGGCAACACAGGCGACGAGGCTCTTGAGCGCCGCTCGCAGGTCCCACGCCGGCCAAGACTCCGAGCGCGCCCTCGCCGCCCCGGATGCCGTCATCCACCGCCGCCCGCGCTCCGGGCCGCCGCGCCGGCAGGCCCCCGTCCTCGAGCGCACGGCGGTCCCGGCCACCCGCCGGCGCCGGGGCAGGCGCCTGCTTCTCGCCCTGCTGGCGCTGCTGGTGCTCGCCGTGGCGATCAGCGCGGCAGTGCTCATCACGGCGCCCGCGCCGACGAAGGTGATGCTGCGCAACGTCGTCTATTCCGACGTCCAGAAGGCATCCACCGCGCTCAGGCAGCTCGTGTCCGAAAACACCAAGTAGGCGATCAGCGCTGCAACGAGCGCGTCATATGCTCGCCTCCATCATCGAAGTCAGCCACATCGGCTATCCACTGCTGTTCCTGATCGTGATGGCCGAGTCCAGCGGCGTGCCCGTTCCCGGAGAGACCGGCCTGATCGCGGCCGGCGTTCTGGCCAGCAGGGGCACGCTCCAGATCGAGCTCGTCATCGCCCTCGCCGCGGCCGCCGCGATCGTGGGCGACAACATCGGCTACGTGATCGGCCGCCGGGGCGGACGCTGGCTGCTTGAAAGACCCGGTCGTTATCGGCGCCAGCGTCTACGGACGCTTCAGAGCGGGGAGCTGTTCTTTCAGAGACATGGCCCCAAGGCGGTGTTCTTCGGCCGCTTCCTGCTCGGGCTGCGCATCTGGGCCTCGTGGCTCGCGGGCGCCACCCACATGCGCTGGCGCTCCTTCGCCTTGTGGAACGCTTGTGGAGGGATCTGCTGGGCGACCGCCGTCGGCCTGCTCGCCTACTTCGTCGGGCAGGCGGCCGGGAACGCGGTTGAAACGTTCGGGCTGTTCGGCCTCGCGGCCGTGCTCCTCACGGCAGTCGGCGTGTTCGTGGCCCACCGCCGCCACCGCCGGAGGGTCACAGCGCAGAATGAGGGGTCCGCCGCGGCTGCCCCTCATCGCGACGATGCCCATGAGCAGCCTCGCCCCTAAGAGGAGACTGGCCACCCTGGGAGGCACTCGCCTCCTCCCAGCCCTAGGAGGCGTGAGCTAATCCCCCGTTGCCCCAGAGTGGGCGCGCCGGGCGCTCCTCTGCGACGGAGCCTTCAGCAGCCGCCGCAGGGAGCGATCCGCTCCCACATGTCGGCCAGGGTGGACAGCTCGCTCTCGGAGAAGCGCGAGAAGAACTGCTCCCGCACGACCGCCAGGTGCGTCACGCGTGCTTCCTCCAAACGTTCATGGCCGACCGGGGTCATGCAGGCGTAGGACCCCCGCGCATCGTGTTCGCATGAGCAACGCTCCAGCAAGCCGTCCCGCTCGAGCCGATCGACCAGCCGCGTGAGCCCGCTGCGCGAGAGCTGCGCCTGCTCGGCGAGATCGCACATGCGCATGCGCCCTCCGCTCGCGTCCCGCAGGTGCTGCAGGACCTCGTAGGAGCTCATCGGCAGCCCGTGGGCCCGCTCGAGCTCGGCGTCGAGTCGCTTGGCCAGGCAGGCGTGCGCCCGCAGAAAGCCACGCCAGGCACGCCGGCCGAGCTCTGCTCGGTTCCCCGGCGTGGTGGTGTCTTCCTCCCCGGAAGCGTTCTTGACGGCGGTCGCGCTCAGCATGACGTTTTACACCTAAAGACCTTCTAATCCGAACATAGCAGCGTCGAAACCCTCTCGGCGCAAGGCCGCTCTCAAGACCGCAAGCAGCCGCCGCGAGCGCCTCCCCGCTTCGCCTCTCTCCACCGTGGGATCCAGCAGCCCTGCTGCTCGCCGCGCGAACGCCGCCGGGCGGCCGGCAGGCCGCCCATCACGAGGCTCCCCGCCCCTCCAGCAAGGAACGACCGGTCATCTCTGCCGGCTGCTCTATCCCGAGCAGCTCGAGCACGGTCGGCGCCACGTCGGCGAGGATGCCCTCCCGCGCTCTCAGGGTCAAGCCGCGTGCGCTCACGATCAGCGGCACCGGGTTCATCGAGTGCGCGGTGTTGGGGCTTCCGTCCGGCTCCAGCATGTGGTCGGCGTTGCCGTGGTCGGCCGTCACCACGCACGCCCCCCCGCCCTCGTGCACGGCCGCCACCACCTCCCCGAGGCACTCATCGACGGTTTCGATCGCCTTCACCGCCGCCTCGATCACGCCGGTGTGACCGACCATGTCGGCGTTCGCGAAGTTGATGATCCCGAACCCCGGACGGTCCTCCCGCCAGGCGCCCACGAACGCAGCCGCTGCCTCGCGGGCGCTCATCTGCGGCTTGAAGTCGTATGTCGGGACATCGCGCGCCGAGGGGACCATCTCGCGGCGCTCGCCCTTCAGGGGAGCCTCGTCGCCACCGTTGAAGAAGTACGTCACGTGGGGATACTTCTCGGTCTCGGCGACATGCAGCTGGCTGACCCCGGCCGCCGAGAGCACCTCCGAGAGCGTCGTCGCCGGGTGCTCGGGTGCGAACACGACCGGATAGGCCCAGCTCCCCTCATAGCGGGTGAACGTCGTGTAGCGGGCGATCGCGCCCATGCCCCCGCGGCCCTGCCAGCCGGGGAGCTCCTGCCCGGGCTCCTCCCCGAATCCCGGCTCGGCCAGCGCACGCGTGATCTGGCGCATGCGGTCGGGCCTGAAGTTGAAGGCGATCACGCTGTCTGCGGGACGGATCGCTGCCTCCTCGCCGACGAGCGTGGGCTCGATGAACTCGTCGGTCTCCCCCCGCTCATAGGCCTCGAGCACCGCCCGCTCGCCGGTGGGCGCGTGGTGGGGCGCCCACCGCGCCACCAGCATGTCGTAGGCACGCTGGGTCCTCTCCCAGCGCCGGTCGCGATCCATCGCCCAGTAGCGCCCGACGACCGAGCCGACTCGGCAGCCGGGTGTCCGGTCGAGCTCCGCCAGGTACCCGGCTCCCGCGTGGGGCAGCGTGTCACGCCCGTCCGTGAACGCGTGCACCACGAGATCCTCGACCCCCCGCTCGCGCGCGAGCGCGATCAGCGCCTGCAGATGCTCGAGCGAGGAGTGCACCCCGCCGTCGGAGACGAGCCCGATCAGGTGCACCCGCTCGGCAGCACCCATCGCAGCGCGCAGCACCTCGTTCTCGGCCAGCGATCGATCGGCGATCGCGTCGTCGATCCGCACGAGGTCCTGGCGCATCACCGCTCCCGCCCCGAGGTTGAGGTGGCCGACCTCCGAGTTGCCCATCTGTCCCTCCGGCAGCCCGACCGCGCGCCCGCAGGCGGTCAGGCTCGTGTGCGGAAAGCTCCCCCACAGCTCGTCGAAGACCGGCGTTCGCGCCAGCGACACCGCGTTGCCGGGGCCGGCCGGCGCCAGTCCCCAGCCGTCGAGCACCACCAGGCAAACCGAGGCGACCGGCAGGCTGCCCGGGCCGGCGGGAATGCTCACCGCGCTGCCGCCGCGGCGATCTGCGCGAAGGACTCGGCGTCAAGCGAGGCTCCGCCGACGAGCGCCCCGTCCACGTCTGAGAGCCCGAGCAGCTCCTGCGCGTTCTCGGCCTTGACCGATCCCCCGTAGAGGATCCTCACGCCCTCGGCCGCCGGCGCCTCACGGTCACCCACGAGCGCCCTGATGAACCCGATCGCCTCCTGCGCCTGCTCGGGCGTGGCCACGCGCCCGGTCCCGATCGCCCAGATCGGCTCATAGGCGATGACCACGTCCGCGAGCTGCTCGTTCGGCACTCCCGCGAGGTCCTCCCGGATCTGCTGGCGCAGCTTGCGGTCGGTCTCTTCGTTGTCGCGCTCGCGCTCGGTCTCGCCCACGCACAGGATCGGCGTGAGGCCCGCCGCGAGCGCCGCCGGAACCTTCAGAGCCAGCGCCTTGTCGGTCTCCCCGAACAGGCTCCTGCGCTCTGAATGCCCGAGCACCACCCCCTGCACGTCGAGCTCGTTGAGCATCGGCACCGAGACCTCCCCGGTGAAGGCGCCCTCCGGGAGCTGATGCATGTTCTGGGCGTAGACCTCCACGCGGGAGCCCCTCGCGCTCGCGACCATCGCCTGCAGAGCGGTGAACGGCACGCAGATCGCGACATCGACCCGCTCGAGCGTCGAGACGCGAGGAAGCAGCGCCTGGATGTATTCCTCTGCCTGCTCCTGGGTCTTGTACATCTTCCAGTTGCCGGCGATCAGAGGGGTCCGCGCCGTCACGATGGCACGCTCCCCCCGCCGAGCGCCTGGACCCCGGGGAGGGTCCGCCCCTCGATCAGCTCGAGCGTCGCGCCGCCACCTGTCGAGATGTGATCGACGGCGTCCTTGAGACCGAACTCGGCGAGCGCCGCCACCGAGTCGCCACCGCCGACGACCGTCAGGCCCTTCGCATCCGCGACGGCCTGCGCCACCGCGCGGGTCCCGGCCGCGAACGGCTCGAGCTCGAAAGCGCCCATCGGGCCGTTCCAGAAGACCGTGCCCGCACGCGCGATCTCGCGGGAGTAGTCCTCCGCGGTGCCCGGACCGATGTCGAGCCCCATCCAGCCCTTCGGCACCTCCACGCCGTCCAGCACCCGATGCTCGGCGTCCGCGGCCGGCCGGTCGCCGATGACGAGATCGCGCGGCAGCCGCACGCTCGCCCGATTCGGACTCGAAGCCTCTGCGAGCACGCGACGCGCGTGCTCTGTGTCCTCATCGGTGCACAGCGAATCACCGATATTGTGACCCTGGGCGTGGAGGAACGGGAAGCACATCGCACCGCCGATGATCACCACCTCGGCGATCTCCAGAAAACGGTCGATCACCACGATCTTGTCGGTGACCTTTGCCCCGCCGATGACCGCGACGAGCGGATGCCCGGGGCTCTCGAGGATGCCCGTGAGCGTGAGCACCTCGCGTTCGAGCAGACGCCCGGCCGCGCTCGGGAGCAGGTGCGCAACCCCCTCGGTGCTCGCGTGGGCGCGATGCGCCGCTCCGAACGCGTCGTTGACGTAGGCGTCTGCCAGCTGTGCGAGCGCACGGGCGAACTCCGGGTCGTTGCTCGTCTCCCCCGCCTCGAAGCGCACGTTCTCGAGTACCAGCACCTCGCCGTCCTTGAGCTGTTCGGTCAAGGCCTTCACCTGCGGGCCCACCACACCGTCGGCGAGCGTCACCTTGGCGTCGGTGAGGGTCCGCAGGCACTCGGCCACCGGGGCCATCGACAGTCCCGGCTCGCGCTTTCCCTTCGGCCGCCCGAGGTGAGAGACCAGCACCAGCCTGGCCCCCCGCTCGCGCAGCTCCTCGATCGTCGCCAGCGCGCCCACGATGCGCGTGTCGTCGCTCACGCGCAGCCTGCCATCCGGGCCCTCTGCGAGTGGCACGTTGAAGTCCACCCTCACGAGCACCCGCTTGCCCTGCACCTGAAGCTCCTCAAGACTCCTCATCGACTCGACCCCCCGGCTCTTCTCGCATTCGGATGCGATGCCCCCTCACCGCTCCCGACCCCGGGCCCGCGGCCTCGTTGCGGGCTGGCTCACAGGACCCTCTGCACGAGGTCCACGAGGCGGTTGGAGTAGCCCCACTCGTTGTCATACCACGCGACGACCTTCACCATCGTCCCGTCGAGCACGGCCGTGAGCTGTGAGTCGACGATCGAGGAATACGCCGACCGCACGATGTCGCTGGAGACGATCGGGTCTTCGGTGTACTGCATGATCCCCTCCAGCGGGCCGCTCGCGGCGGCCGCCTTCAGCGCGCCGTTCACCTCCTCGACGCTCGTCCGGCGATCGCACTCCACCGTGAGGTCCACGACCGATCCCGTCGGGACGGGCGCCCGCACCGCGAAGCCATGCAGCCTGCCCTGCAGAGCGGGGATGACCAGGCCGATCGCCTTGGCCGCGCCGGTCGAGGCCGGGATCAGGTTGATCGCGGCGGCCCGCGCCCGGCGCAGATCTTTGTGCGGCAGGTCCTGCAGGCGCTGGTCGGCCGTGTAGGCGTGGATCGTCGTCATCAGGCCGTGCTTGATCCCGACAGCGTCGTTGAGCACCTTCGCCACCGGTGCCAGGCAGTTGGTCGTGCAGGAGGCGTTCGAGATCACATCATGACGCTCGCGGTCGTAGACCTCGTCGAAGTTGACCCCCAGCACGACGGTGGCGTCCGGATCGGTGGCGGGTGCCGTGATGATCACCTTCTTGGCCCCCTGCGCGAGGTGCTTGGCGGCACTCTCACGATCGGTGAAGAGCCCGGTCGACTCGATCACGACGTCCACCCCGAGCTCCCCCCACGCAAGCGCCGAAGGGTCGCGCTCGGCGAGCACTCTCAGCGGCTGGCCATCGACCTCCAGGCCGCGCTCGCCGCGGTCGGAGACCATGCCCGGGTAGGGCCCGAGGATCGAGTCATAGGCGAGCAGGTGGGCGAGCGTCCTTGAGTCGGTCAGGTCGTTCACCGCCACCCACTCGATGTCCTCTCCCGCGGACACCCCCCGGGCCTTGGCGGCCCGGAACACGTTCCGGCCGATCCTGCCGAATCCGTTGATCCCCACGCGTACCGGCATCAGATGGCCTCCTGGAGCGAAAATGAACGATGCCGGGCCAAGGGAGCGCCGCTCCCGTGCCCGGCGAGCGGTGCAAGGCTATCAGCGGGGCGTCTTGCGATGACGGTCAGGAGCCCCGCGGGGGCTTCTCGATGTCGCGATGGGCGACGGCCACCTCGAGCTGCTCGTGATCGCGGTAACGCTCGGCCAGATGCTCGGCGATGGCGACCGATCGGTGGCGGCCGCCGGTGCAGCCGATCGCGATCACGAGGTGCGCCTTGCCCTCGGCGACGTACTGCGGCAGCAGGAAGTCGAGCAGGGCGTGCAGCCTCACATAGAACTCATCCAGCCGCCCGTCGCGAGCGATGTACTCGACCACGCGTGGGTCGTGCCCGGTCAGTTCGCGCAGCTCCGGCTCGTAATGCGGGTTTGCCAGGAAGCGCACATCGAACGCGAGATCCTCCTCGCGCGGAGGCCCGTGCTTGAAGCCGAAGCTCATAAACGTCAGCGCCAGGCGCCCGGCGGTCTTGCGCGGCAGGAACTCATCGGCGATCTTCCCCCGCAGCATCGCGGCGGACATGCCGGTCGTGTCGATCACCACATCCGCGTGACTGCGCAGCGGCTCGAGCAGGGCACGCTCGGCGGCGACGCCCGCCGCGACGCTGCCCTCCGGCGCGAGCGGATGGCGCCGGCGGGTCTCCTTGTAGCGCGTCACCAGCGTCTGCTCGGCGGCTTCGAGGAACAGCACGTGGTGGCTCAGGCCGAGCGCGTCCAGGTCGTCCACGACAGCCCGCAGCGCCTCGAAGTAGACACCCCCACGGACATCCGAGACGACCGCGGCGCGCTCGACCTTGGAGCCCTGGTGGACGAAGAGCTCCACCAGCGAGCGGATCATCTCCGGAGGGAGGTTGTCGACGCAGAAGTAACCCGCGTCCTCGAACACGTTCATCGCCGTCGACTTGCCGGCACCGGAGAAGCCGGTGATCACGACGAGATCCTGCAGGCGCGACTCGACGAGCGGCTCGCCGGGCTTGCCGGCCGATCTCCGATCGTTTTCAGCGTGCAGCGGACGTAGGGGCCTGATACCGGCCATCTTCCTCATTGTGCTCTGAACGCCGGACGCTCGCGTCACCCCTCGGTGAAGGCGTCCACCCTCAGCCGGCGCGGTGGAGATGGCCGTAGAGCTCTCGCCCGACCTTGGCCGGCAGACCGGGCACCGCCTGGAGCTCCTCGCGCGAGGCCGCAAGCACCGCCTCGGGCGCGCCAAATCGCGCCAGCAGCGCACGCTTGCGCGCCGGCCCGACACCGGGCAGCTCGTCCAGCAGCGAGCTCGTCATCGCCTTGTCGCGCCGGCTGCGATGGTGGGCGACCGCGAAGCGATGGGCCTCGTCGCGCACGCGCTGGAGCAGCTGCAACTCGGGCGTGGAATGCTCGAGCGCCAGCGGCGAGCGCCGCCCGGGCAAGAACAGCTCCTCGACCCGCTTGGCCAGAGCCACGACAGCCACGCCCCGCTCGCGGAACCCCCGCAGCTCCTTCAGGCCGGCCGCGAGCTGCCCCTTGCCGCCGTCGATCACCACGACGTTGGGAAGCGATGCGAAGCTCGCGTCGTATGCCGGATCGTGCGGGGATATGTCAACCTGGCGCTCCCACTGAGCGAAGCGACGCTCGAGGACCTCCGCCATCGCGGCGTAGTCGTCAGAGCCCTCCACGCTGCGAATCGTGAAGCGGCGATAGTCGGCCTTCTTGGCGACCCCGCCCTCGAACACGACCATCGAGGCAACCGTGTGCGTCCCGCCCAGGTTCGAGATGTCGAAGCACTCGATCCGGACCGGCGGCACGTCGAGCGAGAGCGCCCGCTGCAGGCCCTCGAGCGCCTGCACCCTGCTCTGGTGACGGCGCTCGGAGCGCAACCGCTCCTGATCGAGGCCCAGACGCGCGTTGCGTTCCGCGAGCTCGAGGATCCGCCGCTTCTCGCCCCGCTCGGCCGCACGCAGCTCGACCGGTCCGTCTCGCCGGCGGGCGAGCGCTTCAGCCAGCGCCGGGCGTTCTGAAAGCTCGCTCTGGACCACGAGCAGCGCGGGGATCGACATGTGCCCGCCGTAGTACTGGAGCATGAACTCCTCGGCCACCTCCACCACATCCCGCTCGGTCTCGTTCGAGAGGTAGAAGGACTGGCGGTCGGAGAGCACCCCGTCGCGGACCTGGAAGACCTGCGCGTTCGCATCCTTTGCCTCGACCGCGACCGCGACGGCATCGAAGGTGCCGACCGACTCGTTCGCCACGCGTCGGCGCTCAAGCAGCGAACGCACCGCGCGCAGCCGGTTGCGCTCGAGCGTGGCCTGCTCGAACTCCTCCCGCGCGGCTGCCTCGCGCATCCGCGCCCCGAGGTCGCGCTCGATCGCCGAGAAGCGCCCCGAGAGAAAGTCGATGACCCCATCGATGCTCTTGCGGTAGTCCTCCGCGGACACGTACCCCACGCAGGGGGCCTCGCAGCGCTTGATGTAGTAGTCCAGGCACGGGCTCCCGCTGCGCCGTCCCGGCTCGGGCCCGGTGCAGGAGCGGAACATGAAGACCTTCGCCAGCACCTCGAGCGTGGCCCGCACGCGTTTGGCGTTCGAATAGGGGCCGAAGTAAGCCCGCCCCGCACGGTGGCGCTCCCGCGTGAAGTAGACCCGCGGGAATGTCTCGTCGAGCGAGATCGCGATGAACGGGTAGGACTTGTCGTCGCGCAGGCGGATGTTGAAGCGCGGCCGGTACTGCTTGATGAAGCTCTGCTCGGCGAGCAGTGCCTCCGCCTCGGAGGCCACGACGACGCATTCGATCTGCTCGACGCTCGCCACCATCTCCGCGTGACCGGGGCTGCTCGGGACCTGGGCCTTGGAGAAGTGCGAGGCGACTCGTTTGCGGACCGACTTCGCCTGCCCTACATCGCCCCCCCGCCCGCGCCCGCCCCAAAAGAGATAGCCGCGGGGCGGCTGGGCCACCCCACGACGCTGCTCGGCGAGGCTGATCTTCGCCTCGCCCTCTCCCGTCATCGCCTCGATGCTCGCCATGGC
>JBEKXJ010000032.1:0-33985 GCA_049512215.1 Solirubrobacteraceae bacterium
CTCACCCTCCGCTACCGCCACGCGCTCTTCGACGCCAACGCGGCCGCCCACTTCCTCGCCACGTTCAGAAGAGTGCTCGCATCCTGACCAGACGCCCCCACCGCCAACGGCACATCCCGCGACTCTTGTCGATGGGAGCGGCCACCTTGGCGAAGCCGACGCGGAAGTGACGCCAAGGGCCGCGACATGCGTCCCGCCGCCCGGCCGACACGCACCCAGGCAGCCCAGGGAGAGCGTTGGCTTTCAGTTCATCAGCTCTTCTCGAAGACGAGCCGATAGTGGTCGATCAGCTCTCGTTCGAAGCAGACCTTGTTGGCGCTGACGCCCGAAGTGAAGGCGAGCCGGAAATCAGCGCTCCTCAGCCATCGAGGGACGAGCTGAAGCTTCAGCAGCGTCTTTCTGAGGCTCCGCGCCCCGGTCCGCTTGCCCCACTCGCTGATGGTCTGGATGTAGTCAAGACGACCGTTGCTGCTCGACACCAGGCGGAAGCTGGGTGCCGCGCAGCGGACGACCTGCTCCTGGCCAAGCGGAAGCCAGGATCCGGGGAACTGGCGCTCCATGAGGGCTAGATACCAAGCGTCCGAGTCCCGGGGAGCGTGGATGTCGACGTCCTCCAACGGGATCATGTTGCGCCCGAAGACCATCGTCTGAAGGTAGAAGCGCCCCCGGTCGGGCAGGATGCCCGCGATGCGGGCGAAGATGGCGCGATAGATCTCCTCCTGGAGCCCGGCGCGATACTCCTCGGCAGAGCAGAAGTGCTCGAACGCGCCGAGGCTCGCGACGGCGTCGAAAGGGCCGAAGCTCTCGCGGGTGCACTCCCGAGCGTCGTAGAGGTGGACGTCGAGGCCGTGCCGGCGGCAGGCGGCCTCCTGCGCCGAGGACAGGGTGACGCCGAGCCCGGTGGCGCCCCGTTCGCGGATGAAGTTGAGCAGCGGTCCCCACCCGCAGCCGAGGTCGAGCACGCGCCGGCCCGGCTCGATCCCGATCTGCTCGGCCACGTACTCGTGCTTTCGTCGCTGGGCCTCCTCGAGGCCCAGCGAGAAGTCGCCGTCGTACTTGGCCCCGCTGAAGTCCGCCAGCTCTCCCATGCTGAGCCGGAAGACGCGGTCGGTCAGCGAGTAGGTGAAGTCGATGTCGTTGCGGTCGGCCATAGGCTCACAGGTGCCTGAAAGGGTGGCTGCTGAGCCAGGGTCCGTGATCAGGGCACAGTTTGCCGGATCCCCCCGTTGCCTGCGTGCTGCGCGGGATCTGGGCGGGGGGCTCAGGCGCATCTCACGCCCGCGCCCCGCGCCCGCTCAGGAAGCGCTCGGCGGCCCGCTTGGCGTCTCCTCCACGAACGTGACGTGTCGCCAGTTGATGTGCAGCGGCCGGCCCGCCGCGCTCTCGAGCGTCACGGGGTTGGGGTGGTCACGGCGCACGGCATGGATGACGTCTGCCTGCTCCTGGGCGACGATGACTTCGCCCCCGCCGCTGAAGACGATGCGTGTTGACACTTGTTCCTCCTATCGCTGGCGTTTCCCTGCGCTTCCCGGGGCCGATCAGGTCCGGCCTCGGCGCGGAGGTCTGACTGTCTCCTTCTGCTGGCTGTCGGGGGCAGGGGCGCGAGCCAACCTATTCGCCGAGGGGGCCGCGAACATCGGGGAGTGACCTCATGAGCGCCCGGTAGTCCGCCCCTCGTGATCGGTAGGCGAGGCCGCATCGATCAGGCTCGTCCGCCGGTGGTCGTCTCTGCGGCGTCTGGGCCGGCCAGCGCAAGCTCGGGGTTCTGACTCACGGGCACCAGCAGCACGGGCACGGGTGACTCGGCCAGCATCCGGCGCACGACCGCGGCATGCCCTTCGGCGAGGTCCTGGCTCCAGCCGAGCACGACCAGATCACAGTCGCTCTTGCGGAGGATCTCAAGCACATGCTCATGCGGCTCACCCACACGCAGCTCTAGCCTCACCTCGGACGCCTCAGGGCAGTGGCGGGCGATGAACTCCTCGCTCCACGCGCGCACCTCGTGCGGGAGATGGTCGCTGAACGCCGGCAGCGATCCCTCCTGGTAGACGTGTGCCACCACGATCCGGAGCTCGGCGTTCGAGGACAGCTTCACGATCTCCTCCGCCGCTGCCGCGCTCGTCGGGGTTCCGTTCATCGGTAGGAGCACGCTCTCGATGCGATGCCTCACGGTCGTGTTTGGGGGCACGACGGCGACCGGCTTCTCGATCGACGTGATCAGAGCCATGGCGGTGCTGCCGGTTGGGCGCTCGCCGGCGGTGGTGCCTCGCGCGCCGATCACGACCGCGGCGACGTCCTCTGCCGCGGCCGCGCGCTGGAGCCCCTCGACCGCTCCCCCGGCGACGGTGCTGAGGGCCACCCCTGCATCTCTCGCCGCATCCGTCACCGCTGCTTGCTGCTCGCCCACGTGCACTGCCTCGACCGTCGCGGAGAAGAGGCCGGCGATTGCGCTGGAGGTCGACAGCACGGCTGTCGCCGCCGAATCGTCGGTGATCGCGGCGATGAGCTTCGTGCGCCGGGGTTCAGCGTGGAGACGGATCACGTGACGGCTCCGATGGGGTCCATCCTAAAGCACGGAGCCCGGAACCGCCTGAAGCATGGGGCTCCGAACTGCATCGCCGCGTCCGCTTCGGTTACCGGAGCTGGGCATCTGCCCGGGGTGCGCGGCCGTCATTCGGCGATCCGCACCGCTCGCAGCCTCATTTCACGGAGCTCGCGCGGAGCGTAGGCCTGGACCGCGAGCGTGTAGCAGTCCTCGAGCGCCGCAGACAGATACTCCCCGCCTGCCGCGGGCTGGGAGACGACCCGGAACAGTCTGCGGCCGTCCGTGACGTAGCCGCCGGATCGCAGCAGCAAGCGAGGCGCCCGGCGAGGTCCGGGGCTATGAAGAGGAGCGAGCGACATCGCTCCGCCAGCCTTGCGCCGGGACTCGCGTCGCGCATCCGCACGCGCATGCGATCGTGATGGGGAGAACTACGTAACAGCACCGCTGCACAGTCCGCTCGGTTGCCCCGGCGATCGGGGCGATCCACGCGCCTCAGACTAGCGCCACCTTGCCGAGCTCGGGCGCAGCTGCGCCTCGCGAGTCAGCTCGAGCAGCCCCTTGTCCTCTGGCGCCGACGATCAACAGCACCGGGGCCAGCACCTCGCCTCAGCGTGCCCGCGCCAGATCGGGGCGTCCGCTGCACGAGACGACCATGCACACACCCGCGCGCAGCTCGGCTGCCGCGAGCAGCGCAGCCGCCGCACCGGTGCCGGCGCCGAAATAGCCGATCGCCAGGCGCGCCGTGACCGCGCTCGATCGGTCCGCCGCCGTCGGCGCTGGCGCTCGCGAGCCATCATCTTCGCTCCCAGCGGTGAGCGCGCGGCCCGACGCTCACCGGATCGGAGCCGGCGACGCTGAGGAGCGTCGGCCGGTCGCTGGTCACCTCGATCACGTCCGCGTCCACGCGCACGCGCAGCTGCGCTGCTCGAAAGCGCAACCGCAGCTCGAGCAGATCCCAGCCGGCCGCCAGACGCGGGTCCAGCTCGAGCACGTCGCCGCGCGGGCGGGCGCCGGCGAAGCCGAGCGCCAGCGCCTGCCACACGCTCCCCATCGAAGCGATATGCATGCCTGCAGCGGTCGACCCGGACACGTCGTCGAGGTCTATCCGCGCCGCCAGGTCCAGCGCCTCCCGGGCCTCGACGAGCCTGCCGGCGCGGGCGAACAGCGCGGCATGGACCCCGGGCGAGAGTGAGCTCGCATGTGCCGTGCGCGGCTCGTAGAACGCGAGGTTGGCGGCCAGCGACCCGGTCGCGACCTCTTCGGGGACGAGGTGGTGGAGCATCAGCACATCGGCCTGCTTGACGACCTGCGCCTGTCTCACCCGCTCGGGGGAGAGCAGCAGGTCGGCGGCGATCGGGCGCTGCGGCGCGACCTCGGAGATGATCAGGGGCTCCAGCTCGAAGAACCCGGCGAACTGCTCATAGACGCCGCTCTGAGGCTGATAGCCGTCGATGAGCGCGTCGGCGAGCTCCAGCCACGCGGCCCGCTCGGCTCGGTCGACCTCGACGTCGGTAGTCTCCGCGAACGCCCGACGCAGGTTCCACCGCGCCATCACGTTGGTGTAGGCGTTGTCGTCGACGAGCTCGTGGTACTCGTCCGGGCCGATCACGCCGCGAATGTGGGCGCGCCCGTCGCTGTCGTATTCGACCCGTGAAACCCAGTAGCGTGCCGTCTCGACCAGCAGTTGCCGTCCAGACCCTTCGCGAAACGCGCGATCTCCGGTCCAGTCGATGTAGCAGCCGGTGGCCCAGGCTACGTCGGCGACGATGTGCTCCTCGCGCTGGCCTGTGTAGATCGCGACCGAAAGGCCCGCGCGGTTGCGCGCGGCGCGCGGCGTGACATCCTTCCCGCTTGCGGCCGACTCCCAGGCAAAGCGGGCGCCGGCGTGTCCGGCGGCGCGCGCGGCCGCCTGGGCCGCGGGCAGGCGTCGAACGCGGTACTCGAGAATCGCTCTTGCGCCCGCAGGGTGGGTCGCGGCGAGGAACGGCAGCACGAACACGTCGCTGTCCCAGAAGACGTGGCCGCGGTAGCCACGGCCACTCAGCCCACGAGCCCCCACAGCCGCCTCGCCCTGATCGCCCGCACAGGCGATCAAGTGAAAGAGCGCAACGCGTACGGCGAGCTGCAGCACGGGATCTCCGTCGATCCTCACGTCGGCTCCCTCCCAGCGCTCTGCCCAGGCACGTCGATGATCGTTGAGCAGCCGCTCGCGCCCGGCCTCCCGGGCCTTCCGCGCGCGCCGCAGCGCCGGCCTGCTGGAATCCTCGACGGCGGTCGTTGTATACGCGGCGATTCGCTCGAGCGCCGCTTCCTTGCCACGCCCGGCGACCGACTGCGTGGCGGCAGCCTCGAGCGCCCCTCCGGGGAAGGCGATCCGGATCACCTCGCCGTCGGTCTGCTGCTCGGCGTCGAGGTTCGCCGGCATGACGAGCGGTGGGCTGCCCTCCAGGGTCTTGCGGGGCGCGAGTGCGCGAAGGACCGCGAGGCCGGGCTCGGCGAGCGAGCAGAACTGCAGCGCTTTGAGCTCACCCGGGATCTCCTGGCAGAGGAGCCCGGAATGCAGATCGAGCACACGCCGCACCGGACGCTCTGAGCGGGGCAGAGCGAGCCGGTTCCACAGCGGCGCCGGCTGAAGCTCCGAGTGCTCGCCGTCGCCACGATAGACGCCCGCCAGGAGAACCGCCGGCGCCGAGTCGCGGCGCGGAGCAAGCACGCTGCCGCGGGTCCCGAGGTAGCCGTCGGCGAGTGCCAGCAGAGATTCGCAGGCGCGCTCGCGCGCGCGCTCGAGACCGTCGATGCGGAGCGTCCAGCGGGGGTCCGATGCGACGATCGGCAAGGCTCCGCGCCGGCGCAGCGCGAGCTGCCTGTCGAGCAGCCGCCCGAACGCGGTCGGCCCACCACCGAGCGCGAGGACCCCGACTGGAACGCCCCCCGGCTCGGCGCCGACCGAGACCACCCTGGCGCCGGCGTCCGCGTCGATCAAGAGCTTCGAGTCGCTCCCGGGCAGGCCGCCGAGCGGCCCGAGCTCGTCGCCGACGATCAGGACCTGCTCTGGTGTGACGCCGCGCTGCCACAGGTGCGCGAAATACCAGCGGGCCGAGTCGGACTTGTCCGTGAGGCCGATCTCGATGTGCTTGGCGTCGCTCGTCACGCAGGAGTCCGCAAGCCCGGCCTCGGCGGCCGCAGCCTCGCCGATCTCGACTGCGGCGGGCAGCCCGTCGAGGGCGTGTTCGCGCAGACGCGCCTCCACCGCCGCCAGCAGTTCGGCGATGCGCGCCTTCGGCGGGTCCGCCCACTCCGGGGTCGGGATCAGGTCGATCTTGCGACGGTTGAGCCGCTGCGAGACGATCCTCGCCTCCAGGCCGAAAGCTCCGAGCCGCTCGACGGTCAGTGCCGCCGCGCGGTCGAGCGCAGTCTCCTGCGCCTCTGAAGCGGTGCGACGCGCGACGAGCTCGATCCCATCTGCGCTCGCCCGGAAAACCTCAGAGCCACGGTTGAGCAGCAGATGGAGCTCCCCGGGGCCGCGCGGTCGCGCACCGAGCTGAGCATCGATGTTTCCCACATGGGTGCCGCTGACCACGGCCAGATCCATGCCGAGTACGCACGCGCTCTCAACTGCAGTGCGGAGTGCAGCGGCGCCGGCGGCGCGGTCCGGGACCGCGGTGCCGTCCCAGTCGAAGATCAACGCCTCGAAGCGCCGGTCGAGCTCTCCCGGCAGCGCTTTGGCGGGGCTCATGGGGCGGCGATCATCGTCACGTCCAGCTCGCCGTTCTGCTCGAGCAGCGCGAAGCCCGTGACCCGGCCGTCGCGTTTGAAGTCGAGCGTCACGCTGGCCTCCCCGACGCACAGGCGCTCTAGCCGGATCCGCTCAAGCCAGTCCGGCAGCAGCGGACGCTCGATCCTCAGCGCGCGGCCGGGTGCGTCGGCCGAGACGCCGAGCATCGCCTGCAGGAGCAGTAAAGGCGCCGCCGCGGCCCAAGCCTGGGGGATGCACGCGACCGGGTAGGCGACGACCGCCGCGCGCTCGGAGCGGTCGAAGCCGCAGTAGAGCTCCGGCAGGCGGAAGTCGCGTGCGCTGGTAGCGACGTCGAACAGTGCGTCGGCGATCCGGCGGACGGCGTCGTCGTGCCCGTAACGCTTCAGGCCCGCCGCGATGATCGCGTTGTCGTGCGGCCACACCGAGCCGTTGTGGTAGCTCATCGGGTTGTAAGCCGGACAGCTGCTCGAGAGCGTGCGTATTCCCCAGCCGCAGAACATGTCCGCTGCCATCAGCCGCTCAGCCACCGCGGCGGCCTTGTCCGGCTCGACGATCCCGCAGTAGAGGCAGTGGCCCGGGTTTGAGCTGACGCTCGCGACCTGGCGCTTGCGTCCGTCGAGCGCCAGCGCGAAGGTCCCCTCCGCGGGATTCCAGAACGCCTCGTTGAACGCCCCCCGCAGCTGCGCCGCCTCGACGCGCAGACGCGCGGCGACGTCCTCTGCTCCGAGCGCTGCATAGACGTCGGCGATCGCCAGCTTGGCGCGGTAGACGTATCCCTGCGCCTCGACGAGGGCAATCGGACCCTTGGCCAGCGTGCCGTCGGCATGAACGACCGAGTCGTGTGAGTCCTTCCATCCCTGGTTGCGCAGACCGCCGGGCGAACGGCGCTCGTACTCGATGAAACCGTCGCCGTCGCGGTCGCCGAACTCATCGATCCACGCCAGGGCGGCGTCGAGCGCAGGACGCAAGGAGCGCAGCATCTCCAGGTCGCCCGTCCAGGCGTAGTAGTCGGCGGCGCACATCAAGAACAGCGGAGTCGCGTCCACCGTTCCGTAATACGGCGTATGCGGCACGATCCCGATTCCCGCCAGCTCGCCGACACGTAGCTCATGAATGATCTTGCCCGGCTCGGCATCGCGCCAGGCGTCGTCTTCGCTCGCCTGGAGCCTCGCGAGCACGCGGAGCGCATCGCGCGCCAGATCGGGATTCAGCAGCAGGGCCTCGCTCGCCGTCACGAGCGCGTCGCGTCCGAACGGCGCGACATACCAAGGAATACCCGCCGAGACGATCCGCCCGCCCGGCGCCGGCATGACCAGGGCGCGCAGGTCGCGCTTGGAGGCCGTGATCAGCCCGCCGAAAAGCGCATTGTCACTTGAGATGCGCGTGCAGCGTGACTCCCACGCGGATCCCGCCTGCTCAAGCTCGGCCGCTGCCGTCTCGATACGCCGCCGCGGACGCCGGCGACCACCGATCGAAGGCTCGGCCGTCATCAGGACCGTGACCGGCGCTCCTCGGTGTAGCGTCAGCTCCCACCCCGCCTTCACGCGGTCGGCGCCCAGCTCAACCTGGGCGGGCTGCGGATCGAGCTCGATGATCGCCTCGCGGAAGACGTCGTCCTCGCCGATGTAGGCGAGCACGATCCCGCGCTCGAGCTGCTTAGGCGCGAGCGTGTGCCCGCGCGCCTTGCGCCGCGGCCCACCGCGCACCTCGAAGATGTCCGCGAAATCGGCAGCCATGGCAAGCGAAACACTCGTCATCACGGGCTCTCGCAGGAAGTTGAGCAGACGTACGAGGTAGTAGAGTCGGCCCGAGGCGATCATCAGCTCGCGGCTGATGCTCAACGACTGCTGCGGTACGGGTCTCAGAGCCCCGCGGGGGAGGCCGGCGTTCGTCGAGTCGACGATCGCATGATCGTCCACCGATGCGTAGGAGAGCGCGACGGGAGGAACGTTGCCGACCTCGAAGCGGATCTCCGAGAGGTAGCGCGTGTCATGAGCGTAGAAGCCCTCGCCGGACACCTGGGCCGCCGCGACGTCGCCGTCCGTGCGCGCGCACAGGAACAGCTCGCCGTCCTTGATGACGAGCAGCTCCTCCCGCGCCTCTGCCGGAATCGCCGGCGCACCCCGCAGCTCAACCGGGCCCGCTCGGCCGAGGACCTCGAAGTGCTCCCCGCGGGGGCTGAGCACCGACTGCTCGGTCCCCGGCGCGGCAGGCCGACCGCGACCCTGCCTCGATCGGCGAGGATCGCCTGTCGGCCCTGCGGCTCCTTGCTGGCTCAATGCGACCCCGGTCTCGTCAGCTGTCGCCGATCGTACGCCCTGACGCGGCGATCGTCCGCCGAGCGCTCTACCGCGCGATGAGAAGAGCAGCGCTGATGGCACTCTACCTCAGTAGTTTCTATACGTCTATTACGGATTGCGGTGGTGTGTTGCGGATGGGCGTCCGGCGAGACGATGTTAGAATGAGTAGCTCAGCTGAAGGAGCCCCCGAAGACGGTCCCCCTCAAGCTCCAAGCCAGGTTTGGCTGGGTCATGCAGCTGAAGAGGCTCGGCGGCCGGCGAATGTCTCGGCCTTTCTCTAGAGCAGCCCGCAGGACATGACTGAGCCCTCCCTCCACCAAATGCTCAATTCTGCCCCGCGCTCGGAGCGCAGGGCGCTGAGGGTTGCGGTGATCGCGCCGCCGTGGATCCCGGTGCCACCGCCCGGCTACGGTGGGATCGAGGCAGTCGTCGCGCTGCTGTGTGAGGAGCTCATCACGCGGGGACACGAGGTTACGCTGTTCGCTGCGCCCGGCTCGCGCTCCTCGGCTCAGGTCTGCTCGCCGCTCGCGGACACCCACGCCGATCAGATAGGCGCCTCGTTGTACGAGAGCGACCACGTCGGGGAGGCCTATGACGCTGTGGACCGTGCCGCCCTGGAGGGCCGGCCTTTCGACGTCGTGCACGACCACTCGGGTTTCACCGCGGTCGCGATGGCGAACCGCGTGGTGGTGCCCGTCGTTCACACCCTGCACGCGCCGTTCAACGATGAGACGCGCCCATTCTACGCGCGTCACGGCCACAAGGTTCGTCTCGTTGCGATAAGCCGCTTCCAACTCGAGCACGCGCCGCCAGGGGTGCGCGTCGCGGACGTCGTGCCCAACCCGATCCGCGTGGAGGACTGGCCTCTGTGCGATGAGAAGGACGATTACCTGCTGTGGATGGGGCGGATGCATCCTGCCAAGGGCGCGCACCGCGCGGTCGCGGTTGCGCGGGCGGCCGGCGTCCGGCTGGTGCTCGCCGGGCCCATACAGCCCGGGCAGGAGGACTACTTCCGGCGCGAGATCGAGCCGCACGTCAATGGTCGCGAGATCGCGTTCGTCGGCGAGGTCGGCGGCGTGCGCCGCGAGGAGCTGTTCGCGCGCGCAAAGGCGTTCCTGATGCCGATCCGCTGGGCGGAGCCGTTCGGGATGGTGATGGTTGAGGCGCTCGCTTGCGGCACGCCCGTGATCGCCTTCCCCGAGGGCGCCGCGGGCGAGATCGTGATCGACGGCCAGAACGGCTTCCACGTTGCTGATGAGCAGGAGATGGCCGCGGCGGTCGGCCGGCTCGGCACGATCGACCCGGCGAGCTGCCGCGAGAGCGTCGCCTCGCGCTATGACGCTGCGATCGTCGCCGACGGCTACGAGAAGGTCTACGACCGCGCGATACGCGCGGCGACGAGCCGAAACCCGCGCTCTGGCGGGCACGGGCAGTCTCTCCCCCGGGAGGACGACTCCGAGCGGGCTCAGCGCCGCCTCGGGCGGGCATCGACTCTGCGGCCCGCGATGAGCGGCAATGGTGGCCAGAGCGGCAATGGTGGCCAGGACTGATGCTCCCGGCCTCGGCTGCGCAACGGGCAGCAGCTCGCCGGCGCGGGCGCAGACGGCTGGGCGCTGAAGCTCGCGGCGTGTTCGCCGGCGCTCGGGTCCGCAGCGCCGAGCCCGGCTGCCAGGCGGACGTACTGCGCCGGGCAGGGGCGAGGCTGCATCACCCTGCCGCTCGCTTCCTAGTCGATCCAGCCCAGCGCGCGCGTCACGGCCTTCTTCCAGCGGGCGTACTCGCGCTCGCGCTGCTCGGGTTCCATCTTTGGCTCCCAGCGTCTGTCCTCAGACCAGCGCCCGCGCAGCTCCTCTTCGCTTGACCAGAAGTTCGCTGCGAGACCGGCGGCGAACGCCGCCCCGAGCGCGGTGATCTCCGTTACGGCGGGTCGGATTACCGGGACGCCGAGAACATCGGCCTGAAACTGCATCAGCAGCTCGTTGCCGGTCATGCCGCCGTCGACTCGAAGCGCGCTGAGCGGGAACCCGGCCACGGCGTTGACGGCGTCCACCACCTCGCGACTCTGCCAGGCCGTCGCCTCGAGCGTAGCCCGCGCGATGTGGCCGGCGTTTGCATAGGCGGTTAGGCCGACGATCACACCGCGGGCATCGTCGCGCCAGTGGGGAGCGAACAGGCCCGAGAAGGCCGGAACGAAGTAGACGCCGCCGTTGTCCTCGACGGTGCGCGCGAGCTTCTCCACCTCCGGGGCGCTGCTGATCAAGCCCAGGCGGTCGCGCAGCCACTGCACGGCGCCGCCGGTCACTGCGATCGATCCCTCGAGCACGTACTTTGCCGGCCCGTCGCCGAGCTGGTAGCCGACGCTCGTGAGCAGGCGCTCGGAGCGCACGATCTCCTCGCCCGTGTTCACGAGCAGGAACGAACCGGTGCCGTAGGTGTTCTTGGCCTCGCCGGGGGAGAAGCAGGTCTGCCCGAAGAGGGCAGCCTGCTGGTCGCCGAGGATCCCGGCGAGAAGTCGACCCCCGATCGCCGTTCCGGCGGCCTCGCCGTAGGCCTCGCTCGAGGACCGGATCTCCGGCAGGATCGCGCGGGGAATCCCCATCAGCTCGAGGCTCGGCTCGTGCCAGTCCAGCGTCGCGAGGTCCATCAGCATCGTCCGGCTCGCGTTCGTCACGTCGGTGGCGTGGATGCCGCCGCCGGGGCCTCCGGTGAGGTTCCACAGAATCCACGTGTCCATCGTCCCGAAGGCGAGCTCTCCCCGTTCGGCCCGCTCGCGCGCGCCCTCGACGTTCTCGAGCAGCCAAGTGAGCTTCGGCCCGGAGAAGTAGGTGGACAACGGCAGGCCCACGCGGTCACGCAGCCTGTCGAGGCCCTCCTCGCCGGCGAGCTCGCGCACGAGCAGGTCGGTGCGGGTGTCCTGCCAGACGATCGCGTTGTGGATCGGTTGGCCGGTCTCGCGATCCCACACCACGGCGGTCTCGCGTTGGTTGGTGATGCCGATCGCGGCCAGCTCGCCGGCCGCGGCCTCGGAGCTGGCCAGCGCGCCTGCGATCACCTCGTGCGTGCGCTGCCAGATCTCGAGCGCGTCGTGCTCGACCCATCCCGCGCGGGGGTGGATCTGCTCGTGCTCGCGCTGCTCTGCGCCGACGATCCGCCCATCGCGGTCGAACAGGATGAAGCGGGTGCTCGTCGTGCCCTGGTCGATCGCCCCGACGTATCGTGTCCTGCAGCGTGTCAGTCGGTCTTGATCTCCTCATCAGCCTCGCCGTACTCCGCGGAGGAGGGCTCCTCCTCGCGGGCCTCCGCGTCCTGGCTGATGCGGGCGGGGGTGTGCTCGTCGCCGTGCGAAGTGTGTTCGATGAGTTCCTGCTCGGCGAGCTCGAACCCCTCGGACTGGCCGCCTCCGGCCTCATCCACGGCACGGCGCTCTTCCAGGCGGCGCTTCGCGAGCTCGAAGCTGAGATCAGTGGGGGCTGGTTCGTCCATGGCTCAAACTGTAGCGGTCGCCGCTCGTGGAGGCCGAGCGTGCCCGGCGGGGAGGGCCTCGGCGCACCCGCCTGAAGCGGTCAGTCCCTCTGCAGACCGTGATCAGGCTTGGCGGGCCGTGATCAGGCGTGCAGTTGCCCCCGCGCGCTGTCCATCAGCGAATCGCTGCTTCTCAGCTGCTGCAGGGCAGCGAGCATCGAGTCGAGCTCGCAGTCGACCCTGTCCGGCCACGGCTTCTCAGGATGCTCGTCGAGGGTCTTCAGGCCGTTGCCGGTGATGATCGCGACGACCGTCTCGTCCGGCGCGAAGCGCCCCTTGGCGGCGAGTTTCTCGAGGACGGCGATCGTGGTGCCGCCCGCGGGCTCGGTCAGCAGGCCCTCGGTTGCGGCGAGCAGATCGATTCCCGCGAAGATCTCGGGGTCACTCGCAAACGCGCCCGTGCCGCCGCGTTTGCGGACCGCGTCGATCACGAGATAGCCGTCGCCCGGCGCACCGATCGCCAGCGAGTGGGCCGCCGTCTCGGGCGTGACAGCCTGGATCTCGGCCTCCTCGGCAAGGATCGCCGTCGCGATCGGGTTGCAGCCGCTCGGTTGGGCGATGTGGATGCGCGCCGAGTCGGTCTCGGCGAGGCCCAGCAGCTGCAGCTCGACCAGGCCCTTGTGCAGCCGTGAGGAGAGCGTGCCGCCGGCGGCGGGGGTGACGATGTGGTCGGGCGCCTGCCAGTCGAGCTGCTCGACGATCTCGAACGCGTTCGTCTTCGCACCCTCGGCATAGAACGGACGGAGGGTGATGTTCGCGAACTCCATGCCCGTTGCGAGAGCGACTTCCCGGCAGCGGCGGTTGGCTTCGTCGTAGTTGCCCTCGACCTGACAGACCTTCGCCCCGAGCGCTCTGCAGGCGCGGGCCTTCATGTCCTCCAGGCGGTTCGGGTAGAACACGTAGGCGTCCACCCCGGCCTTGGCCGCGAGCGAGGCCACTGCCGTCCCGACGTTGCCGGTGGAGACGCAGCCGATCTCCTGCTTGCCGAGCTCGAGCAGCCGAGCGATCGACATCGCGACCACCCGGTCCTTGTAGGAGAGGCTGGGGCGCGAGGTGGAGTCGTCCTTGAGGTAGAGGTTGCTGAGACCGAGCTCGGCGCCGAGCCGGTCGGCGTGGATCAGGGGGGTGCACCCGGCGTGGCGCCCGACGCGCGCCTGTGCGAAACGATCGACGATCGGCAGGAGCTCCTCGAAGCGCCAGATGTTCTCCGGGCGCTCGGAGTAGGGGACATCCTTGAAGTGGCGGGCCGCGAGCTCGTAGTCGTACTCGATGTCAAGGCCCTTGCCGCAGTCCGGGCAGGCAAACGTAGTGTCCTCGAGCGGGTAGCGATGCTCGCAGCGGTGACAGACCAGCCCGGCCGCGCAGGAGCGCGTCCGCTTACCGGACCCCCGGGGGGGTGCCTTTGCGGTGTGAGTGCTCATGCGGGCACCTGAAACGATACGCCTGGCCAAGGCGTTCGTGCGTCATGGTGGTTGTGACCGAAGGCGATCCACAGCTCCTCGGCGAGGTGCGGGGTGAAGGGGCCGAGCAGCTGGGCGAGCAGGGCGAGCGCGTCGATCAGGGCCTCCCGGTCGGCTGCGCCGAGCGCTCCCCGGCGTGCGATCACGCGCTTCTCGTAGTCCCTGATTCGGTCGAACAGCCGCATGAGATTTCGCACGGCGCTGTGCATCTGGAGATCCTCCAGGTCCTCGCTGATCTTCTTGACCGCGGTCTCGCACCATTTGCCCAGCCGCTGCCTGAGGTGCTCGGTGGTGTCCCTGGGAGGCTCGCCCTCGGCCGCCGACTCCGCTCCGGGAAGGGTGTGCGGCTGCCCGCCCGCGCTGTCTGAGAGTCTGGCGTGCGCGTACTCCCACACCTGCGTCAGGAACCTGTGGCAGCGAATCACGTCCGAGTCACTCCAGTTCAGCGAGCGTTGCGGGCTCGCGGCAAAGAGGATCGCAAGCCGCAGCGTGTCGGCGCCGTAGCGGTCTATCAGCTCGTCGGGGTCGACCACGTTGCCGAGATGCTTGCTCATCTTGCGCCCGTCGCGTATGACCATCTCGTGAAAGAGGCAGCCGGCGAAGGGCTCGCCGTCGGCGAGGAACGCTAGCGGGCCGATGTCGCGCAGCGCCTTGGTCACGATCCGCTGGTCGAAAACGAAGTTGCCGCTGTCGGAGCCCGCGACCAGGCGCTCGGAAGGGAGCCAGTGGCGCAGGTCGGGAAGGGCCAAGATCTCCTCGAGGGTCTCACCGCGTGCCTCTGGCGGCACGCAGGCGGGGATCCACAGCCACAGCGCGTCGAAGTGGCAGTCGAGCGTGTCGGTCTCGCGGCGCGCCGGTCCGCCGCAGCGCGGACAAGTCGTCTCGACGAACTCCGCGAGCTCCGCCAGCGGGTTGCCGGCCCCCGTCGGGGTGATATCGCGCGGGAGCAGCACCGGCAGCTGCTCGCGCGCCAGCGGCACGCTGCCGCACGCCTCGCAGTAGACGATCGGGATCGGCGTTCCCCACGAGCGCTGGCGGGAGATCGCGAAGTCGAAGGCGCGATAGCGGACTGCCGGGCGAGCCTCGATCGTGACCGCCTCGCCCGACGGGTCGCTGTCGAAGCCCAATCTGGCGGCGATCACCTCGTCGGTGCGGTCATGTGACGGCGTGCCGAGCACGACCGTGACCCCGAAACGGGAGTCGACGAGCGGCGAGACCAGCACCGGCAGGGGCAGGCCGGCCGGTCCGATCACGAGCCTTCCGCTGTCGATCACTGGGATCGTCTCGGCCTCACGAGAGCTCCGCTCCCACCCTCCCGAGCGCAAATGCTCGAGCTGCTCGCGGACCGCCGGTGCCGTGGCCCACTCGTCGGCGCGAGGGTCGCGCGGGGACATGAGCACGAAGCGTGCGTCCGCCAGGGCGTCCGGGTGGGCGGTGAAGGCGGTCAGAGTCGAGCGCTCGGGTCCATCCAGGTCGACCTCGACGCCGTCGACGCGGCCGAGGACGATCCGCTGGGAGGCGAGCGATAGCTCGTCCCATTTCTCCAGCCCGGACAGGCGCCGGTCGTTCTCCTGCAGATAGGTGCTGATTCGCAAATACCACTGAGGCAGCTCGATCAGCCTGACCGGCCCGTGGCAGCGCCAGCACGTTCCGCCGGGCTCCACCTGGATCGAGGCGAGCGTCGTTTCGCAGCTCTCGCACCAGTCGACGTTTCCCGAGCCGCGGTAGATGAGGCCAGCGTCCAGGAGCGTGAGGAACAGCCACTGCGACCAGCGGTACATCACCGGATCGGAGCTCAGAAAGGAGCGCTCCCAGTCGAAGGAGAACCCGAGCCGCTCGAGCTGTGCGGTCATGCGCGCGGCGCAGCGGTCGACCCAGTCGCTCGGGGACTCACCGTTCGCGATCGCACCCAGCTCGGCCGGCAGGCCGAAGGCGTCGAATCCGAATGCGAACAGCACGGCCTCTCCGCGCGCGCGACGAAAGCGCGCGTAGGCGTCGCCGATGGCGTAGCTGCGGACGTGGCCGATGTGAATGTTTCCGGAGGTGAAGGGAGCGGAGGGCTTTATGTACAGGTGCGGCTGCTCCTCCTCGACGGCCGGGGTGGCGAAGGCCGCCTGCTCGCGCCAAGCCGCCTGACGGCGCTCCTCGATCGCGTGCGGCTCATAGCGTCTGGGCGCCCCGTCGGTCATGTCGACGAGGATATCCAAGGGCATTAGCCCGGTTCGAGATTGCTATGCTCAAGGGCACTTGGCTGCCGTTAGCGACAGGGTCCCAACGGCGCTCCGCCGGCCCCCTTTTGGCCCCGCCTGGTGCGGGGTCTTCTTGTCCGCGCCGACTGCGAGGATGCAAAGATGGAAATAGAGATCGGACGCGGCAAGAAGGCGCGTCAGGCGTACGGCTTCGACGACATCGCGATCGTGCCCTCGAGGCGCACGCGCGACCCCGACGACATCGATATCTCCTGGAAGCTCGGGCCCTATCAGTTCGAGCTGCCGATGCTGGCAGCGGCGATGGATGGTGTCGTCTCGCCGCGCACCGCGGGGATCATCGGCCGGCTCGGCGGCCTCGCGGTGCTGAACCTCGAGGGCATCTTCACGCGCTATGAGGATGCCGAGGAGCAGCTCGAGCGGATCGCGTCACTGTCGAAGCAGGAGGCGACGCGCGAGATGCAGGACATCTATCGCGAGCCGGTCAAGCCGGAGTTGATCGCGCAGCGGATCCGAGAGATCAAGGAGCAGAAAGTCGTGGTCGCCGCGTCGCTGACCCCGCAGCGCGTGATCAACTACCACGAGATCGCGGTGGAAGCCGGGCTGGACGTGCTCGTCATCCAGGGAACGGTGGTCTCCGGGGAGCACGTCTCGACGGTCTCCGAACCGCTGAACCTGAAGGAGTTCATTCCCACGCTCGAGGTGCCCGTCGTCGTGGGTGGATGCGCCTCCTACCACACGGGCCTGCATCTGATGCGGACCGGCGCCGCCGGGGTGCTCGTCGGCGTCGGGCCGGGAGCGGCCTGCACGACGCGCGGGGTGCTCGGCATCGGCGTTCCCCAGGCCACGGCGATCGCGGACGTAGCCTACGCGCGCTCCACGCACATGCTCGAGACCGGGGAGTATTGCCAGGTCATCGCCGACGGCGGGATGCGCACCGGGGGGGACGTGTCCAAGGCGATCGCGCTGGGAGCCGACGCGGTCATGATCGGCTCCCCGCTCGCGCGTGCCTACGAGGCTCCCGGACGCGGCTTTCACTGGGGCATGGCCACCTTCCACCCGACGCTTCCGCGCGGGGCGCGCGTCGCGACCACACAGAACGGAACCCTCGAGGAGATCCTCGTGGGCCCGGCGCGGGAGAACGACGGCACGTTCAACCTCTTCGGCGGGCTGCGCACGTCGATGGCCACGTGCGGGCACAAGGACCTCGCCGAGTTCAACCGGGCCGAGGTCGTGATCGCGCCGGCGCTGCAGACCGAGGGCAAGTCGCTGCAACGCGACCAGGGCGTGGGCATGGGTGCCACCGACGGGAAGGTCGCCGCCCTCGTCAATGACTGAGCCTGCGCTCGGAGCCACAGCCGAGGTTGGCGCCGTCGAGCCGCGCAGAGCTGATTCGGGCGCGCCCAGCCTAGACCCGGCGAGCCGGCGTCTCGCGCGTGAGCGAGCGGAGATACCGCCGCAAAAGGCCGCGGCGGAGGTCGTCGTGCTCGACTACGGCGGGCAGTACAGCCAGCTGATCGCGCGCCGGGTACGCGACTGCGGCGTCTTCAGCGAGCTCCTGCCCCATCACGTGCCGCTGGAGGAGATCAGCAGACGCAGTCCCCGCGGGATCATCCTCTCGGGCGGGCCGGCCTCGGTCTATGCGCAGGGAGCGCCGCGGCTCGATCGCGGTCTCTTGGAGCTCGGCGTGCCGGTGATGGGCATCTGCTACGGGATGCAGCTGCTCGTGCACGAGCTCGGCGGCCGGGTCGAGCAGGCGGACGTGGGCGAGTTCGGTCGCTCGGACCTCCGCGTCATTGAGCCGGGCGTGCTGCTGAAGGGGATGCCGCGCGAGCAGACATGCTGGATGTCCCACAGGGACACCGTCTTTGAGCCGCCACCCGGCTTCACGGCGCTTGCCTGCTCGAGCGGGTCACCGGTTGCGGCCGTGGAGGACACCGCGCGCGGCATCTATGGGATCCAGTTCCACCCCGAGGTCGTGCACACGCCATACGGGCAGGAGATCCTGGCGAGGTTCCTCACCGAGGTGTGCGGCTGCGATCCCTCATGGTCGGCGGCCTCGATCGTCGAGGAGCAGATCCGCCTGATCCGCGAGCAGGTCGGCGACGGCAAGGTGATCTGCGGTCTCTCGGGCGGGGTGGACTCATCAGTCGCGGCGCTGCTCGTGCATCGCGCTGTCGGCCCGCAGCTGACGTGCGTGTTCGTCGATCACGGGCTGATGCGCAAGGACGAGGGCGAGCAGGTGGTGGGCACGTTCCGTGACACCTTCAAGGTGCCGCTCGTCGCCGTCGACGCAGAGGAACGCTTTCTTGAGAAGCTGAAGGGGGTGACCGAGCCCGAGGCTAAGCGCAAGGTGATCGGAGGTGAGTTCATCAGGGTCTTCGAGGAGGAGGCCGCGAAGCTCGCGGGTGATGGAAACGAGGTCCGCTATCTGGTGCAGGGGACCCTCTACTCCGACGTGATCGAGTCGGGCGGGGGGACCGGCGCGGCCACAATCAAGTCCCACCACAACGTCGGGGGCCTGCCCGCGGACCTGCAGTTCGAGCTCGTGGAGCCGCTGAGGGCGCTCTTCAAGGACGAGGTGCGCGCCGTCGGCGCCGAGCTTGGCCTGCCCGAGCGACTGGTCTGGCGCCAACCATTTCCCGGCCCGGGCCTCGCGATCCGGGTGGTGGGAGGCGAGGCGACGAAGGAGCGCCTGGACGTGCTTCGAGAGGCCGATCACATCCTGCAGCAGGAGATACGCAGGGCCGGCCTGTATCGCGAGCTGTGGCAGTCGTTCTGCGTGCTCCCGGACGTGCGCACGGTGGGCGTGCAGGGAGACGAGCGGACCTACGGCTACGTAGTGGTCGTGCGCGCCGTGACGAGCGATGATGCGATGACCGCAGACTGGGCGAGACTTCCCTATGACCTGCTGGAGACGATCGCCTCGCGGATGATCAACGAGCTGCGCGAGGTGAACCGGGTGGTCCTGGACATAACCTCAAAGCCTCCCGGCACGATCGAGTGGGAGTGACTGCGGCGCAGTCTCCTCCTCGCCTGCGGCGCAGTCTCCTCGCCCCGCGCGGACATCGCCTATGATGTCCACTCCGCCGCGCGGCTACGCGTGGCCTTTTTCACGCGATGGCACCCTCGACAAAGACCTACGTAGCGAAGCCGACCGACCGCGAGCGCAACTGGCTGCTCGTGGACGCGAACGGCAAGACGCTCGGCCGGCTGGCGACGCAGATCGCCGATGTGCTGCGGGGCAAGCGCAAGGCCGAGTACACGCCGCACATTGACACGGGCGACTTCGTCGTGGTGGTGAACGCCGAGAAGGTCCACGTGAGCGGCAACAAGCGCAAGGACAAGCGCTATTACCGGCACTCCGGCTACCCGGGTGGACTGCGCTCGCGCACCTTTGAGGAGATGCTGGCCAGGCGTCCGGAGGAGATCATCAGGCTGGCAGTGAAAGGCATGATGCCGCGCAACCGGCTCGCTCGAAAGCAGATTACGAAGCTCAAGATCTACGCCGGCGCGGAGCATCCCCATGCCGCCCAGAAACCGCAAGCTTTGGAGATCAACCGATGATGCCCGACGAGGAGAACCAGGGGAACCCCGAGGCGCCGCAGAGCGGGGACGCCGCCGCCGAGGGCCCTGCTCACGCCGTGCCGACGGAGCAGGCCAGCGAAATCGCGGGCGCGGCCGAGGACGCGGCGCTCGAGGCGGCTCAGGAGGCCCAGGAGTCAGCGGCCGGGCAGACCCCGCGGGAGCCCGCGGTGGTCGAAGCCGGCGGCGAGGGCCACGCTGTTCCGACTGAGCAGGCCATGGAGATCGCGGGCGTCGCCGAGGACGCCGCGCTCGAGGCACGCGAGCAGGCCGATGAGGCAGCTGCCGCTGCCCGCGCGCAGGAGCCCGCCGCGGCGGAGCGGGCGCCGGGCGCAGGCGAGGATCAGCCCGAGGAGCGCGCAGACGAGGAAGAGGAGGAGTCCAGGCCGCGAGTGAAGCCCTCGGTGCCCGGGGCGCATCTCGAAGTGGACATCGTCCCGGAGGGGGTCGATCCACTCGGGCGCAGCGAGGGATACGAGGACCTCTACGCGCTCGAGGACGAGCTCGAGCCGGCCGAGGAGGGCGAGGGCGAGGAGCAGGCTCTCACAGAGCCGATCTCAACAGCTGCGATCGACCTTGCCGCCGGCGCCCGCTACAGGGCCACGGGCAAGCGTAAGACCGCGATCGCGCGCGTGACCCTCAGACCGGGGACCGGCTCCTATCTGGTCAACGGACGGGCTCTTGAGGCGCACTTCCCCCGCCTGACGCTTCAGCGCAACATCCGCCAGCCGCTCGAGACGGTGGGCTATGAGGAGCGGATGGATGTGGTCGCACGGCTCCACGGCGGGGGCATCTCTGCGCAGGCCGGTGCGCTGCGCCACGGTGTCTCGCGCGCTCTGCTCGAGGCGGACCCTAACCTTCGGGGCGAGCTCAAGCGCAGGGGTTTCCTGACGCGTGATTCGCGGGCCAAGGAGCGCAAGAAGGCAGGCCTGAAGAAGGCGCGCAAGCGTCCGCAGTTCTCCAAGCGCTAGAGCCAGGTCCCGAGGAAGAGCATGGCCCGCAAGCTGTTCGGGACCGACGGCGTACGGGGTAGGGCCGGCGAGTTCGTGACCGCCGAGCTCGCGCTGGCGCTCGGGCGGGCCGCGACCCGCCGGACGGGCGCCGAGCGACCCCAGGTGCTGATCGTGCGGGACACGCGCGAGTCCGGTGAGATGCTGCAGGCGGCGCTCGCGGCCGGCGTGAGCGCTTGCGGTGGCGACGCGATGCTCGGCGGCGTGATCCCGACACCGGCCGCGCCTCTGCTGATAGCCCGTTACGGATTCGACCTCGCGGTCGTGCTGTCGGCCTCGCACAACCCCTACGAGGACAACGGGATCAAGTTCTTCGCCGGCGACGGCTACAAGCTCTCCGATGAGACCGAGCTGGCGATCGAGGCCGAGCTCGAGCGCGAAGCGCGCGATGGCGAGGCGAGAGCGGGCGATGGTCGGGTCCCCGCGAGGATCGGCCGCGTACGCGAGCTGAGGGGCGCTCAAGAGGATTATCTGCGCGAACTGCATTCGCGCTTCGGCGCGCTCGAGCTCGACGGGCTCGACGTGCTGCTGGACTGCGCCAACGGCGCCACATACCAGGTGGCGCCGGAGATCTTCCGGCGCCTGGGTGCGAAGGTGACCGTTACCGCGGACCGCCCGGATGGGCGCAATATCAACGCCGGCTGTGGCTCCACGAACGTCGCCGCGTTCGCGGAGCGGCTTCTCGCCGGCGCTCATACGATCGGCTTTGCCTTTGACGGCGACGGCGACCGCGTGCTCGCCGTGGATCGCTTGGGGGAGGTCGTCGACGGGGATGAGCTGATGGCCCTGGCGGCACTGCACCTGCGTGACTGCGGGCGCCTGAGCGGGAACGGCGTCGCGGTCACGGTGATGACCAATTACGGCTTCCACCTAGCGATGCAGCGGGCGGGAGTGAGCGTGGGCACGACGGACGTCGGCGATCGATACGTGCTCGAGGAGTTGCGCGCCCGGGGCTGGATGCTGGGCGGAGAGCAATCCGGGCACATCATCGAGATGGGCTTCAACCGCACGGGCGATGGCATCGCCGGCGCCCTGCTGACGCTCGAGGCGCTCGCGGGGCGGGATCTGAGCGAGCGCGACGCGATGGAGAAGCTGCCCCAGCGGCTCGTGAACGTGCGTGTGCGCGACCGCGGCGCCCTGGCGCATGCGCGGGGGGTCGAGGAGGCGATCCGGGCGGCGTCTGAGGGGCTGGCCGGACGCGGACGTGTTCTCGTTCGCGCGAGCGGCACCGAGCCGCTGGTGAGGGTGATGGTCGAGGCGCCGACCGACCGGGAGGCAGAAGGCGTGTGCTCTGAGCTGGCCGCTCTCGTCGAGCGGGAGCTGGGCCAAACGTCCACGGGGCCGTAGCAGGCCGCCCGGCCGCTGGTATCGTCGGGCCGATGTGCGGCATCGTTGGCTACGTCGGCGGGCGCCCGGCCCAGGAGCTGCTGCTCGCGGGACTGAGCAAGCTCGAGTACCGCGGCTATGACTCCGCGGGAATCTCCGTCATGGGGGAGGACCGCATCGAGGCGGTGCGAGCCGTCGGGAACCTGAGCGCGCTGCGGGCCAAGCTCGAGAGGCTTACCGACGCGGCTGCGGGAGCTGCCGTGGCCGTCGAGGAGCGGACCGCAACGACGGGCATCGGCCACACGCGCTGGGCCACCCACGGGCGGGTGAGCGAGGAGAACGCGCACCCCCACTACGACAGCTCCGACCGGGTCCACGTGGTCGTGAACGGGATCGTCGAGAACTACATGGCGCTCAAGCAGCGTCTGATCGCCGCAGGGAGCGTGTTCACGTCCGAGACCGACGCCGAGGTGATCGCGCACCTGATCGCCGAGCACTACGCGGGCGACCTGACCGAGGCGGTGCGCAACGCCTACGCCGAACTCGAGGGCCACTACGCGTTCGTGGCGATGAGCCTCGATGAGCCCGAGACGCTCGTCGGGGCGCGCAAGGAGTGCCCCTTGATCATCGGCCGTGGCGAGGGCGAGCAGTTCGTCGCCTCGGCCGTGCCGGCGTTCCTCGCCGAGACCCGCCGGGTGCAGTACGTCGAGAACGGTGAGATCGTCGTGTTGCGCCCCGAGGGCGTGCGCATCATGACGCCTGCCGGCGAGGACGCCGAGCGGCCCGTCGAGACGGTCGACTGGGACCAGGAGACGGCCGAGAAGGGCGGATTCGAGACGTTCATGCTGAAGGAGATCCATGAACAGGCCGACGCTGTGGCCGAGACGATCGCCGACCGTACCTTGCGGGCCGACGGCGTCGATCTCGACGAGGAGGGAGCGCTGGACGAGGCCATCCTTTCGGGCGTGAAGCGGATCGTCGTGGTGGCCTGCGGGACGGCGTACCACGCCGGTCTGATCGGCCGCTACGCGCTCGAGGAGTGGGCAAGGGTGCCCGTCGAGATCGACATCGCCTCCGAGTACCGCTATCGCAACCCGGTCGTAGGCCCCGGCGACCTTGTGATCGGGATCTCCCAGTCAGGCGAGACGGCCGACACGCTGGCGGCGATGCGCCTGGCCCGCGAGCGCGGCGCGGCCGTGCTCGCGATCACCAACACGATGGGCTCGCAGGCCACCCGCGAGGCTGATGGCGTGCTCTTCACGCGCGCAGGCCTAGAGATCGGGGTCGCCGCGACGAAGACGTTCGTCTGCCAGGTGGCGGTCATGTACCTGCTCGGATTGCGCCTGGCGGAGCTGCGCGGGACGCTCGAGCCCGAGCGGATCGCCGAGCTCGTCGGCGAGCTCAAGCGCCTGCCGCACTGCATCGACGAGTTGATCGGAGATTGTGAGCAGCGCATCGACGCGATCGCGCAGACCTGCTGGAAAGCCGAGTTCTTCCTCTACATCGGTCGCCACGTCGGCCTTCCGGTCGCGCTGGAGGGGGCGCTGAAGCTGAAGGAGATCTCATACGTCTCGACCGATGCCTATGCCGCGGGCGAGATGAAGCATGGCCCGATCGCGTTGCTCGACGAGGCGACGCCGGTCATCTGCGTCGCGACGCGCTCGCCCGTGCTCGAGAAGCTCATCTCAAACATCCAGGAGGCGCGAGCTCGCGGCGCCTACGTGATTGCTGTCACGACGGCCGGTGAAGACGTCGTCGAGCCGCACGTCGACGCGACGATCGAAGTCCCGGCTGCCGACTGGATGATCCAGCCGATTCTCGCGGTCATCCCGCTGCAGCTGCTCGCGTATGCGATCGCGCGCCGGCGCGGTTTGAACGTCGATCAGCCGCGCAACCTGGCGAAGACCGTGACGGTCGAGTAGGGCGCTCTCCCCGGGCTTCGTGGCGCCGGCCGCCGAGGAGTCGTGGGCCGAGTCGAGCCGAGCCCAACCATCTAGCATCGCTCGTCATGGAGGCCCTGCCCGACTGGCTCACCCCGTTGCGCGACTCCGAGATGATGCGCGCGATCGACCGCTGGGCGATCGAGGAGCGGGGGGTGGCCGGGCTCGGGTTGATGGAGCGCGCCGGCGCCGGCGTCGCGCGCGCGGTCGAGCGCATCGCGCCGGACGGGCCGGTGACGGTCGTCTGCGGGAAGGGCAACAACGGCGGCGATGGGCTGGTCGCGGCGCGCCTGCTGCGCGAGGCCGGGCGAGAGGTGACCGTGGTCTGCGTCGCCCCACCCGAGCAGTTCACGGGAGATGCGCGGGTGAACCTCGACCGCCTGGCGGGCGACCGCCCGGTGCGGTTCAGCGGTGCCTCGTGGGAGGGTCC
This sequence comes from Solirubrobacteraceae bacterium, assembly GCA_049512215.1. Lineage (GTDB taxonomy): Bacteria > Actinomycetota > Thermoleophilia > Solirubrobacterales > Solirubrobacteraceae > Palsa-744. Next base: position 24,083 of record JBEKXJ010000032.1, read on the forward strand.
GAGCGCGCAGGCGGCCACGGCGAGCGAGCTCCCGCCGGCTTTCCGCGGCGCGAGGATCCTGGTCGATGCCCTGCTCGGCACGGGATTTCAGGGCGAGCCGCACGGGCCCGTGGCGGAGGCGATCGACCTGATCAACGATGCGGAGGGCTCCGTCGTGAGCGTCGATGTGCCGAGCGGCGTCGACGCGTCCACTGGGGTCGTCTCGGGCACGGCTGTATCCGCGTCGCTCACCGTCACCTTTCATGCCGCCAAGCCGGGGCTGTGGATACACCCCGGCAAGGGACGCGCGGGGAATGTGGAGATCCTCGACATCGGGATTCCCCGCGGCGCCCCGGAGGTAGCCACGATCGGCCTGATCGAGCCCTCCGTCCTTGACGCGCTCCCGCGGCGGGCACCGGACTCGACGAAGTTCACGAGCGGTCATGTGCTGATCGTGGGCGGCTCGCGCGGGCTGACGGGTGCACCGCGGATGGCCGCGCAGGCGAGCATGCGCGCTGGAGGTGGATACGTCACCGCATGCGTCCCCGCTTCGCTGCAGGAGATCCTCGCGAGCGGTGGCACCCCGGAGCTCATGACACGTGGACTGCCCGACCACGATGGCGCGCTCACGGTCGAGGGGGCCGCGCGCGTGCTGAAGGAGACAGAGCGCGGGGGGGCGCTCGCGCTCGGGCCGGGTCTCGGGCGCAGCGAGGGCGCATTCGCGTTCGCGCGCAGGCTCGCGCGCGACGCAGAGGTCGCGATCGTGCTCGACGCGGACGGCCTGAATGCGCACGCCGGCCGCCTCGGCGAGCTGGCCGTCAGGAGCTCGCCGACGGTGCTCACGCCACACGCGGGCGAGCTCGGGCGGCTGCTCGAGATCGGGAGCTCACAGATCGAGCGCGATCGCCTGCGCCACGTGCGGGCGGCCGCCGAGCAGGCGCGTGGAGTGGTCGTGCTGAAGGGCGACGATACGCTGATCGCGGATCCAACGGGGCGGGTCGCGGTGAGCCCGGGTGGCAGCCCGGCGCTCGCGACCGCCGGTACGGGCGACGTGCTCACCGGTGTGATCGCCGCCCTGCTTGCGCAGCGGCTGGACGCTTTCGCGGCGGCCGCCGCGGGTGTCTGGATGCATGCCGAGGCGGGCAGGGAGGCGGCGCGCCGCCTGGGCGCGCCCGAGGGCGTGATCGCCTCCGATGTGATCGCCGCGCTGCCGGCGGCGCGTGCGCGCGCCGCTCGCGGCAATCACGACGCCCACCGGGATGCCCGCGGCCCCGAGCGCGATCGGCCGGGTGGAGCATGACCCATCGTCGCGCTCAGGCGCGCGTGAACCTCGCCGCGATCGAGCGCAACTGCGGGCGTCTGAAGTCCGCGCTGAGCGAGGGGGTGGCGCTGTGCGCGGTCGTGAAGGCAGACGGCTACGGCCATGGTGCCGTACAGAGCGCCAACGCCGCGCTCGCGGGCGGCGCGAGCTGGCTCGCCGTGGCGTGCGCCCAAGAGGCGCGGGAGCTTCGCGAGGCGGGCATACGCGGGGTGCGAGTGTTGGTGATGGGCCCGCTCGACCCCGCGGAGCTGAAGGAGACGCTCGCTCTCGGCGCCGACGTGGTCGTGTGGCGGGAGCACTTCCTGGAGGAGGTGGCGGCGGCCGGTGGAGGCCGCGTGCACGTCAAGCTCGACTCGGGCATGGGCCGGCTGGGCACACGCGATCGCATTGAGGCCTCCCGGGTGGCGGGCGCTGCGGCCCGGGCGCCAGGTGTTGAGCTCGCCGGTGCGATGACCCACTTCGCGACGGCCGATGAGCTGGACGACGAAGGCTTCTTCGTGCGCCAGCTCGCGACCTTCACGAGCTGGGCGCGGGCGGTAAAGGCCGAGCAGCCGCAGATCCTCGTACACGCGGCCAACAGCGCCGCGACGCTCCGTGACGTCGCGGCCCAGTTCGACATGGTGCGCTGCGGTATCGCCATCTATGGAATGGACCCGTTCGGCAGGGACCCGGCTGCCCGGGCGCTCGAACCGGCGCTCGAGCTCAGCTCCTACGTCGCGGAGATAAAGCCTTGCGAGACGGGGGAGAGCGCGGGCTACGGCCGCCGGTTCACGGCCGAGCAGGACACCTATCTCGGGCTGCTGCCGATTGGCTACGGCGACGGCTGGCGGCGCGGGCTCTCGAACAACGCCGACGTGCTGATCGCTGGACGGCGCTATCCGCTCGTGGGGACGGTGAGCATGGACGCGATCGCGGTCGACTTGGGTGGCGACCCCGCGGTCGAGCGACTCCAGGGCGAGCGGGCGATTCTGATCGGCTGCCAGGGCGACGAACGCATCACCGCCGAGGAGGTGGCCCGCCGACTTGACACGATCAACTACGAGGTCACCTGCGCGCTCTCGCCACGCGTGCCGCGCATCTACCACCGCGATGGCGCTCTGCTCCCGGCGCCGTCTGCGACGCCGCGCGAGGTGGTTGACGAGAGCTCCGGATGCGCGATCCTCTGACGGCGGCCCGCATGGCCCTGGCCGGTCAGCCGGCATGGCTCGTAGGTGGGGCTCTGCGCGACCGCGCGCTCGGCCGGCGGACCATCGACCTGGACCTGGTGGTCGAGAGCGATCCCGCCGCGGCCGCGCTTGCGCTGGCGCGGGCCGCGGGAGGAGCGGCGTGCTTCTGCCTCTCAGAGGAGTTCGGCGCATGGCGGGTCGTCGCGCACGATCGCTCGTGGCAGGTCGACGTCGAGCCTCTCCGCGGCGGCTCGCTCGAGGCGGACCTGGGGCTGCGCGACTTCACCGTCAACGCCATCGCCGAGCCGCTCGATGGGGGAGCGCCGATCGACCCGTTCGGTGGGCTCGCGGACCTGCAGGCCCGCCGGCTGCGCCTGACCGGCGCGAGAGCCTTCGCCGATGATCCCCTGCGGGTGCTGCGTCTCGTGCGCATCGCGATCGAGCTGGGATTCGAGCCTGACACAGAGACCCTTCAGCGAGCCCGCGCTCAGTCGGGTGCGCTCAAGGAGATCTCGCCGGAGCGGGTGTTCATGGAGCTACGACGCGTCATCGCCGCGCCTGGCGCCGTGGCCGGGCTCGAGCTGATGGGCGACCTCGGCGCAACCAGGGTCGTGCTCCCGGAGCTCGAGGCCCTGCGCGGGGTCGAGCAGAATCGCTTCCATCACCGCGACGTATACGGCCACACGATCGAGGTCCTCGATCAGACGGTAGCGCTGACCAAGCTCGGCGACGGCGAGGGGCTGGGTGGATGCCTCGGTGAGCATGAGGCGCAGGTGAGGGGCCTGCTCGCGGAGCCGCTCGCCGATGAGCTGACGCGGGCTGATGCGCTGCGCTGGGGCGCGCTGCTGCATGACGCCGCCAAGCCCCTCACGCGGGAGGTCCACTCCGGCGGTGGGCGCGTCACGTTCATAGGCCATGATGTGCGGGGCGCCGAGCTGGCCCGGGCCGTGCTCGAGCGGCTGCGCGCCAGCGAGCGGCTGCGCGCACATGTCGCGGCGCTCGTCCGTCATCATCTGAGGTTGGGCTTCCTCGTGCACGAGCCCCAGCCGCTCTCGCGCCGGACGGTGTTCGGCTACCTGCGCGCCTGCGCCCCGGTCGAGGTGGACGTCACGCTACTGTCATGCGCCGATCGTCTCGCCACACGCGGAGACCGCGCAGAGGAGTCGATAGACGCGCACATGCGCCTCGCACGCGGGCTGCTCGCAGATGCGCTGCGCTGGCACGCGGAGGGCCCGCCGCGACCGCTCGTGCGTGGCGACGAGCTGGCCGCGGAGCTCGGCATTCCCGCCGGCCCGCGGGTCGGTGAGCTGCTGGGAGAGCTCGCTGAGGCACAGTACGCGGGGGATGTCACCTCGCCCGAGCAGGCCCTCGCCTACGCGCGCGGGCAGGGAAGCTCCGAGCGTTCAACGCAAGGCCTGAGCGCATCCGAATAGGCTCTGGGTCGATGACAGACGCCGACTGCATCTTCTGCAGGATCCTCAGGGGAGAGCTCCCCGCCACGGTCGTCGACGAAGACGAGCGCACGATCGCCTTCATGGACATCGCTCCCGCCACGCGCGGGCACGCACTCGTGATCCCGCGCACGCACAGCGCCGACCTGCTGAGCGTCTCGCCCGATGATCTCCACGCGGTCGCGGTGGCCTGCCGGCGGCTGGCGGCTCGCATCAAGGAGCGGCTCGGCGCCGACGGGGTCAATCTCGTCAACTCCTGCGGCGCGGTCGCCTGGCAGACGGTCTTCCACTTCCACGTCCATGTGATTCCGCGCTACGAGGGTGACCCGCTGCGCTTACCATGGGTCCCGGCAACCGGCGACGCGGGCGAGATCGCGGCCGCCGGGCAGGAACTCGCGCGTGAGTAAAGAAAGTGCAACCGCTACATCTGCCTCGCAGCGGTGTTCAACTGCCATGATGAGACGACGAATACCGACGGCGATGCTTGCGACGCTCGCCCTCGTGCTCTTGCTTCCCGCGACCTCGCCGGCGACGCTGGCCGAAGTGGGGGTGCTCCCGGCGACCACTCCCGCGACCGTGCCGAGCTGCCCGGCAAGCCCCTGCCTGGCCGTCAGTCGCACGACGGGCTTCCAGGTGAGGGTAGGGACGGCCGACCACCCGCTGTCCGTGCTGCGCAGCGGCACGATCGTCGCCTGGACGATCACGCTCGGCAAGCCCAACGCTACGCAGATCAAGTTCTTCAACGCGAACGAGGGCGGCGTCTCGGAAGCCGCCATCTCGATCCTGCGCCTCCAGCCCAAGCCGAACCTCACCTACATGTTGATCGCCCAGAGCCCGCTCGTGAAGCTCCAGCCCTATTTCGGCGAGACCGCCCAGTTCCCGCTCGAAACGACTATCCCAGTGAAGAAGGGCGACGTCGTCGCGTTGACCGTGCCCTCATGGGCGCCGGCGCTCGCGCTCGGCTTCGGCGATAACACGTCCTGGCGGGCCAGCCGCCCGCGGACCGCGTGCACGAGCACGAGCACGCAGACGACGCAGCTGCTGATCGGCACCTCGATTCAGTACTACTGCCTCTACCAGACCGCGCGCCTGACCTACAGCGCGACCCTCATCTCAACACCCTGAGCGCCCAGGACTCAAGGCACCGGGCGACTAGGGTGCGGGCGACTAGGGTGCGCTGGCGCCGCCGGTAGGGCTGGCACCGGCGGCTGATTCGCTGCCGCCTTTGGCCGCACCTTCACTGCTCGCTTTTTCTTTTTCTTTTTCTCCCGCCGAGGCGCCGCCCGAGGAGCTGGATTCGCTCGAGGCTCCCCCGCTTGAGGGTTCTTCGCTGGCTTCGCTTTTTGCGCTTTCGCTCCCCGAGGGGGAGGCTTCGCTGGTCGTGTTCGTGGTTTTGGTCGATGTCGTCGAGGTCGAGGTCGTCTGCACCGCCGCCTTTTCCGCGCTCGTGTCGGTAGGAGGGGTGATTTCGGGTGTGCTCTTCGGCACGGGGTCCGAGACGCTGCTCCCGCCGCACGCGCCCAAGGCGACGCCGCACAGGAGCACGAGCGCAGCGGCGAGCGCCACGCGGACCATGATCGAGCGTGACGGATGTAGCTGGGCCGGACGGCCTGACGCCGCGGGCAGTTGATCGATCGGGCTCATGCGTCGCTTGCTTCGGCTCTGGGAGCCCTCAGCCGGTCCCTGCACGCGACTCGAGGGGCCCCATGCGCCTGTCGCAGCTGGGGCAATCGTTCAGGTCCTTCTGGGCGAGCTGGTCGCACCACGGGCAGAAGCGCAGATTCTCGACCGCCCACGGCAGCCGCGAGGCGGACGGCGCGAGAGGGAGGATCTTGCCCACGATCTCGAGCCGCTCGCCGGTCCCTCGGTCGAGGTAGATCTCCTCGGGAGCGGCCTCGATGATGACCTCCCGGCCGCTGGCGGGGTTCCGCAGGCGGTAACGCTGCTTGATGCTCACAGGCGCACTTTAGCTGAGCTGGTGGGCGACCCAAGCCGCGGTCGCCGTCCGGGGTGACGATGCGCAGGGAGCTGCACGCGGGCGATCGGGGCCGAAGGGCCGATCGCGGCCCGGGCCGGGCGGGGCACGCGGGCCGGGCGGGGCAGCCGCCGGGGATAGGCTCCAGGTCCGGTGCGCATCCTGATCTTCCACGGCTATCTACTGGACGGGACGGGATCGAACGTCTACAACGCCCGTCTTGCGCAGGCGCTCCTGGGGCTCGGCCACGAGGTGCACCTGCTGAGCCAGGATCGCCATCCCGGGGACCAGCCGTTCGTGGATGCCGCCTGCGACTGGGACGAGGGGACCATGCGGGTCCGGCCCCTGCACGCTCGACGGACCGGCGCGCGGGCGCGCTGCACCGTCTACAGGCCCGACATCGGGGGTCTGCTGCCGGTGTACGTGGCCGACACATACGAAGGGGTCGAGGCCCGCACCTTCGCCGAGTGCAGCGAACAGGAGATCGCGCGCTACGTGCAGGCGAACGTTCAGGCTGTGCGGGAGATCGTGGCGCGGGTGCGCCCGCAGGTGGCTCTTGCCAACCACCTCGTGATGGGCCCCGTGATCCTCGCACGCGCGCTCGAAGGCCGGGTCCCCTACGCCGTGAAGGTCCACGGCAGCGCCCTTGAGTACACGGTGAAGCCGCAGCCTGAGCGCTTCCTCGGCTTCGCCCGCGAGGGTGTCGCGGGCGCGCGGGCGATCCTCGTCGGCTCCCGCCACACCGCCGCCAGCCTGTGGAGGGCGCTGGCAGACGAGCGGCTCATCGAGCGCACTCGCCTGGGTCCGCCCGGCGTGGACGTCACGGCCTTCGCCCCGCGAGAGCCGCAGCGCTCGGCGGCAGGCGTTCGCGCGCTGGCGTCGCGGTTGCGGGGGTCCTCGGCCTCAGCGACGGATGGCCCGCAGGAGGGTGCCTTCGCGCGCGACGAACTGGCCGCCGCCGCGGCGCTGGAGCGCCTGGACCCCGGCGAGGATGTGCTCGTCGCGTTCGTGGGCAAGCTGATCGTCAGCAAGGGAGTCGACCTGCTCCTGGCGGCCTGGCCGCTGGTACTCGAGCGCGCACCTCGCGCACGACTAGTGGTGGTCGGCTTCGGCGCCTACCGGGAGGGCCTCGAGCTCCTGTGCGCCGCGCTCGGGGGCGGTGAGATCGAGCGGGCGAGGGAGATCGCTCTCGCGGGCAGGGCGCTTGAGGATCGCTCGCTGGCGCCCACGCCGCTGGCCCACCTGCTCGCCTTTCTGGACAGCCTCCGAGGCGAGGAGCGCTCGCGCTATCTCATCGCGGCGCGTGTGCTTCAGGAACGTGTCGTGTTCACGGGGCGCCTCGATCACGAGGAGCTGGCCGACCTGCTGCCGGCGTGCGAGGCGGTGGTCGTGCCGAGCACATTTCCCGAGGCGTTCGGCATGGTCGCGGCGGAGGCGGCAGCATGTGGCGCAATGCCGATCAGCGCGGCCCATTCGGGGCTCGCCGAGGTCAGCGAAGCGCTCGCCCCCGCCCTGCCTGCGAGCGCCGCCGAGTGGCTGTCGTTCCCGCTTGATGAGCACGCCGTTCGGGCCCTCGCGGGGTGTGTCGCGAGCTGGCTGGCGGCCGATCCGGAGCTGCGGAGGCTCACGCGCGAGGGGCTGGTCTCGGTGGTCCGCGACCGCTGGTCCTGGGAGCGCGTAGCCCGTGGCGTAATCGCGGGCGCGTGCGGCGAGCTCGACCGCCTCGAACGGCCTTGACAGCCCGGATTTCGGCTCGCGCGAGCGGCCGTCGAGGCACCCGCCAGGTGGGATAGTGTTCCGCCCGCTGATGAGCCTCCACGCTTTCGTCGATCCGCCCGCCCGCGCCCGTCGCCGCGCCGGCGAGTGGGCTCCACGTCTCGCTGCGAGCGGCCTCTTGGTCGCGCTGGCGCTCGGAACCGCCGGATGCTCCGTGAAGGGTGCCGATAACCCGAACGTGATCCTGGGAAAGCAGCAGTTCGTCGCCAAATGCGGCTCCTGTCACACGTTGGCCCGGGCAGAATCGAAGGGCATCATCGGCCCGAACCTCGACGAAGCCTTCCGCGCGAGCCTCGCCGAAGGGCTCGAGCGCAATACCGTCCGCGGCATCGTGGAAGGCCAGGTGATGAATCCGAACCCCGAAGGGGCGATGCCGAAAGATCTCGCCGGGGGAGCGACGCTCAAGGACATCGCCGCCTACGTCTCCCAGTCGGTCGACCGCTCGGGCAAGGACACGGGCCTGCTCGCGACCGCGGTTCCGCTGCCGGGCGCCGGAAAGCCCGCCGTTGAGAAGGCCGGGAAGCTCGAAATCGAAGCGAACCCCACGGGGCAGCTCGCCTACACGACCGACAAGGCCACGGCCAGCGCGGGCACGGTCACGATCACGATGGCGAACATGTCCGGGGTGATGCACAACATCGCCATCCAGCAGGGCACGAGCGGCGCTGTATTAGGCGCGAGCACGTTCATCAGCAAGGGGACGACCTCGGTGAAGGTCACCCTCAAACCGGGCACATACACCTACTTCTGTCAGGTCCCCGGCCATCGCACCGCGGGCATGCTGGGCACGCTGACCGTCAAGTGAGTCCCGGCAGGAGCACTGCTCCAGGAGGGCTGGGAGGGCTGACGCTCCTCTCGGCTGGAGGGAGCGGGACGCCGCGAGCCCCCGGGGCGGCCGCGCTCGCCTCGGCCTTGACGGTGGGCTGCCTCTAGAGCACAGTGCGGAGCAGCAGGATCAGGCCGACGATCACTGCGATCACCGCGGCCGCATAGAGCAAGAAGCGGAAGGCCTCATCCTCGGAGCGCAGCGGGTTCAACACGGCGCGGGCCTCATGGTCTGATGGGCTTCAGGCGCCGTCGGGGCTAGAGGACGTAGACCGTCGTGTAGACGACGATCCACATGATGTCGACGAAGTGCCAGTAGATCCCGGGAACCTCGACCCCGCGGTGCTCCTCGGCGCTGTAATGCCCGCGGAAGGAGCGGATCGTCACGAACAGCAAGAGCATCAGGCCGATGAAGACATGCGCGCCATGCAGGCCAGTGAGCGAGTAGAAGACCGTCTGCTGGGCGTGGTCCTGGGGAGCGAAGCCGATGTTCGCGTACTCGTTGATCTGGATGAACAGGAAGGTGCAGCCGAGCAGGAAGGTCGTGAGTATGCCCGCCTTCAGGCCGAAGCGGTTGCCGTTCTTGATCGATGTCTGCGCCCAGTGCATCGTCAGCGAGGAGGACATCAGGATCGCGGTGTTCACGCCCGCAACCGTCTCGGGGAGGTGCGTTCCCGGTGCCGGCCACGGGGCGCCCTGGGCGACGCGGATGAAGAAGTATGCGGTGAAGAACGCGCCGAAGACCATCACCTCGGAGATGATGAAGAGCAGCATTCCGAGCAGCGGGGCCTCCACGCGCGAGCTCCGGTTCGCTGCCGGCGGGCCGTGGTGCTCGTGTTCGCCTGCTGCGTGGGCGATGCTAGCGGCCTCCATCGTGCCCCCTAGGCGGCCGAAGTCGCGCTTGGGATTGTGGCCTGAGCATCGACCACGACGTGCTCGACCTTCGCCGAGGTCGCGTTTCGGACGCGTCCGATGAGGTCAGAGCGCAGCCACCCCGAACGCTCGCCGGGGAGAGTGGAGATGACGATATCGTCGACCCTGAACAGCTCCAGAGCGTTGATCACGGCCGTGTAGGGGTCCGGGTCGCCGATCATCCCTGAGCTAAGCAACCGCTCGGCGTGGAGCCGGTCGAGCATCCTCGCAAGGCGGGCCCGCGCTGCGCGCGGAGCCCCGCCGCTGCCATCCTGCTGTGGCACCACGGCGACGAAGAGGTGACGGCCGTCGTGGGCGGCCTTCGCCTTGAGGTGCTCGATCAGCTCCTCGCCGCTGGAGGTCTTGTCGGCGAGCACGAGCGTGACCTCGAACGGGATGCCCTCATGCTCGAGATCGACGACTACATGCTCGACCGGGAGCCCCGAGGCATTGTGGATCCGCTCGATCAGGTCTCGTCGAAGCCAGCCGGAATGGATC
>JBEKXJ010000033.1:0-33870 GCA_049512215.1 Solirubrobacteraceae bacterium
CACTCGCGCAGCGAGGGCGACATCAACAGCAACTACTCACGATCACACTCGATGAAGTTCTGGGGCATCCCAGAAGTGTCTTAACGACGGCGGACGAACCGGGGGTCTATGAAACAGCCTCCGGGACGAGCGGGCGTTGGTCCGTCTTCGGCGCCGCCTTCGCTGGGCCGCGGCGGGCGATTCGCATTGATCCCTGGCTCGACTGCGAGACATCGAGCTGTGCGCCGAACGGCGCGCCCGCTACCAGCAACTAAGCAGCTGGCCTACAACAGGAATGGGATGATCGCGCGGACGCGCGTCTTGTATGCGGCGTAGGCGTCGGGAAAGTGATTGCTCATGACCCGCTCCTCTTGCCGAGCCTTCCACCACGTACCGCCGCACAAGGAGAGAAGCAGGGCAAAGCCGATAGCCCGCCCGTAGTTGATCGCCGTGCCGAGCGCCATGACGATCAAGCCGGTGTAGATCGGATGCCGCGCCAGCGCGTACGGGCCAGACTCAATCAGCTCATGGTCTTGCTTGAACGTAACCTCTGCGCTCCAGTTGCGACCCAGCGTGATCCGCGCCCAAACGGTGAACGCGGCTCCTGCGACAACGATGCAGTCGGTCACAACTCCCAACGCGAGCGTTGTATGCCAAAGCTGCGACTGTGGGGACTCGTGCAAGAGCCGCCCGGTGGCGACCAATCCAACGAAAAAGATGAGCGCTACCAGGCGATACCCAATGAATCCTCGTCGCTCGATCGTACGCTTGGTCCTGAAGGCCATGACCACCCAATAGACCACCCAGGCTATCCAGCAGCACCCAATGAATAACGATGTCGAGTTGGTCATCTCTTGGTTCCCGGCGCACGCGGACTCGCCTGTAGAAGCTGATTATCGCGTCGAAGTCGCGGCAGCTCACCCTCAGCGACCTGTCGCACAAGCCGACCAGGTCGACGGTCGTGGACTCCTCAGACACCGTGCGGGATGTATCCCGCAAGTCGGCCGGATCTCACCTCGGGCCAGCAGAGCTTCGAGGGCGTGATCTACGCCGACTCAGGCGGCGCCTCGAGCGCGCTGCTGGGCACGTCAAACCCCCTCGTCTTCAAAAGCAGCAACTCGGCCGGCTGGTATGACCTCACCTTCGGGGGCGCAGCGGCTGGCCCACCTGGCACGAGTTTGTGCGGGATGGGGAGGCCAGGCTCTACCGCGCGGCGAGCGTGTACGGCGGCGTTGCTCGCCGGCAGAAGCAGCTCGGGCTCCGGCCGCCTCGACCCCGCACTGGAAACTAATGGCGGGCTCGGGTATCCTGCGGAGCGTCAGATGGAGTCCTGACGTGAGGGTTCGCTAGCTGGCCTAGCCGCTCTCCGAACCGCCCGCCTTGGAAAGGGCTGATGGCTCCTTTCGCGAAAAACGTTCTATTTCACGCGAGAGGAGATTGTCAGCGTCGTGCCGACCCTTCCCGACTGGGCTGTCCAGGTCTTGCAGGTCGTCACGATCCTGACGCTGGCACCGCTCGTCAGCGGCATCATTGCGCGGGCTGAGGCCATCGTCCAGCAGCGCCGGGGCCCGCGTGTGCTGCAGCCCTACTACGACATCCTGAAGCTCTTGCGCAAGGAGACTGTGCTGCCCGCGCCTGCGGGTCCGCTGTTCCGGGCGGCGCCCTATGTGAGCTTCGCGGCGTACGCGACGGTGCCGCTGCTCATCCCGGCGTTGACCACCTTTCCGCTGCCGTTGGGCTATATGGCGGACTTCCTTGGAGTCGGTTTCATCCTTGCGTTGGCGAGCTTCGTGGTTTCGATGGCGGCGGTCGACAGCGGCAGTCCCTATGCCCAGCTGGGCTCCAGCCGGTTGCGGTCCTTCGGTGCGTTCAACGAGCCGACGGTGATCTTCGTGACGGTCGTGCTTGCGCTCACCACCCACACCGATCTGCCTTATGCGTTCGGTGCGACGCTGCGCTCGGCGACGGTGCAGGTGGTCCGCCCGAGCCATCTGTTGATGCTGGCCGCGTTCTTCATGCTCGTGCTCACCGAGACGGGCCGAATCCCGGTGGAGAGCCACGGTGGGACGCTCGAGTTCGGTCAGATCGAGCAGGGCCGTGTCGCCGAGCACTCCGGGCCGGGGCTGGCGTTCCTGCGCTGGGGCTCAAACGTCAAGCAGCTGCTGCTGTTCACCATCTTGATGAACGTGCTCGTTGCCCCGTGGGGGATGGCCAGCAGCGGGCGTCTGGATCTCGTGCTGGCTTCGATCGGCCTCTTGTTCGTCAAGGCACTGGGGGTGGGCGCGGTGGTGGTGGTGATCGAGTCGAGCTTTGCGAAGCTGCGGCTCTACAAGATCCCGGAGTTCACCGTGGCGAGCTTCCTGCTCGCCGTGCTGGCGGTCGTGATCTTCCTGTTTCAGCCTGGATTCGGCGATCTGAACCTGAGTGTGTTCGGTGCGGCCGCGACGATCACTGCCGTGGTAGTGCTGCTGCTGGAGCTCTACATGCTGCGCTCGCAGGAGATATGGGAGCAGTTGCGGCTCTACGCGCTCGGATCGGCGGTCGTGGCAGCGCTAGCGATCTCGACCGCCGCGTCCGGTCACGGCGGCAGCGAGCTGTATGTGCTCGGTGCGGTGACGATCGCGCTGAAGGCGCTGCTGTTCCCGCAGGGGATCCGTTTCGTGCTGCGACGGTTGGAAGCCGAGCCGCGTGTCCCGTCGGTGATCGGCGCGGCGAGCGCCATCCTGATCGCGATCGTTCTGTGCGCGTTCGCGTTCATCGTGCTGCGTCCCGTGCACATCGGCGCCGAGAACGCGCTGCCGCTCTCGGCGCTGCCGGTCGCGGTGGGTGGGGTGCTCGTGGCGTTCCTGCTCATGGTGCTGCGCCCGTACGCGCCCTCGCAGCTGCTCGGGTTCCTGGTGTTGGAGAACGCTGTGTCGGTTGCGAGTCTGGTGATCGCACCGGGGCTGCCGATCATCCTCGCGCTGCTCTTGCTGTTCGATGTGCTGATCGGAGTACTGGTGTTCGTGGTGCTCGTGCAGTACCTCGCGGTGGAGCGGACCGCGATACGCACCGATGTCCTAAACCGGCTCACAGGATGAGCTGGGCCCTTTACGCGATCCTCGCAGTTCCGCTCACGGCGGCTGGGCTAGCGTTGGTCGACGGCTGGCGCCTGGCGCGGGCAGCGACCCTCGTGGCCGGTGTCGTATCGCTCGCGCTGGCGGTCGTGCTCGCAGTCGCCGTCGAGCACGGCCGCGTTCTTGACACTGCGGACGGCTGGCTGCGCCTGGACTCGCTTGGCGCGGTGTTCCTGCTCGCGACTGGCCTCTTGTACGCGATGGCCGGGGTGTTCTCGATCGGCTACCTCGGCGTCGAGGAGGAGCGCGCGGGCTTTCCCGGATTCGCCAGACGCTACTACGCGCTGCTGAACCTGTTCGGCTGGAGCATGTTGCTCGTGCCGCTCGCGGCGGACTTCGGGACGCTGTGGGTCGCGGTCGAGCTGACGACGATCGTCTCGGCGCTGCTGGTCGCGATCGACCGGACCGACGCTGCCCTTGAGGCCTCCTGGAAGTACGTGCTGATCGCCTCCAGCGGACTGGGCATAGCTCTTCTCTCGATCATCGTGCTGTATGCGACCGGAACGCATACGTTGGGCAGTTCATACGTGCCGCGGTTTGAGCGCTTCCTCGCACACGCTCACGGCCTCTCTCCCGAGGCGGTACGTTTGGCGTTCGTGCTCTCACTGGTCGGGTTTGGCACGAAGGTCGGGTTCGTCCCGATGCACACTTGGCTGCCGGACGCTCACAGCGAGGCGCCAGCGCCCGTCTCGGCGCTGCTCTCGGGGTCGCTGCTCGCCGGCGCGTTCTACGCGATCCTGCGCTTCTTCCAGGTTGTGGTCGCGACCGGAGAGCGATCGTTCGCCGAGCATGCGCTGATCGTCTTCGGTGTGATCTCGCTGGTCGCGGCGAGCTTCTTCGTGCTGCGCCAGGGCAACTACAAGCGTCTGCTCGCCTACTCCTCGATCGAGCACATGGGCATCATCGCCCTCGGCATCGGGTTCGGCGCGCCGCTCGCGGTCGCCGGGGCGCTGCTGCACGTCATCACACACGCCTCGGCGAAGGGCCTTGCGTTCTTCGGTACCGGGTCGCTGCTGCGCGGCTATGACACCAAGGAGGTCGACGGCGTGACCGGCGCCGGCAGGGCGATGCCGTGGACGGGGCCGATGTTCCTCGCGGCCGCGTTGGCGCTCTGCGGGCTCCCGCTTTCGGGGGTGTTTCGCAGTGAGTTCCAGATTGTCGCCGGGGGGTTTGCCAGCTCGCAGTACGTCGGTGTGACGCTGCTGCTCGTGTTCGTCAACCTGGCGTTCTTCGGGATCATCTGGCACACCGGACGGATGGTTCTCAGCCCGGCAGCGCAGCCGGCTGTGGGCGCTGCGCCTCCCCCGGCCGGGGAGAGCAGCGCCTGGATGGTCGCGGGGATGCTGGGCTGCCTGTTCGTCGTCGTCGCGCTCGGCCTGCACCTGCCGGGTGACCTCTCTGCGCTGCTCAGCAACGCAAGCCACAGATTGGAGGTGCCGCTGTCATGAGCGCCACCCAGGAACCGATTGGCATGCCCGCCTACTTTCCTCCCCATCTGGACGCTGTGCGCGAGCCCGGGCCCGCGGGAGAGGTCCGCCTTCTCGTGACTCCGCCCGAGTTCGAGCGGACCGCTCGCGTGCTCAGAGACATCGGTGCGCGCTTCGTGACCGTCTTTCTCGCCGAGACACCCGAGCGGGCGCTTGTGGGAGCGTTTGCGTTACGCGGCGAGCTGGTCGTGCTGCGTGCCCCAACGGGGGACGCCGATCCCGTTGTATACGGGTCGATCGGTGCCTGGTGGCCGGCGGCATGCTGGGCCGAGCAGGAGCTCGTCGAGCGCCACAGCGTTCGTCCAGCCCGTGTGCACTATGAGCGGCGCCTGACGGCGCCGGACGCCGATCTGCTCGACCGTCGTGTGCACGGCCTCGACGTGTTCACGCTCCCATACGGGCCGGTGCGCTCGGGCGTGTTCGAGGCGATCCAGTTTCAGATCGAGACCGGTGGCGAGGACGTGCCTCGCATCCAGACACGCCCGTTCTTCAAGCACCGCGGCATGGAGCAGCGCTTCGCAGGCCTTGAGCCCGACCGCGCCGTGCATGTCGCCGAGCGGGTCGCTGGGATCGCCACGGTGGCCTACGCCAGCGCCTTCTCCCAGGCCGTTGAGCGCGCCCTGGGCACCGCCGCCCCGCCGCGCGCTGAGCGCTGGCGCGCAGCGTACGCTGAGCTCGAGCGGATCGCGTGTCATCTGGATGTGATTGCCAAGCAGGCAGAGACGACCGCCCTGTCTGTCGGCCAGGCTCGCTTTCAGATTCTCAAGGAGCGTGTAATGCGCCTGCGCGCGAGGCTGACCGGCAGCCGGTTCGGACGCGGCGTGATCGTACCCGGCGGGGTGAGGTTCGAGGGCGCCATGGACCTCGACGAGCTGCTGAGAGAGCTCGACCGGCTCGAGCTCGACCTGCGGCGTGACCGTCACCTGTTCCTCGGCACCGCCTCAATGACCGACCGTCTCATAGGCTCCGGGCGCCTGGAGCGGGCACTGGTCGAGGACTACTCTGCGGTAGGTCCGCTAGCACGCGGGTCGGGGCTGTCCACCGACGCTCGCCACGAGCGACCATACGGCGACTACCGACGCCTTGGCCTGAAAGTCATCACCGACCGAGAGGGTGACGCGATGGCCCGCGTGAACGTCCGCTTCGGCGAGATCTCGGAGTCGCTGCGCCTCCTGCGCCAGTCGATCGACCACCTGCGCCGCCGCGACGGGGAGCTGCAGACGAGGCTCCCAGAGGCCGCGGGCGGCGCCGCGTTCGGCTGGGCCGAGGCGCCGCAGGGGGAGCTCGCGATCTGGGTGGAGATCCGCGACGGGCTGGTCGGCCGGGTCCATATCGCCTCGCCTTCCCTGCGCAACTGGGCTCTGTTCGACCACGCCTTCCCAAAGGACGTGCTGACCGACTTCGCGTTCATCGAGCACAGCTTCGGGCTGACCCCGGCGGGAGTTGACCGCTGATGCTCGAGTGGATCCCCCGAGGACTGCGCCAGGGCCGGGTCACCACCCGCTACCCACAACGCGAGGAGGTTGCGCCCCCCGGCTACCGCGGCCGCATCGAGGTCTCGGGCGCGACCGACGCGGCCCCCGAGCTCGCGGAGCTCTGCCCGACAGGGGCGATCATCGTCGACAGGGAGGGGCGGGTGGCGCTCGACCGCGGCCGGTGCATCCTCTGCGGCGCGTGCGCGCAGGCGGCACCCGACCGCTTTGCCTTCGAGTCGCGCTATCAGACCGCGGCTCGCTCACGGCAGGCCCTGCTCGTCCTCGGCCAGGACGAGGACGCCTCCCCCGAGCCGACCCGTCGCGCACTGGGAGAGCAGGCACGGGCGCTGCGCCGCTCGATCCATGTCCGCCACATTGACTGTGGCTCTGACGGCTCGGAGGAGTGGGAGATCCAGGCGCTGTGGAACCCCTACTACGACATTCAGCGCCTCGGGTACTTTCTCACCGCCGCGCCGCGTCACGCCGATGTGCTCCTGGTCACCGGAGGGGTCACCGCAGCGATGCGCGGGCCACTGGAGCGCACCTGGCACGTCATGCCGGAGCCGAAGGCACTGCTCGCTGTCGGCACCGACGCGTGCTCCGGTGGCCTGTGCGCGGCCGGCGAGCTGACGGCCGGCGGAGTGGACGCGGTGCTGCCCGTCGACGTCTACGTGCCCGGCTCGCCGCCCGCCCCGATCGCGATCATGCATGGCCTGCTGCTCGCCACTGGTCTCCTTCGGCCAGAGGAGAGAGCCGCATGACTCTCCTCTTCGCAATTGGAATGGGCGCACTCGCACTCGCTCCGTTGCTCGCACTCCTAGCCGATGTCCGCTCGATCGATCGGCTGGCCGCGCTGTGCTCCGCCTTGGGATGTGTAGTGCTCGTGGTCGTTGGGCTGACCGCCGCCTTGGGCGGTGCGCGGCCGGTGTTGCAGCTCGGCGGCTGGCTTGGGTTCGGTGACAGTGCGCTGCGCGCGGACGGGCTCGCCGGGATCTTCCTCGCCCTCACCGGTCTCACCGGCGCGGCGGTGTCGCTCGCCTACGCAGAGCTGCCCGCCGGACGCTGGCTGACGGGACTGGGCAGCACCCTCCTGCTGTTCGTGGCGGTCGCGATCGGCTCGGACAACGCCTTCCTGTTCCTCTTGGCATGGGAGGCGGTGACGGTCTGCATCTACCTGATTGCAAGCGCGGGGCGCGACCGGGCGGATCTGCTCGCCGGCTATCTCACCGGCGGGCTCGCCAAGATCGGCGGTGCGGCTCTGCTCGCGGCGCTTGGGCTGCTCTACGCCCACACGCACAGCTTCTCGCTTGAGGTGTGGGCGCACGCCTCGTTGCCGGCGGGCACACGGGGCGTGCTGTTCGCGCTGTTCCTCGTCTGCTTCGCCACGAAGGTCGGCGTGCTCCCGTTGCAGGGTGGGCTGCCCGCCGGGTATGGCTCGGCCCCCAGGCTGGGCGCAGCCTCGCTGTCGGTTGCGTTGTGCGCAGGGTTCTACGGGCTGTGGCGCTTTGAGTTCCAGATCGTCGGGCCCCTGCCCGTCTGGTGCGGGGACGCGCTTCTGATCCTGGGCGGCATAACCGCACTGAGCGGCATCGCCTACGCGCTCACCCAGGACAATCTGAGGCGCTTCTTGGGCTACTCGACCGTCGAGCAGTCCGGGATCGCACTGGTCGGCCTCGGCGTCGCGCTGCTCGGCCAGGCCGCGCACAAACCGACGCTGGCCGCCGCCGGCCTGCTGGCCGCGACGCTGCAGGTCTGCGCCCACAACCTCGCAAAGACGCTCGCGCTGATCGGCATCGACCGGGTCGAGCAGGCCACGGGCAAGCGCACGATCGACCCCCTAGGCGGCCTCTCCCGCCGGCTGCCGGCAAGCGCGCTTGGCCTCGGTGTCTCCTCGCTGACGCTTGCAGCGATCCCGCCGCTCGGAGGATTCGTCAGCGAGTGGTTCACCTTCGAGGCGCTGCTGCAGGGCTTTCGGATGCCGACATTGCTCTCCCGCCTCTTGTGTGCGCTCGCCGCCGCGGCGCTCGCGCTCACCACCGGGCTCGGCCTGCTCGCGTTCGCCAAGTACTACAGCTTCACCTTCCTGGGACCCGCACGCGAGAAGCTGGCCGCGCTGCGCGAACCCTCGCGCTGGCCGCTCGGCTTGATCGCTTTGGGCGTTCTCACTCTGTTCCTCGGCACCGTGGCACCTTGGGAGATCCACGCTCTCGGATCCGGCCTGCAGGAACTGCTCGGATTCGACCTCGCGAGCACGACGATCAGCCATCCGCTCGTGCTCGGCCCCGTGTTCAAGGAATTCTCGGTGCTCGCGCCAACGTGGTTGAGCATCGTCCTGCCCGCCTACGCGCTGCTGGCGATACTGATCGTGCGCGCCACTCGTGGGCGCAGCGTGCGGCTCTCACCCGTGCGGCGGGCGCCCGTGTGGGTCACCGGGAGCGGCGCTGAGCTCTCCGCCGTGCAGTACCGACCGTCGGCATACTCCAACCCGATGCGGGTAATCCTGCGTGGTCCACTCGGCTACCGCACCCATCTGACCGCGACAGGCGGCCAGGATGAGCCCTCGCGGTTCATGCTCGACACGCGGATCGTACTCGCGGTCGACCGCTTCCTCTACGCGCCCGTCACCGCACTGGCGCTGCGCGTCGCTGAACGGGTCCGCGCCTTTCAATCCGGGCGCCTCTCGGCCTACCTGCTGTACATGCTCATCGCCCTGATCGCCGCCCTGTCCCTCGTCCCCATACTGCGCTGATGTTCCAACGGATAATCATTGCCTGGGATGGTTCGGAGGTCGCCCTCCGCGCGTTCGACGTGGCCATCGACATGACACGCCGCTACGACGCCGAGCTCGTCGCGGTCTCGATCGCCTACTCGCCCACCCACGCGGAGACCGCCGCCGACCGCCGGGAGTCATCGGACGCAGCCCACCGCTACCTGAAGGACACATTCCAGGAGGTTGCCGATCGCGCCGAACGCGTCGGGGTCGATGTCGAGCACCAGATCATCGAGGGCGAGACACCGGCACGAGCGCTGCTTGACCACGCGCACGAGCACGGCTTTGACCTGCTCGTCTGCGGACATCACCACAGCCGCCGTGCCGGGCGACTGCTGCTTAGCGGAGTAACCCAGCACCTTCTCGCCGACGCCACGATCCCGGTGCTCATCGTCAGCGATGAGGCAGCATGAGCCACATCGCCGGCAGTCTGATCAAGCGGCGCACGCGCTCCTAAGGACAGCTGATGGTCTACACCTCGCACAGCGCGACCCACGACGGGCGGCCGCTGCACAAGCACGAGTTCTAGTGGGGCTCTTCTTCCTGCTGACCGCGCTGATCTTCCTCGTCGTGCTCTCCGCCATCGTCACGTTCATCCTCGCGCGGGCAACACCATGACCAGGACCCCACGCACAGCACGTTGGGGCCCATCCACCCGTGAGCGTGCCTCAGCGTAAGACGGCCGCACGGCCGGCGAAGCGGGCACGGTCGCCGAGCTGCTCCTCGATGCGCAGCAGCTGGTTGTACTTCGCTACGCGCTCAGAGCGCGCGGGTGCGCCGGTCTTGATCTCGCCGGCCCCGGTCGCAACCACGAGGTCGGCGATGAACGTGTCCTCGGTCTCGCCGGAGCGATGCGAGAACAGGGTCCGGTAGCCCGCCTCGCGCGCGAGGCGGATCGTGTCCAGTGTCTCTGTGAGCGTGCCGATCTGGTTGAGCTTGATGAGGATCGAGTTCGCGATCCCGGCGTCGATGCCGCGGCGCAGGATCGCTGCGTTGGTGACGAAGATGTCATCGCCGACCAATTGCACGCGGTCGCCGATGCGCTCGGTGAGCTGCGCCCATCCGTCCCAGTCGTTCTCTGCCATTCCGTCCTCCAGCAGCACGATCGGGTAGCGGCCGATGAGCTGCTCCCAGTAGTCGACCATCTCGATTGATGACAGCGTGCGTCCCTCGTCGGCGAGGTGGTATGCGCCGCCTGAGAAGAACTCGCTGCTCGCTGGGTCCACAGCAATCGCGATCTCCTCGCCGGGCCGGTATCCCGCGCCTTCGATCGCTGCTACGAGCAGCTCGAGCGGCGCCTCGTTGGAAGCGAGCGCAGGTGCGAAGCCGCCCTCGTCCCCGACGCCGGTACCAAGGCCACGCTCGCGCAGCGTGCGCTTGAGCTGCTGGTAGGTCTCCGCGGCCATTCGCAGTGCCTGGGTGAACGAGTGGGCGCCCAGCGGAACGATCATGAACTCCTGGAAGTCGACCGGGTTATCAGCGTGCACCCCACCGTTGAGCACGTTCAGCATCGGCACCGGCAGCAGATGGGCCTCCTCGCCACCCAGAAAGCGCCACAGCGGCTGGCCGGCATCAGCGGCCTGCGCGCGGGCGACCGCGAGGGACACCCCCAGGATCGCGTTCGCTCCCAGCCGCGCCTTCGTGTCCGTTCCGTCGAGCTCGATCAGCGCGCGGTCAAGGCCGGTCTGATCCGCCCCATCCCGCCCCCGCACCGCATCGGCGATCTCGCCGTTGACATGACCCACGGCCTGCAGGACGCCCTTGCCGCCGAAGGCCTGCCCGCCATCACGCAGCTCAACGGCCTCGTGCTCGCCCGTCGAGGCACCCGACGGCACAGCCGCGCGACCAAACGCGCCAGACTCCAACCCCACATCAACCTCGACAGTGGGATTGCCCCGACTGTCAAGGATCTGCCTAGCATGCACCGACGCGATCGCGCTCATGGCAGACAGCCTAAACGCCCCGTGTCACCGTAGCGCGCTCGGAGCCGTCTTTGAGGAGCGACTCGCCTAGCAGCAACCAGGTCCTTCTTTCGACCGCTAAGCGGGCGCGCCGGTGGTCGAGTCCGAGACCGGCATCCGCGAGGTCGCACCGCCGGCGTGCTCGAGGGTGAACTGACCCTGCTGCTTGAAGGCGTCGAGCACGTGCTTGGCCCAGACAGCCTGGCACGGGTCGGCCCGGCAGTACGCCGCCAACTCGTTAACGCAGGACCGCAGCGCGTCGTCCTGCTCGCCCTCGGCGGATCCGGCGACCACGAAAGTCGGGACGCCCACGCTTGGACTTCGTGGGAGGACGTCGGGCCAGGTGCGCCACCTCAGGAGATTCCGCTGCCCGACGACCTACCGACCGACTGCGCCGCGGCGCCGGCGCACCCGCTGCCACTCACGCAACCATCGACGGTCGACCCGGTCGCAACGTCGACGAGGGTGCCTCCCGTCTCCATCCGAGCCGGTGCGGGCGGGCAGTCGAGCTTCGGGCGCGAAGCAGCGGCGGCCGCGTCGACGTCCGAGCGCACTGTGCCAACGGACGCTGAAAACTAGAGTGGCGACATGGGCCAGCCTCCCGAGGGCAAAGCGCCGACGCCGCCTGCCCGCGAGATCCGCTCGTGGTTGATGGATATGGATGGGGTGCTCGTCCACGAGGAGCACGCGATCCCCGGTGCTGCCGCTTTCCTGCAACGCCTGCGCGAGCTGGAGCTGGCGTTCCTCGTGTTGACGAACAACTCGATGTACACGCGCAGGGACCTCTCGGCCCGACTCCGCGCCACCGGGCTGGAGGTTCCTGAGAGCTCGATCTGGACCTCCGCGCTGGCGACCGCCCAATTCCTGCATGCTCAGCGCCCGGACGGCTCAGCGTTCGTGGTCGGCGAGGTCGGACTGACGACCGCGCTGCACAACGTCGGCTACACGTTGAGCGACCGCGGTCCTGACTACGTCGTGCTGGGCGAGACGCGCACCTACAGCTTCGAGCGCATCACGAAGGCGATCAGGCTGATCGTGGGGGGTGCGCGATTCATCGCCACGAATCCCGACAACGTCGGGCCGTCACCCGACGGGCCGACGCCGGCGACAGGCAGCGTGGCGGCGCTGATCAGCCGCGCCACCGGCGCCGAGCCCTACTACGTGGGCAAGCCCAACCCGCTCATGATGCGCTCGGCGCTCAACGCGATCGAAGCTCATTCCGAGCACACGGCGATGATCGGCGACCGCATGGACACCGATGTTGTCGCGGGACTCGAGGCGGGCCTGCACGCGATCCTCGTCCTCACCGGCGTGAGCACGCGCGAGCTCGCCGATCGCTTCCCCTATCGGCCGTCGCGCATCGTGGACTCGGTCGGCGATCTCGTGGCCGAGCTCGACAGCTGATGGCCGGCGTCCTCACGCTGAGGATCGGGCGGCGGCGTGGCGCGAGGGCACCCATCTCCTGGACGTCGGCATCGAGGATCGCGTTGATGTTCAGCCTCATCTCGATTGGAGGCAAGGCGTTGGAGCCGGACAAGCGCGGCGCTATCGAGGGTTCGCCTTTGAACTAGGGCGCCAAGCGCTCAATCAGCCAGCGGTCGCGCGCGCGGCGGTAACGCAGCCGGTCGTGCAGGCGATCGTGGCGCTGCTGCCAGAACTCGAGGGACTCGGCAGCGAGGCGAAAGCCGCCCCAGCTGCTCGGCATCGGCAACTCACAATCCGCGTACCGGCGCTCCAGCTCGCCGACGCGGCGCTCAAGCTCCTCGCGGCTGTCAACCGTCTGGCTCTGCGGTGAGGCCAGCGCGCTGAGCTGGCTGCTGCGCGGGCGGGAGCGAATGTACGCCGCCGACTCCTCGGCGCTCGTGTGCTCGACCGGTCCCTCGATCCTTACCTGCCTGCCCAGTGGATCCCAGTAAAAGAGCAGCGCAGCGCGCGGGTTGGCCGCAATCTCGCGCCCCTTGCGGCTGGTGTAGCTCGAGAAGAAGACGAAGCCGCGCTCGTCGAAGGCCTTGACGAGCACCATGCGCACCGACGGGACGCCGTCGGCGGACGCGGTGGCGAGGGCCGCGGCCTCCGGTTCCCGAACACCCGCTGCCCCGGCCTCCCCGAACCAGGATGCGAACTGGCGCAGGGGGTCGCCGTCGAGGTCGCTCTCGCGCAGGGGTATCGCGTGATCGGTCATGGGACCCATTCTGCCCCTCCGGGCGGCCCAAGCTCTGAACCGGGCGCATCCCCCGCGAGAGACGGAGACCCCTGCGGCGCGGCCGTTGAGACCGTCACGATCCTTATCACCGACCTGTGCTCGCCGAGCAATGCGAGCGCCAGCCAGCCCCGGCGCCACACTTGCGCAGATAAGGACGACCTGCTGCGGGGGCCGGCGGAGCCCGCGGCTAGGCCAAGCGGCGGGAGCGAGCCCGCGCAAGCAGCCCGCTCGCGCGGTCACCGCTTCTTGGGACATATTCGGGACACATTTGAAGCGAGTCCTCATTCCGAGAAGACAAAAACCCCTTATTAGCGGGGCTTTTCAGTGGGCCGTCCGGGAATCGAACCCGGAACCTTGGGCTTAAGAGGCCCCTGCTCTGCCGGTTGAGCTAACGGCCCGGGATGAAACCGGCGATCCGCCGGCTCAAGCTGCGATTCTAGCCAAGCGCGCAGCGACCGGCGGACCTCGGCGGCGGGGGTCCCTCCTTGAATACGGCCACGCTGACGCTAGGGCTATTCCTTGGTGGTCGTAGCGGTCACGCTCGTCGTCGGGGCGGGCGTGGCCGTGGCCGCCCCGTTTCCGGAGGGGTTCTTCTTCAGCGCCGCCAGTTCGCTCTGCACGCGCGCGCGCTCGGCGGCGGGGGCGAGGCTCACCGCCTTAGCCGAGGCGAGATCGCCCACGCGGACGTTATTCGCCTTGTATGCGTACTCCGCCAGCTGGGCGTAGTAGGCGGCGTTCGTCGGTTTTGCCGCCACCACCAGCTGCAGCACCTGCACGGCCGCCGCGGGCTGGTTCAGGCCCGATTCGCTGAAGACCGCCAGCATCAGCTGGGCGAGTTCTGGATTCGGCTTTGGCGGGTTCAGGGCGAGATAGCTGTTCCAGGCCTGAGCGACCCTCGAGAAGAGTTCCTTGCCCTTGCTCGTGAGCACCCCTGCGCTTGAGACATACGCTTCGCCGCCCGCTTCGTGCAGAAGGGCCTTCGTCAGGTTTTCCCATGCGCTGACGTTGCTCGGCTGTTCGCCGGTGAGCTTCTGGTACTTCTTGATCTGGTTCGCGAAGCTCGCGCTGTTCGAGCCTTCGTTGTTGCTGGCGGCGTTCAGCAGTCCGCCCCCGCCGAAGCCGCCTCCGATCCCGAAGCCGACCAGGCCCACGCCCATCAGCAGAGCGAGGCCGACGTAGATCACTCGGACCGTGCGGCGACGGCCCCGTCCTCTCAGGTCGAACAGCATCGGTCTCTTAGAGCTCTCTGTCTACGTGGTCGATTATCTGCTGCACGCTTGGCTGTGGCGGGTCACCTGGGGGCGGTGGCGGCTCCCCTGTATGACCGCCGCCTCGAATACTCGAGCTGTTCTTTTCGCCCTGAGAGAGGTCCGCTCGTCCAAGGAACGATGCCAACAGGATACTCGCCTCATATAGCACGTAAAGCGGCACCGTCTCGAGCACCAGCGTGACGGCGTCTCCGGGCAGCAGGGCGGCTACCGCCGCGCAGGCGACGACCGCGTAGCGGCGGCTCTTGCGGAGCTGTCGCGGCGTGACGAGCCCTATGCGTGTGGCTGCCAGGATCACGATCGGCACCTGGAAGATGAGGCCCATCGCGAGCAACACGGTTGCCGCGAAACTGTAGAACTGGCTCGCCTGCACGAGCACGTTGAACTCGCCCGAGTTGAAGTTCACGAAGAAGCGGATCGCGGCGGGGAGCACCACGAAGTAGCCGAACAGCACGCCGCTTGCGAAGAGGAAGGGGACCGCCGTAAGCAGGGGCACGGCGACACGTCTCTCGGGCGGGCTCAGGGCGGGCAGGATGAAGCCGTAGAGCTCATACAGGATCACGGGCAGGGAGAGGATCAGCGCGAAGTAGAGGGTGACGGTGATCGTCGTGGTAAACGGCTCCCCGACACCGAGCGTGACGGGATTGTCGCCCGGGGGGTCGGTTGGGATCTTGCGCGTATCGCTCTTCAGCGAGGCGGTCAGGGGCGCGAGCTGCGCGCGAGCACCGGCGGAGAGGCCGCTGCCCGGCTTCGTCAGAACCCCGAAGGCCGCCTCTGCGGCGCCGGCGACCTTCAAGAGACCCTGCTGCGCGAGCACCGCTTGGCCGATCGTTCCCTGACCTCTGGCCACCTGCTTCTGCGTCTGTGACTTCAGCGGTTCGTTGATGATGCGAAGCAGCGCGTGGTTCTGCCACAGGCAGAAGCCGAAGGCCACGGCGAGCACCGCGGCGCTGACGAGCAGGCGGTTGCGTAGCTCGTCGAGGTGGTCGACGAGGCTGAGGCGATCCTCATGGCCGATCGTGCGAATCGCGCTCACCATGCTGCCCATGAACCTACCACCGCATCGCGCTCAGGCTGGGCGCCTGGGCGCGAGCCACGGGTCCTCATGGTCGAAGGGGGGAGCGCCCCCACCGGGGCTAAAGGCTCGCGCCCCGCAAGTCGATGACGACCCAGAGCAAGCAATGCCGACCGATCGAGACCCCAAAACTAAGCCCGGCCTGAAGGCTCCCAAAGATGAGCGGAGCGATGTCGTCGTCGGCGAGGGCGGGCTGCCTGCGGGCGGCGGCTGCGTCCCCGAGCAGCTGCACGTCTGCTTCCACTGCTCCGGCGAGCTCGCATACCCGCTGGACTGGTCCGAGGAAGGTCCCGGGCACTGGCGGATCGTGCTGCGCTGTCCGGAGTGTGAGTCCAGGCGAGACGGCGTCTTCGAGCAGGGGCTCGTCGAGCGCCTCGATGATGAGCTCGACCGTGGCGCGAGCGCGCTGTTGGGTGACCTCAGGCGCCTGACCCATGCGAACATGTCTGAGGAAATCGACTTCTTTGTGCGCGTCCTCGCTGCCGACGTGATCACCCCTTCTGACTTCTAGCTGCAGGGGAGCTCTATCGGTAGCGCTCGACAACGGCGTCCGCCACGAGGCCGAGCAGCGCCGAGCGGCCGTCCGGGAGGATCGCGGGGAGCGCCGCCTTGGCCTCGGCGACCACAGACAGCGCCTGCTCGCGGGCCTCGTCGAGCGCACCGGTAGCGGCGATTCGCTCGCACAGCGCCTCGGCCTGCTCGGGGTCCGCCAGCGAGGCGAGGTCGAAGGCGGCGAGCTCCGGCTCGCGCTCGCGCGCGAGGATGAAGGGCAGGGTGACGGTCCCGTCGAGCAGGTCTGTCCCGCGGGACTTGCCGGTGCGCTCGACCGGGCCGGAGACGTCGAGCACGTCATCGAGCATCTGGAAGGCGAGCCCGATGCGCCGCGCGAAGCCGCCGAGCGCGTCGGCCAGCTCGCTCGTCCCGCGCTCAGCCGCGAGCGCTCCCAGCCGGCAAGCTGCCTCGAAGAGCGCCGCCGTCTTCAGCTCGCAGCGCCTGAGATAGCGCTCCACGGCGACGTGCGAAGCGTAGGCGTCCTCGCGCTGCAGCAGCTCGCCCGCGGCGAGCGCGGAGCTGGCGTCCGAGAGCGCTGAGAGCTGGGCGGCGTCCTCGTTGCGAGCGAGCTCGGCGAAGGCCCGTGAGAACAAGAGGTCGCCGGTCGCGATCGCCACCCGGCGCCCGGCGGTTGCGGCCACGGTGGGGCGTCCGCGCCGCAGCTGGGCCCCGTCGATCAGGTCGTCGTGGACGAGCGTCGCCGAGTGCACCAGCTCGACCGCGACAGCCGCGCGCACGAGGCGCTCCTCGCCGGCGCGGGAGGCCACCGGGCCGCCCGCCGACTCGGCGGCGAGGATGACGAGCAACGGCCGCAGCCGCTTGCCTCCGGCCATGATCGTCGCGTTGGCATGGCACGCGAGCGGCGCGCCGGCCTGAGCGGTCACCCGCTCGAGGTGAAGCTCGGTGCGGGCCATCCGCGCGCGCAGCGCCTCCCCGCCGTGGCGCATGACCGCGTCGAGCCCATCGACCTCGCTTGCGGCACCGCTGGCGGCTGTGCTGTCGAGCGTGCTCATCGCGGGTCCCGCCCGGGGACGGTGCCGACATGAACGGCGACGATCCCCCCGGCCATGAGCAGGTAGGAGATCTCCGATAGCCCGGCCTGCTCCATCTCCGCCGCGAGCAGCGCGGGGGCTGGGAAGCGCTTTACGGAGTTGGGCAGGTAGCTGTAGGCGTCCGCGATCGACCTCTGCGGCGTGGAATCCCGCAGCCGTGAGCTCAGCGCAGCGATCGAGCCGGCCAGCCGCCCGAGCGCCGGCACGGCACGATCAAACCACAGCCGGTAGAAGAGCGACAGCGGGGCGCGCGTCGGCGTGGTGATCTCGAGGAGCACCACCCGACCGCCGGGGCGCACGACGCGAGCCATCTCTGAGAGCCCGCGGGCGAGGTCGGCGAAGTTGCGGGCGCCGAAGCCGACGGTGGCCGCGTCGAAGGAGTCCTCCTCGAAGGGCAGCTCCAGAGCATCGCCCCACTCAAAGCTCGGCCGGATCATCTGCGAGCCCGCGGCGGAGGCCTTCGTGCGAGCTCTTGCGAGCATGCTCTCGGAGAAGTCGTTGCCCACGACCTCGCCGTCTGGGGACACGCGGCGCGCGAGCTCGATCGCGAGGTCACCCGTGCCCGTGGCGACGTCGAGCACGCGGCTACCCGGCCCCACGCCGGCCATGTCGGCGGCACGCGCTCGCCAACGGTGGTGAAGCCCGGCGGTCATCGTGGTGTTCATCAGGTCATACATGCCCGCGATACGGTCGAACATCTCACGCACCTGTGCGGCCTCGAGCCGCCCGGAGGAGGGCCCGGGCGCCGCGCGATCGCCAGGCGGGAGTCCGTTCTGAGGGCTTGGGTCGATGCCGACGCCGGCGCCTTGCTGAGCGGGCATCGGCGGGACGCTACTTCAGCTGCGAGAGGAAGGCGACGACAGCCTGGAACTTCTTCGACGGGAGGTTCTTGAACGACGGCATCGGCGCCGTCGGGTTCGCGATCGTGCGCGCGATCGCCTGGCGTGGCAGGCGCGATGCGATGTGCGTGAGATTGGGTCCGGGGCCCGCGTTGCCGTTGTCGCCGAGCTTGTGGCAGGCCAGGCAGCCCGACTGGGCGACGACCGCCTTGCCGGCTTCATATTCGGCGAGTTGCGTACCCCCCGCCTGCGTGACGGCCGTCGGCGCCTTCATTTCGATCGAAGTCGGCGGGCCGGCGTTGGCACCGGAGTAGGTGAGGTATGCCATCGCCGCGATCACCGCTATCCCCGACAGCGTCGCGATCGGCCGGCGCTCGGGCCGGCGCTCGGGGCCGCGATCATAGAACGGCAGCAGGAACAGCAGGATCATGGCGATGGTCGGCACGCCGATCGTCGCGAGCGGCACGAGGCTCGGCGGCTTGATCACGCGCAGGACCTCGAACAGGAAGAAGAAGTACCACTCCGGCCGCGGCACGTAGGTGGTCGTGGTCGGGTTCGCCTTGGAGCCGAGCTCGGCGCCGAGCACGAGCGACATACTGATGATGATCGCCATCACCACACACGCCATGGCCGCGTCCTTGGCCACCGCATACGGGAAGAACGGCTTGCCCTGAGCCTTCAGGGTCGCGTACTCGCGGAGGTACTCCTCCTTCTGGCGCTGGTTCATGGCGCCACCGGGCTGTCTCGCCAACAGAGGGCTCTGTGATCGGGCACCCGCTCTAGACCTCGGCCTCGCGCAGCTCCTCGCGCTTCTCGGCTTTCAACCAGGGAGGCGCGGTGGTGCCTAGCTTGGCCACCAGGTAGAGGTGGGCCCCGATCAGCGCGGCGAGCAGGCCCGGTACGAGCAGCATGTGGATGGCATAGAAGCGCGAGAGCGTGGTCGCTCCGAATTCAGAGCCGCCCCGCAGGAAGTCGCTCAGGTAGGGGCCGATCAGGGGCCCGGTCCCGTTGATGTTCACCCCCACGATCGTCGCCCAGTAGGCGCGCTGGTCGAACGGCAGCAGGTAGCCGGTGAAGGACATCGTCATCGTCAGGATCAGCAGCACGACCCCGATCACCCAGTTCAGCTCGCGCGGATACTTGTAGGCGCCGAAGAAGAACGTCCGTGCCATGTGCAGGAAGACGAGGATCACCATTACGCTCGACCCCCACTTGTGCATGCCGCGCACGAACTGACCGAGGAAGACGTCGTTGGTGACGTACCTGATCGATTCATACGCCCCGCCCGAGGGGTCCGGGCGGTAGTACATCGCCAGGAAGACCCCGGTCACGGTCTGGGAGAGGAAGGCGAACATCGTGGCCGAGCCGAGCGTGTAGAACCAGTTGGTGCCCTTGGGCACCTTCCTGAACATCAGCCAGCGGGCCCCGCCGCTCAGCGAGGTCCGCTCATCGACCCAGTCCACGACGGCGATCCCGGCGGACTTGGCCTCCTCGACGGGGTCGAGGTTGCCGTTCCCCTCACCCGGGCGGGGAGGCGGCGCCTGAAGCGGGCCGGGAAGGGGTGGAGCGGGGAGCTTGGGGAGTTTGGGCACGGTCTGGTTGGTCTATCGAGGCCTAGAGTTTCTGCGCGCCCGGTCTTGACGGATACAGGTACTGGCCGATGCCGTCGAGCGGCTCCCCGGGGTCGCGCGGGGAGAAGCGGCGCAGCTCGCTGTTGACGCTGAAGCGGGGCCCGACTTCGACGTATTCGCCCGTGACGCGTGTGTAGAAGCGGTCGAGCGGGCGCACGGGCGGCCCAGCGACGCGGCGCCCGAGCAGGTCATAGACGCCTCCATGGCAGGGGCAGATGAAGCGCTCGGCGGCATCCACCCAGCGCACCGGGCAGCCGAGATGGGCGCAGCGGCTCGTGATCGCGATGAAGGGCGTGTTGCGGTCATAGGGGTCGGTGTCGATCGCCGGGTTGAACTTGCGCACATACACGGTCGCCTTGCCGGCCTCGCCGATGCCCGGCGTGAGCGTGACGACGACCGGTGTGTAGTTGTTCTCGGGAAAGTAGCCGACGGTCCCGACGACCTCCCAGCGATGGGGCGTGCTTTTGAAGATCGGCCCGACCGCGAAGCCGAGGGCGGGCAGCGCGAAAGCGCTCGCGGCGATCGCCCCCGCCGTGTGGGCGGTCCCGGTCATAAACCGCCGCCGGGTGACCGTCTCCCCCTCGAAGGCACCGGGGATCTGACGATCGGCCGTGTACTTCGACCTCTGCTTTGCATGCTTGTCCGGCACCGGACCGAACAATATCGAGGCTCGATTCAGGGTGCGGCTGAGGTCACATCGCGCTTGTGCGCATCGCCTCGAACGCCCCGGGCGCGCCTTCGCTGAGGAGGCTCTTCGCGCGCCGATGGCCGTCGCTCGACCCCCAGCCGACCGCGCGGGCCCCGGCGGCCCAGACGGCATCGGCCAGCGCCTCTTCGCCGGCGCCCTGCGCGAGCGCGCTGAGGGTGATCGTGTCGGCCAGCTCGACCACGGCCGCCGTGTCGCCCAGCGTGATCAGCCTGGCGAGGCCGATCGCATAGAGCTGATCGCCGGCCAGCAGCCCGAGGTCGGCCTCTCCTACCCGTACGACGCGGGGAGACCCGTAGTGCAGCAGGTAGCCCTCGTATATCGCCTCGACGAGCAGCTCGTACTCCTCCCGCCTGCCCTCCGCGCGCGGGCCCCCCGCGGCGAGCGTCGCGGGGCTGGGGCTCGCCGTGGGGGCAGCGCCAGGATCCGCTGGGCCGGCGCCTGGGCCGCTGCCATCGACGAGCGACGCCATCAGTCCGCCCTGCTCGCGCAGCAGCATCCTCAGACGTTCGAGCGCGCGCTCGCTCATGCGGGGGCGGGAGATTCGCGCAGCGACCCGAACGCCGCCGAGGCGGCCTCGACCGTGCGTTCGATCTGCTCGGGCCCGTGTGCGAGCGAGGGAAACCACGCCTCGAACTGCGAGGGGGGTGGGTAGACGCCGCGCGAGAGCAGCTCCCGGCACCAGGAGCCGTAGGCATCCAGGTCGCACGCGCGGGCGTCGTCGAACGAGCGCACCGGTCGATCGGTGAAGAAGACAGTCAAGAGGCCGGTGGCGGTGCTGATCTCGACCGGATAGCCCGCCGCCGCCTCGCGCAGGCCCACGGCCAGGCGCTCGGTGATCGAGGCCAGGCGCAGATAGGCCGGTTCGTCGAGCAGCTCGAGCGTCGCGAGCCCGGCTGCCACCGCGAGCGGGTTTCCCGAGAGCGTCCCTGCCTGATAGACGTCTCCCACGGGCGCGAGCCGGCGCATCAGCTCGGCGCTCCCTCCGACCCCGGCCGCGGGCAGCCCGCCGCCGATGACCTTGCCGATGATCGTGAGGTCGGCCCTCACCCCCGTCAGCTCCTGTGCACCGCCCCGCGCGACGCGAAAGCCTGAGATCACCTCGTCGAGCACGAGCAGTGCGCCGTTTGCGTTCGCCTGCTCGCGCAGCAGCTCGAGAAACCCCTCACGGGGAGGGACGAGACCCATGTTCGCGGGCAGCGGCTCGGCCAGGATCGCCGCGAGCTCATAACGCTCGGTCGCCGCCAGGAGGGCCTCCGGGTCGTTCCAGGGCACGAGGACCGTGGCCGCCGCGGCGCTCGAGAGCACGCCGGGGCTTGAGGGGAGCGCCTGGGTGGCGAGCCCGGAGCCGGCCTCGGCGAGCAGCCCGTCGAGGTGGCCATGATAGGCGCCGGCGAACTTGAGCACCTGCTCGCGGCCGGTCACCGCTCGCGCCAGACGGACAGCCGTCATCGCGGCCTCGGTGCCCGAGGAGGTCATGCGCAGCATCTCCACCCCCTGCATCCGCCGCGAGACCTCGATCGCGAGCTCGACCTCGCCGGGCGTGGGCGCTCCGAAGCTCGTCCCCCTCGCGGCGGCCTCGGCGATCGCCTCGAGCACCCGCGGGTGGGCGTGACCGTGGATCAGCGGCCCCCACGAGCAGACGTAGTCGACGTAGCGGTTGCCGTCCACGTCGATCAGCTCGGCACCCTCGCCGCGGGCGATGAAGATCGGGGTGCGCCCGATCGAGCGCATCGCGCGCACGGGCGAGTTCACCCCGCCGGGGATGACCTCCAGGGCCCGCCGGTAGCACTCGCTCGAGCGCCTGTCGGTCAGCGAAGCCGTCACGGAGCCACGCTCAGGCGCGCCGTTTCTGCCGCTTCGCTCAAGCGCGCTGGTTCTCCCAGTTCTTGAAGTCCTCGGTGAAGTAGAGCAAGCGGATCTTCTTGAACTCGGTCGAAGAGTAGAGCGTGGCGCGCTCGTGGATCCCGGTCTGCTCGGCGATCGCGTCGAGCACGGCGTCGCACTCCTCCTTGGAGCGGCCGTGGGCCATCGTGAAGACCGAATAGGGCCAATCCCCATAGGTCGGGCGCTGGTAGCAGTGAGAGATCCCGCGCACCGCGGCCATCCTGCGGCCGATGTCGAGGATCTGCTCCTGCGGGACCTGCCACACGCCCATGCCGTTGGCCGAGAACCCGGCGCGGCGATGGTAGAGGATCGCCGCGACGCGACGCAACAGCCCCCGCTCCTGCATCTCCGCGAGGTGCTCGAGGAAGCGCTCCTGGGTCAGCCCGACCTCGGCCGCGGCGGGCGCGTAGGGCTCCTCAACCACGGGCATCTCGCCCTGCAGCGCGCGGATCACCGAGACGTCGAGCTCCTCGTAGGGCTGCGCCTCGAGCTCGATCGGCTCGCTCACCTCGGCCATGTTCGCCAGCGCCTGGGTGTCACCCTCCATCTCGAGGTCCATACGGATCTTGAAGAGCTTCAGCGTCGGCAGCTGGCGCACAGACTCGGCTCCTGCCTCGCGCGCGAGCAACTCGAGGGTACCCTGCAGCCCGAGCTTGGAGTCGGGCTCCGTCGCGATCGTGAACCAGAGGTTGAAATCGTGGTTGCGCAGATAGTTGTGCGACACGCCCGGATGCTCGTTGATCACCTGGGCTGCTCGATGGGGGTTCTCGGGGTCGACCTTGGCGGCCACCAGCATCGAGGAGTAGCCGAGCGCCCGCGTGTCGAAGATCGGTGTCACCTGGCGGATGATCCGCTTATCGAGCAGTCGCAGCACGCGCCTCATCACCTCCGCCTCGGGGATTTCTGCGAGCTCGGCGATGTGGCGATAGGGTCGCGCAGCGATCGCGAAGCTCCCCTGCATGAGGTTGAGCAGCTTGCGGTCGCAGTCATCGAGCGCGACCGCCGCCCCGTCCTTGCGCGCGCGGATCTTCGGGGTCGCGGCGCTCGCGCGATCCTGCCTGGCGGCGCTCGCGCGCTCGGCCTGGGCCGCCTGCTCTGTCAGCTCTGCTCTGCTAGCCATCGGGCTGCGTCCTTTGCGTGATAGGAGACGATCGCCTCAGCGCCGGCTCGGCGCAGGGAAGTGAGGATCTCGAGCACCGCCGCGCGCTCGTCCAGATAGCCGGCGGCGGCGGCGGCCTTGACCATCGCATACTCGCCGCTCACGTTATAGGCCGCGACCGGCAGGCGCGTGGCGCGCTTGACCGCGCTGATCAGGTCTCCGTAGGCGAGCGCCGGCTTCACCATCACCATGTCCGCCCCCTCCTGCACGTCGAGCAGCGCCTCGCGGACCGCCTCCCGGCCGTTGGCGGGATCCATCTGATAGCCGCGCCTGTCGCCGAAGGCGGGTGTCGAGCCCGCGGCGTCGCGGAACGGGCCGTAGAAGGCCGAGGCGAACTTGGCCGAGTAGGCGAGGATCGGCGTCTCGCAGAAGCCCTCGGCGTCTAGCTCCTCTCTGATCGCGCCCACACGGCCATCCATCATGTCCGAGGGGGCGATCAGGTCGGCGCCGGCGCGCGCGTGGCTGACGGCGGTGCGCCCGAGCAGCTCGAGCGTCGCGTCGTTGTCCACTTCTCCGTTCTCGCCGAGCACGCCGCAGTGGCCGTGCTCGGTGTACTCGCAGAGGCACACGTCGGTGATGACGAGCAGCTCTGGCTGCGCCTGCTTGATCGCGCGGGTCGCCATCTGCACGACGCCATCCTCCGCCCAAGCGCCCGAACCGTTCTCGTCCTTCTCGGCGGGAATCCCGAACAGCATCACGGCGCTGATCCCCAGCGCCGCGGTCTCTCGCGCCTCGGCGACGGCGGCCGCTATCGAGAGGCGCTCGACGCCGGGCATCGTCGCGATCGGCTGGCGTCCGGAGCTCTCCGTTACCGCCTCACCGACGAACAGGGGCAGCACCAGTTGCCGCGCGCGCAGCTCTGTCTCGCGCACGAGCCCGCGCAGGCCGCCTGTGGCGCGCAGCCTGCGCATGCGGGTCTGTGGAAAGGCCATCGTCTGCTCAGGGTAGAGCCTTCCCGGTGAGGGATGCACCAGGGGCGCCGCGGGCGCGGGCCGCGCGCTCCCGGGGGCCCGCAGCGCGAGGGAGACGACGAGCGCGGCCGGGGCTTACTCGACCCGCCGCAACCCGATCCCGGCGAGGGCCCCGAACAGCAGCGTGAGGCCCGCGAGGTGGGCGAGGGAGACCCCCAGCGACGGAGAAGCGCCGTTCACGGCCGAGTCAAGCGCCTGCAGGGCCGCCTTGAAGGGAAAGACGAACGAGACGGCCCCGATCACGTCGTAGAAGCCCCCCGCTACCGAGCCGGCGGGCACGAGCGCCAGGAAGGCGAGCGGCAGCGACAGCAGGAAGGCAAGGAGCGAGGCCGCCCGAACCTCGCGCGCGAGCGCGCCGATCGCCACCCCGAGGGCGCCGAAGGCGATCGAGCCGAAGAGCAGCGCCAACAGCCAGCGCCATACGCCACTCCAGTCGAGCGTGACGAAGGCGCCGACGCCGGCGAGCATCGCGAAGGCGACCGCGAAGGCGCAGCCCGCGGCGAGCAGGCCCTTCTCGGCGAGCAATTCCAAGGGCGAGACGAGTCCACGGACCAGACGCGCGAGCGCGTGCTCTTCGCGCTCCAGCGCCACCCCACCGGCGGCGAGCAGGACGGCGAGGAACATCAGCGACACCGTCACCGCGACGACCACGGCGAAGGTGTTCAGCGGGGTGCGCCGGCCGTGGATCAGGGTGCTTCGCACCTTGATCGGCTGGCTGATCGTCGAGAGCACGTTCTTGCTCAGCGACAGGTTCTGCGCGGCGAAGCCGGCGAAGCTCGCGATGCGTTCGAGCTCTGAACGGTCTGGACCGCGCGGCGTTCGGGCAATGATGGCGTGCAGCGCCGGCCGTATCTGGCTGAGCCCGATCAGCTTCTCCGGCACGCCGAGGATGCTGAAGTTGCCGCCTTCGAGCAGCAGGTCGATCGTCTGGGCGGCGGCCTGCTCTATCTGTTCGGAGAAGCCTAGGTTCGCCTGCGCAAGCGCCGAGTCGAGCGTCGAGCGTACGAGCGCCTGCTCGAGCGCGTCCCCGTTGTAGAGGACTTCGAGCTGCGCCTGACCGATGCCGGAGGAGACCTTCGCGACGATGTCCGGCGGGATCACGACCGCGGCGAGGACGGTGCCCGCCTTGACCTCTTCGACAGCACGCGCTCGCGTGGGGACGCTCGAGGACTGGACCTGGCTGAAGAGCTGCTGGGCGTAGCGGCTCACTTCGACGCGCCGGCTGCCGACCCTGACGGTCTCCCCGGGGGGGGTCTCATCGACGATGGCTACGCGCGGGCGCGTGGGCGCGCGCGAGATCGCGAACCCGATCAGCAGCGCGATCGCCACGGGGTAGAGGATCAGCAGCGCCACGAGCAGCCGCGAGCGGCGCAGGATCAGCAGGTCCTTGCCCAGCAGCCATCTCATCGGCGAGGCCGCTCGCGCAGGAAGCTCACGAGCGCGGTCTCGAGCTCTGAGCCCTCGCCTGCACCTGCCTCTCGGATCAGGGCCTGCGGCTCGTCGTCGAACAGCAGCCGGCCCTCGTCGAGCACGATCACGCGATCGGCATAGCGCTGGGCCTCGGCGACGTTGTGGGTCGAGAAGACGACGGTCGTCCCGCCCTCGGCGAGCCCGCAGATGAACGTCCAAAGCCGCTCTCGCTGCTCGGGATCGAGCGAGGCCGAGGGCTCGTCCAGGGCGAGCACCGGCGGTTCGGCGATCAGCCCGAGCGCGACGTTGACCCGCTGGCGGTTACCGCCCGAGAGGCCCTCGACGCGGTCGTCGCGGCGCTCTGAGAGGCCCGTCTGGGCGAGCATCCGCTCGACCATCTGCTCGGGCTCTGCGACCCCCTCCAGATGGGCGAAGAGCGCGAGGTTCTCCGCGACTGACAGCTTCGAGTAGAGCGCCGGCTGCTGGGGCGCCCAGCCGACCTCCCTCGGGCCCGGATGGACGCTGCCGGCGCTCGCCCGCTGGACGCCCGCGAGGATCGAGAGCAGCGTCGTCTTGCCCGCTCCGTTGGGCCCGATCACGGCCACGAGCTCGCCGGCCCGGGCATCGAAGCTGACGTCTCGCAACGCCTCGAGCTCTCCGTAGCGCTTGGTGAGCCCCCGAACGCCGATCGTGGCGCTCAAAGCAGGCCGCGAGGGCTGCGGTCCCACGACTCGAAGACCAGATGCCGGTTGAGGTAGACGGCGGTCTCGCGCAGGATCGAGAGGATCGGCAGCGCGACCAGAGCACCCACGATCCCGTGGAGCTGCAACCCGAGCAGCAGTGCGAAGATCACCAGGAGCGGGTTGATCCGCAGCGTGTGACCGAAGATCTGGGGCGCCACCACGTGGCCCTCGACCTGCTGCAGGCCGACGAACAGCAGCGCGACCCACACCGCCGAGATGGGTTCGGTGAATAGCGCGACGAGCAGCGCCGGCAGCGCGCCGAGGATCGGGCCGACGTAGGGGACAAGCTCCATCACTCCATAGAGGACGGCGAAGACGATCGCGTATCTGCGTCCGTCGGGGAAGATCCCGAGCACCCCGAAGACGTAGAGGGCGACCCCCGTGGTGAGCCCCATGACCAGGCTGAACAGCAGCTGACCGCCCATGTAGCGCGCGACCGCGCTCTGGACGAGCTTCGGATAGTCATCGGCGGGGCTTCCGTCGCCGTCGGGCATCCACCTGCGGATCAGCCGGCCGATGCGCTGTCCGTAGAGGAGCATGTAGACCGAGAGCACGAGCACGAGCAGCACGTCGAAGCCGGCGCTGACCGCTTCGCTCAACAGGCCTCCGCCGAAGGACGCGATCGAGCTTGATCCTTTGACCACCTTGTCTCCGAGCGTCTGCAGCGCGGTCTCACCCTGCTTGATGAAGTGCACGTGGATGCCGTCGTTGTTGAGCGTGGTCTGCAGGTGGGCGATCGTCTTGTTGGCTTGTCTGGTCAGGTGCGGCACGGTGCGGCTGAACGATTCGACTTGATTGGAGATAGGGTTGGCGAGGAGCAGCCCAACCCCGGTTAGCGCGAGGAAGAATGCGAGATATACCGTCAGCACCGCCAGCCCTCGGGGTAACCGCCGGCGTTGGAGGAACGCGACAGCCGGGTTGAGGATCAGCGCGATGACCGCCGCCACGATGAAGATCAAGAGCACTTTCCCGGCCGCTTTCGCGATGGCCCAGAGCGCGAGGACCGCGATCGGCAGCATCACCAGCTGGACCCAGCGGGGGACAAGCGCGCGCGGCGGCTGGGGCGGGCTGGCGCCCTCTGCCCGCTCGCCCTGCGGCCGCTCGGCGGAGTCCGCCAGGACTCGCTCCTCCCGGCCCGGCGGGGCTGCCTTCGGAGCGTCCTCGGCGACGCCGCTCACTTGCCTGCCACCATCGGCAGAGTATGGCTGAGTCCGAGGCGGCCCCAAAGCTGACAGGCGCGCGCGTGGCGAGCGCCGCCAGTGCTGCGAGTGCTGCGAGTGCCGCCAGTGCTGCGAGTGCCGGTGACCCCGGCGAGGTGCGCATCCTTTTCGTGGGCGACATCGTCGGGGGGCTCGGCCGGCGCACGCTGCTCGACAGCCTGCCGGTGCTGCGCGAGCGCTACGCGCCAACCTTCGTCGTCGTCAACGGGGAGAACGCGGCCGGCGGGCTGGGCATCACCGCCAAGATCGCCGACCAGATGATCGCGGCGGGAGTCGACGCGATCACGCTGGGAAATCACACCTACCACCGCAAGGAGATCTATCCGTACCTGGACGCCCAGACACGGATCGTGCGTCCGGCGAACTTCCTGCGCAGCCAGCCGGGTCACGGCGTCTGCGTCGTCCAGCGGGACGGGATCCGCCTGGGGGTGGTGAACCTCTCCGGAAACCTCTACCTGCGGGCGGGCCGTGCCGCCTTCTCGGAGATCGAGGTGGCCCTGGCGGAGCTCGGCGAGGTCGACCACGTCCTCGTCGACATGCACGCCGAGGCGACCTCCGAGAAGGTCGCGATGGGCTGGCACCTCGACGGGCGGGTGACCGCGGTGGTCGGGACCCACACGCACGTGCCGACCGCCGACGCACGGGTCCTGCCGGGGGGGACGGCCTACATCACCGATGTCGGCATGACCGGCCCGCGCGGTGGGGTCATCGGCGTCAAGCGCGAGCAGGCGATCGAGGCGCTGCTCACGCACATGCCCGTGCGCTTTGAAACCTCCGAGGAGGACCCCTGGCTGATGGGGGTGCTGATCAGCTGCTCAGAGCGGCTGCGGGCCGACTCGATAGAGCAGGTTCTGATGCCGCGGCCTGCGGCCGCGGGCGCGCAGAGCCCGTGAAGCGCCCGAGTAGCGCGAGCATCACGAGCGGGAAGAACCAGGGGATGTAGAGGTAGAACCAGTGGTCGATCCCAAGCTGCACCGCGAGGATCACGGCCGCGCACGCGCCCCCAAGCCCGACGAGATCCGCGCGCCGGGGCACGAGGGGTAGCAGGAGCGCGAGCGCCACGGCGGCGAGCTGGACCAGGAGTTGGTATTTGCCGAGTCCGCCGTAGAGCCCCCACACCGAGAACGGCGAGTTGCGGTTGTCCTGGTAGGCGATCGTCCGCTCGTAGATCGTGTGCAGCGAGTCGTGGCTCAGCGCCGGGATCGAGACGAGCGCGGCCGTGAGCAGGAAGGCGAGCAGGAAGAGCGCGAACCTGATCGCGCCGCTGCGCGCGAGCCGCAGGCGGCGCAGGGGCTCGGCCTCCGCGCCCGCCCGACCAGAGGCCTCTGTCAGGAAGTCCTGGGTGGCAAGCAGCGGGGCGAGCGCGAGCGGAGCGAACTTGGTCAGGCCCGCCAGCGCCGTGAACGCGCCCCGGGCGGCCGCGCCGGCCTTCGCCCGGTAGCTCGCGGCGAGGAGCGCCGCGAGCGTGAGCACCGCGACGAGCGTGTCGTTGGAGTTGCTCTCGAGGGCGAAGAGCGTGAACGGGTAGGAGACCCACGCGTAGGCGAGGGCGACGCCCAGCGTCGGGCCGCGCATGCGCCGGCCGAGCAGGAACAGGAGCGCGACCGCGAGCAGGTCGAAGAAGATCGCGGCGGCGTGGGAGGCGGGCAGGTCGTCCCACTTGCCGCTCCAGCCGAAGATCTGCTCGAAGGGGATGTAGGCCTCATAGCTGACCGGGCCGTAGGTGTCGCCGTGTTCGTTATCAGTGGGGAAGGAGCCGTAGAGGGGCTCGGAGTGAACGATGCGCTCGGCGCCGATCACGCCCGCGTAGCCGACGTCGATCACGTTCGAGTCGGTGACGTTCAGGGCGATGCGGAAGCCGATCAGGAACACCACGCCGACCGCCAGCCATGGCACCGGGACGAGCAGGCGAAGCGGCTCTGGCCGGGATCTTCCGCGCATCAGCGCGAGCATGCGCGCGAGCAGGTACAGCAGCGGCGGGTAGACGAGCGGGACCGAAGCGTAGATGTGAGTGTGGTTGAAGAAGGCGAGCGAGATCGAGAAGGAGAGCAGCACGAGCAGGTCCAGATGGAGCATCGAGAAGGGCCGGCGGAAGTTCAGGAAGGGACCGATGAACAGCACGCAGAGGGGCAGCCAGATGTAGAGCGCGTTGACGTGCCTGCCGAAGGCCCCGGGATAGCCGCGCGCCATCGTCCAGGCCACCTGGAAGCCGGTCCACTGTTCGAGCACCCGTCCGGAGAGGTCGTCGATGATGACCTGGCCGATCTCCTTCTTGCCGTTGCGCGAGAAATAGCTGACCTGCCAGTGGATGGGCCCCTTCAGATAGGCGCCGCCATAGGAGCCCGGGTATTTCGCGCGGACGGCTCGCATCTTCGGAAGCGCGTTCGCGATCTGAAGGACCGCGTTCGCGGACAGCCTGCGCCCGGCCGGGGGGATGTTCGAGGGCGCGACCGGGATCGGCGCTTCCGGGCTGGCCGCGGTGGTGGTGGTGATCGTCGCGGGTGTGGCAGGCGGGGCGGGTGAGGCGCTTGCTGCGGCCGGGAAGGAGCAGGCCGCGGCGGCGGCGATGAGTGCTAACAACCTGCTCATTCCCGCGAGGGTAAGGGTTTTCATGGCCTGGAAGGAGTCCAGGAGCCGCTCAGAAGCCTTGCCGCTCGAAGTGGCTCAGGACGAGCGGCGCGACATCGCGGATCGCCCACTGGCCGGGTTCGTGCTCGTCGAGCTCGACGCCGTGCAGGACGAGCGCGCCGAGCGAGTCCGAGGCGTGAAGCGAGCCGTGGCTGCCCCCGCCGACGTGGGCCTGGCCTCCCCAGTCGATGAACTCACGGCCGGCTGCGGCGGACAGGAGGACCTCGCCGGAGGTGGCGCAGGTCAGGGCTGACCAGACGCGGGCGAGGGCGTCAGGATAGTCCGGGGTGAGCAGGCGTCCGTCGTGAACCGTTCCCGCGATCGCGGCGAGTGCCCCTTCGAGACTCCAGGACACCCCGCGCGGATCCTGGAGCGAGCCGCCGGGAGCGAAGCGCAACTCACCATGAGCGGGGCTGGCGATGACCGCCTCACGAGGGGCGTCGTGGGCGTCGCGCTCCAGCCACATCACGAGGTCGACGCCTTCCATGGCGAGCGCGCGGGCCGCCACCGAGGCGCGCATCCCGTCGCGCTCGCTCTCGTGGAGCGCGTAGACCATGGCGGCGCGCTGGGAGGGGCAGACCGCGATCCTCGGCTCATTCCAGTAGCGCGAGCTCTCCTGCGAGCGGCCGGGGCCGAGGACACCGAGCTCGGCGAGCGCATCCTGCAGATCGATCGTCCCCGTCACGGCAGCCTGTGAGTGGTCGGCCATCGCGATCACGGCGTACTGCTCCAGGAACTCATCGATGCCGCCGCCGGCGTTCATCACACGCGCGAGCTGCAGATCGGCCTGGGCGAGCGACTGAAGCTGCGCCTCGGGGCCGTTCTTGTGCGAGTACCAGTCGTTGTCCGGGAGCGAGAGGAGCAGGAAGTCGAACAGGTCGCGTTCGACCATGTAGGCCGAGACGCAGCCGGAGTGCCGGTCGCGCACGCCGGGCATGCCGAGCCCTGAGCGGCAGGGCGTCGTGCGCGAGGCGAAGATGTCGGCGTAGAAGAGCTCGCGCGGACCCATCACGGGATGGCGTATGAGTGTCGAGGCGACGCGTGTCAGCGCTGTGTCGCGCTGAGGCTCGTGGCGGTGGCGGCCGCGGTACATCAGATATGTCGTCCCCGCCGTACGGACGTCTGAGTCGTCGAGCGTCTCGAAAACGGTCGGCGTCTGGGCGGAGAGATGAGCGCGGTTCATGTTGTAGACGGTGTCGGTCAGCTGCCTGGCGATGCCGAAGCGCTGGGAGGCGCGGAAGCTCGAGCCGTATTCGACGTAACGTTCCTCGCTGCGGTCAAACCAGTTCATCGCGGGAATCCGATGCGCGTCCTGGGCCACGCCCGTGACG
Source organism: Solirubrobacteraceae bacterium (assembly GCA_049512215.1). Classification (GTDB taxonomy): domain Bacteria; phylum Actinomycetota; class Thermoleophilia; order Solirubrobacterales; family Solirubrobacteraceae; genus Palsa-744. Next base: position 31,464 of record JBEKXJ010000033.1, read on the forward strand.
ATCGAGGCCGCGCACACGGGCGTCACAGAAGGGAACGCGGCGACGCAGTCGGGCACATAGCGCCCGCTCTCCATCAGCCGCGCGAGGACGGGCGCCGCGCCGGAGGCAACCGCCCGCTCGAGCATCGCCGGCGCCATCGCGTCGATCACGCAGAGGACCAGCTTGGGCGGCGTCGGGCTCACCGTCGCAGGCACCTAGCGGCGCAGTATGCGCAGGCCGGCGTACTTCTCGCCCGCCCGGCCACGCACCCGCCAGGCGAACCACCCCAGCAGCGCGATCACGATATAGCCGAGCGGGTGCAGGAGAGCGACGAGCCCCGCGAGCAGCAGGGCGGCGGCGTCGAGGTAGATGCTGAGCGCCTCGCGCGCGGCACGATCCGCCAGACGCAAGCGGGCCCGGGCGATCAGCGGCCCGGACGCGAGCTGGGCGATGCCGGCGAAGAGCAGCCCGCCGATCAGGCCGGGCCAGGAGGCGTCGCCGTGGGCTGCAAGCGTGCCGGCGAACAGAAGCGCGCCCGCCCCGACCCCCAGGCCCGCGAGCGACGCGACGAGAGGCTCGTTGCCGGACGCGCGCGCGTCCGGGTCGATCGTGGGCGTAGTGGGCGAGAGACCGCGCAGCTGCAGCGCGTAGGCGAGAGCAAACACGACCGCGACCGCGAGCAGCCACCAGCCCGACTGCAGGAAGCGGTAGCCGCCGTGGCCGAAGCCGACGCCGAGGGCGCCGTCTGAAGCGAGCGCGCCCGCCAGCAGGAGCGGCAGAAAGGGGCGCAGGCCGCAGGCGGCCGCGAGCCCTCCACCGAGACCGATGTAATAGAAGGTGCCGTTCATCTAGGGGAGCCTGAAAAGTGGGTGCGCTACCGTGCGGGGGATGGGGCCAGGACGATAGACGACCGGGTCCGGCGGCCAGAGCTTCGCGACGCGAGGTTCATCGGGCGCGGCGGCGAATAGAGGCTCAAGCGAAATGGTGCGATCGACCAGCGGAACGGGCGATGGGCGGGGAACCCGCGCGACAGCCCACGAGCTCGCGCGCTACGAGGCTCTGTTCGCCGCGCGCACGCGCGGGATGAAAAGCTCTGCGATGCGGGAGATGATGGCTCTGACCGAGCGCCCGGATGTGATCTCCCTGGCCGGGGGGCTGCCGGACACGACGACGTTCGCTCCCGAGCTCTACGCCAAGCTGATGACGCAGGTCGCCGGGGAGTCGACCGCGCGGGCGCTGCAGTACGGCCCGACAGAAGGGTTGTCCTGCACGGTCGAGTGCATCCTCGAGGTGATGGCGGCCGAGGGTACGGCCGTCGACCCCGGCGACGTGATCGTCACGACGGGTGGCCAGCAGGTGATCGACCTCGTTTGCAAGACGCTGATCGACCCCGGCGACGTGATCGTCGCCGAGGCGCCGACCTATCCGGGCGCGGTGCCGACGTTCAGCGCCTATCAGGCGGTCGTGGAGCAGATCGAGATGGACGGCGAGGGGATGCCGATCGACGAGCTCGAGCGCACGCTCGACCGCCTGGCGCAGGAGGGGCGACGGCCCAAGTTCATCTACACGATCCCCAACTTCCACAACCCGGCCGGGGTCACGATGTCGCTCGCGCGCCGCCGGCGGCTCGTTGAGGTGGCGCGTGAGCGTGAGCTGCTCGTGCTCGAGGACAACCCCTACGGCCTGCTGCGTTACGAGGGCGAGCCGCTGCCGACCCTCTACGCCCTCGACGCGGAGGCGGTTGGGCGGGGAGGGATCTCGGACCTCGTCATCTACCTGGGCACCTTCTCGAAGATCCTCTCGCCGGGGTTGCGGCTGGGCTGGGCGGTCGCGCCGCGGGCCGTGCTCGAGAAGCTGAACCTCGGGAAGCAGGGCGCCGACCTGTGCTCCTCGCCGATGACCCAGCTCTTCGTCGCCGCCTACTTCAAGGAGTGCGGCTGGAGCGACTACCTGGAGACGCTCAAGGCCCTCTACAAGCGCAGGCGCGATGTGATGCTCGAGGCACTGCAGGAGCATCTCGGGGGCAGGGCGAGGTGGACCACGCCCCAGGGGGGGCTGTTCATCTGGGCAACGCTCGACGGCGACGTCGACACGACCGACCTGCTCGCACGCAGCCAGGGGGTGGCGTTCGTCCCCGGTCGCGCCGCGTACGTCGATGGGCACCGCGGCATCTCCTCGATACGCCTGAACTTCGCGGGCGTCCCCGAGCAGGACATCCGCGAGGGCGTCCGGCGGATCGGTAGGGCGCTGGGAGGACAGGCAGGCCTCTTCGGAGCTTTGACGGGCTCCCCGCCCGCCCGACCTGAGCCCGGCCGAGCCCCGGCGGAGGGGGCGGAGATGGCGGACGTCGTGCAGCTCCCTCGCCGCGAGGGGCGGGCGCGACGGCGCCAGGATCGATGAGCGCCGGCGGCGCGACGGGGGAGCCCAC
>JBEKXJ010000034.1:0-32291 GCA_049512215.1 Solirubrobacteraceae bacterium
GGGGCGCCGCCCCCGCCGCGATGAACACCATCACCGACGATCGGACTTGCGCCCGCTTCCACCGGCGTTGCGGGAGCGCTCATCCCGCCGCTCGCCATGCCCCGTCCACCATCATTGCAACGTTGCCCTATGATGCGAGCGTTTCAACAGGGAATGCGGCTGCGAATCGCCCGTTGAGGGTCCTTCGAGCAGCCGAAGGGATGGGGACAACCAAACGGAGAGGGGATCCGATGCTGAAGGTCAAGGCCATCATGTTCGCTGCGGTAGTCGCTGTGCTGATGGCGGTCGTGGCGCCGGCGACGGCGACGGCGAGCGCGAAGTACTCGGTTCCGTATGGCAGCACCGCGCTGGGGGATGCCATCTGGAATGAGACGTGGCAACCGGAAACGGTGGAGGGCGCAAACAACAACTGCAAACCGAGCTCGGCACATCCGTATCCGGTGGTGCTCGTGCACGCGACGCTTGCGGACGAGGGATCCAACTGGGTTACGCTCGCGCCGCTGCTCGCCAACGAAGGCTACTGCGTGTACGCCTTCAACTACGGTGCGACGTTGGCTTCGCTGGAAGTCTGGCCTCTGATCGGGCCTCGCATCGACGGGCTCGGCCACATCGAAAAGGCGGCCGAAGAACTCTCGTCGTTCGTCAACAAGGTGCTCTCCAAAACCAAAGCGTCGAAGGTCGACCTGGTCGGTCACTCCCAGGGCGGCATGATGCCCAACTACTACATCAAGGATCTCGGCGGCGCCTCCAAGGTGAACGAGCTGATCGCGCTCGCCCCGAGCAATCACGGCACGACGCTCGACGGGCTGACGAAGATGGTCGAAGTGTTCCCGTTCGCAGACGAAATAATTTCGGGCCTGCTCGAATTCCTCGGTGCGCCCTCGCTTCCGGAACAGCAGGAGGGCTCCGCGTTTATCAAGAAGCTGTTCGGCTCCGGGGAACCGGTTGTGTCGGGGGTGCGCTACGTGGTGATCGAGACCAAGCATGACGAGGTCGTCACGCCGTACACCAACGCGTTCCTGACAGGGTCGAACGTCGTCAACATCACCATCCAGAATCAGTGTCCGGAAGACCCGGTCGCGCACATCGGCATGTTCGACGACTCGCCGTCGCTGCAGAACGTGGTCAACCAGCTCAGCTCGAGCCCGAACGAATCGTTCAAAGCGACCTGCAGCAACTACGGCCAAGGCATCTAGTAGCCGGCATCAGTCGGCAGCCAGCCGTTGGCTGAGACAGACCCGGCCCGCGGTGAGCCGGCCGGGTCTGTCTCTCCGGCTGACAGCGGTCCGGGGATACCACGCGACCGGAACCCCGTAGGGTGCATAAACGACTCCCGCACGCAGGCGTCTCGTAAGTGATGGCCGCGCAGACGCGGCGGCGATCAGCCCGCGCACTAGCTTGATGCGTCCGTTGCCGTCGACTGGAGGTGACACATGCTCTCGTTGCTGTTCTTGGTGCCTGGCAGGCTCTCCGAGCTGCTCGTCCTGCTCGGCCGCTCGCGCGAGCGCAAGGAGGTTGAGATCCTCGTGCTGCGCCACGAGCTCAGGGTGCTGAGACGCCAGGACCGGCGTGTCCGCTACCGGACGCACGATCGGGCGCTGCTTGCCGTGCTTTCTCGATCACGATCACTACAATCGCCAGCGCCCGCACCAAGCGCTCGGCCTTGCGCCGCCAGACCCGCCCGGTGAGCTGATTGCGTTCCCGCACACCACCCTGGTACACGTGCGCAGACGAGACCGCCTCGGGGCTGCTGCACGAGTACCCGCGTGCATCGTGACGACTCGCTTATGCGCCCTACGCGTCGTTGCTAGTTACTTGGCCCGGAAATGCTTGGGGCTCTGTCCGCGTGGTTTGAGAGAATCGGTTCTGCTTATGCGGGCGTTCTTGAGCGGTTGGGGGTGTCATGCTGACGCTGTGTGGCGGTCAGGTGGGGAGCTTCCCCGCGCCGTGACCCGCTTTGATCGGCCGGCCGAGTCCCTCTCGGCTGTTCGCCCGGCGGCGTGGCCGAGATCGGGGTTCGCCTATGGGAATTTGGTGTAAAATAGAAGAGCGCTCCAGTCGCCGCAGGCCTTGGTGCCGCCGAGCGCAGAGGAAGCATCCACCGTGTTAGGTCAGCGTATCTCCGCCAGAGTTTTGCGACGTGCAGCGCGGTCACAAGGGCCGGATCTACTCGCCGAGGCCGAGAGCGCCGCGGGCAAGCCGGTCGACGCCGAGCACCTTGAGGACCTAGAAGCGCAGACGGACCTGCTGCGGGTCGCGATCGACCTTGAGGGCAGAGCTGACTACGGCGATCCGCAGGGTGGCCAGCAGCACAATCGCACGTCCTTCCTCGCACACTTCGCAGAGCTGGGCTCTGCGCTCGAGGAGTGGGAGGCGATAGTCGAGCGGGTGCAGTCGGCGCCTGGATCGGTTTGGGGATGGTTTGAGCAGGCGACGAGTGAGCGCGGCTTCACGGAGCCGCCGTTCGCCGTCGGTCCGCTGATCGACCGTCTCGCGATGTTGACGGTGGAGCGAGCTCGGTATGGACGGCTGGACACGCCGCATCGGCTCTATCTCCAACACTTCGAGAGCAGGTCGACCCGCGGGAGATATGTGAGCGTATACGTGGAGGGCCAGAACATCGCGCAGCTACCCGCCGAGCCAGCGGCAACCGTCCTATCGCGGATTGACGCTGTCGGGCACCCCGTCCAGGCATTGTTCGATGACGCGCAGAGCTGCAGGCAGGCGGAAGAGGTCGCGAGCGCCAGAGACTCGCTGCTGGCGGTCAAGCAGCCCCTGCTGGATCTTCTCGCGCTCCATGCGTCGGTCGAAGAGGTCGCGTTCGCAGTGGGCTGTCCATTCTGTCAGAGACAACTCGAGCAGGACGCCGAGGAGTGACCCAGGTACGCATGAGCCTCTCGTGCCGGTCGAGTTCCTTCAAGCGCTTGACGTCGTCGGCCTTCATTCCGCCGTACTACGCGCACCAACGTTGGAACGCGTTCTCCGAGACCTCCAGCGCGTAGGGTTCGAAAACTCAGGCCCCGCAGCGCACCGGTGCCAGCCACCTGCCGCGGGGCGGGTGCGAGCGGGAGCAAGTGGAGAGCGCCTCTACGTGGGGCAGCCGAGCGTCCAGCGCTTCAGGCCGTTGCTCGACGAAGGGACACGGCCAGTGAATTGCAGCGTGAGCTTGTTGTAGACGCGCAGGCCCCCTTTGCAGCTGCGCGGGGCAGCGGCCTTCACCGTCACCGGATAGCGGACTACCTTGCCCTGCGCGCAGTTGGGGGTGCATGTGTTCATCTCGAGCGTGCCCTTGGCACGGGCGCCCGCGCCTCCAAAGCTCGACCAGCGCAGCCCGCTGAGAACCGTATTGCCATCGCCGCAGGCGAGCGTCACTAGCCTAGGGCGGCTCGTCGCCTTGACGCAGTCGGTGATCTTCACCGTAGAGGTCGCAGACGTGGTCGTCGCGGCCGAGGGTTCGAAAACTCGATTCCGGGTTCAGGCTCGCGGACGAGGCCGGGCCAAGCGCCGGTTAGCCTGGGCGCCGATCGAAAAGGACGTAGCCACTGCGCCACGTCCTTAACCCACGAGCAACTACGGCAAACTACGGTATCGAGGTGCCGCGGCCCCGACCAGCGACCTAGCGACCCCCCGATTTGCAGGCCTTTTCCGGTCTTTCCTGGTCCGCTTCCACGTCCCTGAGAATCGTGGTGTCCCCAGTTCGAGTCTGGGTCTCGCCATTTCTGAAGGTGCTCGCACGTGGGCTGGTTTCGAGGAGACCGGCGAGGCGGTTTGAGGGCGCCTTCGAAGCGCCGTTTTTCGCGCCAGGTTCTTGTCAGGTCCTAGACCTGAGGCTGGTTGAGGGTTCGGAGACCTGAGGCTGGTTGAGGGTTCGGCTGGTTGAGGGTTTGCGGCGTCGTGCGATCGCCTCCTAGTAGTAGCTGGCCTCAAATGGTTTTCAAGACCGCTGGAGCTTGGCAACCGGGATGCTTGCGGCTGGCGTTCTTTGCGGGGATGATGATCGGATGAGCCACGCTGCAACCCAGATGGTCGCGGTCCTGATGACCGATCTGGTGGGTTCGACCGCGATTGCCGACCGCATCGGCCCCGAGGCGGCGGAGGAGTTGCGCACAGAGCACTTTGGGCTGCTGCGCGGTGCGCTTGAGCGCACCGGCGGGCGGGAGGTGAAGAGCCTCGGTGATGGGCTGATGGTGGTGTTTGACGGCGCCGCTCAGTCGCTCGCGTGCGCGACCCAGATGCAGCAGGCCGTCGAGGCGCGCAACCGCCGCGCTGAGGAGCAGCTTGGCGTGCGGATCGTGCCGGATCCCTACAGCACCTGCCTGCACCTGCTGCACGAGTCCGCCTGGGCTCTAGTTCAGGGTGACCTCCAGGCAGCCGAGCAATTCACGATCCAGATATCGAGAGAATCTTTACAAGCTTCTTTGCCGGCATAGGTTGGGACGATACGGAGTGCTCCCCGGACGCACAAATCAGGGTCGCGAACCAGCCGCGAGACTCCCCGGGCCGTCGTGCCGAGCTTAGTAGCACCTAGTCCAGCCGGTACCGACTCCGATCTAGGCGTTCTGAACCTCTGGGGGGTCTCAGTTGTCGTGTGTGCTTCCGACATCCGTGCGGCATAATTCCCTCTATCGAAAGCCGCTCTACCTCTGACGTGTCTGGACCCTCCCAAGGCATCGGTTCGCGCGCACGGGCGCGGCAGGCGGTCGATTGGCTCGTGCCGGTGGAGAACCCAGCCGGGGTGGTGTACGGAGTCATCGCGATCGGGGCGTTGCTGGCCGCCGAGAGCGGACATCACGAGACCTACCCGGACACGGTGGGTTCGGCGATCATCGCCGCGGGCCTCTACTGGCTCGCGCACGCTTACGCGAGCTTTGTCGGCCTTCGGTTGACCAAACACGAGCGCCTCACGGCAAGAACGCTGTCGCGCGTCCTCATCCACGACTGGGCGATCGTCAGGGGTGCTGCAATCCCGCTGCTCGTGCTGCTGCTCGCCTGGGGTGCGGGAGCCACTCAGGAAACGGCCGTCACCGCAGCGCTGTGGTGCGCCGTGGGCAGCGTGATCGCGTTCGAGCTCGCGGCCGGCATCCGCTCGCAGGCGACGCGGAGTGAGCTGGCGCTCGAGCTGGGCGTGGGGATGGCGATGGGCGCCGCGATCATCGCCCTGAAGGTGCTGCTGCACCGATGACGCCCTTCTGAACGCCCGCCCTCCCTGACAGCTGACGTGGAGCTCCACCGCGCCAAGGACTCGGCCGCAAGCTCAGGCAGCGGTCGCGGCGGGCTCAGCATCCACGCGAGGAGCGCGATGGCGCCGTTGGCGAATGCGAGCTGCCACGGCATCCGCACCACGGCATCGTCACTAGGCTAATATGGCCGCGCGATGAGCAGCCTCCGCTCTGTCTTTGGGCCGCAGGCACGCGTCGTCTGGCGCCTGACACTGGTCCTCGTGCTCATCGCGCTCGCCGTGCTCGCTCTCATCGGAGCGATCGATTCGCTGCAAACCGGGGTGCTGACCATGCTCCCGGCGCTCGCGCTTGCGGTCGCGATGCTCACCCGCCCCTATCTGGGGGAGCGCGTCATCGCAAGGCTGCGTGCCCGCCGTCCGCGGCGTCCAAGCGCCGTGGGGCCAACCGTCGGATCCCTGCGTCCAGAGGTGAGTGTGGCGCGCGGTGGACGTCTGATCGCGGTGGCCTTGGCGGGCCGTGCTCCGCCGCTCGCCTTCGCGGGCTGCCGCTGAGCGCTCGGCAGTCTGCGTCTCCACGCGAGGCCCCACGACGCGGGGCGGGTCAACGACGCCGGCTGGCGTCTCGCTCGGCCGGTTCGATGAACGACAAAGGAGTCGCCGTCATGTCCAACGTCCGTAAGCAAGCGCGCGCACAGGCGCACGCGCCATCGTCATGAGCGCCCGGTCCAGCGCCCTCAAGAGCGCCCCGTTCGGCGGTCGTGTCCGCGTGACGACACGCGGCATACAGATCGCGCTCGGCGTGGTCTGGCTGCTCGACGGCCTGTTCCAGTTCAAGAGCTTCATGTTCACGCACAGCCTGATCAAGGAAGTCTTCGAACCCGCGATGCACGGCCAGCCGTCATTCATCGGTGGCCCGATGAAGACGTTCGACAACTTCTACGGACGCGACCTCACGCTGTGGAACACGCTCTCAGGCGAGATCCAGATCGCGATCGGTCTCGGGCTGATCCTCAGCAAGAAGACGGTGAAGCCGGCACTGCTCGTCTCCTTCGGCTGGGCGCTCGTCGTGTGGTGGTTCGGCGAGGGCTTCGGTGGGCTGACCTCGAACACCCTGCCGGCTCCGCTGATGGGCGCGCCCGGGGCGGTGATCCTCTACGCAATCATCGGCCTGCTCGTGTGGCCCGCGAGCAAGGAGAAGGGGCGCTCCCCGGCCGACCTAGGGCCGCTCGGTGACCGCGGCGGACTGTACTTCTGGTCGGGGCTGTGGGCGCTGTCGGCGGGCCTGTGGCTGGTGAACGTCAACCGGGCAAAGGGCGCGACCCACGAAATGATCAAGGCGATGGCAGAAGCCTCACCTCACTGGCTCGCCAAGTTCCAGAACTCGGTCGGAAACCACACGCAGGGTCACGGCACGACGATCGCCGTGGTGCTCGCGATCATCTCCGTGGCGGTCGCCCTCGGCGTATGGACGCCGCTGCGCTGGCCGGCGCTCGTGATCGGGATCGTAGTCTCGCTCGCCTATTGGGTGTTTGGGCAGGACATGGGCGGTCCGTTCTGGGCCGAAGGCGCTACCGACTTCAACTCGGGACCGCTGTTCGTCCTGCTTGCGCTCACGCTGTTCCCGGTGGCCCAGCTCGCGACCGCCCCCAAGCGCGCGCCTGTCGAGGAAATGCCACAGGTCGAGGTCGGGGTGCCAGGCGTGGCATGAGAAGCGGTAGGCGCGCTGGTCACTCGCTCATCCAAACTCCATCTATCGAGTGAGACACGATCGAAGCTCTCGGCCTGGTAAGGCCTGCTCGTTTTCCAGCAGCATGACACGGGCCAGTCTTGCCGCGGGCAGCCTCCTTGCGGCGAGCGTGTTCACCGGCTTTGGCCTGCCGCCGCTCTCGGCGGTCGGGACATGAGCAGGTCGCGCGTAAAGGAGAGCGTCTGGGAGAATGCCCAGAGGCTGATCGCTGTGATCGCTCTCGGTGTGCTGCTATGTCTTGCCAGCGGGTGCGCCAGCACCGCGCACCCCACGACGACAACCAGCTCAAACACATCTCCAGCCGCTGGCTCTCCGGTGGCACGCGGTAGAGAGCTCTACCGAGCGGACGGCTGCTCAGGCTGCCACTCGCTTAACGGCACGCGTATGAGCGGCCCGCCGTGGAAGGGACTGGCCGGCAGCCGAGTGACGCTGAGCGACGGTCAGACCCTCACCGCCGATGACGCCTACCTGACCAAGCACATCGTCGAACCAAACGCGGTCACGGTCCAGGGATACCCGGGAGACGTGATGGCGCAGGCCACTGAGACGTTCGATTTGAAGAGCAAGCCCGCCGACGTCCGAGCGCTCGTGGCATTCATCGATTCAGTCAGATAGACGGGCACGCATTGTCCATGCTTCCCCGCAAGCAGCAAGCCGCAACTCGGCCCGCGCAGACTGTGGCGGTGCTGCTCGCAAGCCTCATCCTCACCTGAGCAGCCAACCGGAACAGGTCGCCGCACTGACCGCATTCATCGAGCAGATAGGGCCCGAACCGGCTGAGCGACATGCGGCGAACCTCGAGATGGCAGACCTGTCCTTCGACGGCAGCGTGGCGAGGTCGGCGCCGGTTGACTGTCAAGCTCTCGCGCGTGTCACGTTTTGGAACAGCGACCCTCTGTTGCTCAATGGTGCTGATAGCAGGCTGCCGCGGGGTAAACTCCCCTCAGAACGTAGCCGGAGTGCGGGCCATGTATCGATCTATCGGCATTGATGCGAGTTCCAGCGACTTTGGCGACATCTGCGAGTCCTACATGGATGAGCAGCTCCGCAACGAGCTAGAGCCGGTGAGCAAGAACTGCTTCACGTCTCGCTTCGAACACTGGGCCGAAAAGGTCCGTCTCTCGAAGATCAGGCCCGGAACTCGCATCGTCGTGTCGGGACACGAAGCGCTCGTCTATGACGGCGCCAAGCCCGAAAAGGCGCTCTACGTCGTGGGCCAATGGCGGCTGGGCGAAGTCCCAGAACTCATCCCGCCGAAACGTACCGCCAGACAATGAGTCCGCCACGGGGACACGCCCGTGGTAATCCAGCCCATTCGCGCCGTGATGGTGGCTTAAGCAAGCCGGCCAGACCGGTCTCCTCGCTGGCCCGTGGATAGGTAGTCGACGAGGTCGCAACCGCAGCTTGCAGCATTCTGCTGGCGCGGGAATCGGCGGAGAACGGTACGTCCGTCATGTGCGGGGGGACCCCGATCCGGCTTTCGATTAGGCGCCATCGGTCCGCCCAGTTTTGAACCCGGCTGCCGCCCGATGGCGTCAGCCCGCCCGGTGGCCGAGCCGCCGCAGCCGGGCTCAAGCCCCGTGTAGGCGGCTGGCCTGAGCGACGCTGTACGGCGGGGCCTGGTGGTGCTGGCGCAGGAAGCTCCACACGAGCCAGGTGGCCGAGACGGTGCTCGTCTGCCCGGAATCGGGCGGCAGTCCTCCCGGCAGCTGGTGGTCGCCGCCGAAGATCTCGATGTGCTCGACCGCCGCGCCCTCGGCGCAGTCGCTCCAGTCGTAGCGCTCGACCCGCGGCGCGATGCGGCTGGTCGTCGGCGGGCCGTGGCAGCCGTCGTGCCTGCGCCAGGCCCACAGCCACGGACGCACCGCGCCCGACCCGTCCGGCGGGGAGCCGTTGTAGGGCACCACGCTATCACCGGTGCCGTGCACCTCTACGACCGAGACCGGGTTCGTAGGCCGGCACGGCGGCAGGCTCGCGTACCCTCCGGCGATCGAGGCGATCGCCGCGAAGCGGGAGCTGAGTTCGCAGGCCAAGCGTGCGGCCATGCCCCCGCCGTTGGACACCCCCGCCGCGTACACGCGGCTGGTGTCCACGCACAGGTTGCTTTCGACGTAGTCGAGCAGGTCGGAGATGAACTGCACGTCGGCGGGACCGCCTTCGGCTTGGCGGTCGTTGATGTTCCAGAAGGTGTGGCCGTCCTCCTTGTCGATGGGGTTCGGGTAGACCGCGATGAAGCCCTCGGAGTCGGCCAGCACCGAAAGGCCTGAGTAGGACTGGAAGAACTTGCCTCCGGCGCCGTGCAGGCCGACGAGCACCGGCAGCCGCTGACCGGCGGCGGCCGGCGGTACATGCAGGATGGCCGTACGCTCCACGCCGCTGCTGAGCAGGGTGATCTCGCTGTCGCCCGGCGTCGGTGCCTGCTGGCAGGGGTTGGCCGCGCCCTGGGCGGCGCCAGGAAGCGCGGAGACGAGTTGCGCGGCGGCCACAGCGAGGATCGCCAGCAGCAGACCAACGCGAATGCGGCCGGTACCCACGCACCAACGATATGCAATCGGTCGAAAAGTGGGATCGGACCTCCGCGACCCTCGGCCCGCGGCGGTGTCTGGTTAGCATTCCCGCCGCTACGCCCATCATGCCCGCGTTGACCAGAACCCCCAGGACCCTCGCCCGCCGATCGCCACCCGGGCGCCTGCTCGCGCTGCTCGCGGTGCTTGCGGGCGCTCTGTTGCTGCTCGGACCCGGCACCGCCGCCGCGCTCATCGTCTACGGCGCGCCGCGCGCGGTGCCCGGCGCCGGCGGCTGTCTGCGCGACCCGGGCTACGAGCCGGCCACCGGTCAGCTTTGCCCCGACGCCGCGGTGGGGCTGGCCGGCGCCCAGGCCGTGGCCGTCAGTCCGGACGGCAGCAACGTGTACGTGGCCGGCGAAGGCGGCGTCCTAACGCTGGCGCGCGACCGCGCCACCGGAGCGCTGCGCCCCGCGCTGTCGCCGTCCGCTCGCGCGTGCATCGCCTCCAGCGCGGGCAGCCCGTGCGCCACGACGCACGGGGCCCTGAGCGGCGCTGACGCGCTGGCCGTCAGCCCTGGCGGTCGCTTCGTCTACGTCGGTGCGTCCAACACGGCGACGGTGAGCGCGTTCGTCCGCGGACGCCACGGCGTGCTCGTGCCGCTGGCGCAAAGCGGCCGCGGCCCATACTTCGGCTGCGTCGCCGGCGTGCCGCTCGCCGGTATCCCGCAGCCGCAATGCGGAGCTCAGCTCCCCGCGCTGAACGGAGTCGCCGCCCTGGCCATCAGCCCGGACGGGCACTACCTGTACGCCGTCTCCTACGGGCTCGAGCCCGGCGCGGACTCGGTCGTGACCCTGCAGCGCAACCCCGTAAGCGGTGGTCTGCGGCCGCTCCCCGGTACGCGCGGCTGCGTGCAGAGCCTGCCCGGAAGCGGCTGTCCTGCCCTCGCCGGCCTCGAGGGCGCAAGCGCGATCACGATCTCCCAAGACGGGCGCTTCGTGTATGTGGCCTCGGAGCTGAGCGGCGCGGTCAGGGGATTCCTGCGCAATCGCTCCACGGGCGCCTTGAAGCCTCTGTACGGCCCCGGCGGATGCATCTCCTCCGGCAATCCGGCGACAGGCGACGTGCCCTGCACCGTGAAGGTGCCCCAGCTCGCGGGTGCCCGCTCGATCGCCCTCAGCCCCGACGGGCGCGAGCTGTACGTGGCCGCATTCGATCCGGGCGCCGTGGTAGTGCTCAGGCGCGATCCCACCACCGGGAGGCTGGCTGCCCTGCCGCCGGACTGCCTGCAGGCGGCGCCCGACGCGAGCTGCGCGGTGGGACTTCCCTTCCTGCGTGGAGCGGCCGAGCTGGCGATCGGGCCGGACGGCAGCGTCCTCTACGTGATCAGCGAGGGCGGCAACAGCCTGGTCGAGCTGCTGCGCAACCCCACCGACGGAACCCTCACGCTGGCCAGCGAAAGCCCGACAGCGCTGGACCCGCTGAGTGGCCCGGTCGCGCTCGCGCTCTCCTCGGGCGGGCAGAGCATCTACGTGGCGTCGCCCTTCGACGACGGAGTGGCGGGGCTCACCGGTTAGACGGACCAGGCTGCCCGCCGTGAGCCCGCCGCCCCGCCCGCGTCTGATCCACGGCACGAACTCGGTTCGGCGGCGCGCTCGCCACGGCGCCGAGCCGCCATGCCCCGTACGCCCTCGGCGCGGACGAGTGCCTCCCGGCCTGGGCGTGACTGGACGTGTGTTTGAGTCGCCCGCGCTTGGCTAAGCCCAGGGCGGCGAAGTGTCGTTTACATAACAGGCCGAAGAGACCGGGGAGCCATTCCCCTTCTATCGCGGTGCTTTGCGCCGCAGTCAGGAGACGCTCATGAACATTGGCGTCCCACAGACGCACGAGTCGCCTCTGAGTGACTCCCTCGCAGTAAGCCGGCGTCCTCTCCTTCGGGCCGGCTGCAAGACGTTTCGGGCAGGACTCCTCCTGCTCGCGTGCCTGTCCACCCTGCTCTTCGCGAGCAGCGCCCTAGGCGCCACCGCGAGCGTGGGACTGGGATCGGCCGCCAGCTTCTCGGTGTTGGGCGGTTCGACGGTCACCAACACCGGCCCCACCACGATGTTCGGTGACTTGGGCCTGAGCCCCGGTTCATCGGTGACCGGTGCTCCGCACGTGCTCGGGCAGACACACGTCGATGACGCGGTGTCGATTGGGGCCAAGAACGACTTGACCACCGCGTACAATGATGCCGCCTCGCGTCCAAGCAACGGCTCGGCCGGGACTGACCTCGCCGGTCAGGTCTTCTTGCCAGGCGTTCGTACCGCCAGCAGCTCGTTGCTGCTGTCATCGGGAAGCGTCACGCTTGACGCTCAGGGTGACCCCAACGCGGTGTTTATCTTCCAGATCGGCTCCACGCTGATCACCAGCTCGAACACGACCGTCCTGCTCGTCAACGGCGCGCAGGCGTGCAACGTCTTCTGGCAGGTCGGCTCCTCCGCAACGCTGGGGACGGGAACGAGCTTCGTCGGCACCGTCATGGCCTCGGCGAGCATCACCGCCAATACTGGCGCCACGATCCATGGCAGGCTGCTGGCGCAAACCGGTGCGGTGACCCTGGACACCAACACCATCACCACGTCCAACTGCGCCTCAAGCGTCAGCGGCAGCGGTGGTGGCACGGAAACGACCACGGGCGGAGAATCGACCACGGGCGGAGGATCGACCACGGGCGGAGGATCGACCACGGGCGGAGGAGTCGGTGGCTTGGGTGCGACTCCCGGCGCGACTCCCCTGCCACCGATCGGGTCGAGGACCATCGGCAAGCACGGGAAACAGAAGAAACCTGCGCGCAAACACGCGCCTGCGCGGCCGGCGCTCCCGCACAAGCGAAGCTCGTTCACTGGCTGAGTGAGGCTCGGCAAGGCTGGCTCGGCAAGGCTGGGCGACGCCGAGGTCGCCCGGCCGCCAGGAACCATGGACACGAGGATCATCCCATCACTTCACTTTCGGCTTCGCTCGCCGCGTGCGGTTCTGCCTTCCTACCGGCTCGCGCGCCGCCTGATCGTTGTGCTAGCGGTGGCGTGCCTGGCCGGCGTCATGGCCGGCTCCGCAGCCGGCGCTGACGCGGGCATCCCAGCCCGCGTGCAGGCGACTCAGGAACTCGTGGTCCTGCTCACCGCACACGGTGCGCACTGGGCGCCCGGAGCCGGATCTCGCCAGGTTGCGTTTGTCGCCGCTCGTCGCCCGATCACCGGCGAGCAGACCACGTTGCCTGTGATCGCACGCTCAATCGGTCCCGGTGGGGTACGGTGGCTTCAGGTGATGCTGCCCGGTCGCCCCGACGGATCGACCGGCTGGATCGCCCAGCAGGGTACCCGCCCGCTCGTGACGGCCTGGCGCATCGTGGTCGACCTCGCCGGCCGCCGGGTGAGGGTCTACCGCGACGGCCGCATGATGAGGGCCTTTCAAGCGGTGGTGGGCAAGCCTTCGACGCCCACGCCCACCGGCCAGTTCTTCGTCGAGGAGGTGGTGCAGATGCACGCCGGCGAGGCCGGCGGTCCGTTTGCGCTGGCTCTCAGCGCCCGCTCGAACGTGTTGCAGGAATTCGAAGGTGGTCCGGGCCAGATCGCGATACACGGACGTAACAACCTCGGGGGAACGCTGGGTACCGGCGCCTCGCACGGCTGCATCCGTCTCGACACTGCGAGCATCGACTGGCTGGCCGCCCGCATCGGCCCAGGGACACCGGTGACGATCTATGGGGGTTGAAGTCCGAAGCCACCCCGATCACGCGACTCCGCGTAAGAGTCAGACTTCGGCGTCGATCGACTTTCAGCCTCCAACTTCGCCGAGAGGGCGGCAGTGAGCAGCTTGGTTTCCCTTTCGCGCCAAGGACCGCCGCGAGGTCTGGACGCTGATGGCGACCAGTTCGCTGTACGACACGGAAGGCGAGTACGGGGGCGCGCTGGCGATGCGATGGTTAGCAACGACACCGACCAGAAGGTTGTCAAGTCGATTGTCGACATCGCTCGCTCGCTCGACAAGAAGACAATCGCCGAAGGCGTTGAAGACGCCGCCACGCTGACGGCGCTCGGGCAGCCATGCTCGCGGCGATGGCTTGTGCCCCTCCGATACGAGCCCAGGCGCGGGGGAGCTTGTAGGCATCTAGCGCGGCGGTCTCCGCTCGTCCGTCTCCGCTCGTCCCTCAGCTCGTGGTAACGATCCGTCGACCCGGGCAGCCTTCCTGTTAGCGACAGCCTGCGTAGCGACAGCCTGCGGCTATTGCGAGCCGCGTCATCCTCCGACACGGCTTACTCGAACAGCCGGTCCTCTACTTCCGCCCACTTCACCGCTGGGAGATCTGGTGCTGCAGCCGGTCTGCTCGGTCTTGCTGGCGATCAACAGCAGCACGCCCGCGGTTCTCGCTCGCTTGCTCGCGATCTACGGCACCCCGACCATTAGCGGCCATGGCTCGACCCTCAGCCGCCGCGGCGCGGTCAGCGGCGGCACGCTTACGGTGCTCGGCCCCGCGCCGCGCGACCTGCCCACGCGCATCGTCTGTCACCTTAATGTCGCGCGCCGCCAGCTCACGATCACGTTCGGCGCCAACTTCATCGCGCTCAGCTGCCGCCCGATCGCGACCGTGAGCACTCGCATCGCGATCAGCCGCCGCGCCAGCGCGCAGCGCGACGGCCTGGCGCCGTTCGCCCGCGTTGCCGTCGCGTGCGTCGCGCATGAGGTTATGCAGGCCATGGTCGCCACCCGCCATGAGGTCGCGATCGCTTGACCGCTGGTCCACGTTTGAGGCAGCCCGATCTTTGTCGGCCGTAGCTTCGTCGGTATCGGCCGCGGTCTGCTCGCTGTCACACCGCGTCTGCTCGGCATCCGCGAGAGTCTGCTCACGATCAGCGCGCCGCTGATCGTCTTGTAGCCCCCTCACTGCGGCCGCGTCGCTCTGTGCGGCCGCGTCGCTCTGCTGCCGCTCGGTGTTTCCGCTGGTCGAGTCCGCGGGACGATTGCCTGACGTTTGAACGGCCATAGTGGCTTCCTCAAAAGTTGAAGCTCGGGGAGGAGCTGGTTTTGCGTAACGCCTTCCCACAGCCATCGGTGCAGGCGGGCCCCAGCTTGAGGAAAGCTTGACGCCGTCGTCGGAATGCGCCCGACCTGGGGGGCATCCGCAGCACGTCAAGCGGCCTGCGAGCGAAGCTCAGAGCAGATCAGAGTTCTGGCACCCTTCACCCTCCGGGTCTTCCAAGGACCTCCACATGCGCGGCTAAAGCCGACAACCACATATGAGCATTGCATATGCAATGCTCATGCGGATGCCACGAGATCTGTCGCTCGGGGAAGCCGCCAAGGCCATCGGGGTCAGTACGGACACGCTGCGCCGATGCGAGCGGGCGGGCAAGCTGCGCACCCACCGTAACGAGCGCAACCGCCGCCTTGTCCCTGTAGCCGAGGTGCGTTGCCTGACGGGCGCGCCGCAGCGCCACCGAAACGGCGCGGGTGGCCCGGCCCGCAACCGCTTCGCGGGAACCGTCCGCTCGGTCGAGGCCGACGGGGTGATGGCCCTTGTGGAGACGCAGGCGGGCCCGTTCCTGACAACGGCCGCGAACACCCGCGACTCGGTACAGGAGCTGGGCCTCGCCGCCGGGGTCGCGACGACCGCGGTCGTGAAGGCCACCTCGGTGATGATCGAGCGAAGCGCGAAGTGAAGCTCGGCCACACCAAGGACGTGCCCGCACCCGCAGCTCGATGAAGTCAAGTCAATTGAGAGGACAGGCCGTGAAGAAAATCGCATCGAGAGGGTGGATTGCATGGATGGCGGGGGGCTGCGGGGCGTTGACCCTCGCAACCGCAGCGACGATCGCTCTCGCCGGCAGCCCGGTGGCGGCGGCGTCTGGGCAGGGCACGCCGACGGCCAGCACAGCGGCTGCCAAGGTGGCGGCCATATTCGCCGGCTCGCTGGTGGACATCATGGAAAGGTCCTTCGGCCCCGAATTCACCACGGCCACGGGATACCCGTTTGAAGGCTTCGGCGGCGGATCTAACGAAGACGCAGCCGCGATCAAGGGCAAGGTGCGCCAGGGCGACGTGTTCGTCAGTGCGGCCGCGTCGGCCGACAAGGAACTGGAAGGAGCGGCCAACGGAAACTGGGTGTCGTGGTACTCGACCTTCACCTCCTCAAACCTGGTCCTGGGCTATGACCCGAAGACCAAGTTCGGCAAGCAACTGGCCGCCGGCAAGCCCTGGTATAAGGTCATCACCGAGCATGGCATCCTGGTCGGGCGCACCGAACCCAAGGCGGACCCCAAGGGCAAGCTGACCGTCGAAGCGATCGACGCCGCCGCCAAGAAGCTGCATGACCCGGCACTCACCAAGGCGCTGAAGTCCTTCCCGGTCTTCGAAGAGACCTCGATGCTCGCGCGCCTGCAGGCCGGACAGCTCGACGCCGGCTTCTTCTACCTGGTCGAGGCAAAGAAGGCACACGTGCCGACGGTTCCCCTGACGCCGGTCTATAAGTACGCCGACTACACCATCACGCTCCTCAACAACGCCGAAAACCCCAGCGGGGCGGAAGCGCTCGTGGCCTTCTTGCTGAGCCCCAAGCGCAAGGCCGTGGAGAAGGAGTACGGGCTAGTTCCGATCAAGCCTACGTTCTCCGGCAAAGCCTCGGCCGTGCCGGTGAGCCTGCGCAGCATCGTGGGCGCGGGCTAGCAGATGCGCGCCCGGGCGAGCAGCCCGCTGCCCTGGTTGGGCGGGCTGCTCGCCCTCTACCTGCTGGTCCCGATCGTCGCCTTCGTGGTGCGCCTGGCGGGCGGGGCCTCGGCCGCCCCCGGGCTCGGCTCGGCGCTCCTAACGTCGCTGTTGACCGCGGCGATCTCGACCGTGGTGATCACCGTGCTGGGCACGCCGCTGGCCTATCTGCTGGCCCGCAAGCGGGGGGTCATGGCACGGGTGATGCTGGCGCTGGTGGCCCTGCCGCTGGCCCTGCCAACCTTGATGAGCGGCGTGCTACTGCTCTACGTGGTCGGCCCCTTTACGATCCTCGGGGGTCTGTTTGACGGCAAGCTGACCGACACGCGGACCGGGATCATCCTCGCCCAGATCTTCGTCGCCGCCCCCTTCTTGATCATCGTTGCGCGTGCGGCCTTCGCCGCGGTCGACCCGGCCTTAGAGGATGTGGCAGCCACGCTTGGGTTCGGGCGCCTGGCGCGCTTTGCGCGTGTGGCCGTGCCCGCGGCGCTGCCCGGCATCGGCGCCGGGATCCTGCTGACCTGGCTGCGCGCCTTCGCCGAGTTCGGCGCCACTGTGATCCTCGCCTACCATCCCTTCTCACTGCCAGTGTTCACCTTCGTGCAGTTCGACGAGACCGGTCTGCCGGGCACGATGCTGCCGATCGCCGCCGCCCTGCTCGCCGCCCTTACGATCCTGCTGCTCATGCAGTTGCCGGCCCCGCGGCTGCGAAGAGGTCGCACATCGACCCCCGCGCCGGTGGCGCTTACACCCCGCCCACCGGCGACCCTGGACTTCGCCCTGGCCAAGCAGCTGGGTAGCTTCTCGCTGAACATCGCCCACCGCGCGCGCAGCCCACGCCTGGCCCTGCTGGGCCCATCGGGGGCGGGTAAGACGCTGACCCTGCGCCTGCTCGCCGGGCTGGCGCCGATGCAGGGCGAGGGACACATCCAGGCCGGCACGCAGGCGCTTCACCATTTACCGCCCGAGCGTCGTGGTATCGGCTACGTGCCCCAGCAGTCGGCGTTGATGCCACGGCGCACGGTCTGGCGCCAGGTCACCTTCGCCCCCCGCGCACAACCGGGTCTGGCCGCCTGGTGGATCGAGCGCCTGGGCCTGGGAGGCCTTGAGGATCGCTATCCCGACGAGCTCTCAGGCGGCCAGCAGCGGCGAGTCGCGATCGCCCGGGCGCTGGCGGTCGAGCCACACCTGCTTCTGCTCGACGAGCCCTTCACCGGGCTTGACGCCCCGGTGCGCGACCGGCTGCGACGCGACCTGCGCCGGCTGCAGAGAGAGGTCGGCCTGAGCACGGTGATCGTCACCCACGATCCCGAGGAGGCCGCCCTGCTGGCCGATGAGATCGTCGTCCTGGACGGCGGGCGCGTGCTGCAGGCGGGCACCCGGGAGTCGATTTTCCACGCCCCAGGCTCTCCGCAGATCGCCGCCCTGCTGGGCATCGCCAACACCCATCGCGGGGTCACCGTCGCACCCGATCGCATCCTCAGCGACGGCGTCGAGATACGCGCGCCCACGAGCGACTTGGCAGAGGGCACGCAGGTCGTCTGGTGCGTGCGCTCTGAGCGAATCTGCCTGGCGCTGGACGGGCGTTATGCGGCGAAGCTGATCGACGACGTCGATCTCGGCACTGTGCGCGAGCTGACGCTCGCCCTGGAGGGGACCCTGCAGCTCACCTTGCGCTACGGCGAAGCCCAGCGCCTTGAGATCGGACAGTCCCTGCGGCTGGACCTAGCGCCCGAGGACATCGCCGTCTGGCCACTGGCCGGCTCGGCGCAGGATTCTGCGGTGCCCGGCGGCGGGCTGGCTACAGCCAGCCGCGGCGCATGAGGGGGCATGAGCTTACAAGAAGAGGAGAGCCCAAACGCCTGCACGAGCTCAACTGACCATTAGCCCGCCTCTCGGGAAAGCAGCATGCAGCTCGGCGAATAGAATTCGTCCGGTGGCGCTCGGCGACCTTCATGGGGCCTTTGCGCAGGCCGCGACAGAGGACGGCATCGAGCTCGGCAGTCAGTCGTTCGACTGGCTGTGTGAGCAGGGCCACGTAGGGCTCGAGCGCGTCGCAAAGGGGCGGCGTGATGCGGCACTCATCCGGCCGGTCACGGCGGCGCTCGAGTTGCTGGGCGCGATCTACGCGCGCTTGAAGGGGGATATTTCGGTCCTTTACGCGTCGCGCGAGAACCTGCTGCTCCCCGTCGATTTGTTCCACGCGCCGACCGGCACCGTCGTCGAGGTCGACGGTTCACCGCACTTCACCTCATTCCGCCTCGCCGCCCTCGAGCTCTACCCGGTCGATGCGGCTGTCGGGTTCGACGTCGACGAGCACAAGGCGCTGTGCCGCGCCTGGTGCTCGAGGAGCGACGGCCTTCAACGCGGCCTGGCCGCCAAGGGCTTCGGGTTCGGCGGGGTGCAGCGGGAACTGGCCTACCACGATGCGCTGCGCGATCTCGCCACGCCATCGATGGGCTACCCGCCGCTCGTTCGGATCGCAGCGGTAGATGGCGACGGGGCAGCCGCGTACCGTCGCCACCGGGCCTCGCTGCTGGCGCGGCTCGGCGCCTGACTCAGCGGGCCTGAGCTTCGGGCTCGTCCGTCACGGCGACGTTGACCGTCGCGCACCGTCCGCAGCGGACGCGGACCTTCTTCGTCATCTGCACCTGCTGCATCCCCGTCGCGAGGACGTTGCCGCACTCGACACAGACGTAGTCGTCCGCCCCGTTACCACGGAAGACCGGCCTGTCGACGTCCTCCTGGATCGCGGTCCCGCCGTCGAACGGCACCTCGCCTTTGCGGATCTGCCTCATCGTGATGATCGCCATCGCCTCACGCGCCTCTGGTTCGCAAACATCTTCGGTGCCACGCGGCGCAGCGCATCAGATCTCGGCGAGCTTCTCCGCGAAATCCTTGATCATCGCGTCCAGCACCCCGACGACGACTCCCTCGCCCATCGATGCGGCCTTGCCGGTGATCTGCGCATTGGTATGGATCGTCCCGCCGCCATCGCTGAGCGCGAACTCGACGTTCGCATTGGCGTGCCCCTGACCGCCGATCTCTTTGGACTTGACGCCCAGCTCCACACGGTGGACAGCGGCGTCCTGCTCGATGACCTCGACAGTCCCGGTGAACGTCATCGACATCGCTCCCATCTTGACCTTGATCTCAGCCCTGACGGAGTCCGGTCCGGTCCTCTCGAGCACCGTGCCGCCCTCCACGCACGGTATGACGCGTTCAAGGTCGAGAATCGCAGCGTAGCTCTCGTCGACCGGCCTCGCTGTCGAGAAAGGATGATCCAGCTCTACAGCCATGTGCGGTTTCTCCTCTGTCGAAGGGTGAGTCAGGGGTGCCAATAACTTACAGCGGCAGGTAGGGGACCTCGGTGCCGGCGGCCAGCTCTCCCACGCCCGACGGAATCCACGCGAGGCCATCCGCCTGCGCGGTGATCGCGATCTGATGGGACTCCTGTCCCCGCAGCGGCGCGAGCGTGACCGAGCCGCCTGACGCACTGAGACGCACCCGTATCAGGTGGTCGCGCCGGGCGTTGCGCTCGACGGGCGAGCCCAGCGAACCCGAGCGCCACGCCGGGCGCACGCTCGCGGCGCCCTGCAGGGCGAGCAGCGCCGGGTGCACGAACAGCTCGCAGCAGACGAGACTCGAGACCGGATTCCCGGGCAGCCCAAAGACGAGCGTCGCGTCGCGCACGCCAAACGACAGTGGCTTTCCCGGGCGCAGGGCTATGCGCCAGAAGACCTCGCTGACGCCCAGCTCGCGCCCGACCCCGCGAACGAGGTCGTGGGCGCCGACCGACACGCCTCCGGAGCTGACGACCACATCGTGCTTGAGGGCCTGCGCGAGCGCCGCACGGTGTGCTTCGCGCGTGTCTGCGGGCGCCCTGATCTGTTCAACGTGCGCGCCGCTCGCCTCGAGCGATGCTTTGAGCATCGGCCCGTTTGCGTCGAAGATCTCGACCTCGGCGAGGGGCCCTCCCGGCTGACGCAGCTCGCTGCCGGTGCTCAGCACGGCGACGCTGGGTTGCTGCCGACAGGCCAGCATGCCGACGCCGGCCGCGGCGGCCGCGCCGATCCGTGCCGGCGTCAAACGGGTGCCCTCGCAAAGGAGCCGCTCGCCGCGCTTGATGTCGCTGCCACGGTGACGCAAAAACGCTCCCGGTGCGACGGGGGAGCGCAGCACGACCTGCTCGCCGTCCCGGATGGCGTCCTCGAGCGGCACCACCGCGTCGGCCTGCGCCGGCACAACGGCACCGGTGGAGATCACGATGGCCTGACCTGGCGCGAGTCCGCCGACGTAGGGAATGCCGGCTGCCGACTCGCCGACGAGCGCCAACCGTCCGGGCGCGTCGCTGGCGCGCAGAGCATAGCCGTCCATCGCTGAGCTCGCGAATGGAGGGAGATCGATCGCCGCGCTCACATCCTCGGCGAGGAACCGGCCGTGAACGTGCTCGAGGGCCACCACCTCGGCCGGGAGTGCAGTGACGCGCGCGAGGACCAGGGCCAGTGCGTCGTCGATCGGCAGCAGCTCTGGCGGTGGAGGCCTCTCGGCCACGCCGGCCGGTGGAGCGGGAGGGCTCACGCGATCAGATCGCCAGAGGGCTGGTGGCGAGCACGACCTCGACCTCATCGGCGACCTTCAGTGCTCCGAACAGCGTCGAGTAGGGCTTGATTCCCCAGTCCGTCTGCTTGAGGACAGCGCTGGCGCTGAGCTTGCCGTCAGCCGAGACACGAAGATCGAACGCGATCGGGCCGGTGTTACCGACCAGCTTCAGCTCGCCCCGGACGCTCATCTTACGACCGTCGTCGTCGGTCTGTACCTCGGTCGAGCGGAACTCGATGCCCTCACCCTTCAGGACCTCGTCGTTGATCGTCTCACGGATACTGGCCTTGTCATCGTCCCCCAGCGACTGCATCCCCCCGGTCCCCTCGCGCACGCGAAGAGAAGCGGCGTCGGCGTCCAGCGAAATGCTGGTCTGTGCCGGGTCCTCGCCAACCTCGAGCGTTGCCTGCCAGGAGGTGACGTCGATCAGGAGGTCGTGCCCGGCCTTGGCCGCCGCGCCGCTGCGCCCGGTCCTTACCGAGAGAGTCCCGTTGTCGGGCCCGAGCGTGTGCGTGCCGTGGATTGAGACGCCCATCAGTCGCGGTAGACGGTCTGGGCGTCGAGCCCGCCCTCGACTCCCGGGGGCAGGGCGCCGGTGCCGTGCGCATACAGCGCTATGTCCTCGACCGTCCTGACCTCGGAAGGGTCGCTGCCGCCACCGCGAGCCCATGCGCCGTTGGACCATTTGAGGGTCTCCGGGGAGGCTTCCAACGCCATGCCCGCCAGCAGTCGCGCCTTGTCGCGAATCTTGGCGCTGGCGCTGACGATCGCCGCCGCCGCGCCTTCGGAGGGGCTCGTGTTGTAGCCGTGCCCGACGCCGAAGCGGTTGGTGTCGGCCGCGACGACCTTGACGTCAAGTGGCGGGATGCCGAGCTCCTCAGCCACGATCTGAGCGTACTCAGCCTCCCTGCCGTCGGACTCGCTGGTCAAACTCAGCACCATCTTGCCGGTCGGGTGCACGCGCAGAAAGACTGCTCGATAGGCCTCGTCAGCCACGGCTGGACCTCCTCGTTTGGTGGGCGGTGATCATCAGTCGCTCTCGCCGGCGTCCAGTGCAGGTTCGCTTGCGCTTGCGAGTCGCTTGCGCTCCTGGTGGGCGGTCAGCGCGTTGTGCTCGTCTGAGTCGCAGAACGACGGTTGCGGTCCACCGAGCAGGTGTGGCGGCACCGCGGGTCGTTCACATCCCGGATAGATGCACGTCTTTCTCTCCGTGTCGCTCATGCTCGGACTTCCTCGATCATCGGTCGCCATCCTCGCTGATCCACCCCGGGGTGGTGTTGCCTCTGGCCGGGCCGTGACCGCTGGGCATCGCGACGGAGCTGCCCGCGACCGGGGTGGCGCTGGCCCAAGGCTCAGGCCCCTGCGCCTCGAGTGCGGCCCGTGACTCCCAGGCCGCTCCCGGCGCACCCCGGTGGCTCCACGACTGCGCCCCTATCACCTCGACCACCTCATGCAGGGCCTTGAAGCTGTGCCCACTCACGAGTGCGTCACAGTGCGGCAGCGACGCCACCATCCCGCCGGCCTGCACGGAGAAGGCGCTGGCGCTGATCCGCGGGTTGACCCATACGATCCGGTGGGCCAGGCGTCCGAGCCGCTCCATCTCGCGTCCGACCAGCATCGGGTCGCCTCGCTCCCAGCCGTCGGAGAGGATCACGATCACGGCGCCGCGGGCCATGCCGCGACGGCCGTGCCGGTCGTTGAACGCCTTCAGCGCATCACCGATGCGCGTCCCGCTCGACCAATCCGGCGCCGCGGCGGCGGCGCGCTGGATCGCGCGCTCCGGGTTGCGAGAAGCAAGCGCGCGGGTGAGGCGGGTCAGCCGAGTCGCGAATACAAACGCCTCGGCGTTTGGGCTGCTGCCGGCTGCACTGGTCAGGAATTGCAGGTAGGCACGCGTGTAGGGCTCCATCGAACCAGAGATGTCGCACAGCATCACGAGCCGCCGACGCGCGATGCGTCGGCGTCGACGCGCGATGCGGATCGGGTCGCCGCCCGTGCGCATGCTGGCGCGAAGCGTACGGCGCAGGTCGACGCGCGCGCCGTGACGGCCCTTCTCATGTCGGCGCGTGCGCCGCAGCGGAGTTGCGAGCTCGAGCCGGCTCATCAGGCGGTAGAGCTGCGCGAGCTCGTGCGGCTCGAGCGCGTCGAAGCTCTTATTTGCGAGCAGCTCCTCGTCGCTGGCCATCGCCAGCGGTACCTCGACCTCGCTCAGCTCTGAGTCCTCATCGCGCTCGCTGGGCGGTGAGGAGGACACGTTGGCGCTCCGGTCCGGCGCATCCGCGCCTGCGCCAGCGCTGTCATGCTCGGGCTTCGGCCGGTCGTCCGGGGGCGAGGCGACTGTCTGGATGTCTTCGGGCTCGAACTTCTCGGCGTCCACCGGAGCACCGAACACCGAGAAGAAGACCGCGTCGAACGCCTTGACCTGCGCCGAATCGGACACGAACAGGGCGCGGGCGGTCCAGTACAGCCGCCGGCGGCTCATCGGCCGCACGAGCGTGAGCGCCTGGGCGAAGTCGGCCGCGCGCTCAGGGGTGTTGGGCACGCCGGCGTCCCGCAGGCGGCGGCTCAGCGCCCCCACCAGCGGCGGCAGATCGAGCTCGACCTCTTCAACCCCGAACACCGCGTTCGACATGCCCGCGTCAGTCATCGGCGCGCACGAGGAGCTCGAGGCCGGCCGCACGGATCACCTCCTGGTCCTCGCCGTACTTGAGCACCGACCCGAGCGTGATATCCACGGCGGCGGCGTCCAGGCGCTCGACGCCGAGCAGGTTCAACGCTGAGAGCCAGTCGATCGCCTCGGCGATGCCGGGCGGCTTCTGCACGTCGCTCTCGCGCATGCGCGAGACGGCGTCCGCGACCGCCACCGTGAGCGTCTGAGAGGAGCCGTTGACGCGGCGGCGCAAGATCTCCACCTCGCGCTGTGGGGTCGGGTAGGCGATCCAGTGATAGAGGCAGCGACGCTTGACGGCGTCATGCAGGTCGCGGGTCCGGTTGGAGGTCAGCACGATTATCGGCGGGTGCGTCGCTCGGATGGTGCCGATCTCGGGGATCGTCACGCTGGCCTCGGCGAGGAGCTCGAGCAGAAACGCCTCGAAGTCGTCGTCGGCGCGGTCGATCTCGTCGATCAGCAGAACCGCGGGCCGCGGGCCGGGATGCTCGAGCGCGCGCAGCAGGGGGCGGCGGATGAGATAGTCCGAACCGAACAGCTCCTCCTCGCCAAGCTGCGAGCCGCTGGAGTCGGCGAGACGGATGCTCAGCAACTGACGCGGGTAGTTCCACTCGTACAGCGCCTCCGCCGCGTCGATCCCCTCGTAGCACTGCAGGCGGATCAGTGGCGTGTCCAGTACGAGAGCCAGCGACTTGGCCGCCTCGGTCTTGCCGACACCCGCCTCACCCTCGAGCAGCAGCGGCTGCGGCAGGCGCACGCTCAGGAACATCGATGTCGCCAGACCCTCGTCCACGAGGTAGTCGAAGTTGGCGAGGCGCAGCGCCAGCGTCTCGACGTCCGGCACGAGCCGGCCGACCTCCCCGGCGGCTTCGCCCGTGACCCCTAGCGGGCTCATCCGTGGATCTGGTCGGGGTCGTCCACGCCGGCCGCGACCCCGGCGCCCGTCTCTGCCAGGACCGCCCGGTAGTCCTCCGGCGTGTCGACATCGCGGGGAATCGGGCCCGCGATTCCCACCTCGATCACCTCGTCGCCGCGCCGGTCGAGCAACCGCCAGACGCCCTTGTCCCCGTGCAGGTCCGCGAGCTCGCCAAAGACGCTGCGCGCGAAGGCGATCGGGTGCCCGCGTCCGTCGTCGTAGCGGCACACGGCCAGGGGCGCGTCGCCGCGCCCGGCGCGCAGCGCCGCGACCGTGGCGGCGCTCACGCCCGGTTGATCGCCGAGCATCAGCACCATGACTTCGCAGCGCGGGTCCAGCGCTCCGAGCGCCGCGGCGATCGACGACGAGCAGCCCGAGCCGTAGGCGTCATTGACGACCACGTCAGTGCCTGTCAGGTCCACGATCGCGCCGACCTCATCCGCGGCGCCACCGAGCGCCGCGATGATCTGGTCAAACCGGCAGAAGCGCGCGACCTCGAGCACGTGGCCGAGCAGCGTGCCGTCGCGGTATGGGAGCAACTGCTTGGGCTGCCCGAGGCGAGTTGAGGAACCCGCACCAAGGACAAGCCCGGTCACGAAGGGCTCAGGTGACGGTGCTTGCATGCTCGTGCTGCGCCTCGAACTTTGCCTTGCAACCCTCGCAGCAGAAGTAGATCGTCTCCCCGTCGTGCTCCACCGAAGGCGTCCCGGGAACGGCGGCGACAGTCATCCCGCAGATCGGGTCGACGCTGATCACCGGTCGCGTGGAGGTCGAGCTGCTCACCGCAGCGGGGGCAGGCGCCACCTCGGGGGCGCCTGCCGTGGTGCCATTCCCGCGGCGAACGGCGACGAGCTTTGCGAGGATCGACACGGCGACCTCGGCGGGCGTGAGCGCGCCGATCTCGATGCCCGCGGGCACGTCGATTCGCTCGAGCAGCTCCTCAGATACTCCGTCGCGGCGCAGCTCGGCGATCACGCCACTGCCGCGCCTGGGGCTGGCGACGAGGCCCACGTACGCCACGCCCGTCTCCAGACCGCGGCGCAGCGCGTGGAGCTCGTCGCGCCCATGCGACGCGACGAGCAGCCCGAGATCGCCCGCCGCTGGTTCGGGGCTGCCGTCGTGCACGGCAACGACCTCCAGTCCGAGCTCAACGCCGAGCTGTCGGACCGCGCGGGCAATCGGCGTGTCGCCCACGACCAGGGCGCGCGGCGCCGGCAGCACCGGCTCGAGGAAGACCTCGATGGCCCCGCCTGACAGGCAGTGGTTTTGGACCGTCACGGCGCCCTGCTCACTGGAGATCTCCTGACCGCTGTCTGCCGCCTCGGCTGCGCCATCGCCATTGCCGCCCTCGACGGGGAGGATCCGCAGCAGCACGGTCTCGTTGGTCTCGATTGCCTTTAGCGAATACACACGAACGCTGTGCTCCGCGCACACACCGCCGACGAACCCCTCGATTGTGCCATCGCCGAGCACGAGCGCGACGTTGCCTGCCTGCGCGCTCGTCGGGTGCTGGGCACGCACGACCGTCGCCGTCACAAACGCGACGCCCTGCGCGACGAGCTCCTCGGCTCGCCGCGACACAGCGGCGGTCATCATTGCGGCGGCTCGGGGCGCCCTTGCATCGCCGCCCATACACGCGCCGGCGTACAGGGCATGTCGACGTGGTCGACACCGTGGGTCTCGTGCAGCGCGTCGATGATCGCGTTTACGATCGCCGGCGGCGAGCCGACGTTCGGCGACTCGCCGACGCCCTTGGCGCCGAGCGGGTGATGCGGGCAGGGTGTGACCGTTTCGCCGAGCTCGAAGTCCGGACACTCGAGCGCGGTGGGGATGAGGTAATCCATGAACGACGAGTTCAGGCAGTTGCCCTCCTCATCGAAGCTGATGACCTCCATCAGCGCGATGCCGATGCCCTCGGCGAGTCCGCCGTGGATCTGGCCATCGACGATCATCGGGTTGATCCGCACGCCGCAGTCGTCGACCGCGATGAAGCGCCGGACGGTGACCTGGGCGGTGTCGGGGTCGATGTCGACGACGGCGATGTAGGCGCCGTATGGGTAGGTCAGGTTCGGTGGGTCGTAGATCACCTGCGCGTCGAGTCCGCCCTCCATCCCGGCTGGCATCGCCTCGCCGCTGTAGGCGCGCACAGCTATGTCCTCGATCAGCGCCCCCTTCTCGGGGTCGCCCTTGACATACCAGCGACCCTTCTCCCACGCGAGATCCTCAGGCCTGGTCTCGAGCATCGTCGCGGCGATCAGGCGCGCCTTGTCACGCACCTTGCGCGAGACGACCGCTACCGCCGCGCCCGAAACCGGCGTCGAGCGGCTGCCGTAGGTCCCAAGCCCGTAAGGCGACTTATCCGTGTCCCCGTGCCGGACGTCGACATCCTCGGGCGGGATGCCGAGCTCCTCGGCGACGATCTGCGCGAACGTGGTCTCGTGACCCTGGCCCTGCGTCTGGGCGCTGATGCTGACAACCGCCTTGCCGGATGGGTGCACTCGCAGATCGGCGCCGTCGTTCATGGAGAACCCGAGGATGTCCATGTGCTTGCGCGGCCCCGCGCCGACCCCCTCGGTGAAGAACGACACGCCGATGCCCATCAGCTCGCCGCGGGCGCGCTTCTCGGCCTGTTCGCGGCGCAGCTCCTCATAGCCTGCGATGTCCATCGCCACACGCATCGTCTTGGCGTAGTTCCCGGAGTCGTAGGTCCAACCTGTCGTGGTCTCATACGGAAACTGCTCGGGGCCGATAAAGCTGCTCATCCGAAGCTCGATCGGGTCGTCCTTCATCTCGAGCGCGAGCGCGTCCACCATCCGCTCGACGAGGTATACAGCCTCCGTGATCCGGAACGAGCATCGGTATGCGACACCTCCGGGCGCCTTGTTTGTGTATACCGCCTTGACCTTGACGTGCGCGGCCTCGAGGTCGTAGGAGCCGCACACGATGTGGAAGAACCCGGCCGGGAACTTCGTCGGCTGCGCCGTGCTGTCGAAGGCGCCGTGGTCGGCGATCACATCGACCCGCAGGCCGGTGATCTTGCCAGCCTTCGCGCACATCTCGGCGTGCATGACGTAGTCGCGCGCAAAGCCCGTGGACATCAGGTTCTCGGAGCGGTTCTCCACCCACTTGACCGGCACGCCGGCGACGATCGAGCCAGCGATGGCGCACACGTAGCCCGGATACACCGGGACCTTGTTGCCGAAGCCGCCGCCGATATCCGAGCAGCGGATCCGGATCATGTGCTCGGGCAGCCCGGCGACGTGCGCATAGACCGTGCGGTGGACGTGCGGCGCCTGGTTGCCGTTGTAGATGTCGAGCTGGCCCGTCTGCGGGTTGAAGTCGGCGATCATCCCGCACGTCTCGAGCGGCGCCGGATGACAGCGCGGGTAGATGATGTCGCGCACGACGACCGTGTCGGCCTCCGCGAACGCGCGGTCGGTCGCCGCCTCATTGCCGGCCTCCCAGGTCGGACTCGCGAGATTGTCGCGTTGTCCCGTCTTGTCGTCGCGGATCAGCGGCGCGTCGGCGTCCAGCGCCTTGCGGGCGTTGACGACCGCCGGCAGCGGGTCGTACTCGACATCGATCAGCTGCAGCGCATCGTTCGCCGAGTATTCGTCGGTCGCGATCACGAACGCGACCTCCTGGCCCTGGAAGCGGACCTTGTCGCCCGCGAGCACGGCCTGGGTGTCGTAGGAAATCGTCGGCATCCACGCCAGACCGAGCGTCTCGAGGTCCTTCGCGGTGACGACCGCGGCGACGTTGGGGTGCGCGAGCGCCTTGGAGGTGTCGATCGAGACTATCCGCGCGTGCGCGTACGGGCTGCGGAGTATCGCGCCGTACACCATCCCCGGCAGTCGGATGTCATCGAGATAGGTGCCCTTGCCGCGGATGAAGCGCGCGTCCTCCTTGCGCTTCAGACGACCGAAGCCAATCGGCCGCTCGGTGTTGGCGCTCGGAAGGTTCTCGACGGTTGCCACGCTCACACCTCCTGTCTTGCAGAGGCTTCGTACTCTGCCGCCCATTCGATCGCGCTGACGATGTTCTTGTATCCGGTACAGCGGCAAATGGCGCCTGATATGGCTGTACGGATCTCGAGGTCGGTTGGGTCAGGGTTCTCGTCAAGCAGAGCGCGGGCCGTCATCACCATCCCCGGGGTGCAGAATCCGCACTGCAGGGCGTGCCGCTCGTGGAAGCCCATCTGGACCGGGTCCAAACGCCCGTCGACCTCGAGCGACTCGACGGTGCGGATCTCGTGCCCCTCGCACATAACGGCCAGCGTCGTGCACGACTTGATCGGCTTGCCATCCATCAGCACGACGCAGGCGCCGCAGTTCGAGGTATCACAGCCCCAGTGGGTGCCGGTCAAGCCCGGCGTCTCGCGAATGAAGTGAACGAGCAGCTGACGCGGCTCGACGTCGCGCGAGACCAGCTCGCCGTTGACCGTTATCGAGACTTGCATGATCAGGCCTCCTGGTTCAGAGCGCGCGTGGTTGCGCGGCGCATGGCGCGTACCGTGAGCACGCCAGCGAGATGACGCTTGTAATCGATCGCCCCCCGGCCGTCCGCGCCCGGGGAGCAGTCCGCCGAGGCGATCTCGCCCGCCTGGGCAAACAACTCATCCGAGGGGGCCTTACCCCGCAGCAGCTCCTCTGCTCGCGAGAGATGGATTGTCGTGAGCCCAACCGCGCTGAGGGCGATGCCAACGTCGGTGATCGTGCCGCCATCGATCCACACCGCCGCGGACGCAGCGGCGATGGCCCAGTCGCCCGCACGGCGCTCGACCTTCTCGTGCGCGCTGCCAGCGCCCGCACGCAGCGGAAGCCGAATCTCGGTGAGCATCTCACCGGCACCCACCGCGGTCATGTACGGGCCGATGTGAAAGTCCTCCATACCGACGACGCGCTCACCGCCGACGCCGCGGATCACGGCCTTTGCCTTCGCCGCCGAGCAGACGGCGGAAAGGTCCTCGGCTGCGTCCGCCTGGCACAGGGAGCCTCCGATCGTGCCGCGGTTGCGCACGATCGGGTCGGCGATCACCCTCTCGGCGTCGCGGAAGAGCGGGAAGCGCTCGGCGAGCAGCTCGGACTCCAACAAGTCCGCGTGCCGCGTCAGCGCCCCGATCAGGATCTCACCGCCGTGCTCACGGATGTAGGCGAGTTCGGTCAGGTCGTTGATATCGATCAGGTGCGACGGATTGGCCAGGCGTAGCTTCATCATCGGCAGCAGGCTGTGGCCGCCGGCGATGATTCTCGCCTCCGAGCCGAGCTTCTGAAGCGAGGCGATGACGCCTTGCACGCTGGTCGCGCGCTCGTACTCAAATGCCGCAGGCGTCTGCAACGGGTGCTCCCATCGTTTCAATCAAGGAGAAAAATGTGCGCACTACCGAGCGTAGCAGTGGACTTTCCCCGGCTGGTGGCGCTTCGTGTGTGGTCGGTCACCCCTCGTCACTCGTCCCGAGTCGAATGGCTGGTCGAGTCTGGAGGGGCACTGGACGCGGGGACCGCCGGCGGCGTCGCGGCGTGACCGGGCAGGCGCTTGCGCGGCGAGCCGATGTCCTCGCGCTGCTCGTACTGAACGGGTGCGTCGGTGCCGATGACGGGAGACCTCGGCAGGCGCTCGGGCATCGTCTGACGGAGGTCCGGGTACAGCTGCCGCGCCGCCAGGCTTCCCGCCTCGATGTTCCTCAGTACCGGACCGGCAGGGTTCCCAGCGGCGATGGGCGCCTCCCGACCGAGCCGCGCGAGCGTGAGCGCCCCCCTCGTGTAGACCTCGGCGATGCGCGGCGCCTTGATCGTGGCGCTGTCCGGAAAGTTTCTGAACCCGGCGGCTGCCGCGCCGGTGTACAGGCCGTCGACGAGGCCGACCGCGTCTTGCATGCCGGCCTTCTTCACCAGCAGGCCCTCGAGCGCATCAACCCCCGCGTCGAGTTGCTGATTGATCGTCGTCACGATGCCGTTCACCGGCGCGCTCTTCTGAACGATCTCACCGACGCCCGAAATGACCTCGTCTAGCCCCGCGGTGATCTTGCGCAACTGCACGATCACCGAGACCAGGTAGAAGACAAGGGCGGCAACGATCAGCACGACGGCGAGGATCATGAACGCGCCGGCCGCTGCGAATGCAAGCACTGGTGCCACGGTTGCCCCTATCCGGCGTCGTCGAGGATCACGTCGAGGGAGCCGCCGTAGTTTGCGACTTCCGCGACCGTCTTGGTTGCCTGATCCTGCGTCGTCAGCAGCAGCGCGCCGGCGTCGAGGTCTTTCGACCCCGCGGCCGCCACCCTGGCGATCTCTTGCACGCTGGGGACGATGCTCTTGGCGGCGCCCAACACACCGCTGAGCAGGTACACGACGACCGGAAGGATCACGACGAGCAGTACGACGTCACCGATCCACCAGAGGATCATCGCGGTCTCCGCTCGGCGACAATCGCGGCCTTGCGGGCAATCCCGGGCAGCGCACCGAGGATGATGTCGAACTGCGCGTTGATCGCCGTCACCGCGCCCTCGAGCGGACGCAGGTGCTCGGACTCGACTCCCTCAAGCGCCGATGCCAGCGTCGCAAGACCCTCCGAGATCCGCTTCAAGCCCATGCGAACCTCGATCAGCGCGACGGCCAGCACGAGCACGACACCCGCCGCCAAGACGACGCTCAGCAGGACCAATACGTGCGTGCTGCTCATGCGCCACCGTACCCGTCGGTGAGCGCGTTCATGTAGCCGTCCTGGATCACGGCCTCCTCGACGATGAGTGAAAGCACCGGCGCCGTCGCCTGCAGCTGTGGAATGCATGCCGTGTTTGCAGCGACCTCGCCGGCGATCCCCAGCAGCCCCTCCACGGACTTCTCGATGCTGCCGACGAAGTGCAGCAGCAAGGTGAGCAGAATCGCGACGATCACGGCCGCGCCGAAGCCGATGCTCAGAGCGATAGCCCAATACGTGTGTGCGGACACGACGGCGAGTGAAACTGTCATTTTCCGACCGCCACCTTGCGGAGCGACCGGGCGGCGTGCAGGATTCGCACGCCCGAGTCGTTGATCCGTGCGATGCCGCTGAGCTCAGCCGTCTGCTGGCGCACCACCTCGACTGCCTGCTCGGCGGCCCTGGCCTGTCCGGCGATCCTCATCGCGAGCAGCACGATGAGGATCACAATGATCGTGGCGATCGCGATCGCCACGACGCCGAGGACGAGCCCCACCGTCCACCCGGTGGATGTAGCGGTCAACGTTGGCATGGGGCACCGTGATGGTCGAGCGCCTTCAAGGCCCAGTTTTCGGCCTCATTGGTCATCTGGCTCTCCTCGCGGCTTCGATCCCCGAATCGAAACGGTACGCCGATCCGTCATTTGGACGTCACCAGAATATCGCGCGACGCCGACGGTGTCCAGTAGCACATCGCCTCGCCTTCCATCGACCGGCCTAAATACATATCTCTGGGGCTTGCAGCCTCGCCTTGGGTGTTTGCTTATACTGCGATTCGTAGGCCCCTCTTTGGAGCGGCCGAAGCCCCCAACAACGGGCACGAGGGTGAGCAGCCGAGACTTCCTGGCCGGCGTTGCCGGCGGGCTCAGGGTGGGGAGGTTCTTTTGCGAAACAGAAGCGAGAGCCGGTCCGGCGTTCTGCAGTGGGTCGTCGTGCTCGTGGTCGGCGTTCTGGTCGTGACCGTGGTGCTCGGCCTGGGTCTGATTTCGCGTCTCGACGACGGTCAGAAGGTTCTGAACGCCGCACGGCCGGCCTTTACCACGCAGCGCGTCGCTGGTGACCGAGTCGGCATCAACATAATCTCGCAGGACGTCGACATGGCGAACCCGATCGGGACTCCCCAGGGAGGGGCCGCGGGCGAAGTGCCAAAGTTGATCGCGTTCGTCTCACAGAAGACGGGGCTTTCGCAGGCTGAAGTGCTTGGCGCGCTGAAGAAGAACTTCCCGCACGTGACCG